>JBBALV010000005.1:0-134922 GCA_040402815.1 Flavobacterium sp.
TTAAAAGCTTTTGTAGCCAAATACTTTCGGTTGTCTAAAGTGGTACTGCCATTTTGACTTTCAATTAAGTCTAAAAGCAAACCATATTCCTCTACAGAGGCAACAATTGCGGTGTCTTTGAAATTCTTTGCCGCAGCACGGATCAAAGAAATACCCCCAATGTCTATTTTTTCTATAATATCTTCGTCTGATGCGCCAGACGCTACTGTTTTTTCAAACGGATATAAATCAACAATCACAAGGTCAATTTGTGGAATATTGAATTCTTGCATTTGTTGCACGTCGCGTTCGTTGTCTTGACGATTTAAAATACCCCCAAAAACTTTTGGATGCAATGTTTTGACTCTTCCGCCCAAAATAGAAGGATACGATGTTACATCTTCAACAGGAATTACAGGAATTCCCAGATTTTTTATAAAATCTTCGGTTCCTCCGGTGGAATAAATTGTAACATTTTGCTTGTTTAGTTGTCTTACAATTGGTTCAAGTCCATTTTTTGAAAAAACGGATATTAAAGCGGATTGCATTTTTTTAGTTGTATTCATTTTGTAGTTAGATTTAAAATGCAAAAATAGGTTTTTAATTGGAAAATGTCTCGGTTTAACAATTTGAAAAATAGCTTAATTAAAAAATACAGCTTTTTGTGCTTGCCTTTTTTAAATTAGGTAATTGAGAAAAAAATATAGAAATTTACAGTTCAGTAAAAGTAGTTCTTATGGTAGTTTATCTTCGTTTATTAAGTGAGAGTTTTGGATTTGCAATGAACGCTTTGCGAAACAACAAACTGCGTACTTTTTTATCGCTACTAGGTGTGACTATTGGCATTTTCTCTATCATAGCTGTACTTGCTGCGGTGGATTCTTTAAACCGAAAAATCACTAAAGATTTAAGTACATTAGACAAAAACACCATTTATTTATTCAAAGGCTCATTTGGTCCTTCTGAAATTCCACGATGGAAAAGAGAACAGTTTCCAAATATGAAATACGATGAGTATACATATTTGAAAAACGCTGTTACACATACGGAGCAAATGGTTTTTCAGATTTTTACCAAACATGAAGCTATAAAATATGATTCAAAAACAGTAAGCGATATTAATATAGTTCCGGTTTCACACGAATTTATAGATATTCAAGGATTGGAGTTTGAAAAAGGCAGGTTCTACAACGAAGCAGAAGCCAATTCAGGGTCAACCGTAATTGTATTGGGAAATGAAATTGCTAATTCGCTTTTTGACGGCTTAGAACCAATAGGGAAAAATGTACGGCTTTATGGTCAGCGCTTTACTGTTATTGGAGTTTTAAAGAAAAAAGGAGCCGGAATTTTTGGTGAAAGTGACGATACTTCTGCTTATATACCTGTTAATTTTATACGACGTTTGTACGGTGACAATAATGAAATGTTAACCAATGTTGTTGTCATTAAACCAGAATCAGGAATCGATATGGATGCTTATAAAGCAGAATTAGAACAAAAATTAAGAAGTCTAAGAGGATTGAAAGCGGGCGAAATAGATAATTTTTTCATCAATGTTTTTTCAGGTTTTACCAATCTGATAGATGGTCTTATTGGTCAAATGAAAATGATTGGTTGGATTATAAGTGGGTTTTCGCTTCTTGTTGGTGGCTTCGGAATTGCCAACATTATGTTCGTTTCTGTAAAAGAACGCACCAATCTGATTGGAATTCAAAAATCGTTAGGTGCTAAAAACAAATTTATTTTATTTCAATTTCTGTTTGAAGCCGTTATTCTTTGTGTTTTAGGTGGTACCATTGGTTTACTTTTAGTATGGATAATATCAATTATACTTACAAACACGCTTGGTTTTGAATTTATATTAGGAGTAGGAAATATTCTTTTAGGAACCGGATTAGCCGCCATAATTGGATTAATTTCTGGTATTTTGCCTGCAATTTCTGCATCTAGATTAGACCCTGTAGAAGCTATTAGAAGCGGCATGTAGTCAAAAATTATTATGAATTTAATATTTTTTCTTGATGACTGATACTTTCTTGATGGATGGCTTTAAATAATTTTAGTATAAATTCTTCTGTCAAACCTTTATTGCCCCCTTCGAGAATCATTTTTTCAAGAATTTCATTCCAACGATTGTTTTGAAGCACCACAACGTTAGCTTCTTTCTTTACTTGGCCAATTTTGTCTGCAATTTTCATTCGTTTGCCCAAAAGCTCCAATAAATTAGCGTCCAAAATATCAATGTTGGCTCTCAACTTTCTCATTTTGCTGGTAAATTCATCAGCATCACTGTCTGATTTTCTTATTTTTAAATCTTTTATGATTTGTTTCAGCGCCTCTGGGGTTACTTGTTGAGCGGCATCACTCCATGCATTATCGGGATCATTATGGGTTTCAATAATCATTCCATCATAATTCAAATCTAATGCTTCTTGGGTTACCTCAAGAATCATATTACGATTTCCTGTAATGTGTGATGGATCTATAATTAATGGTAAATCAGGGAATTTATTTTGCAATTCAATAGGAATTTGCCATTCTGGAATGTTTCTGTATTTTGTTTTTTCATACGTAGAAAAACCTCTATGGATAACTCCTAAATTCTTGATTCCTGCAGCATGCATCCGTTCAACACCACCCAACCACAAAGCCATGTCTGGGTTTATAGGATTTTTAATTAATATAATTTTATCCGTTCCCTTTAAAGTATCGGCAATTTCTTGAACTGCAAATGGATTAGCAGTAGTACGAGCACCCACCCATAAAACATCGATGTCGTATTCTAAAGCTAATTTACAATGAGCGGCGGTGGCGACTTCTATTGCCATAAGCAATCCTGTTTCTGCTTTGGCTTTCTTCAACCATTTCAATCCAATTTCTCCAACACCTTCAAATCCTCCCGGACGCGTTCTAGGTTTCCAAATTCCAGCTCTAAAAACGCTTACTTTAGAATCCTTTAAGGCATGAGCAATTGTCAATACTTGTTCTTCGGTTTCGGCGCTACAAGGTCCGGCAATCACAAATGGATGATCCAAATTAAATTTGTTCAACCAATTTCTCATTTCTTTCATGTTTTCCATAATGGGGTCATTAAGTATCTAGTCAAAGCATTTCTATTTGATTTTCAACTATTTTAAAATTTATTGAATGCCATTCAAGTTTTGAATTTACCAAAAAATAGCCTAGTGATTAACATAATCTAATACTTATTTAAAGTTAGACTTTTTTAAATGTAGTCTTCCAAATAATTTTTTAAATTTTGTTTAAAAATTATCCTCCAAATGCAGGGGAGCTTTTGTAAATAATGCATTTACATTCAATGTCATTGAACTTCGAATTAATCCATTTAAAATTACAAAAACTTTCATTCTGCTGTTACTATTTATCTTCTTATCTTCCTCTTAAAATTTGCAGCACTGGCACTGCTATTTAGCTAAGAAGAAATATTCTTTTTTGCATATTCTTTTTTATCTTTTCAAATTAACGTCTTAAAAAGATAAAAAGCAACAGCTGTTAACTTGTTCAAAAAAACCCTCACATTGCTGCAAGGGTTCTAAATCTGAAATCAGCAATCTAAAATCTAATATCTGTAATATTCTGGCTTGAATGGTCCTTCAACAGGAACACCAATATAATCCGCTTGATCCATACGTAAAGTTTCTAATTCAACACCTAGTTTTGCTAAGTGTAACATCGCTACCTTTTCATCTAAATGTTTTGGTAACATATACACGTCATTGTTATATGCCGCGCTGTTTTTCCACAATTCGATTTGAGCTAAAGTTTGGTTGGTGAATGAGTTACTCATTACAAAACTTGGGTGACCTGTTGCACAACCAAGATTTACCAAACGACCTTCTGCCAAAATGATAATATCTACACCGTTTATATTGTAAATATCTACTTGTGGTTTTACTTCGTTTTTAGTATGACCGTGATTTTTGTTCAACCAAGCCATATCAATTTCGTTATCAAAATGTCCGATGTTACAAACGATAGTTTTGTCTTTCATTTGTTCGAAATGAGAACCCAAAACGATGTCTTTATTTCCAGTTGTTGTAATAATAATATCTGCATTTCCAACAACGGTGTTTAATTTTTTTACTTCAAAACCGTCCATAGCCGCTTGTAAAGCACAAATAGGATCAATTTCAGTAACCGTTACAATAGAACCTGCACCTCTAAATGAAGCTGCAGTTCCTTTTCCAACGTCACCATAACCACAAACAACTACTCTTTTTCCTGCTAACATAATATCGGTAGCTCTTCTTACAGCATCAACAGCCGATTCTTTACATCCGTATTTGTTATCAAATTTCGATTTTGTAACCGAGTCATTTACGTTGATAGCTGGCATTGGTAATGTTCCTGCTTTTACTCTTTCGTACAAACGGTGGACTCCAGTTGTTGTTTCTTCAGATAATCCTTTGATTCCAGCAACTAGATGAGGATAACGGTCAACAACCATATTCGTCAAATCGCCCCCATCATCAAGAATCATATTTAAAGGTTTTCTGTCTTCGCCAAAGAATAATGTTTGCTCAATACACCAGTCAAAATCTACTTCGTTCAAGCCTTTCCAAGCATAAACTTGAATTCCAGCCGCAGCAATAGCAGCAGCTGCTTGATCTTGAGTAGAGAATATGTTACAAGATGACCAAGTCACCTCGGCACCTAATGCAATCAATGTTTCAATCAAAACAGCAGTTTGAATCGTCATGTGCAAACATCCTGCAATACGAGCTCCAGCAAGTGGCTGTTCGTCTTTGTATTCTGCACGAAGCGCCATTAAACCAGGCATTTCAGCTTCGGCTAATTCAATTTCTTTTCTTCCCCAAGCCGCTAGAGAAATGTCCTTTACTTTGAAAGCCACATAAGGCATAGTCGCTGTACTCATATTTGTAGTATATTTGTATTTATAAAATTTCGGCAAATTTACACAATAACTTAGTATTTAAAAAACATTAGTACTTATTTGTGAATTGTTAACTGCCGTATTCGAAAATTATTGAAGATTGAAAATTAACGATTTAGGATTGATATTATAAGTAATTAGGAATGTCCGTTGCTAATGCCAAAAGAAAAACTTGCCACAGATTTTACGGATTTTGACAGATTTTCCAATGTTTTAATTATAAAAGCAGTTTGCCTCTTTTTAATCTTTAGCTTAAATATAGTCCTAATAAGCCATTTGAATCTCTTAAATGAAATCAAAATCAAAAATCAAAAATCGGAAAACAGAAATCAAAAATCGGAATGCCTTTATACAAAACCATAAACTTTAGTCCAACAACCCAAATATTGGTATGGAAAATAACGGAATCTTTGGTGCAATTGCTTCAAGAAGTAACGTTAAATCCAACGAATACCATACGGTTTAACGGAATGAAATCGGAACTGCACCAACGCGCTTTTTTGAGCGTGCGCAAGTTATTACAAGAAAAAAACTATACCGACTTCGATTTATTTTATGACGAAACAGGCAAGCCTAATTTAATAGACGGAAAGCACATTTCCATATCTCATTCACATGAATTCTCGACCATTATCATTAGTAACGAAAGCGTAGGAATTGATATTGAAAAACAACGGGAAAAGTCTGTAAAGATAGCATCTAAATTTATTGGCGATGCTGAACACAATTACTTGGATCGGTCGGACATTAACCTATATATTGAAGGTATAACCATTCTTTGGGGCGCAAAAGAAGCCGTTTTTAAGATTTGTAACGAAAAAGGAATCAGTTTTAAAAACAACATCTTTGTACATCCTTTTGAGCTTCATGATACAAAAACCACGGTTACATTGACCATGGAAAAGATTATCGGAACCTTCAAAATCTTTTTTGAATCTTTTGAAGGGTTTACTTTGGTGTATGCTTTTGAAAAATAATAAGCAATCTCAATGGCTTACAGACTAATTATGACCAACATTTACAACGACATTCTAAATTCAAAATTAAAAAACGAGAAACTACTCGCCATTCTGCTCGATCCTGACAAAATTGCCCTTACAACTATAGCCGTTTTGATTGAAAAAATAAACCAATCGCCCGCCACACATATTTTTATTGGCGGAAGCCTTGTCGAAAACAACATTCTGGACGAATTAATTATTAAAATTAAAAGAAATTGCGCTTTGCCGATAGTGCTGTTTCCAGGTAACCCTTCTCAAATTTCTGACCAAGCCGATGCCCTGTTGTTCCTCTCTTTAATTTCGGGTAGAAACCCCGATTTTCTTATAGAACATCAGGTAAATGCTGTTCCTATTCTAAAAAAGACTCAGCTCGAAATTATTTCGACAGGATATATTTTGATTGAAAGTGGTTCAGAAACTGCCGTAGCACGCGTTTCTAAAACAATGCCTTTGGCTCGAAATAATCCGAATTATATTCTACAAACCGCCCTTGCAGGCGAAATGCTTGGCAACGAATTGATTTATCTCGAAGCGGGGAGTGGTGCAAAACAAGCGGTTCCGCTAGACGTTATTCAATTGGTTTCCAGCAACTGCAAGATGCCAATACTCGTAGGTGGCGGCATTATAGATGAGCAAGGCATTCAAAATGCTTACAAATCGGGTGCCGATATGGTTGTTATTGGCACCGCTTTCGAAAACAATTTAAACTTTTTTAATGAATAGCATTCAAATGAAATCAATATAGCAATGGTAGATTTTTTTTTAAATACTTACAAAAACGCCTCCACAATACAAATCCTATTAGAACTCATTGCTTTTATCTTTGGGATTGCAAGTGTTTGGTTGGCTAAAAACGAGCACATTAGGGCGTATCCTTCTGGACTTATTGCCACTATCATTACTACTTATTTATTATACCTTGCGGGCTACTTAGGCGATATGCTGGTTAATGGCTATTTTTCTATTATGAGCATTTACGGCTGGTACAATTGGACTCGAAAAGAGAATGATAGTGCCAATCTTACCGTATCAAGAACAACTAATAGCGAAAAAATAACAGGAATCGTATTGTTTATCCTTACAATTTTTGTAGTTTTCGCCGTCTATAATTATTTCGACTATAAAATAAAAACCGATAATTATTTTGATATCCTAGCTTCAGGCATATTTTTTACAGGGATGTGGTTTATGGCAAAGAAAAAAATTGAAAATTGGACACTTTGGATCATTGGTGATTTAATTGTTGTTCCGCTCTATGTCTATCGTGGTTTAGGAATGTTAGCATTACAATATTTAGTATTTACAATAATTGCCGTTTTTGGCTATATAGCATGGAAGAAAACCTTAAACAAATCAACCCAATAATTGGTGATAGTACTATTATAAAAATTGTTATGTTTGGTCCAGAATCCACTGGGAAAACAACCCTTTCAAAAGCACTTGCCGAACATTTCAACACCGCTTGGACACCCGAATTTGCTCGTGACTATTTGCAAGAAAAATGGGATGCAACCAACGAAATTTGCAACGAAACCGATATGCTTCCTATAGCTATTGGTCAAACCCAATTGGAAAATGAAACCTTATTAAAAGCCAACCGATTTCTTTTTTGTGACACCAATGTGCTGGTTACAAAAGTGTTTTCGGAATTGTATTACAATAATTGCCCAAAACACGTTGATAAAGCCGCACGAAAACACAAATACAACTTATTCTTTTTAACTGACATTGATGTTCCTTGGGAAAAAGATGATTTACGGGACAACCCTGAAAATAGAGTAGCCACTTTTGAACTTTTTAAAAACGCTTTAATTGAAAACAACAAGCCTTTCATCACACTAAAAGGAGATGAAAACCAACGCTTAGGCCAAGCTATCGCGATTACAGAAAACCTAGAAATAGCTTTGCAAATGGGTTTTTCGGGGGGTGATTTTGTTCAGATATACGAACATGGTATCGCTGTTGAAAACATTAAAAATCAGTTATCCATTTTTCGGAAAGGAATTGCAAAAACCATTCTAGACCGACCGGCTACTAAAGGCGACGGTATTGTTGTGCTTAGTGAAAATGATTTTGTGAATTATGCCTCTTACTTTGACAACAAAAAGAATCATCTTAAACTTAAAAAATTTGTTCCAGCTTCTGGCGCAGCTAGCCGAATGTTTAAGTTTTTGAATGAATTTTTGAATGAATTCAATATTGAAGAAGAATCTATAAATGCCTATATAAATCGAAAAAATGCAACATCTTTATCTGTCTTTTTGGTCGGTCTAGAAAAGTTTCCTTTTTATAAAGAAATTCTCTTAGAGCTTCAAAAAAATTATTCTAATTATAAAAATTGGTCTAAAGATTTAAGGGATTTTTATTTTATCAAAGCACTATTATCTTCCCGCCATTTCGACTTTGCTAATAAACCCAAAGGTATTTTACCTTTCCATCAATATGGAATGTATTGTTTGACACCTATCGAAGAACACTTGTTAGAAAGCGCTCATTATTCAAGCACAAATAATAACTCCCATTTGCATTTTACTGTTTCAGAAGAACACCAAATTGATTTCGAAAAAATTATAAATACATCAAAAAACAAAATAGAAAAACAGTATAATCTTACCATTGACATCCGATTTTCTTATCAAAATAAAATTACTGATACCCTAGCTGTGGATTTAGACAATAATCCTTTTAGAAATGAAAATGGGAAATTAATCTTCCGACAAGGTGGACACGGCGCCTTGATAGAAAACTTAAATGGATTGTGTGCTGATATTGTTTTTATTAAAAACATTGACAATGTAATTCAGAATCATATTGTTACTATATCATTATACAAAAAAGCGTTAGCAGGAATTCTAATTGAATTACAAGAACAAATTTTTTCCCATTTGAAAGCTATAGATGCTGATGATGTTTCTGAGAAAACGATTGAAGATATTGTTCTTTTTACTAAAGAAAAATTAAATCTTGAAGTAGGTGAAGAATTTTCGAAATACACCTTAGTTAACAAAATGACTGCCTTATCAATCCTTTTAAACCGTCCAATTAGAGTGTGTGGTATGGTAAAGAATGAAGGAGAACCCGGTGGAGGTCCATTTTGGATAGTAGATAAAAAAGGAAATACATCACTCCAAATAGTCGAATCTTCTCAAGTTGCAATTGACAACAAAGAGCAAGAAAATATTCTTAAAAGCGCCACCCATTTTAACCCAGTTGATTTAGTTTGTGGCATAAAAGATTACAAAGGTGAAAAATTCGATTTAAAAATGTTTATTGACCATAATAGCGGGTTTATAGTAGAAAAAAACAAAAACGGAAAACCCTTAAAAGCCTATGAATTACCTGGTCTTTGGAACGGCGCGATGGCAAAATGGATAACCGTTTTTGTACAAGTCCCTTTAATTACTTTCAATCCAGTAAAAACGGTGAATGATTTGCTTAAATCAGCACACCAACCTCAATAATGGAAATAGAAAAAATACTATCGGAATTGAATTTCAAAGCCGTCAGAAGTTCTGGTGCTGGGGGTCAAAACGTAAATAAAGTTTCCTCTAAAGTCGTTTTGTCATTCGATTCGAAAAAGTCAAATGCATTATCTGATGAAGAAAGAGAATTGGTAATATTGAAATTATATTCGAGACTAACAACCGAAGGTATTTTGATTTTGAATTGTGACGAAGACCGAAGTCAATTGAAAAATAAAGCAATCGTAACGAAACGCTTTTTAGACCTAATTCAGAATGCATTGGTTGTTCCAAAAATCAGAAAAGTAACCAAAATTCCTAAATCAGTTATCCGAAAACGCATCAAAGACAAAAAAAACTTGTCGGAAATTAAAAAGACCAGAAGACGACCTGAATTTTAAATTGCTACAGCTATTGCAATTGTCATTGCTATTGACTTATATTTGTACCGTCTCAAAGGGGTGCTTTAATCTGAATTCATTTCAGATTCTGAATCAAGTTCAGAACAAGGCTGAGATTATACCCAAAGAACCTGGGCAGGTAATGCTGCTAAGGGAAAAATGACAAATTATAGCGTGCACACTATTTTTTGTCACAGCGTTTCATTTAATTATTACTATAACAAAAGAATAATTACCCCTTTTATTCGTAAAACATATACGGATGAGTCATTTTTCAGTTTCAAAGTTTCAAGGTTTCAAAGTTTCAAGGTCAAAAGCCAATAATCAACTTGTTATCACTTTTCTATTTTCTTTTTTCTCTTATCTTTCCTATTCTCAAACAAAAGACACCACTAAAGTCAATCAACTCGATGAAGTATTGGTAGAAGCCATTCGGGTTACTGCCAAAACACCTGTTTCGTTTAGCAATTTAGACAAAACAGCCATTAAGTTCCGAAATTTAGGACAGGATATTCCTATTCTAATGAACTATTTGCCGTCAGTAGTCACTACTTCTGATGCTGGAAATGGAGTTGGATATACCGGAATCCGTGTTCGAGGAAGTGATGCTACACGCGTTAATATCACCATTAACGGTATTCCGTATAACGATTCTGAAAGTCATGGCACTTACTGGGTCAACATGCCCGATTTTGCCTCATCTGTTGAAAGTCTGCAACTGCAACGAGGAGTAGGAACTTCAACCAACGGGGCGGGTGCTTTTGGTGCAAGTTTAAATATGCTCACCGATGCTTATTCTAAAGAAAGTACTGCCGAAATATCTAATGCTGGCGGAAGCTTTTCTACTCGAAAAAGCACAGTGAAATTTAGCACTGGATTGTTGAATGATCATTTTGAAATGGCAGGGCGATTGTCTCAAATCAAGTCTGACGGTTATATTGACCGAGCTTCCTCCGATTTAAAATCTTATTTTTTACAGGGAACGTATGTTGGAAAAACAACTTTGATAAAATCACTTGTTTTTGGAGGGAAAGAAAAAACCTATCAGTCTTGGAATGGCATTGACGGTGCTACTTTAGAAAGCGACCGAACTTTTAATGCCGCTGGAATGTTTACTGATGCCAACGGAGCTATTCGTTTTTATGATAACGAAACCGATAATTATCAGCAAGATCATTATCAATTGCATTGGAATGAAAAAATCGGTGAAAAATGGAGTAGTAATCTGGCTTTTCATTATACAAAAGGCAAAGGCTATTATGAAAATTATATTGCAAATGCTGATTTTGCAAACTATAATGTGATTCCTATAGGAAGTGCAACCACTACCGATTTAATTCGTCAAAAATGGCTAGATAATGATTTTTATGGCACCACTTATTCATTGAATTATAAAGAAAAAAACCTTGTGTTTATTATTGGAGGAGGATATAATACTTATAAAGGCAATCATTTTGGCAAAGTAATATGGGCGCGGTTGGCTTCATCGAGTGAATTGGGTGATCATTATTATGATGATGCAGCAACTAAAATAGATGGCAACTTTTTTTCAAAAGCGAACTACCAAATCACGAAAAAATTAAGTTTATATGGTGATTTGCAATTTCGGAGGGTAAATTACAAAGCCGATAGTCCAGAAACAGGATTAATCAATGATACCTTTTTGTTTTTTAATCCAAAAGCGGGTTTGTCTTACGACTTTAATGCTTCAAATACAGGCTATTTTTCGTACGCAAAAGCCCAACGCGAGCCCAACAGAACCGATTATGAAGGCGGAAATGCAAGACCAGAAAAAATGGATGACCTTGAATTAGGTTGGCGATATGCATCAAAAAGATTAAAATTAAATACCAATATCTATTACATGAGTTATAAAGACCAGCTCATATTAACTGGTAATTTAGACAATGTAGGCAACCCCATTCGTTCCAATTCCGAAAAAAGTTACCGTTTAGGATTAGAAATTGATGCAACTCTTGCAATTTCAAAACAAATTATAGTGCGACCAAACATGACAATAAGTGCTAATAAAAATATAGATTTAGCGGTAGACGGCAACTTTTATGGCACAACCAACATAGCCTATTCCCCTGCTTTAATAGCTGGAAATATTTTGGTCTTCAAACCTTCAAATGCAATACAGATTTCTTTGCTTTCTAAATTTGTTGGGGAACAATTCATGAATAATGTAGAGTTACCCGATGCTAAATTGCCTAACTATTTTGTAAACGACTTGAATATATCTTATGAAATGAAGCCAAAAAGTATTTTCAAATCAATCGTGATAACCGGATTAATCAATAATATTTTAGACAAAAAATACGTTTCAAACGGTTATATGTATGATGTATATCCCTACTATTATCCACAAGCGGGATTGAATTTCTTAGCTGGATTGGTCTTGAAGTTTTAGAAAAAATTTGAAATGAAAGCAATGAAATGAAAAAATTTTATATAAAGTGATTATGCAACAACATAATAATCTTTCAATGAAATAGTAACTAAATGTATCAATAAACCATAATTTATTTGAAAGAAGTATTGAAATTTAAATTACCACCATTATTCAAATTTTTTTTAATATGTAAAATTTAAAGTTGGTTAAATTATCGGTTATAACTTAAGGAAAATTGGCTTAATACGTACTCTTTGAAAATAATGTAGGCAATAAAAACCAAATTTATTTAAACGAGAAATTGAAAACTACTTCATAATAATATCGAACACAATCGTCGCAAATACTTACACACTATCATTATATTACTTATATCATTTCAAAATCATTTTTAGATATAAGATTGAATAATATAAAAACTTTAATTTTTAACATAGAAAACAACGTAAAATTTGAGTTTAAAATAAAAAAAGGAGTAGAAACTATGTTTTCTACTCCTTTAAAAGTGTTTTAAATAAAATTTTTTATATAATAAAAAACTTTAAAATAATTTAATGATTTAAAACCTCTTCTCCTACTTTCATCGGAATATTTTGAGGGACAAAATCTTCATCGTGTCCTGGTTTGCTATAATCATATGGCCAACGATACACCTCTGGAATATCGCCTTCCCAATTTCCATGGATATGTTTAATAGGGGCAGTCCATTCAAGTGTATTTGATCTCCATGGATTTTGAACCGTTTTTTTGCCATAAAAAATACTTGAAAAGAAATTATACAAAAATACTAATTGGAAAACCCCACCAATCAATGCAAACATTGTTATTAATACATTAACATTTGCTAAGTCATCAAATAGAGGGAAGTTTGTATTCGTATAATATCGACGTGGTAAACCAGCCATACCAATAAAATGCATCGGGAAAAACACCCCATAAGCACACACTGCAGTTACCCAAAAGTGTATATAACCTAAATTTTTGTTTAACATTCTTCCAAACATTTTTGGATACCAATGATAAATACCTGCAAACATTCCGTAAAGTGCCGAAATTCCCATTACTAAGTGGAAATGCGCTACAACAAAATAGGTGTCGTGAACATTGATGTCTAAAGTGCTATCTCCAAGGATAATACCCGTTAAACCTCCAGTAATAAAAGTGGACACAAGACCAATAGAAAACAACATTGCTGGATTCAATTGCAGATTTCCTTTCCAAAGTGTGGTAATATAATTAAATGCTTTTACCGCAGATGGAATCGCAATTAATAAAGTGGTGAAAGTAAACACCGAGCCTAAAAACGGATTCATTCCTGAAATAAACATATGGTGACCCCATACAATAGTAGATAAAAAAGCAATTGCAAGTATAGATGCAATCATAGCTCTATAACCAAATATTGGTTTTCTTGAATTAGTAGCAATAACTTCTGAACTAATTCCTAACGCTGGAAGCAAAACAATATATACTTCTGGGTGACCTAAAAACCAAAATAAGTGTTCAAACAAAACAGGTGAACCCCCTTGATAATGTAACACTTCTCCTGCAATATAAATATCCGAAAGAAAAAAAGAGGTTCCAAAAGCCCTATCCATTATCAACAATAAAGCGGCTGATAATAAAACTGGAAAAGAAACAATTCCAATAATTGCGGTTACAAAAAATGCCCAAATAGTAAGCGGTAATCTTGTCATTGACATTCCTTTTGTTCTCAAATTGATAACCGTTACCACATAATTCAAAGAACCCATCAAAGAAGAAGCAATGAAAATTGCCATTGAAACTAACCATAATGTCATACCCATGCCTGAACCAGGAATTGCTTGAGGTAAAGCACTTAAAGGTGGATATATTGTCCATCCAGCAGATGCGGGTCCAGATTCTACAAAAAGAGATGAAACCATAATTACACTTGAAAGGAAAAACATCCAATAAGAAAGCATATTCATGAAACCCGAAGCCATATCCCGAGCACCGATTTGAAGGGGTATCAATAAATTACTGAAAGTTCCACTTAATGCGGCTGTTAAGACAAAGAAAACCATTATAGTACCATGTATTGTAACAAGAGCAAGGTAAATATCATTTCTCATTACTCCATCGGGAGCAAACTTGTCTCCAAGAATAAAGTTGAAAATTTTAAACGATTCCTCAGGCCATGCTAGTTGCATTCTAAACAACATAGACATACCAACTCCTATAACTCCCATAATAATCCCTGTTATAAGGTATTGCTTGGCAATCATTTTGTGATCTATACTAAAAATGTATTTAGTAATAAATGTGTCTTTATGATGATGCTCGTGTTCGTGAGCTAAATCGTGATTGTGTTCGTGAGCTATTGCTGACATATTTCTAACTTTAATTTTTATTAAAAAAGATAATTATTTTTTTATTAATTCTGCCACAACTTTGGTTGAATCTGCGACATTTGAATTTGCTGGGGCAGCTTTCGATTCCTTTACAGCTTGTACTAATGTAGTTTTGCTATCTAACCATTTTTTGTAATCACTAGGCGTATCAACTACAATTTTCATTTGCATATTGTAATGCGATGCACCACAGATTTTATTACATAACAACAAATAATCAAAAGTATAAGGATCTAATGCTGGTTTTCCATCAGCAACGAGTAATTTACTTTTGGCTTCCCTAATTTTATTGATATTAGCTACTTTTTCAATTATATCTGGATTATTTCTCATTTCTTCAGTAGTGATAGTAGGTATGAAAGCGAACTGAGTAACCATCCCAGGAACACAATTCATTTGAGCTCTAAAATGAGGCATGAATGCGGAATGCAATACATCTTGAGAACGCATTTTAAAAAGGATTTTTTTTCCTTTTGGAATATGAAACTCACCGGTCACATTTTTATCATCTTGAGCATTGGGATCTTCAATATCAACTCCTAAAGTATTTACACCTTCAATATATCTAACATTTGCTTTACCAAGCACATTATCTTTTCCAGAAAAACGGGCCTCCCAAGCAAATTGTTTTGCATACAATTCAACCACTATAACATCTTCTGTCTTTTCATCAACGAACATAATATTTGTCCATGCAAATAAACCATAAAGAATTAATCCTGCTAATACAACTGCTGGAATAATACTCCATATTTTTTCTAAATTGTCATTATCGGCAAAATAGAGCGCTTGATTTTCTTTTTTTCCTCTGTATTTAAACCCAAAATAATACAATAGCACTTGAGTAATGGCTTGAACTGTAAATAGTAAAACCCATGTTATATTCATTAATTTATCTATAACAAGGCCATGCTCCGATGCTGGATTACTCAATACTAAATGTCCCCAAGTAAGCAATCCATAAATGGTGAAAATATATAGGAATGCTAAAAACCCAAACATCATATATCCTTGAATATTGTTATCCTTATCATTGGCTACCTGTGTACTGTTTACGGGTGTACCAATTTGGGTTAAGTCAAATATTTTTGTCAATTGCCATATGGCAACGGATATTAAAACTAAAACTATTATTACCAACAAACTTGTCATTTATTTTACTTTAAATATTAATAATGAAAATGTTTACTTTCTTCGATATATGGATTTCTTTTTGGTAATAACGGCACTTTTGTAAGAGCTGAAAAGACTACAAAAATAAACAATCCCAGGAAAAAGAATAAAGAACCTATTTCTGAAAATCCAATAAACCAATGTTCACCTACAGTTCCGGGCATAATCATATTGAAAAAATCAATATAATGTCCTAAAAGAATAACTGTACCCGCCATAACAACAACCCATGTTAATCGTTTAAAGTCAGTGTTTATTAAAATTAAGATTGGAAATAAAAAATTCATAACAACAGCTCCAAAGAAAGGAAGATTATACATTTCTATTCTAGTTACGAAATAGGTAACTTCTTCAGGAATATCTGCATACCAAATTAACATAAACTGTGAAAACCATAAATAAGTCCAGAATACACTAATACCAAACATAAATTTAGCTAAATCATGAATGTGACTTGTATTAACATGTTCTAAATATCCTTTAGATTTTAAGTATAAAGTTATTAAAGCAATAGTAGTTATTCCACTTACAAAAAAACTAGCAAATACATACCAACCAAATAATGTACTAAACCAGTGCGTATCAATTGACATTATCCAGTCCCATGACATAATAGATTCCGTTACTATAAAGAACACTAGAAACATCGCTGAAATATTAAAATTCTTTTTGTAAAAACTATTATCATTAGATTCATCTTGTGCAAGACAATTTTTTCTAGAAAAATATCTATAAAGATTCCAACCTATCAAAAATACTGCAGCTCTAATGATCCAAAATGGAAAGTTCAAATAACCCGTTTTAGCTTGTATGATTTTATCTTCAGCAACTACATCTTTGTCCATCCAAATAAAAATATTATTTGTTCCAAAAACGTGCATACCAGTTAGTAACAAAAAAACAAAGAAAATAATTGACGCAACAGGTAAATAAGCTGTTATTCCTTGCATCACTCTAAATAATACGGGTGACCAACCAGCTTGAGCTACTTGTTGAATGGCATAGAAAGCCAATGCACCTAGTGAAATTAATAAAAAGAAAATACAAGCTACATATAAAGCAGACCAAGGCTTGTTTTGCATTTGAGTCAAAACATGTTTTAAGTGAGCTGCATGTTCTTTATGTTCGTCAATAACTTTTGCTTCATGCTTCGGTTCAATTTGTTGTTCAACAACAGCTGTTTTTGCTAAAGTGTCTTTGGTCACAACTGTAGCATCTGAATGAACTTCAACTGCTTTAGCAACTTCCTCGACAACTACTTCATGTTCAGCAGTTGCGTTATGGCTCGTTTCGTGACCGTGATTTTCGGCAGCAAGTATTTTTTCAACTTCCTCAATGTTTTTAGGAGCAGATAAAAAGCCATATCCTATTCCAAGGATCCCAAGAATCATCAAGATTAAAGAAATAGTTTTTAGTTTACTAGAAAATGTGTACATATCTATTACGATGAGTTTGTTCTACAATTATAATTTACTTTTTAGATCTACCACATAAGCAGCAACTAACCAACGTTCGTGAGCACTCAATTGATTGGCATGTGATCCCATTAAGTTAAGTCCGTAAGTCACTACATGAAAAATACTACCTTCATTAATAACTCGATCTTTGTAATTAGGCACGCCTAGAAATTTACCTTGAGTAACTAACCTCCCTTGTCCGTCTCCTTTATTTCCATGACAAATGGCACAATATATTTCAAAGAGGGCTTTTCCTTTATCCATATCAGCCGTCGACATAGAATCTATAGGCGATTTTAAATTTGCAGCTTTTACTGCAATTAATGCTTCAGGCGTATTAGGATATTCATAAGGAACAAAACCTCTTTTTATAGAACCTTCAGCAGGTAACTGTCCCTCTTTACCGTTTTTAAAAGCGTTAGATTCAGAATAAGTGTTATAACTTAGGGGTTCATACATGTTTGGGAAGTATTGATAGTTTGGTGTTGCATTATTATGGCAAGACAAAACTAGTATAGAAACACCAAACAAAATTGTTAATTTATATATGTTTTTCATAACTATTATAAATGCTTTTCAATTACTTTTACTTCAACTGCACCTGTATTTTCTAAAAACGATACCAATTCTGCTTCATTGTTATTTACTGATACTTCCATTAAAAAATGGTCATCTGTTGTTCTTACATCCGGATTTTCAGCTTGTTTAAATGGCCATAATTTACTTCTCATATAAAAAGTTATTACCATTAAGTGTGCAGCAAAAAATACTGTTTCTTCAAACATAATTGGCACAAACGACGGCATATTAGCAATATAACTCATACTTGGTTTTCCGCCAATATCCTGGGGCCAATCTTGAATCATAATGTAATCCATCATCCAAGTTCCAAAAGATAATCCGCAAATACCATAAATAAATGCACAAATTGCAATTCTTGTAGGAGCTATTCCCATTGCTTTATCCAACCCGTGAACCGGAAATGGTGTGAAAACCTCTTCTATGTGATGATGAGCTGCTCTGGTTTTTTTAACCGCATCCATTAAAATGTCATCATCATTATAAATGGCATATATAACTTTATTACTCATGATGTGTTTTTTTAGCTCTTTCTTTAATATAATATTCTCCAGTTCCTTTTAATATGGTTTTTACTTCAGCTTGAGCTATAACAGGGAATGTTCTTGCATATAATAAAAATAAAACAAAAAAGAATCCGATAGTTCCAATAAAAATACCAATATCTACAAATGTTGGTGAAAACATTGTCCAAGATGATGGAAGATAATCTCTATGTAACGAAGTTACAATAATTACAAAACGCTCGAACCACATACCGATATTTACTACAATTGAAATCACAAACGAGAACATAATACTTGTTCTCAATTTTTTAAACCACATAAATTGTGGAGAGAACACATTACAAGTCATCATCGACCAATAGGCCCACCAATACGGACCTGTAGCTCTATTTAAGAAAGCATATTGCTCATATTCAACTCCAGAATACCACGCAATAAAAAGTTCAGTGATATAAGCTACCCCAACAATTGAACCTGTAATCATGATAATGATATTCATCAATTCAATATGTTGTAAAGTAATATAAGCTTCTAAGTTGGATACTTTTCTCATTATTATAAGCAGCGTATTTACCATTGCAAATCCAGAAAAAACAGCTCCAGCAACAAAATAAGGAGGAAAAATGGTTGTATGCCAACCTGGAATTACTGAGGTTGCAAAGTCCATAGATACAATTGTATGTACAGAAAGTACTAAGGGAGTAGCTAATCCGGCGAGAACTAAAGAAACTTCTTCAAAACGTTGCCAATCTTTAGCTCTACCACTCCATCCAAAACTTAGAATAGAGTATATTCTTTTGTTAAAGGGAGTAATTGCTCTGTCTCTTAACATGGCAAAATCGGGAAGTAAACCTGTCCACCAAAAAACTAAAGAAACCGATAAGTAAGTTGAAATTGCAAATACATCCCACAGTAAAGGAGAGTTAAAATTTACCCAAAGCGAACCGAATTGATTCGGAATCGGTAGCACCCAATAAGCCAACCATGGACGACCCATGTGGATAATTGGAAATAAACCCGCTTGTATCACCGAAAAAATGGTCATGGCCTCCGCTGAACGGTTAATAGCCATTCTCCATCGTTGACGGAATAATAATAGTACAGCCGAAATTAGAGTCCCTGCGTGACCAATTCCAACCCACCATACAAAGTTCGTGATATCCCAAGCCCATCCTACTGTTTTATTTAAACCCCAAGTTCCAATTCCTGTCGAAATGGTATAAATAATACAACCTAATCCCCAAAGGAATGCAGTAAGTGCAATTGAAAAAACAATCCACCAATGTTTATTAGCTTTACCTTCAACGGGTGCAGCGACATCTACTGTTACATCGTGATATGATTTATCACCAATAACTAAGGGTTTCCTAATACTTGCGTCGTATATATGAGACATAATCCTTTAAATTGATTTTTAATTTTTCTTAAGTATTTCTAACTTTAACATGGTACATAACATTAGGTTTCGTACCAACATGTTCCAATAAATGATACATTCTTTCATCCTCCAACAAAGCAGCAACTTTGCTTTCCTTATTGTTAACATCTCCAAAAATCATAGCGCCATTTGAACAAGCACTTGAACAAGCTGTTTGAAATTCACCATCTTTTAGTTCTCTACCTTCATTTTTGGCTCCTAAAATAGTCAATTGTGTTTTTTGGATACACATAGAACATTTTTCCATAACTCCACGAGAACGAACATTTACATCTGGATTTAATACCATGCGACCTAAATCGTCATTCATGTGGTAGTCAAATTCATCATTTTTATTATATAAGAACCAATTGAAACGACGTACTTTATACGGACAGTTGTTTGCGCAATAACGAGTTCCAACACATCGGTTATAGGCCATGTGGTTTTGACCTTGACGGCTATGAGAGGTAGCTGCAACAGGACAAACTGTTTCACAAGGCGCGTGGTTACAGTGTTGACACATTACAGGTTGAAAAGCAACTTGTGGGTTTTGAGAAGCTATTTCTAATTCTCCAAATCCTCCTAATGATCCTTTTTTTCCAAATAATCCATCAAAATTTTCTTTTTTCTCATCATCATTAGCAAAAGTATCTTCTGATGAATAGTATCTATCAATACGCAACCAATGCATATCACGACTTCTTCTAATCTCTGATTTACCCACTACAGGAACATTATTCTCTGCATGACAAGCGATAACACAGGCACCACACCCTGTACATGCATTCAAATCAATTGATAAATTGAAATGATGTCCAATAGAGCGATCAAATGATGTCCATAAATCTACAGATGTAGCCGCAACTTCTTTATGATCTAATGAAACTTGTGGTTGTTCGTTCCAAACTTCCGCATCTTTGGAATTAAAAATTTCTAAAGTAGTTTCTTTTATAATATCTCCACGACCCATTAACGTTTTTTGCAATTGAACACAAGCAAACTCATGCTCTCCTTCTATTTTTGTTAATTTAACCGTTTGTACATTATTGAAATTTTTATATAATGTGTAGGCATTTACTCCTATTTGCATTTCTTCTTTTAGTGCAGCTTTTTTACCATATCCAAAAGCCAAACCAACTGTTCCAACTGCTTGACCTGGTTGAATGATTACTGGAATTTTTTCCAATTTAACTCCATCTACTTCTGCAGTAACATAACTACCATTCAAACCACCGTTTGCAACATTATTGTTGTCTAATTTATATAAATCAGCGTCTGTTTTAGAAATAGTAATATAGTTATCCCAAGAAACTCGCGTTATTGGATCAGGTAACTCTTGTAACCAAGGGTTGTTGGCTTGTTGTCCATCTCCTAATCCTGTTTTTGTATTTAAAACAAGCTCTAAAATTGCGCTTTGTTTTGCTTGAGATAATGTTGCAGCTGCCGCGTTAAAATCAGCTGTACCTGCTGTTGCACTAACAACTGCACCTGAGAATACACCATCGTGCAATACTTTATTCCATGTTGCCCCAGCAATAATAGTGGATGCCGTAGCTTTTATGTAATCATAGTAGGAAGCACCATTTCCGTTCCAAGCTAACAATGCATCTTGAAATTGTTTGGTATCAAACAAAGGACGAATTGTTGGTTGCGTTAAGGAATAGGTTCCTCTTGTCAACATTAAGTCGTTCCAAGATTCTAAGTAATGTGGCGTAGCTGCAGCAATATTTGACACCATTGCCGTTTCGTCATCTTTCAAAGAAAAGGTAACTGATAATTTAACTTTTTTCAAAGACTCAACAAAATCTTTGCTATTTGGCAAAGTATAAGCTGGATTAACGCCACTCATTATTAAAGTATGAACGCTACCCGCTTTTAAATCACTCAATAATTGCGTTACTTTAGCATTGGAACCTTTTCTGATTTGTCTGGTTCCAGTAGTAATAAATGCTTCACTATTCAATGCTTTGTTTACAGCAAGAACTAAAAGTTGTGCGTTTTTATCTTGTAATCCAGAAACTAACACTCCTTTTGACCCAGCAGCTTTCAGTTGTTGAGCCGCTTTAGTAACTTCAGCTTTTATTTTATCATCTAAACTTACAGCAACACTAGCTCCTGTAATTATATTATAAATATGTACTAAAGCTTGTTTTTGATTAGTAGTGGTCAATGGCAAACGTTTGTCTGCGGCAGCGCCAGAAAGAGTCAAGTTTGACTCTAATTGAAAATGCTTAGACATTTTACCATTTTTAGGTATTCTGCCTTGAGCATAACCGCTACTATAATTTCCACCTTGCCAGTCTCCTAAGAAATCAGCCGCAACAGAAAGAATTACATTTGCTTTTGAAAAATCATAATCAACCAAAGCTCTTTCTCCATAAACCATTTCAAATGCATCTAATGCCTCTGAAGAGGAAACAGCATCATACACAATATGTTTTGCTGATGGATTAGCGGCTATAAATTCGCCAATTAATCTTTCAGTTGATGGACTAGCCAACGTATTTGTCAATAAAACTACTTGACCCCCTTTTGCTTTTGCATCCGCTAAACTCGATTTTACTTTTGTATGGACAGCTTCCCAAGTGGCATTTTTTGCATCCATTTTTGGTTCTTTCAAACGCATACTATCGTATAACGAAAGAATTGACGCATGTACTCTTGCATTTGCAGCAAATTTTGCTCCCGCAATTGTATTGTTTTCAATTTTAATTGGTCGCCCTTCTCTAGTTTTAACAAGCACATTTGCAAAATCAAAACCATCAAAAATAGATGTTGCATAAAAATCAGGAATTCCAGGTATGATTTGTTCCGGTTGAACTACATAAGGAATTGATTTGTGAACAGGACCTTCGCAAGCGGCAAGAGAAGCAGCAGCGGTAGTAAATCCAACGTACTTTAAAAAATCACGACGTGTTGTCGATGATGCAGATAAAGCATCACTATTTCCTAAAAATTCACTTGTAGGAAGTTCTTCAACAAACTCGTTATTTCTAAGCGCCTCAACAATAGAACTGTTTCCGTCTAGTTCTTCAACACTTTTCCAGTATTTTTTGTTTGATGACATATTATATATAAATATTAGCTTTTCTTAATAATTTGATTAATAGTGGCATTTACCGCACTCTAAACCTCCCATTTGTGCTGCTGTTAATTTGTCAACACCATATTTTTTAGAAAGTTGTTCGTGAATTTTGGTATAGTAATCGTTGCCTTGCATTTTAACATCTGTAACTCTGTGACAATTGATACACCATCCCATTGTTAATGGCGCAAATTGTCTCTGAATTTCATATGTTTGAACTGGTCCATGACATGTTTGACAAGCTACACCGGCAACAGTGACGTGTTGAGAGTGGTTAAAATAAACAAAACTTTGTAAGTTATGTATACGAACCCATTTTACAGGTTGAGTTAGTCCAGTGTATTTTTGATTTGTTTTGTCCCATCCAACAGCTTTGTACAATTTATCTATTTCACCGTCGTAAAAAGCTTTAGAATAATCTTTTGTAGCAGTTGTATCAGAAACTTCAGCAATGTTTTTGTGACAATTCATACAAACATTAAGCGAAGGAATTCCCCCGTTTTTACTTACACGAGCTGCAGAGTGGCAATAATTACAATTAATTTGGTTGCTACCAGCATGAATTCTATGGGAATAGTGAATAGGCTGAATGGGCTGATAATCTTGATCCACACCTATTTGCATTAAATAACCATATACAAAATAAGCACTAGACAGCAAGAAAAATATAGCCGTTACAAAAATTAAAAATTGGTTGTTAGCATAAGCTTTCCATATGGATATTGAAGCTGGTTTTGTTTCAACATTATTTACCTTTAGCAACTTATTTAATACCCTTGTTACTAAAAACAACATGATAATTAACAATGTCATTACCAATGCCAAAGCTCCTAAAATAAGATCATTTGAAATACCATCTTGTTTTCCGGCTTCAGTAGTTGTAGTTTCGCTTACAGCAGGTTTTGCTACTTCCATTGGAGCAGAAGTATAGGCAATAATGTTATCAATGTCCGCTGTAGACAATTGTGGAAAAGCAGTCATTGCAACTTTATTGTTTTCTTCAAAAACTTTTACTGCTGCGGCATCTCCTGATTTAATTAATTCAGCACTGTTGTGTATCCACTTGTAAAGCCAAGGTTTATCATGTCGGTCAGCAACATTTCGAAGCGCAGGACCCGTCATTTTTGCATCTAACTTATGACAAGCGGCACAATTGGAATTAAACAATGTTTTTCCTGCAATTGCATCACCGCCACTTGAAACTGCCGCAACCGCTGGAGTTGCCATAGTTGCTGCTGGAGTTGCCATAGCTGGTGCTGGTTGTTGAGCAAATAAACTGAAGGAAGATGTTAGCAATAATGCTAAACTAAGAAATAAATTTCTTGAAATCGAATTAGGGTTACCCACCTTTTTCATATTCTAAATGATTATCGACTAATTTTTTTTGTACTGGTTTCAAAATAACACAAACGATTACAAGAGACAAAGCACTTTTTTTTTAAACTTTGCACAAAATTACACTTTATCAGCTATTCTCAAAACCTTAAATATGTCTTAATTATTAATTTATATTTGTTCTAAATAACTTTATTGCTTTGTTTAATCTTTAATATTGATACATTTGTTTAAAAAACACATACTTATGAAACATTTTGGCTCTAAGTCTTATGCAATATTACCTCTTTTACTACTTGTAAATTCTTCATTTATATTTGCGCAAGAAGTAAAATTTGGTCTTACTCAAGATGCAAAATTTGAAAAAATACTCAATGAAAAACGACGTATCAATTCGTCTATTCTCACAAATGACAATTACAAAATTCAAATTTTTAATGGCGACAACGAAAGCGCCAAAAAAACGTTGAATCAATTTAAAAAAGACTTTGCCAATTTTGACAGCACTATTATCTTTAGCACACCTACTTATAAGGTGTTAATTGGTAATTTCAAAACGCGAATAGAAGCAGAACGCAACTTGATTGAAATTAAAAAAACATACAAATCGGCACTTTTAATTCGTCCATTCAAGTAAATTAGAGTAGTAATAACCGTTTGTTGATTTGCTTTTTTTGTAGAAAATGAAAAAAACACAAGGTTTAATAAGTGGGATGCTAATTGTTGTGGTAGTTTTCATAATACTGTTTCAATCGGCGCATTCTTATGAACATGTATCACAACAACTTTCGGAGAAAAAATGCCATCACCGTTATCACTTTCGTTCTGAAATTACACATAGCCATCATTCGTATGACCACTGTTTTGTTTGCGAATTTACGCCAAGTCATAGCGTAATTGCTGGTATTTCCTTTTTTGAAATAAAGCCTTTAATTGCTGCACCAAAATACATTTTCTTTTACGCTAAACAAGTTGCATTTTATTACAAAGGCAGTCGTTTTTTACTTCGGGCACCACCTGTTTTTATTGTTTAAATATTTTTTACAAAAGGCACTTTCTTTAAGTGGCTTCCTTAAACTATAAAATCATATGCTATGAAAATTCACATTACATCCCTATTATTGGGATTTTCTATATTGTTACATGCTCAAAACAGTATTACAGGAATTATTAAAGACAATAAGAATCAGCCCTTAAAAGGCGTGACTGTTTTGGTTCCAAACAATCAAAAAAGCACCACTAGCAACGAAAAAGGCAAATATTCAATAGATAATCTTCCTACAGGAAGCATTAAAATAGATTTTTCGTGTATTGGTTTTGTTTCACAAAGTCGCACTATAATTATATATAAGAAAGAAACGCTTTTGGATATAACTCTAGAAGAATCCACTTTTGTTATGGACGAAATCATCATTTCGACTGCTTTCAACAAGTTACAATCGCAAAATGTAATGAAAGTCGATCATGAAAGTCTGAAATCAATGCAACAAAAAGGAACTGCAACATTAATTGAAGGTTTAGCTACCATTCCAGGCGTTTCACAAATATCGACGGGCGTTTCTATTGGCAAACCTGTGATTCGGGGTTTGAGTGGCAATCGCGTTTTGGTTTATTCGCAAGGAGTTCGTTTGGAAAATCAACAATTTGGAGAAGAACACGGTTTAGGACTGAACGATGCTGGTATTGAAAGTGTAGAAGTAATCAAAGGACCTGCTTCTTTACTTTACGGCTCGGATGCTTTGGGAGGTGTTTTATATTTTAATCCCGAAAAATTTGCCGAAGCGCATACTCTTACTGCCGATTTAAGTCAAAAGTTTTTCTCCAACACATTGGGCAGCAATACTTCTTTAGGCATAAAAAAATCATTAGAAAATTGGAAATTTGTTGCACGAGGGAGCTACAATTCTCATGCAGATTATACCATTCCAACAGGCAAACGGGTAACCAACACCCGCTATAACGAAAAAGATTTTAAAAGCGGAATAGGTTATAGCAACACTTCTTTTTCGAGTGTGCTGCGCTATAATTTCAATCAATTGGATTTAGGAATTCCCGAAAATGGTATTGCCGAGCAAGAAAGCAGCCATGTTATTTTATTCCCGAAGCAAGGGGTTTTGAATCATTTATGGAGTTTAAACAGTACGTTGTTTTTCAATACATCAAAATTAGACTTTGATTTTGGTTATGTTTTAAATAATAGAAGTGAGTTTCAAACAAACGATGTTGCCGTTTTGCACATGAAATTGAATACGTTAAATTATGACTTCAAATACCATTTGCCCAAATTCGGGAAGTTTGAAACCATTTTGGGTGCGCAAAGCATGCACCAAACCAATACCAATTTTGGCGAAGAATTTTTAATTCCCGATGCAACTACCAATGATTTTGGCTTTTTTGGAACAGGAAATTACGAATGGAATAGCAACGTAATTCAAGCAGGATTGCGATTTGATAACAGAAACATCAATAGCCAAAGTCATGGCATTCTTGATGAAGAAGGTTCTTTTAATGCGGTAACGAAATCATTCAAAAGCACCAATGCCTCTTTGGGTTTTAAAACGAAAATCAAGCAAAATATAATCGTTCGTTTGAATGTTGCTTCTGGATTTCGAGCGCCCAATTTAGCCGAATTGACTTCAAATGGGGTTCACGAAGGGACCAATCGCTACGAAATCGGCAACAACGATTTAAAAACAGAGCAAAACATTCAAACCGATTTAAATTTTGAATATAAAAACAGTCATCTTGAATGGTATGCCAACGGATTTTACAACCACATCAACAATTACATTTATGCCGCTCCAAGCGGAAATTTTTTGAACGGATTTGCTGTTTTTGAATACATCCAAAACAACGCAAGACTTTATGGTGGCGAATGTGGTGTGCATTTTCATCCGCATCCCTTCGATTGGTTGCACTTGGAGAGCAATTTTGAAACGGTAACGGGACAAAAGGACAATGGTGATTTTTTGCCACTCCTTCCTGCCAACAATTGGAGCAACACCATCCGAACCGAATTTACGATTAAAAACTGGCTCTCCGAAGGGTTTGCCGCGTTAACCGTTGCAACAACTTTCGAACAAAATAAAATCAGTGGCTTTGAAACAAAATCCAACGGATACACCTTAGTCAATTTGGGTTTCGGTGGAAAAGTAAAACTAGGAAAAACCGTCTTTGAACTCAACGTCAATGGCAACAATTTGTTGAATAAAAGTTACATCGCCCATTTGTCGCGTTTCAAGAACGACGGCATCCCGAATATAGGTAGAACGATTGTTTTGGGATTGAATTTTAAGTTGTAAGGGGAATAAATAAAAAAAGTAAAATATGAGTTCTCAACTAAAAATACCGCCCCTTGCACATCCTCTTTTTTGTTTTAGGAAGTGCTTTTTTGATAGTAGCCGATTTTTTATATATTTGGGAAATAATATGCTACCGAGTAGCGCAAAGCTACCCGATTTTGGGTGTTTATACGCTATAAGGTAGCGTATATATTGCTATACAACATTTATAAACCTTATGATTAGAAAGAATAAAACATTATATCTCATTTTTTTTATACTATTATTTTTTTCTTGCAGTATTCCTCACAGAAGGTTAGATAATGGAAAAGGAAATAGTGTTCCAAAAGAAAATTACGTTTGGAAAAATCAATCTAAATTTGATACAATACTTTATAAAAAGATTGATATTGATTTTTTTTATGAATTGGTTGATGAATATCACTCTAACAAAAGCTTCAAAAAGACTAGAAAAATTGAATATGGAACACTTTGGAAATTTAAAATACAATTTTATCCAAATGGGAGATTGAGAAGGTTTGCATTGAAATACCCTAATGAAAATCCTGAAATTGAAGGTAACAGAGGTATTATATATAAGTGCAATGAAAAAATAAAACTAGATATTATGGAAGGAGTATCTAATAACAGAATAGCTATAAATACTTATAGGGTTAAAATTAGTGGAGACACAATATATGTTTTAGCATCTTACTATGAACCTACCTGTTATGTTTTTAAGAAATGTAATAAAATACCAGACAGTTATAAAAGTTATAAAGTTAACTGGTAAAAAAACGTTGCAAAACCGCTATTTATTTCCATATCGACTAAAAAACCCACCATAAAATAATCTTTGGTGGGTTTTTCCTTTTGTCTAATCCCTTTTTTCTAGCGCTTAATCACTTTATAATTCTGGGTGCCGTGAGTGTTTTTTACTGTCAAGAAGTAAATTCCCGATTTGTAAGCCGACATGTCGATGTTGTCAATTGCATTTACTTGCGCTTCCAACTGAATTCGTCCTGTAATATCGGTCAAAGTGATTTGGTTATGGTCGTCTAATAACTGCAAATACAAGTTATTCTCAACCGGATTCGGATAAATCATTGGTTGCAATTCCGACATTATACTTGTACCTAAAGAGCAATTACTGCCCACGACATAAGTAAAATATTTGGTAACCGACAATCCTCCAGCAAAAGCAAATTTAACGCCATAGCTAATGGTTGAACCACTGGTTTGTCCTGTTATAGTTTTAGTAAAAATATTTCCTGAAACATTGGTCATTTGCGTTTCTGCAAACGGGCTTTGTTTCCACAAGTAAGCAACAACGCCAACCTTGTCGGTGTCTAACAATTCAAAAGTAATTTTTACATCGGTTCCAATAGTTTCAAAAGTATAATTATAACCCACAGAAAAAGTGCCTTGTTGTGCTATGTTTGATGTTCCCGTACATTGAATGATTGTTGAAGTGGTTGCGTTGAGCACAATGGGGTTGTTTAGAGCAAAGTTTCCTGTAATATCACTTGCGGTTACCGAAAAAGTATAATTGGTATTTTGAGCCAAATTAGTAATCACTAACGATTTCTGAACGCCCGAAGGACTAAATGTTGAACTTGTTCCAGTTCCATAATCAACATGATATGAAACATTCCCCGAATTGTCGGCAGCATTGAGTAACAATTCCACCGTTGAACCAGAAATAGCACCAACACTTGCCGTAAAATTGGTAGGTGGTTGGGTATCAACAGTCGTATTTTGATACACGCGTACATAATCAATATCCATTGCAGCATCTACAAAATTTGATGGAATTGGAGCAGCCCAACCACCCATTGCAACATTCAATAAAAGAAATTGCTCTTTGTCGAAAGGCCAAGTACTATCGTTCTTTACCGCTGGTTCATAAGTGTAATAAATTACATTATCCAGTAAGAATGAAATCCGGTTTGGCGACCAATTCATAGAATATACATGGTACGAATTGGCTAAATCCGCAGCAATTATTCCGCCATTATTTACCGAACTTCCAAAAGAAGAAGGCGTGTGCAAGGTACTTTGAACATAATTGATTGGCTGGGAAGGAAAAATACCATGCTCCATAATATCAATTTCGCCACAGGCCGGCCAACTAGTTGTTCCATAATTGGAAGCAAAATAGCCTCCTGCTTCATTGATGTTTTTTCCTAACAACCATATTGCGGGCCAAGTTCCTGCCGCAATGGGCAATTTTGCTCTTACATCAACGCGTCCGTATTTAAAAGCAAATTTAGAATTCAATCGGGCCGAAGTATATTCCTTTGTAATACCTTGATCCGTAAAAGATTCTTTTTTTGCAACAATATGCAAGTACCCTCCGTCTACAAAAGAATTGGATGATGAATTGGTGTAATGCTGTACTTCGCCATTGTTCCAACCAGAACCATTAGGCAATTGGGTTTGATGATGCCAGTTGCTTGGATTAACAGCACCAACCGTGTTGAACTCATCTGACCAAACTAAATCATTATAAATAACATCTACTTGTGCTATACCTGATTGTGCTATTAAAAAAAACAAAAAGAAGAGCTGGTAAGATTTAATATTTTTCATATTTGGAGATTATTATTTTATTTTTCCAATGCAAATAAATTTGATGGATTTCGTTCACTCACAGAACAATTTTCAGTGTACCTCGTTAGAGATGGTTGCTCATCACGCTGAAGTGAATTTATAGCATTTTTTTGTTATGGCGCTTTTCTTTCGTTTAATTCTTTTTTGATGGATTTGGCTTTTTCTTCTGTCAAATCGTAATTTCTCATGACCCACATGGCTATCAATGTTCCTAAAATTGGTATTCCTGAGAAGAAAAGTCGCAAACCAGTAACTGCTCCATCTGTTTGTGTAGCAGCGCCTGGATGAAAATCTACTGCTGACATTATAATCCCTGTTAGTAATCCAGCAATGGCAAAACCAAATTTTACCATCCACCAGTAAATAGCACCAAAAATTCCTTCTCTTCGTTTTCCTGAAATCAATTCATCCATGTCGCAAACATCCGCAGTCATTGACATCATTAGTGTAAATAAACTTCCGATACCAAAGGAAAAGAAAGGAAGTGCAAATATAAACATGTAGGGTTTTCCGGGAACAAAGAGAAACCAAAGTAGTATATATCCAAAAACGGATATCCCTTGGCAGATTAAAAATGTTGTCTTTTTTTCCCATTTTTTAGACATCCATGAAACAATAGGAATTACTATAAAAGTGGTAGATAAAGCCCCTAAACATCCGAAAAGAGTAGGCCAAATGCCAGCATCCGAGGAAATTCCGTTAAATAAATAGTAAACTACTATAAAGAAAGTAAATCCAGCAACCGTATTGAAAGCGTTAAAGATAAAGAAGGTAGCAATACAAAGCTTCCTAAAAGGGACGTTTTTAAAGGCTTCAACAAAACTTAAAAAAATTTCTTTTAAACTGCCGCCCATCGTTTTATAAGTCAACGGAGAAAAACTAATCTCGTTAATGGTCGATTTACTTTTGATAAAAATTGCTGGAATCATTGCCAATATCATACAGGATATACCTACCCAAACCGCCAAGGTTCGGGTGGCAGTATCGGCATTAGGAAACCAAGAAGGGTCATACATCACCACCCAAAACCATGGTGCTATTACCCAAGCCCATTGCCCTATCCATTGTGATATGGCCATAATACTGGTTCTTTCGTGAAAATCATCACTCATTTCATAACCCATTGCAACAAAAGGAACGCTAAAAATAGATAGTCCAAAATAGAACACAATGGACCACAAAAGAAAGTAGTAGAAATTATAATCTATGCTGTTTTCTCTGAATAATTGCCACATAACAATAAAAGAGACTCCCATAATAATTGCTCCTACAAACACATATTGCCTTCTTCTCCCCCATTTAGAACGGGTATTATCGGAAATGAAACCCATAATTGGGTCGAAAAAAGCGTCTAATATTCTTGGCAAGAAAAAAGTAACACCCCACATCCATGTTGGCATCCCTAAATTTTCGACTAACACTACCATAAAAATTCCTAGCGCAGCAGGAAACATTTGGTTGGCCAGCATCCCTAATCCAAAGGCAATTTTTTGCCCCATCGGTATGACTGATCCTGGGTTTGAATTTTGATTTAACATAGTAGGAATTTATATAATAGTTTTTAATTTTTGATTAATTTAGCAGGTGTTTTAACATCCTTCCATAATGCATTTTCATCCCCGTTATAGGTTTTTGAAATTGGTTTTCCATCACGGGTCAAACCTTTAAAAATATCTTTATTTACCATTTCCCAAAGCACATATTTGGCTTGAGATTGCAAATTGATTAATCCGAAATGATTCTCAGAACTCATTGGATTTGAGGCGCTCTTCCAATTTTCATCAAAGGCTTCAAAATAGAAACAAGTTATCCCCGCTTTGTCGGACCATTCTCGGATGAGTTTATAAAATTGAGCCGATTTATATTCGTCGGTTGCTTTTGACCCTTCATTGCTATAAAATCCATTATCCATTGTTGCCCAACCTGTTTCGCCAATATGAATTGGTTTATTAATCCCTAAGGACTTCATATAATTGAAAACACTTGTATATTGTGCTATAGCGTAATCTCTAGCTCTTAAAATAGAAGCGTCAATCTTTTCTTTTTCAGACCATCCTTGTTCATTGTCAACTATTCCCCAGAAACTAGGATTGTAATGGGTATCGTGCATGGGGTAGGTATGAATCGAAACATAATCTACAGCTTTAAACAATTGCTTTAAGTCTTCGGTATGATATTCCGCACCGCCACCGCCCCAAGAAGCAAAATTATCAGAACATGTTATCCAAATTGTTGTGGGTAATTTTTTCGCTTTTTTTAAATTTTGTAAGTAATTGACCCATTTCAAAATCACATGAGGTTGCACATTATAACTAGTTGCCCATTTCACCATCGCTTCATTTCCGACAGCAATTATTTTAATAATATCGGGATATTGGTTAGCTAATTTTACTGCTTTTTCAACTTCAATGGTGTTGTTACTGCTTTCTACATTATGATCAGGAGCAAAATTAGTCCAAGCATTTTTACATTCAATCCAAGCACCTAACATTACATACATTTCAAAATTAGCGTTCTCCTTTTTTAATTCCCTAATGGCTCTCATTAAATTGAATACCTCTTTATATTGTAAATTATATGTACGCAGCAATTTAAAGTTTAAAGCAGAAAGTAATTTCATATCTTCTTTTAACGCTGCAATTGAAGGTTGTACTTCTCTTGAATTTGTGCGATATCCCCCGTAACAGATGGCAGGATAATTGGCATTACCTAACAACTTTTCGGCCGTAATATCATTTGCAACAGCATAGCCGTTTTTGCTATTAAAAAATAGAAATAGTAGTAATGCTATGGAAATAATTTTATTCATTAAAGCAAAAAGTCTTTGTTAATGGAAACGATAACTTGAGAAATTTCACCCGTTCTTTCAAATAATTTTGCGCTCTCTTCTGTGCCTAATTCTGGAGACTCTATCACATTATTGGAGCCGTTTTGGTACAGCACCTCTATCTGATTTACTGTAGCTATTTTGTAAATTATTGGTACTTGACAAAAAGTAAAAGCTAAACTTTCTTTTGGTAATGTTATTGTATTTGGTTTGCCGTCAATCTTTATAAAATTAGCCATTTGCTCTTGATCGATGAATTCCTTTTTTTGAAGAATAGTGGGCTGAAAATGGAGTTTTCCATTGTTTATTTTTACGCCTAATTCAGCAATTCGTACCAGAATATCTTCTTTAACTTGTCCCGTCATTCCCGGCTGTTGCGCACCGCGGTGTTGTGGCGTGTGAGAATATGGATCAGTTGGAAACGCACCATAAACAGCAGGGGTTTTATGCACTCCAATTCCCCACCCAATTTCATTGTAATGCGCTACTAATTGGTTAATTACGTTCTCATTTTCTTGATTTTCAATAGCGCTAAGGCAGACATCCTGAACCGCTAAATGCAATTTTGAAACCATGTGCCAGTAGATAGAACCCAGACCTTCATAGCCGAAAAAGGTGCCTGATCTTCCTGTAAAAGCTTTATGATTAAAAACGTCTTCGAAAATTTGTAAAACTGCGTCAGCTTCTTTTTCTACAATAGCAGTATATTCGTTTTTGGATTTCAATATTTCTAAAGCTGATTTTAAATCACTTGCATTATGGAAATTACCATTAAAATGATAGTCGCCCTTTATATCTTGATTGATAACCGTAAAATTAGTGTCTAGAATAAGTTTTTTTAATAGATTAGATTGTTCCACCATGGCTTTAGGCAAAACATTTTTTTCTAAAAATTTAGGTAAGTTTTTGTTTGGATATAGAATATAACTACTTTGATCAGGTCTATATAAAGCACTTTGCCTTAAACTATCTAAGATTTCTAAAGTCTCGTTGGCTTTTAAAAATCCTGAACTAATAATAGCTACCTGACCTTCGAGCATTTCCGATAAATGTGAAATAGCCACTCCATCTTTTTGTACCGCCATTAAATTATAGGCGTGATAAAGTTTGTCTTCTCTTTGATTGGCTTTAATCGAATGATCAATAAAATCTATGCATACTTGTGTAAAGTCTTTTAAACCTGAAATCGAATGGGTTCTTTTTTTACCCCAAAAACCACTTGTATACACTTGATTACGATATTCTGAAGCAGCTTGTCCAAGAACATCCATTATTTTTTTTCTGTCTTGATTGTGTATTGCTCCATCAAGTAAAGGTTTAAATAGAATTAAATTTTCTCTAATGACATGGTAAAATTCCACCATTTCATTAGAAATTTTAATGTTTTCTTGCGTTGTATTGTCAAGTAATTTTTGGAAAAATTTCAAAAATCGTCTCAAATAATACAGCGTTACCATTGATACACCATTACCTACTAAAGCATTGTTAGCATCATTCCATTCTGGGCGTTGGGTATTCATCCAAATTCCAGCTTCTGGAATAAAATTGGACATTTTAGATAACACGGTAGCAAGGATTTTTTCTATTAAATTGACATGATAAATTTGGTCGTTATTATCTCTTAACAAAGCACCATCTGCGCCATATTGCGCTTTTCGTTTATTAATTTTCGCATCCCATTCGTGATCAAAAAGTATAGTATCCTTCGGGTTTTGAAGTATTTCCTTATGTGATTTTATAGTATAGGGAACGGCAGCATAGACAAAGTATTCTTTATCAAAATAAGAATTCAATTTGCCTGGTGCATATTTTTCGATAAATTCTAAAAATTTCAGAAGGTAAATAATTTGGTGATCCCCCCAATATCCAATATATGACCAAGGATTATCTGGTTCTATCGTTTCCCAATCGAAACCACCTTTTGTAACTCGATAGGGATTGTAGCCGTCAAAAGTAGTGGCATTTAGAAACTTAAAAATCATACCCTCAATAAACCCTGGATAAGAGTAGGCTAAAGCTTCCCAATTTTGAAAAATATCTCGCCAATTGCCTTCGTAATCTAAAATTTTAGATCCGTCAATTTCGCTTCTGGTATTGATTGAAAATTTATTCCAAGGGCGACTTGGGTCTCCGTGTCGTCGACTGAATTTTAGTGGTAAGTATTCCGTACAAAGTCGAATTAAATCCGCATCATCATGATTTATACCCAAATTAGTCAAATCGGAAAGTGAAAATACATCTTTTAAATTTTCAATAAAAAAGGCATTGTTTGTTGCAACTTCTTTATTTGCTTTTGTAAGATATCCTACGAAGTCGTGTTTTTCAATTTGGTAATTGTTGTCAAAAATGCCGCCACGCATGCTGTTAAAAAGTACATTGGAAAAATGTCGAGTGTCTTTTCTTTTATCGGCAGTAAATTGCAAACCATCAGATGTTGCGTTAAGCGAAATGAGATTTTGACTTCCAAAGGCAACATCATTAATTACTTGTTTTTCAAGTGTTTCGTCATGTGTTATTGATTCGCAAAGCGCAATAACATCGGTTTGATTTTGATTTACATTCGCTACAATCCTCCAACTTTTTGACTCGCTTTTGGCTAATAACAAATCGGTTGAAACAAAATAAGCTCCTTTCTCCCCTTTTACATCAGTTTCTGATTTTACTTTTTGCTTTTTTCTAAAAGCAGCTAATTGAAGGGAAGAAAGCAAATAAGTGGCATTTTTTATTCCTAAAGACCAAGCAATATTTGCCTTTAAAGATTCGCTAGGTTCCGCTTTATCAACTATAATGGCACTTAAACCATATATTCCCAAACCGCTTTCTTGATGAATTTCGCTTCTTTTATAAGCATCTACTAAATTACTGGTGCTCGATTGCAAATCACTGTTTACGCCATTTGGCAAAATATTTTGAATTCCATCTAAAAGTGTTATCGAATAATCATTTTGAGAATGGTTAGCGATTTCTGATTTTTTTACAAACCCAAAACGATTACTAGAACTCCATTGGTAACTAAAAGTAAGGTTCAAATCATGATGAATTTCTTCAAAAACGATTTTGTTTCCGTATAAATTTTTATATAAATTTCTGCTAATGTTATATTTATCATTAAACCTTTCTGAGAAGGGTTCCCAAACAAATATTTCATTGTTATGATGAATTTGAAAAATAGATTTGCTTCCTGTTATATCAGCCGATTCAGTAATTTTATCATCTGTATAGTATGGAAAAAGAGCAAATTCTGCATTTTTTCTTCCAGCAGTAAGTCCTCCGTTACTAGAAATAAAAAGCCAATGATTAGAATCACTTACAATACTCATGAAAAATGGACGCATAGCATCGTGATTGGCTATTTTATAATAATTTTCGCCTTCAAAATTAACGATTTCCATTTCGACCGTTTTTTTTAAATTATCAACATCACTATTAACTGTACTACTAAGGCGTTGGCTCATTCTATTTGAAATTTGAACTTATAAATAAACAAGTATATTCAAGGTAAACTTTGGTTTAAAAAAGTCTAATCCTTGAATATAACTTGTTGGATTATTATTTATTGATATACTCTTACGTAATCAACAAGCATGGTTTGTGGGAAAGAAGTTTCAGCATTCGGCGATCCCGGAAGATTTCCACCAACAGCAAGATTAAGAATAATATAGAATGGCTGGTTGAAAACCCATTCGCCTGTAACATTGCTAGGCGTAATTTGGTTGTACAAAACATCATCTACATAATAGTTGATATAATTTTCTCCCCATTCTATTCCAAAAACATGAAAATCGGTATCAAATCGGCTGTTTGGTAGGGTATAAGTTTTTGTGATTGCTTGCGAACCAGAATAACCAGGACCGTGAACAGTTCCAAACACTGAAGTTGGTTTATTTCCAAGATATTCCATAATATCTACTTCACCGCATTGTGGCCAAGATACAGTTTCGGAATTTGCTCCAACCATCCAAAATGCGGGCCACAAACCTTTTCCCCAAGGCATTTTAATACGAGCTTCAAAACGACCATATTTTTGTGCATACTTCCCCTTGGTTGTAATTCTTGCAGAAGTATAATCAGACCCCATATACGATTCTTTGATAGCTGTAATTTTTAGCATACCATTTTCGATCTTAATGTTTTGGGGTCTATCGGTGTAATATTCCAATTCATGATTTCCCCATGGATTAATTGGGTCAGGCCCAAGTCCAGTTTCACAAGTCCAAAAAGTTGAATTTGGTGCACTTGCCGTATCAAACTCGTCTTGCCATACCAATTGATTCATGGTAGTTACCGTTTGTTTTTCGTCCTTAGAACAACTTAGAAGTACAAGAAAAACACTTAGTACCAAAAGGTTTTTTAATTGCAATTTATATTTTAAATTCATTTTACTATTTTTTAAAAGTTAAAGTTTGGTGGCCAATTATTTATAAAAATAAATATTATCAACATAAATCACAGAATTATCACCTCCTTCTAAAATAATTTGAGCTAAATGGGATCTACTTGCTAAAGTTGGCATAGCAGAAAAAGGTATGTTTATTGACATCCAATTTTGAGAAACTAAAAATGGAGCAGCAAAAGTTGTTGAATATCTAGTATCATCGCCGCCGCTATAGGCTCCGTCTGCACCGAAATCAACTACAATAACTCTTAATTGTCTTCCTGATGCAATAGCTCCAGGAATGAACGCGTCTAAATGGATATTCGTCATAGCAGTAGCATTAACGGTTGGGCTACTAAATTCGATTCCAACAAAATTAAAAATGGAATAACCCAATATATTGTCACCTTGAACAGTGAAATCATTAGACACTGTAGTTTGCCAAGGCGCCCAATATCCATTGTAATAGTTAACTGGAACATTAGTATAAGCATCCGAGAAAATAGAAATTACATTAGCGGCATTTTTTGTAGGTGTTGGAGCATGAGAAAAAGAACCAACACAGTTAATAGTAAGACTTCCAAGGACTGTTTCTCCGTTAAACGTTGCAGTGATTACTGCTGTTCCTGCTTTCAAAGAAGTTATTACTCCAAAAGAGTCTACAGTTGCTACTGTAGTATTTGAAGAAGTGAAAGTCAAATAGGAAGGGCTAATAGTAACCGATTGGTTAATACCTGTTGGCATATTGAATGTTACATTACAATTATCTATATTCGATGTTACTCCTACAAAAGTTGTCTCTTGATCATTGGCTCCATTTTGAATTTTTGCTTGAGCATGAGCAATAGTACCTAGTTTTTCATATCTTACATTGTCAATCCAAAAAGTATAACCTTTACCATTCTCTGGTCCTTCAGAATACCAAAACATTCCTTTTTCTTGCGTTAATTTTGAAGCGTCAGGGATGGGTATAATTATTTTTTTCCAATTGGTATCAATTGGAACGTTTTGAAAAGTAACTTTATATTTGTTTAAACCGAAATCAGTTCCAAAACCCACTTCGTTTAATGTTGCCGCTTGAGAACCTTTAACCCAAAAGGTTAAAACATCAAAATCGGATAAATCGCGACCTGTGCCGTCTATATATACACCACCTGCATAAGCTCCATCTGGATCGCCTTCGCTTGGAACATCAAATCGCATGGAAGCTGTTCCAGCATATTTCACTTCTTTATCAACAGTAAAAGCTGAATATTTAGAGCCCCCAAAAGCACCATAACCTAGGCCAGCGCTAAAACCGTCAATAAAAACCTCTCCGTTTTTGGAATAAGTAGAAAGCGTAGCGTCATCCGACAAATTTCTTTCACAACTAACATTTAGTATTGAAATAAATGCTGTGAGAAAAGAGAGCTTCAAATAATTTATTTTTATATTTTTCATTTGTTTTATATTTTATTGGTTAATAGAAATTGGATTATTTTCCAATATTGATATGAATATAAGTTCTAATCTCCCATTCTGAACCATTAGGAAATCCAACAGGACTAATAATTGGCTGAGTTGCATATTGAGAAGCCGTTTGATTAGGTAGAAATCTCGAACCTGAGTATTGGTCTAATGAACGCCAAGTTCCCATGATACCTATTTTGGTATTTGGTAAAATGAACCAATCTGGTTTTCCTAATGAAGTAGATAAATCGATTGTATATTGCACTGGGAATGTGATGTTATAATCACGGTGATAATCGTAAGGTCCCCAATCATTTATTTTTAATGAGCCTACTAATTTTAATTTTTTATAAATTAATCTAGCATCTCCACCAACTCTTTCAATAAGTCTTGTGTCGCTACCGTTAGCTTGTCCATTACCAAAATAAAAATTAGCAATAACGCCAAAATCTGGATTCATTTTAGAAACAATACGTGTATTTGATTCCCATAAATCATGTGCAGGTGTCGATTTGGTAAAATTAAACGTACTTCGATCACTAAAAAATCCTATTGCACCGTCTTGAGTAGTTGGTAAATGACGGAAAACAAAATCGGTACTTATTGCAAATACGGCATCCTCTGCTCTATCATTATCCCATTCGTACATCCATGTTGCTGGAGTTGGATCATAAGTAAGTAATAATTCACCCGCAACTGTTTCTCTATTCACTCTCACCACAAATGGGTCTTGTAGAATATTTCTTAATCTACCCGTACCATTTATATCATTAGGCATGGCTCCAACTAATGGTTTTTGCCATAAAAAGTTAGGTGCTATTTGAAAATGACCTAAATTATAAGTAAAACCCGCTAAAAAATTGGTTTGGTTGCCACTACCGCTATCTTTAAGTTTCCAACCCGTAAAAGTTTTGGTATTATCAGCACCACCATTGGCAACTAATCCCATAATTGCTCCTTGGGTATAGAAATTAAAAACGCCTTTAGTAAAAGTAATTTTAGCTTTACCTCCCCAATTGTCTTTGGTAGTAATTTTATCATCGTGGGTAATATAGTTACCTGCACTTCCTTCTGCTATTTGGAATGTTCTACCATTTAAAGGTTGTCCGCCCCAAATACCACCTAATTCAAATCCGAAATTTGAAATTTTTGTTTTAAATGATAGTGATATTCTTCTTGTTTTTGGAAGAGGTATAGCTATAGATGTAAGCGCAGCGCCTGCATCAGCAATATCTTCATGATAAACCGCACTAGCATCAATTTTACCAATTTTTCTATTATATTTCAATAAAACTGCTGGATTTGCACCCCACCAAAGTTGTGGTCCGAAAGCTGCTTTTAAGCCACTTAAACTTTTTTTACCATCAATTTCAAATCCTGATATTTCCCCATTATAAAGGTCTAAATTAGGTCCGTAATTTGCTTCTGGATATAAACCGAAGAAATCGCCTTCATAACCCCAATGGTAATGACCTGTTCTGTAAAAACCTCTTAAATCAAACTCTTTTTCTGTCCAAGAGTATGAAGCATTATAAATCTGTACACGGTTGGCATCGTTTACTTGAATCACTTCACTATTGGTTATTATTTTTTGAGCTCTACCTCTATTTTCATAAAAAATCTCATTAATTGGATTATCAGCAACGTGACCAAGAATATTCACATTTACATTGGCTTTCATGTTAGGCGCTGGGTTTCCTTCAACACCAATGTAATAGGACTGCATTTGATCGAATCCCAGCTTATTTGGATATGCAGAAGAAGTTGGATCTGCCACTTTTGGGGTAGTTAATAAGCTCCCGCCAGTATTAAAAGTAGTATATTCGACCCTAAGATTACTGATTTTTAAAATTTCATTATCCTTGGCTCCTAAAGCAGCTTTATCACCACGCGCTTTCAATGTAGCATCCATGATTTGGATTTCATCAAATTTAGTTTTTAGAGAAAGTAAATTAGCACCGCTAGCATAAGGATTAAATTGATGCACTTCTTTCAAAATATAATAGGCTGAACGTGGATATAGTTGGTACAAGCCTTTTGAATTAGTTGGTCCTTTGGCACAAATTCCAAACCATTCTTCGTTCATATTGTTGCTGCCCTCTTCATAATCTTTTTGATAACCACCATTAGACCAAGAGGCATTATTATCGTGAATATCTAAGTTTTTGGTTTGACCAAATTTCCACCAACCGTCGCTAAATTGGAATGTAAATCCTCCTAATGAATTTCCAGCTTTCCCAAAACCTGCAGCGTTTTCGTATATTTCTTTCCAGTTGTTTTTTAAATAATAGGCTTGTGCTTTTTGATCTTCTTCATTTGAAATTGCATTAAAAGCGTCTGATCCAAATTCTGAGAAGAACATAGGTTTACCCGTTTCTTTATTTACACGATCGAATAGGTCGCCAAAGGAAACCCCTCTATATACATTGGTTCCAAGTATATCAACATCTTTACATTCGCTAGCAATAAGGTCTAAAAACAATAAATCACCATTACAAAGTGCTATTGGGTGAGAGGAATCAACCGATTTCATTGCCAATGCTGCTTCATTAAATAATGAGTAAAGATAATGAGCACGTTTGGTAGATATTCTATCTTTCATTGGAATGTTTTCCGTTTCCGCACCATCCCAAAAAAGTCCATAATTATTTTCATTTCCTAATAAAAAAAGCAGTAAACCCTTGGTATTCTTGTATTCGTTAACCATTTCAGTTGCTTCTTTTAAAAGTAATTTTCGTGTGCTGGCATCTTCATAATTAGTGTTGGGAGTCCAAGCACCATTAAGAGTTAGACCATAACGCCCAAAAGAGTGATTCAGCATGGTATAAATTCCATAATTTGAATAGACATACTCAATCCATTTTTTAGGCATACCCGTGTAGACTCTTATGGTATTAACACCCATGTTTTTGAGTAGAGCCATTTCATCGTCTAAAGCTTCTTGAATAACACTGTCCGATTGTTTCCATAAACTATAGGAATAGTTAGTTCCTATTGGAAAATAGTCCCAGTTCATTCCATTTATCATAAAATCAGCTCCATTGACTTTAAGTTTAAATCCAGAATTGTCCTTCGCTATCGTTACTTTGTCAGATTGAGAGTAACTCGTTGAAAAGCAAATCCAAACGGATAGTAAAAAAATAATTTTTCTCATTTTGTATGATTGGTTTAAATGTTTAATAAAAAATAGTTGTAACTAAAACAACTGAAAATATTGTTTGATTAATATTCATTATATTAAATATAAAAGTATTGGTTAATAGTGATTCTAATTATAAAAATACCTCAACAAAAAATATACATCATTCTATTTTTTGTTTATGAGCCTTACTATACTATAATTAACAGTATTTTAATAATTTGGAAACCCTAAAATATCGAAATTAATAAAATGCTTCAATCGTTGTTGTTGTAGTAATGTATAGTAAATATAGGGTGCTGATGTAATAATTATATTGAAAGTATATACTCAACAAGTCCTCTTTCGTGAGGTAACTCCATCTTTTTTCGCAAACGATATCGTTTTATTTCAATACTACGGACAGAAATGTTTAGTAATGGCGCAATTTCTTTTGAAGAAAGGTTTAATCTTAAATAAGCGCAAAGGCGTAAGTCATTTGGAGTTAATGATGGATGTGCTGATTTCACTTTTTTCAAGAAGTCTTTGTCGGCAGTATCAAAAGCTTCTTTAAAAACATTCCAAGTATTATCGTCGGAAATATTCTTATTAATTGTTGTTATTACAGATTTAATACTTCTTGACCCTCCTTCATCGGATGTTTTCTTTAGATCTTCTTTAATTAGTGATAATAATTCGTCTTTTTTTATCAAACTCATTGTAGAAACCGCCAATTCTCTGCTTTTTGTATCCACATCTAATGACAATTGGTCGTTTCGCAATTTCATTAATTGTTGTTCATTTTCTAATTCTTTTATTTCGAGTAATAAATTATTTTCTTCGATTAGTTTTTGTTTCTGTTTAAAATAATAATTACCATAAGCCTTGTTAATATAATAAGCTATAAGACAAATTAGTATTAAATAAATCGCTAAAGCCAAGTTAGTTAAATACCAAGGTTTAGAGATTATGAAGGTGTAAACAGCGACATTTTCGGGTTGTGAATTTGCAATTTTTGCTCGAACTCTGAATGTATATTTGCCTGGCGATAAATTTTTAAAATTTACTGTAGCTTTTGAATTCCATTCGCTCCATTCATCTTGAAACCCATCTAAAAGATATTGATATTCGGCGTTAATGTATTTATTGTATTCAGGTACGGTATAACTTATAGTTATATTATTTTCATCATTTTCAAAATTTCCAACTTCGGCAATGGAATAGTTAGCCAATTTTTGATTTAATTTATTATTACTAATATTAGTGATGAATACTTTATAATTTTTAAAACTCAAATCATTGATATTGATAGTGTAATAACCATTTGAAGTACCTACTAAATAAATTGATTGTGAAATTTGAGAAATATTTTCAAATCCCAATAAAGAATTTGTTAAAGATGCAGGTATTGGTATTGTATTATTTTTAAGTTGATCGCTTAATTTGCTTAAGGAAAAATAGTGAATGTAATTTTTTGAAAAAAGCCATAATTTATTCGATTCGTCAACAATTAATTTACCTGATGTATATTCATCTTTTTCAAATACGGAACTTAAAGCAGCATCCTTCTTGAATTTATGGGTTTTAGAATTTAATTTAAAGACACCTTCTTTGAAAGCATAATAAATATTGTTATTGTATTTTACTAAGCTTGCATTTTTTCCTTTTGACGGTGCATTGAGAGCCTCTTTTTTTAAAACTTTATCGAACAAGCTGTTGACGCTCAACATAAATATTCCCTTGTACTCATGACTTACATAAATATCATAGGCATTTGAAATTTCAAAATACCTTGATGAATTACTAAATCCATTGATTTTATTTTTAAAAACCCATTGATTATTTATTTTTTGTAGTACCGAAATTCCATAATAATTCCCTTGTAATAATAAATCTTTTTGATAGGGAACTTTTGAAAATTTCCAGGTACCCGATTGCGAGAAAACACATTTTGCAATATTATTTTCAATTATAAATGTTCCAAAATCGTGTCCGCAAAAAAGGGTGTTATCATATACAAATAGGTCCCAAACTTGCCCTTTAGTTCCATTTACAAATTGAAAATCGTTACTGTTAATTTTTTTGTAAAATAAACCTTGATTAGTACCTATATATAATTTGTCATTATAAAGTATGGAGCTATAGATAGTACCAAGAATCCCCGTATTGTCTGTGTAGCTTTTAACTGGTGATTGTAAATTGATACAATTAATACCATTGTCTAAGCCAATCCAAAGATTTCTATCCAAATCTTCAAACAAAGACAAAGCGGTATTATTACTCAACCCCTTGTTTTGATTAATGTGATATTTTAATTCGCCTAATCTATTAAGTATAAAAATTCCATCAGTCACAGATCCAACGGCAAAACTTCCGTCTGATAGTTGTTGGCTGCTGTAAATACTGCTAGATTCTAATAATTCGTCTGAAGTTGTTACAAATTTAGAAACATTTGAATCTATAAGTTTAAAAAAACCATTAAGTTGGGTTTGAATAAGTAAACCATCATCTTTGGCATAAACAGCAACTATTTTGTTGTTTTGAAACACTGTATTATTAGAAACCATTTTGCTTTCGCCATTCTCAATTTCATATAAACCTTCGTCTATAACTTGATAATAAATAGAATTATTCGTTTTAAATATTTTAGAAATACTATGTTTTGGCGTAATTATTTTAAATCCAGAAGTTTTGGTATCATAAATATAAATTTTACTAAGTGATTGAAAAACAATCCATTGATCATAATTAATAATGTTCCAAAATTGCTCTTCATCAAGAATTTTACTTTTAATAGAATTGGATAAAGAATGGTATTTAAGTTGACCATTAGCTTGTCTTTCCCAAAATCCAAAATTCATATAACAACCTGTGTATATTTTGTCACCTACTACTTTCACGGAACGAATAATAGTTTCGTTGGGAGAAGGATATAAAGTCCAAGTAGAGCCATTATATTCAAGTAAACCATCATTATTAGCAAAATAAACAAATCTATTTTTATCTTGAGAAATCATCCAGTTCTGATTACCAGCATTATATATCGTGGAAGAATATTTCACTATCGGAGGTAAATCTTGAGCATAACTCAAAATTGTAGTTAACAATAATGCGGTTAAAAGTAACTTTGAAAAAGTAATTTTGAACATTGGTAAGTTTTAGACTTAAATTAGTAATGATAAAGATATAAATAAATGTTTTGAATTTCAATTTTTTGAAAATCATTATACAAAAAAAAAGCACGTTTAAAAAAACGTGCTTTTAATTATAGTGGAAATATATTTATTCTTTTATGATTTTTGTTGTAGAGATAGTGCCGTTTACCGTTGCTTTAACAACATAAACACCTACTTTAAGATTAGAAATATCCAAAGTTACCAATTGACTATTTGGTGTTTTAGACAGTACTTCTTGTCCTAGTAAATTATATACCGACACTTTTTCAACAGCTGCAATTGCATCAATTGTAAAACTGGTCGTTGCAGGATTAGGATACATTGTTATATTAGAAGATTTGAAAGTAGTATTTGATAAAACAGTCCCAGGATTAACTGAAAAATAAATATTATCGAAAAATACAATTTTAGAAACTAAATTAGAAGTTGTACCTAATTTGTATTGAAAAAATGTGTTTTTTGTAAATCCTTTATTTGTAAAGAAACTCAATGGAACATTTACACTCTGCCAAGAACCCTTAACTAAAGTTCCATCACTTCCTGATGGTGTTAATTCATAAACATATTCAACTACACCTCCATTATTACCTATTACAATAAATCTAATTTCATTCGAATCTGCATCAGCAAAATAATCAAAATGTAACCAATTGTATGCACTAATATTAGTTACACCGGCAGTACCTTGACCATAACCTTGAACAGAAAAATCCATTTTAATTGATTCGTTTACACCAGTAGTCAAATCTAAATCTTGAATAGCAGCAAAACCACCAAAAGAATAATCTGGAAGCCAAGTATTAGTAAATCCACCCGTATCGCTATATATTTTTAAAACTTCTGAATCTGGAGTTGACGGCGTTGGAGATTGATTAGGTAAAGTTGCAGTAAAATTAACCGTGTAAGTTGCAACAACAGTTCCATTTTGAGAGGTAACTTTTACAGAAGCTGAACCAGGTATTGAAGTGGCTTGAGTAATGCTCGTAATAGTTGCCGTTGGATCAGTTGTAGTCGCTAGAGTAATTTGAGGAATTACAGTTGTACCAACTACAAGATCATAGGTGTAATCTAAAGCGGCACCCGAAAACCCTGGAACAGTTGAGCCGTCAACTTTTAAATCACTCAATGTTGCATCTGAACCAGTTGGTGTTGGTGTTTTCCAAAAATAAACATTATCTAAATAAATATCTACTGGAACAGTACTTCCAGGACCATTAGCAGCAAATTTCATTTGAAATATATTATTCCATGTCATGCCTGTAAAAGCACTTTTCGGAATGTCAACACTGTACCATGACCCTTGCGTATAATTTACAGTTACTAGAGATTCGCTGGCACCAGTTCCATTATTAATTGGACTAACCTGTAAAGTAGTGTTAGCAGGATTTGCAGAAGTCCAAACATCAATATGCAAATATTCCATGCCAGCAGCATTTTGAGCTGTTAGATTGGTACCTTGATAATTAAAATTAGTATAAGCCAAAACAAAATTTCCAGAACCTCCTGGATTGTAGGCTGTATTTACAGTACCCGATTGACCCCAGCCAGGATTGTAATTTGTTGCTATATTAGTGTATGAATCACTAAAAACAGATATAACATCAGCCGCTGCTCTTGTTGGTGCTGTCGGAGCTGTTGTTGGCATTTGGGAATATCCCAAAGAAATGCATAGTAAAGAAAATAATAAAGTAATTTTTTTCATGATAATTAAATTTAAGTTGAGGAACAAATATAGTTAACTATTTTGAGTAATTGCAATGTTTGACTATATAAAAACTATACAATAAAAACAACATCAAAAACGATTGAATTTCCTTAAAATATAATAAGATTAAATCGGATTAAAGCAGCCAATGTGTATCTATATTTTTATTATGATGTTTAGTTATTGTATAGGTAAATTTAATTTAAAAAAAATTAATATTAAGTATTAAAATAAACTAATTGCTTTAAAAAAATGATTGTAAAATACTTTTTAAGAAAAAGTCGTACGACAAAGATTTAAAAAAAAATTGTATGTAAAATCATTAAAAATAGCTTTTTTGTATGTTTTAAAAATTGAAATTATTTTAGATCTTTTTTATCATAAAAACGACCAAAAACTATTTGCTTTTAAACAGTAACGTTTTGATTTAAATAAGTAAATTTTTCCAGTGCAAAAGCACACTGGGATTAATAAGTACAATTGAAAAAACTCCCGCAACAATTGTTACTTTTAAAACATTATGCAATAAAAGAAATTGTTCTTTTTTGTTAGATTTCCACAAATATATTAAAAAGAAAATCTGAACTATTAAGCAAAAATAAAAATAAATATCCATATAACAAACATCATATATTTCTACTAAAAAATAAACAGGAATAACAGTTAAAAAACACAGCAAAGTAATAGTTCTTTTTGCAATTATTTCGCCATAAATAATAGGAATTGTTTTATAACCATTGGATAAATCGCCTTTAATGTTTTCTAAATCTTTTATTATTTCCCTAATTAATAACAACAAGAATAGAAAAGCGGCATGATTAAAAATAACAGCTAATATTATTTTATAATGCTCAATTTCATCAAAAGGCATATTTAAATAAAAGTATAATAAGATGGCAAAAAAAGGTAAAATAGCCAATAATGTAGCGGTGATGTTTCCAATAAAAGGATATTTTTTTAATTTATGCGAATAGAACCAAATCAAAAATATATAAGTCCCAAAATAAAATGCTGCCCTCAATGAAATTATTGAAGCTAAAGAAGTGGCTACAAAATTTAATGAAAAATAAACATTTAATTTTGTCTTTTGACTTACTAAACGATCCAACATAGACTTATTTGGACGGTTAATTAAATCTTTTTGACTGTCATAAAAACTATTGATGATATAGCCAGAAGCAATAGTGAGAGAAGAGGCCAAAACAATAATGAAGATATTAAAATCGAGCAAGATTATCAATGCCTTTTTTTCTGGAGCAATAATAAAAATAGCCGAAAGGTACTGTGCTAAAACAATTATTGGAATATTATAGCCTCTAACTACAGAGAATAAACTTACCATTTTCAATAAAAAAAGTTTGCTTTTTCTACCTAACATTACCAGTGATTTGGATTGTTTTTTACACTTTTACAATCAAAGAGCTATTTTTTCTTAAAATTGATAGACAACTTCAAGATTGTAGCCCTTTAATGCCACTTTTGCTTTCTCTAAATCTTGGGTAAAACCAAGAATATAGCCACCGCCACCTGAGCCACATAGTTTTAAATAGTAATCATTAGAGTCGATTCCATTTTGCCATAACCCATGAAATTGTTCTGGAATCATTGGTTTAAAATGGTTCAATACTACTTTTGATAATTTTTTTGTATTAGCAAATAAGGATTTCATGTCGCCACCAAGGAAATTTTCTACACATGCATCCGTATATTTGATAAATTGGGTTTTCAACATATTTCTAAATCCTTTGTCTTTGAGATTTTCCATAAAAATAGTTACCATTGGAGCGGTTTCGCCTACAATTCCGGAATCCAATAAAAACACGGCTCCTTTACCATTAAAACTTTGTGTTGGTATGCCCGTTGCTTCAATATTGTCTTTGGAATTAATGAGAATTGGGATACTTAAATAACTGTTCAATGGGTCTAAACCTGAACTTTTTCCATGGAAAAAAGACTCCATGAAACCAAAAATAGTTTTTAGTTTCAAAAGTTTTTCTCGCGTAAGGTTCTCTAATACGGTGATTTTTTGTTGGGCATATTTATCATATATAGCCGCTACTAGCGCACCACTACTGCCAACTCCATATCCTTGTGGAATGCTCGAATCAAAATACATTCCACTGTAAACATCATTTTTTAGCGCCTCCAAATCAAAAGTAACCAAATCCGATTGTTCGGCTTGTAACATTTCTAAATAAGAAACGAACCGTTTTAAATTTTCATTCGATTTTATGGCTTCATTGGAAGGATTTAAAGTTGTTTTTAATGCTCCATTATAAAAATTATAAGGAATAGAGAGCCCTTTCGAATCGCGAATAATGCCATATTCTCCAAAGAGTAATATTTTTGAGTAAAATAGTGGTCCTTTCATAATGCAAGAATTAAAATTGATTACCTCCATCTCCAATTTCATCGCAAATATACTGACCATTTTGACAAAAGCCAACTAATTCTTCCTTAATAAATTGTAAAACAGAAAAACTAACGTTTTCGGGATACAAAACATGCACGTTTGCGCCTGCATCTAATGTGAAACAAACCGGAATTTTATGTTCATTTCTAAATTGCCGAATCCGATTGATAATTTCTAAAGTATTCGGTTTCATCAATATAAAATAAGGATTGGAAGTCATCATCATGGCATGTAAAGTTAGTGCTTCAGTTTCGACAATGCTTATAAACTGTTCTAAATTTCCATTTTCAATAACGTGACTTATTGCCGATAAATTGTGTTGAGCCTGTAAAAAACGCTTTTCGGCAAATGGATGATTATGCATCAAATTATGTCCAACAGTGCTTGAAACTTGTTTTTCGCCTTTATCAACAAGCAAAATAGTATCTTGAAAAGTGCTGAAAACCGCATTTATTTTGTTTGGAAATCGCACTCCATATAAATTAGAACTGCCTGATGTATCGGCATCTTCTCCCCAAATCACAACGTTTCCTTTAATACTGCGGCAAGCACTTCCCGATCCTAAACGTGCTAAAAAAGATGCTTTTGTAAAGAAATGCTCGTCTGTCATTTCAGGGAACAAAGCTTTTTCTAAGCTCATTAAATTCAGTGCTAAAGCTGCCATTCCTGAAGCAGAGGATGCAATACCAGAACTGTGTGGAAAGGTATTTTCTGTATCAATAATAAAATGATAGGATTTCAAAAATGGTAAATAGCACTCTATTCTTTCGAAGAATTTTTGAATTTTAGGTCTAAAATCTTCCTTTCGTTTGCCTTCAAAAAGCAAATCAAAAGAAAAAGCATTAGTTTCTTTCTTTAAACAAAAAGTTAGTTTCGTTATTGTTTTACAATTTTTTAAAGTTAAACTAATTGATGGGTTTGCAGGGATTTGTTCTGCTAATTCTCCATTTTGGTTAGTTGTATTTTCAATTTTTCCCCAATATTTTACCAAAGCAATGTTACTTGGAGCACTCCATCGAAAACTGCCTTGAGTAATTAATTTCGAATATTTAAACGGAATAAAATCAGCTATCTCTAACATGGTATTAAATTTTGACAAATATACCTTTTTTGACTAAAACCTTAAGAATTGTTTGTTTTTTATACGAGACTTTTTGTCTAATTTTGAAAAAAAATGATATGAATAAATTTACTAAAATTCTTGTTACCGTTGTAACTTGTATTGCGGTTGGTTATTTATCGGGTATTGTTACCCGATCGAGTATTGAAACGTGGTATCCTTCACTTGTAAAACCGAGCTTCAATCCGCCAAATTGGATTTTTGCTCCTGTCTGGAGTTTGCTCTATATTATGATGGGGTCGGCTGCCGCTTTGGTTTGGAACGAAATAGAAGTAAAGCAGGAAGAAGTAAAGGCAGCTCTAACGCTATTTGTTATTCAATTGGCTTTAAACTCGTTGTGGTCTTTTTTGTTTTTTGGACTGAAAAATCCTTTGCTAGCAGGAATCGAAATCATTTTATTATGGCTCCTGATTTTTGAAACTTTCGTGAAATTCAATAAAATCAACAAAATTGCGGGATATTTGTTTATTCCATATTTGTTTTGGGTTAGTTTTGCTGGGATTTTAAATGTTTCAATTTGGTGGCTTAACAGATAAAACCAACTAAAAAAGAAAATTAAAGCTGATAAAATTAATGTTAATATTATTTTAAGACTTATAATCTTATTTATAATCAATAAAAATTACAAGTTTATGCCGTTATTGATAAAATGAATTTTGGATTTTTGGTTGTGTTTTAAATACTTGAAACCTATCTTTGCGCCAAAAATTTTTGATTAAAATAGTTATAATTATGCAATCGAACCTATTAGATTATTTTCCAATATTAATGCAACTCGTATTAGCTATTGTATTTGTAGCTGGAATTATTTTTGTTTCCGGAAAATTGGGGCCGCAACATTCTTCAAAAGCCAAAGATGAAAATTTCGAATGCGGTATAGAAGGTATCGGAAATGCACGTATTCCTTTTTCTGTGAAATATTTTCTTGTAGCCATTCTCTTTGTGGTTTTTGATGTGGAAGTTATCTTTCTTTATCCTTGGGCGGTAAATTTCAAAGAACTCGGAATAGAAGGGATGGTTAAAATGGTTGTTTTTATGATGCTCTTGTTAGTTGGGTTTTTCTATATCATTAAAAAGAAAGCATTAGACTGGGAATAAAAAATTATTTTAAATATTGAATTTAAAAATTATTTTAATTCAAAATTATATACAAAATAAAAAAATGAGTGATTCAAATTTAAATATGGTAGCTCCACCGGAGGGATTAGTTGGCGAAGGTTTTTTTGCTACTAAATTAAGTGAGGTTGTAGGTTTGGCGCGCGCCAATTCACTTTGGCCTTTACCTTTTGCTACCTCTTGCTGTGGAATTGAATTCATGGGAACAATGGCGTCACATTATGATTTGGCTCGATTTGGAATGGAACGTGTTAGTTTTTCTCCTCGTCAAGCAGATATGTTGATGGTTATGGGAACTATTTCAAAAAAAATGGGCCCTGTCTTACGGCATGTATACGAACAAATGGCCGAACCTCGTTGGGTGATAGCTGTAGGAGCTTGTGCTTCGTCGGGTGGAGTTTTTGACACCTATTCTGTTTTACAAGGTATCGATAAAGTTATTCCTGTTGATGTCTATGTGCCAGGTTGTCCCCCAAGACCAGAGCAAATTGTTGATGGTGTAATGAAACTTCAGGAATTAGTAAAAAACGAATCCGTTCGAAGAAGAAGTTCTCCAGAATACCAAGAATTATTGGCTTCATATAATATTTTATAAACAGAAATGGCTTTAGATTCAATAGTAATTCAAAATCAATTAGTAGCAGCTTTCGGTGAAAGTGTAACTGATTTTAAACAAGAAAAAGATATTTTTTCATTTGAAGTAACTGCAACAAATAACACCGCAGTAATTTTGTTTTTAAAAAACAGTGAAGATTTAAAATTTCATTTTTTAACTGATTTATGTGGTATTCATTATCCAGACAATGAACCCAACCGACAATTTGCAATCGTTTATCATTTGCATAATTGGTACGAAAACAAAAGAATAAAAGTAAAAGCCTTTGTCAGCGGCGAGAATCCAGCTATTAAAACCATCTCTACTATTTTCCTAAGTTCCAATTGGATGGAAAGAGAAACGTTTGATTTTTTCGGAATTAATTTTATTGGTCATCCTAACTTGAAACGGATTTTAAATATGGATGAAATGGTTTCTTTTCCAATGCGAAAAGAATTTCCAATGGAAGATAGTGGCAGAACCGATAAAGACGATAGGTTCTTTGGAAGAACAACAACAAATAGTTAGAGTTTATACGCTAAATCAAATTTATAATTCAAAATTATAAAATGTCAGAACTAAAATTACCACCAGAGCATCGCTATGCTAAAATAATAAAGGATAAATTAAATGATGACGGAAGTGAACTTTCGGTATTAAATTTAGGTCCTACGCATCCTGCAACACATGGAATTTTCCAAAATATTCTATTAATGGATGGTGAAAGAATTGTAGATGCTGAACAAACTATAGGTTATATCCATCGTGCTTTTGAGAAAATCGCCGAAAATCGTCCATTTTACCAAATTACAACACTAACCGACCGAATGAATTACTGTTCATCACCTATAAACAATATGGGTTGGTGGATGACATTAGAAAAATTATTAAATGTTGAAGTGCCTAAAAGAGCACAATATTTACGTGTTATTGTAATGGAATTGGCCCGAATTTCCGATCATATAATTTGCAATTCAATTCTTGGTGTTGACACTGGGGCCTATACAGGATTCCTTTATGTTTTTCAATTTAGAGAAAAAATTTACGAAATATATGAAGAAATTTGTGGTGCTCGATTGACTACAAATATGGGTCGAATTGGAGGTTTTGAAAGAGATTGGTCTGCAGAAGCCTTTAGAAAATTAGACGTGTTTTTAAAAGAGTTTCCAATAGCTTGGAAAGAGTTTGAAGACCTATTTGAAAGAAATAGAATTTTTATTGACAGAACTGTAAATGTTGGACCAATTTCGGCAGAAAAAGCAATGTCATACGGTTTTACAGGTCCTAATTTAAGAGCTGCTGGAGTGGACTATGATGTTCGCATTGCACATCCTTACTCCTCTTACGAAGATTTCGAATTTAATATCCCTGTTGGAAAATCAGGTGATACTTACGATCGTTTTTGTGTGAGAAACGCAGAAATTTGGGAAAGTTTAAGCATCATTCGTCAAGCATTGGAAAAAATGCCTGCAGGCAATGATTTTCATGCAGATGTTCCAGATTATTATCTTCCTCCAAAACAAGAGGTATACCATACTATGGAATCATTAATTTACCACTTCAAAATTGTAATGGGAGAAATCCCAGTTCCAGTAGCAGAAATTTATCATGCAGTTGAAGGAGGAAATGGCGAATTAGGGTTTTATTTGGTAACCGACGGAAGTAGAACTCCTTACAGATTACATTTTAGACGTCCTAGTTTTATATATTATCAAGGATATCCAGAGATGATAAAAGGGGCATTATTATCAGATGCTATTGTAATTATGTCGAGTTTAAATGTGATTGCAGGGGAATTAGACGCATAAAGATTTCAGATTTTTGATTAACGATTTTTGATTTCAGATTTTAAAAATAAACTTTGTGACTTTGCGCCATTGTGGCAAAAATTATTAAAATGGAAAGAACACATTACAAACAAGAAATAAACATAACCGAAACGTTGATGAACCGCATCAATGAATTGATTAGTTATTATCCTGAAGACAAAAAAAAATCGGCATTATTACCTGTTTTACATGAAGTTCAGGATGCGCATGACAATTGGCTGAGCTTTGAATTAATGGATAAAGTAGCCGAAATACTTCATATTCAACCAGTAGAGGTTTATGAAGTGGTCTCTTTTTATACCATGTTTAACCAAAAGCCTGTTGGAAAATACATGTTTGAATTTTGTCAAACTTCTCCTTGTTGCTTAAACGGAGTTGAAAATTTAATGGATTATACTTGTAATAAATTGGGTATAAACATCGGCGAAACCACACCTGATGGTCAATTTTCTGTTGTTGGTGTAGAATGTTTAGGTGCTTGTGGATATGCACCTATGATGCAATTGGGGGATTTTTATCAAGAGCATCTTACCGAAGAAAAAATAGACAAGTTGATTGTCGATTGTAGAGATAATAAAATTACGTTACACGATAAATAAGATGTCACAAAAAATAGTATTAGACAAAATAAGTGTTCCGGGCATTAAAACCTATGAGGTTTACCGTAAAAACGGTGGCTATGCTTCTGTTGAAAAAGCCTTGAAAAAGCTCACCCCAGATGAAGTAGTTGAAGAAGTAAAAACTTCTGGACTTCGTGGTCGTGGTGGTGCAGGATTTCCAGCAGGAATGAAATGGAGTTTTATCGATAAAAAATCAGGAAAACCAAGACATTTAGTTTGTAATGCCGACGAATCAGAACCGGGAACATTTAAAGATCGTTATTTGATGGAATTCATTCCTCACCTTTTGATCGAGGGTATGATAACTTCAAGCTATGCATTGGGTGCTAATTTGTCCTATATTTATATTCGTGGCGAATATATGTGGATCTATAAAATCCTTGAAAGAGCCATTGCTGAAGCAAAAGCAGCAGGATTTTTAGGAAAAAACATATTAGGTTCAGGTTACGATTTAGATTTATATGTGCATTGTGGAGCTGGAGCCTATATTTGTGGTGAAGAAACTGCTTTGATAGAATCATTAGAAGGAAAACGTGGAAATCCAAGAATCAAACCACCGTTTCCTGCTATTTCTGGACTTTGGGCAAACCCAACAGTAGTAAATAATGTGGAGACTATAGCTTCTGTGCCATGGATCGTTAATAATTCTGGTGCTGATTATGCTAAAATTGGAATTGGTCGTTCTACTGGAACCAAATTAATTTCTGCTTCCGGACATATAAAAAATCCTGGCGTTTATGAAATTGAATTGGGCCTAAGCGTTTACGAATTCATGAATTCAGACGAATATCTTGGCGGAATGAGTTCAAGTCGCCCTTTAAAAGCTTTTGTGCCGGGAGGCAGCTCTGTGCCAATTTTACCTGCCAATTTAATATATAAAACAGCCGCAGGCGAAGACCGATTAATGTCTTACGAAAGTTTATCTGATGGCGGATTTGTATCGGGTTCAATGTTAGGTTCTGGGGGATTCATTGTTTACGATGATACCGCTTGTATTGTAAGAAATACATGGAATTTTTCAAGATTCTACCATCATGAAAGTTGCGGACAATGTTCACCTTGTCGCGAAGGTACCGGTTGGATGGAAAAAGTATTGCATAGAATTGAAAACGGTCACGGCCGCGAAGAAGATATCGATTTGCTTTTAAGCATTCAAAGTAAAATAGAAGGTAATACGATTTGCCCATTAGGCGACGCTGCCGCTTGGCCAGTAGCAGCTGCCATTCGTCACTTTAGAGACGAGTTTGAATACCACATCCGTTTTCCAGAAAAAATAAAAAACAGAGACCATTTTGTTGCGGAACCTTTTGAAAAAGTGAAGCATTTGGTGTCAAAAATAACTGTATAAAGTCAAGCATTTAATACAATGAAAGTAACGATAGACGGTCACGAAATAGAAGTTGAACCAGGAACAACAATCCTGCAAGCAGCAAGAATGATTGGTGGTGAAGTAGTTCCTCCAGCCATGTGCTATTATTCTAAACTAAAAGGAAGCGGCGGAAAATGCCGTTGTTGTTTAGTTGATATTACCAAAGGAAGCGAAGCTGATCCAAGACCGATGCCAAAATTAATGGCTTCTTGTGTAACGGCTTGTCAAGATGGGATGGAAATTGCCAGTAAAGCATCTCCGAGAGTACAAGAAGCAAGAAAAGCGGTAACCGAATTTTTGTTAATCAATCACCCGTTGGATTGTCCCGTTTGTGATCAAGCAGGAGAATGCAATTTACAGGATTTGAGCTTTGAACATGGAAAATCTGAAACTAGATATATTGAAGAAAAACGAACTTTTGAACCTGAAGATATTGGTCCAAATATTCAATTGCACATGAATCGCTGTATTCTTTGTTACCGATGTGTGATGGTTGCTGATCAATTGACAGACAATCGCGTTCACGGTGTGATGGATCGAGGGGATCATTCTAATATTTCTACTTGTATTTCAAAAGCCATTGATAATGAGTTTTCGGGTAACATGATTGATGTTTGTCCTGTAGGGGCTTTAACTGATAAAACTTTTAGATTTAAATCAAGAGTTTGGTTCAATAAACCTTATAATGCGCACAGAGATTGCCCTACTTGTTGTGGAAAAACTACTGTTTGGATGTTTGGAGACGAAATTCAAAGAGTAACAGGTAGAAAAGATGTGTATCAAGAGGTAGAAGAATTTATTTGTAACAGTTGTCGTTTTGACCACAAAGACCCTAAAGATTGGGTTATTGAAGGCCCAAGAAAATTCGAAAGAGCATCTGTAATTAGTCAAAATAAATATACGCAAAAATTAGAAAAAGTAGAAATTGACACGGAAAAGAACATTCTATTAGGTCGTGATATTGATCGTAAAAAAATCAGCATGAGTGAAATCCCTTTGGACAATAACAACCAAAATAAATAAGTAATGGATAGTACATTTATTATAGAGAAAAGTGTTGTTATCCTTGTTGTTTTTGCCATTACTATGTTTATGGCAATGTATTCAACTTGGGCTGAACGTAAAGTTGCCGCATTTCTTCAAGATAGAATTGGACCGAATAGAGCAGGTCCATATGGTTTGTTTCAACCGCTTGCCGATGGTCTCAAGCTATTTGCTAAAGAAGAATTTTCTCCCGATACGCCGAACAAATTTTTATTTTTGGTTGGTCCTGGTATAGCAATGGGAGCAGCATTAATGACTAGTGCAGTAATTCCTTGGGGCGATCATTTTCATCTCTTTGGAAGAGATATTTTACTTCAGGCAACCGATATAGATGTTGCAATTCTGTATATTTTTGCCGTGGTTTCTTTTGGTGTATATGGAATTATGATTGGAGGTTGGGCTTCCAATAATAAGTTTTCTTTAATTGGAGCCATCCGTGCTGCATCGCAAATGGTATCATATGAAGTAGCTATGGGATTATCAATAATCGCCCTATTAATGATGACAGGTACGTTGAGCTTGAAAGAAATTTCAGAGCAACAAGCAGGAATGAATTGGAATGTTTTTTACCAACCTTTATCGTTTTTGATATTTTTAATTTGTGCTTTTGCTGAAACCAATAGAACTCCTTTTGATTTACCAGAGTGTGAAACAGAATTAATTGGAGGTTATCATACCGAATATTCATCAATGAAAATGGGTTTTTACCTTTTTGCTGAATATGCCAATATGTTTATTTCCTCTACCATTTTAGCTGTTTTATTTTTTGGAGGTTACAATTATCCAGGTATGTCATGGGTTGTTGAAAACTGGGGCGTAAACATTGCTAATATATTCGGGATCATAGCTTTATTTATAAAACTATGTGGTTTTATTTTCTTTTACATGTGGGTGCGTTGGACAATTCCAAGATTTAGATACGATCAATTGATGAATCTAGGTTGGAAAATTCTAATTCCTTTATCGATTGTAAATATTATAATAACTGGAATTGTAATATTAAGAAGTGAAATAATGGCTTATTTAGGGTTTTAGATATAAAATAATAAACCCCATTTTATTAATTTCAAATAAAAAAAGATTTAAAATGAGCATAGAAACCATATCATTATCAGGAAGAAAAAAAGTAGTTTCCAACAAGGAAATGACCTTTTTGGAGCGAATGTACCTGGTAGCAATTGTAAAAGGAATGATGATTACCATCCAACACTTTTTTAGAAAAAAACCTACCATTCAATTTCCAGAGCAAACACGCAAGATGAGTCCTGTATATAGAGGACAACACATGTTAAAAAGGGATGAGCAAGGAAGAGAAAATTGTACTGCCTGCGGATTGTGTGCTTTGTCGTGCCCTGCCGAGGCGATAACAATGAAAGCTGAGGAACGCAAACCCGAAGAAAAACACCTGTACCGTGAAGAAAAATATGCATCAATATATGAAATCAATATGTTGCGTTGTATTTTTTGTGGATTGTGTGAAGAAGCATGTCCAAAAGACGCTATTTATTTGACCATTTCAAAAGAATTAGTTCCCGCAAATTATGAGAGAGAAGATTTTATTTTTGGAAAAGACAAATTGGTCATGCCATTAGAAATGGCTATGAAAAATGCTCAACTTATTAAAAACGCAAACTAATGTCAACAGTACTTATTCTATTTTTTGTATTAGCTGCCATAACATTGTCAACTGCATTTTTGACAATTTACAGTAAAAATCCGATTCATAGTGCCATCTATTTGGTGCTTTGTTTTTTCTCAATTGCGGGACATTATATGTTATTAAACGCACAGTTTTTAGCAATAGTTCATATTATTGTTTATTCAGGTGCCATTATGATATTATTTTTGTTTACGATAATGTTAATGAATTTGAACAAGGAAGATGAAGTACATAAACCAAGAATCACTCGACTTGGAGCTGTTACTTTTTTTATTGTGATGTGTGCGATTTTAATTACTGTTTTTATCAATTCTAAACCCGTTGCCGATGCAAGTGATCCTACTGGAGAAGATTTTCAATCGATAAAAGTACTTGGAAAAGTATTATTAGATGGAGAAAACGGTTATATGGTGCCTTTTGAATTTGCATCAGTTCTGCTTTTAGTGGCTATGATTGGTTCGGTTTTATTGTCTAAAAAAGAAAAACTTGAGAAATAATATGAATACTATTTTAAATCAAATTGGTATAGACAATTATATATTCCTTTCTGTAATACTTTTTTGTATTGGAGTTTTTGGAGTTTTGTACAGACGTAATGCTATTATCGTCTTCATGTCAATCGAAATCATGTTGAATGCAGTAAACCTATTGTTTGTGGCTTTTTCAACTTATCATCAAGACGCACAAGGACAGGTTTTTGTGTTTTTCTCCATGGCTGTTGCTGCCGCTGAAGTCGCTGTTGGATTGGCTATTTTAGTTTCGGTATTTAGAAATTTAGGATCTATTGATGTAGCGAATTTAAAAAACTTAAAAGGATAAATTATAATGGATACCAATTTAGCTTTAGTCTTATTATGTGCTCCTTTTTTAGGGTTTTTGATTAACGTTTTCATAGGAAAACAATGTGGGAAAACGCTTTCTGGAGTTATTGGAACAAGTGCTGTTCTCATTTCTTTTGCAATTACAATTTATTTTTTCTTGCAAATAAATCAAACTGCTCAACCCATTTCCATTTCGTTATTTGATTGGATACAAATCAATAATTTTCATGTTAATTTTGGATTTTTATTAGACCAACTTTCCATTCTTTGGTTGTTGTTTGTAACAGGAATTGGTTCATTAATACATTTATATTCCATCAGCTACATGCACGATGATGAAAAAATGCATACGTTTTTTGCTTATCTGAATTTGTTTATCTTTTTTATGATAACTTTGGTTATTGGAAGTAACTTATTAGTCATGTTCATTGGATGGGAAGGAGTAGGACTTTGTTCATATTTACTAATTGGATTTTGGTATAAAAACCAAGATTTCAACGATGCTGCTAAGAAAGCCTTCATCATGAATCGAATTGGTGATTTAGGATTGTTAATTGGGATTTTCATTTTAGCTTCTTTATTTTCAACATTAGATTTTACAACTTTAAAAATAGCAATAACAGGAACTAATGCAGACTCGTATTGGCTAGGAATTGCCGCTTTAGCTTTGTTTATTGGTGCTTGTGGTAAATCTGCACAAATTCCTTTATATACTTGGTTGCCAGACGCGATGGCTGGACCAACACCGGTTTCAGCATTAATCCACGCAGCCACCATGGTTACGGCAGGTATTTTTATGGTTACGAGATTGAATTTCTTATTTGATGTAGCTCCAGAAGTTCAAAATATTATAGCAATTATTGGTGCCATTACAGCACTTGTTGCTGCAACAATTGGTTTGGTTCAAAACGACATTAAAAAAGTATTGGCTTACTCAACGGTATCTCAATTGGGATTAATGTTTTTAGCGTTAGGAATGGGTGCCTATCAAGTTGCCGTTTTCCACGTAATCACGCACGCTTTCTTTAAAGCATGTTTGTTCTTAGGTTCCGGTTCAGTGATTCATGCTTTGGGTGGTGAACAGGATATGCGAAGAATGGGTGGTTTAAGAAAAGCTATGCCAACCACTTTTTGGACTATGATGATTGCTTCTTTGGCAATTGCAGGTATTTTTCCTTTCGCTGGATTTTGGTCTAAAGATGAAATTTTGATTTCTGCATTTAAAAATGGAAATATCATTTTTTGGATTATAGCTTCTATTGCCTCGATTTTAACTGCTTTCTATATGTTTAGATTGATGTATTTGACATTTTTCAAAGAATTCAGAGGAACAGAGCATCAAAAAAGTCACTTACATGAAAGTCCAAGTTTGATTACTATTCCACTTGTAATTTTAGCCATTTTATCAACTCTAGGAGGATTAATTAATTTGCCAACAAAAAGCTGGTTAAACGAATATTTAGCTCCTTTGTTTTCAAAAGTTGCTCATGAAGAGCATACTTTAGGAAGTAAAGAAATCACTTTAATGGCAATCGCTTTGGCGGGTGCAATCATTGGAATTATTATAGCTCGAATGATTTATATCCAAAAAAATACGCTTCCAAAAGAAGATACTGAAATGAAGGGATTTGCTAAAGTTTTATACCATAAATATTATGTTGATGAGCATTATGATGTCCTATTTGTTAAACCAATTAATACAGTAGCACGGTTTTTCAGAGATTATATCGAAACGACAATATCCAATGTAATTTTTGGATTTGGAAAATTAATTTACGCATTAGGTTTTCAAGGGAAAAAACTACAAAGTGGTAGCATTGGATTTTATCTTTTTGCTTTTGTTTTAGGCTTTTGTATTATAATTTCCTATTTATTTTTAGCTCAATAATTTTCACAAAATGGATGTAACATACCTATTAATAGTACTTTTAGTTGGCGCATTTGCAACTTATCTTTCTGGCGATAAATGGGCTTCAAAAGTCGCATTAAGCATTGGATTGGCCACATTTGGACTTTCTATCTATTTGCTAAACCTTTTCAATCTTGGAGCAGATATTGATTTTGCTACCACATGGATTTCAAAACCCAATATTTCATTCGCTTTAAAAGCAGATGGACTTTCAATGGCGATGCTTTTATTAACGACCTCTTTAACGCCAATTATTATTTTTTCTGGTTTTGGCAATGATTTTAAAAATGCAAAAGCCATATATTCTTTACTGCTATTTATGTCGTTTGCTATGGTAGGAACTTTTCTAGCTTCAGACGGACTTTTGTACTATATTTTCTGGGAATTATCACTGATTCCTATTTATTTTATAGCTTTAATTTGGGGTAATGGTGACACTGAAGATCGTAAAAAAGCGGTGGTAAAATTCTTCATATATACATTTGCTGGGTCCCTTTTTATGCTTGTTGCTTTTATTTATTTGTATGGAAAAGCACATAGCTTATTAATTGAAGATTTATATAAATTAACTCTTTCTACAACTGAACAAACATGGATTTTTTTAGCCTTCTTTTTGGCTTATGCAATTAAAATTCCAATTATTCCATTCCATACTTGGCAAGCAAATGTGTATCAAAAAGCACCAACAGTTGGAACCATGTTATTGTCTGGAATCATGCTAAAAATGGGATTGTATAGCGTAATTCGTTGGCAATTGCCAATTGCTCCTTACGCAGCAAAACATTTTATGGCCGTTTTCATTGGTTTAGGAATTGCAGGTGTAATATATGGTTCAATCGTAGCATTGAAACAAAAAGATTTGAAAAAATTATTAGCTTATTCTTCTTTAGCACACGTTGGGCTGATTGCAGCAGGAACGTACACGCTTACCATAAACGGTTTAAGAGGAGCTGTTTTGCAAATGATAGCTCACGGTTTCGTGGTTGTCGGCTTATTCTTCGTTGCTGAAATCATTTATAGAAGATTTGAAACACGCACAATTTCTGAAATGGGAGGCATTAGAGCGCAATCACCAAAATTCACTTCAATGTTTTTAATTTTGGTTTTAGCTTCTGTAGCATTGCCGTCAACCTTTAACTTTGTGGGTGAGTTTACCGTTTTATACAGTTTATCACAAATAAATATTTGGTTTGCCATTTTAGGAGGAACAACCATCATTTTAGGAGCCTATTATATGTTGAAAATGTTTCAATATGTTATGCTTGGTGAAACCAATGCTAAGATTTTCAAAGACGTTACTTTTAATGAAGGTCTAACTTTAGCAATTATAATTGCCGTTTTATTCTTCTTTGGATTGTATCCAAAACCAATAATAGATTTGATAACGCCAAGTCTAGATCACATTTTAACTCAAATAAACAGAATTTAATTAGTCAAATAAAAAATGAATACATTAATAGCTATAACAGGATTAGGTGTTTTATGCCTTTTATTTGAAATTCTTAATTTAAGAAAAGCCATTGTACCAATAACAATTATTGGTTTATTAGCTGTTCTTGGTCTGAATGTAAGTGAGTTTGGTGCTTCAACGAGTTATTACAATAACATGATAGTGGTTGATAAATTTTCAGTTGCTTTCTCTAGTTTGTTTATTGTACTTGCTATATTTTTAGTAGCCTTAGGACATAAATTTTACGAAAATCATCAATCTAAAATTTCCGATTTTATTGCCATAAAAGTATTTCTTTTGGCAGGATGTGTTGCTATGGTTTCCTTTGGAAATTTAGCCATGTTTTTTCTTGGAATTGAAATTTTATCCATTTCATTGTATGTGTTAGCAGCGAGCAATCGATTGAATGTAAAAAGTAACGAAGCAGGAATGAAATATTTCTTGATGGGCTCTTTTGCTTCTGGGATTATTTTATTCGGAATATGCTTAATATATGGTGCTATTGGCTCATTTGATATGCGTACCATTCAAGAAGCAGGAATGTCTGCCGATGTTGAAGAATGGTTCTATATCGGTGTAATTTTACTAGGAATAGGAATGTTGTTTAAAATAGCCGCTGTTCCATTCCATTTTTGGGCTCCCGATGTTTATGAAGGTTCCCCGTCTTTAACAACCGCTACAATGAGCACACTTGCAAAAGTAACTGCAATGGCAACTTTCTTTAAATTGATGAGCGTGATGAATGTCAATTTACCAGAAACCTCACAAACCGTCTTAGTAGTTATTGCTATTTTGTCAATGACTGTAGGAAATATTATGGCGTTGAAACAAACCAATGTTAAACGTATGTTGGCTTTTTCAGGAATATCACATGCCGGTTTTATGGTGATGACCTTGTTAAACGTAACCTCTTCAGCAGGCATTTTATTGTATTATGCTTCTGCTTATTCACTAGCTGGAATTGCAGCGTTTAGCGTCCTTTTATATGTATGTAAAAACAGAGACAATGAAGATATCACTAATTTCCATGGTTTAGGGAAAACAAATCCATTATTAGCTGGTATTATGACAGCATCTTTATTATCAATGGCGGGAATACCTATTTTTTCAGGGTTTTTCGCCAAACTATTTTTATTGACTCAAACGTTACAATCGGGTTATTTGGGATTAGTTATTATTGCAATTATAAATTCAATTATAAGTGTAGGATACTATTTCAAATTGATTTTAGCGATGTACAGCAAAGAACCAAATGAAACAAGAACAGGAACGCCTTTTGTAATTTATGCAGTGGCAATCGTTTCGATCCTATTGAATTTAGCTTTAGGGTTGTTCCCTTCCTTTATTGTAGATTTACTAAGTTAGTTGAACTAGTAAAAAATCGATCCTGTTAAGTGTATTTTGTAATTTCTTGCAGTTTCTTAAACAAAACCAAAGTAATTTATTTTGTTAACAAATCGCGTATCTGAATCAAAATTTCTTCTTGAGTTGGACCAACTGGAGTTGAGGGTTGGATTTCTTCTTTCATTTTTGTAGCATTAATTCCTTTGATTATTAAAAAAAGCACAAATGCTATAATGATAAAGTTGATTATTGCCGAAAGAAACATACCATACTTAACACCTCCTAAAACTGTTAACTCTTCAATTTTAGACAAATTAGCGGCTTCTAATGCGGGTTTTAACAACAACGGAGTAATTACATTATCAATTAATGAACTTACAATTTTGCTAAAAGCACCACCAATTATAACACCTATAGCTAAATCAACAACATTGCCTTTCATAGCAAAGGCTTTAAATTCTGAAATCATTCCCATAATAAAATATTTTAAGTTAATCAAAAATAAAATTTATTTTTAAATACAACTAAAAAATTATACAATTCTTTCTAATTAAATTTATAATAGTGCAGTAATATTTAAAACCTTCAATAGCAATACTTCATCAAATAAATTAAATTAATATAAAATGACTGTTACATTTAATTTGCTTTAAAAAGACAATTTGTTTTAAAAAAATGGATTCCGAAACACTAAAATAGGATCCTAAAAGTAGATTTGTTTTATATATTTCCATTTTTTAACATCATTTTATTACTTTTGCGCGGACAAAATTTATAACAAAAATTATATTATGGAATCAATGATGATTTATGTGCCAATTGTAATGGCATTTATTGGGCTAGCGTTCATGCTAGTTAAAAGATCTTGGGTTTTAAAGCAAGATGCTGGAGATGGCAAAATGAAAGAAATTTCAGATTACATTTACGAAGGTGCTCTTGCATTTCTTAAAGCAGAATACCGTTTATTAGCTTTTTTTGTAATAATTGCAAGTATTGTTCTTGCAGTAATCTCATTTGTAGTACCAACTACAAACATTTTAATTGTAGTTGCGTTTATTTTCGGAGCATTTTTCTCTGCTTTGGCTGGAAATATGGGTATGAAAATAGCAACAAAAACCAATGTAAGAACAACACAAGCAGCTCGCACGAGTTTGCCACAAGCATTAAAAGTTTCTTTTGGTGGTGGAACAGTAATGGGTCTTGGCGTTGCTGGTTTAGCAGTTTTAGGTTTGACAGGTTTTTTTATTATATTTTTCAATTATTTCATGAAAGGTGTTTGGACTTCTACCGAAGACATGACCGTCGTACTTGAAACATTAGCTGGTTTTTCTCTTGGAGCAGAATCTATAGCTTTATTTGCAAGAGTTGGTGGTGGAATTTATACTAAAGCTGCCGATGTTGGAGCAGATTTAGTTGGTAAAGTAGAAGCTGGAATTCCAGAAGACGATCCAAGAAACCCTGCTACAATTGCAGATAACGTAGGTGATAACGTAGGTGATGTTGCCGGAATGGGCGCAGATTTATTTGGTTCTTATGTTGCAACTGTTCTTGCCGCAATGGTTTTGGGTAACTATGTTATTAAAGACATGGGCGGTTCGATTGCAGATGCTTTCGGCGGAATTGGACCAATTTTATTACCAATGGCAATTGCTGGTTTCGGAATTTTATTCTCTATCATTGGAACCATGTTGGTAAAAATCAGCAGTGATGATGCAAAAGAAGCGCAAGTTCAAAAAGCATTAAACATCGGAAACTGGGCTTCAATTCTTTTAACATTAATTTCTTGTTACTTCTTAGTAAAATTTATGTTGCCAGAAACTATGAAAATGAGTTTTTATGGTGAAGGATTAAAAGAGATTTCTTCTTTACGCGTTTTTGGAGCAACTGTAATTGGATTAATTGTTGGTGGAGCGATTTCTTCAGTTACTGAATATTATACAGGATTAGGCACAAAACCAGTTTTGGCAATCGTACAAAAATCTTCAACAGGAGCGGGAACCAACGTAATTGCTGGTTTAGCAACTGGAATGATTTCTACTTTCCCAACAGTGATCTTATTTGCTGCTGCAATTTGGTCTTCTTATGCTTTTGCAGGATTTTACGGAGTAGCTTTGGCTGCTTCTGCAATGATGGCAACAACAGCGATGCAATTGGCAATCGATGCTTTCGGACCAATTTCTGATAATGCTGGTGGAATTGCTGAAATGAGTGAATTGCCTAAAGAAGTTAGAACTAGAACAGACATTTTGGATTCTGTTGGAAACACAACTGCAGCAACTGGAAAAGGTTTTGCAATCGCTTCTGCTGCTTTAACTTCATTGGCTTTGTTTGCTGCTTATGTAACTTTTACTGGAATTGACGGAATCAATATCTTCAAAGCGCCGGTTTTAGCGATGTTGTTTGTTGGTGGAATGATTCCTGTAGTATTTTCTGCATTAGCAATGAATTCAGTTGGAAAAGCGGCGATGGATATGGTATATGAAGTACGTCGTCAGTTCAAAGAAATTCCGGGAATTATGGAAGGAACTGGTAAACCAGAATATGGCAAATGTGTAGAAATTTCTACAAAAGCCGCTTTACGCGAAATGATGTTGCCAGGAGTTTTAACCATTGGTTTCCCTATTGCGATTGTGCTTTTAGGTAAATTAGTTTACGGAGATAACAACCAATTGATTGCAGAAATGTTAGGAGGATATATGGCTGGAGTTACCGTTTCTGGTGTACTTTGGGCTGTGTTCCAAAATAACGCTGGTGGCGCTTGGGACAATGCTAAAAAATCTTTTGAAGCTGGAGTTATGATTAACGGTGAAATGACGTACAAAGGTTCTGATGCTCACAAAGCTGCTGTAACTGGTGATACCGTTGGAGATCCATTTAAAGATACTTCTGGTCCGTCAATGAATATCTTAATTAAATTAACTTGTTTAATTGGTTTAGTAATTGCACCAATTTTAGGAAATGGTTCTGCTCCAGTAGGAAAAGAAGCAAAATGTACTATGGAAATGACAACATCTTGCTCAGAAGATATGGGCAAATGTGATATGGACAAATGTGCTACTATGACCAAAGAAGAATGTTCCGCGATGTGCGACAGTCTTAAATGTTCAACAGAGCAAAAAGAAAAATGTTTGTCACACTATGATGCTAACGGAAAATTCGTAGCTACTGCAGATAAAAAGGACTGTTGTGCTAAAAAAGAAGAAATGACTTCTTCTAAAAACGTTAGAGTTGAAATCACTAATACTAATGGGAAAGCTAAAGCAACCGTTACCACAACTGTTAACGACAAATCTACTACTCAAACATTTGAAGGAACAGAAGCTGAAGTAAAAGCTAAAGTGGATATAATAAAATAATATTTCAAAATAGTTTATATAAAATGCCTCCCTTTTGTGAGGCATTTTTTTTAAATAAAAGAGCCCTGATATACAAATTACATCAACGCTCTTTTTCAAAAACAATTAAAACAAACAACTAACCAAAATCATTGTAATAAATTAACCAACCAAATTATTTATTTATATAAAAACGACTAATTTGAAAGAGTATTACATTGAAAACCATAAATATAAGTTAAATTTTTTAAGCTGTAAAGAGCAGTGTTCATCATATCTTTTAGGTTTCTTTTTTCTTTCTTCAAATTTAAGTACATTTGATTCATCTTAAGTAACATCAAATAACTATGTTACTTTTTGGACTAAAACTAAATTTAAATGGCAGAATATCCAAAATTTGCAGTAATTGGCGGAGGAAGTTGGGCAACAGCAATTGCTAAAATGTTGTGTGTTAATTTACCCGAAATAGCTTGGTACATGCGAAACGAAGAAGCTATAGAACATATTAAAACGTTACATCATAACCCAAATTATTTAAGTTCTGTTGAGTTTAATATTGAAAAATTAAAGTTAACTAGCGATATAAATAAAGCTGTTTCTTATGCCGATTATATCATTTTTGCAATTCCGTCCGCATTTTTAAGCAGCGAATTACAGAAGTTGACAGCTCCATTAGAAGGAAAAGTCCTATTTTCTGCAATTAAAGGAATTGTACCTGAAACTAGCCTTATTGTAGGGGAACATTTTAATAAAATTTATCAAATTCCTTTTGAAAATATAGGTGTTATTACGGGTCCCTGCCATGCCGAAGAAGTTGCATTAGAACGCTTATCATATCTAACTATTGCTTGTGGAGATCCAAAAAAGGCAAGAATGGTAGCTAAATGCTTATCTGGAAATTACATCAAAGCGAAAATTACCGACGATATCATTGGAACAGAGTATGCCGCAATGCTTAAAAATATTTATGCTATTGCGGCAGGAATGGCACATGGATTGGGTTATGGCGATAATTTTCAATCCGTTTTAATGAGCAACAGCATTCGGGAAATGAAAAAATTTATCCGAAAAGTGCACAAAATGAAACGGAACATTAATAATTCGGCCTACTTAGGTGATTTACTAGTAACAGGTTATTCGGTTTTTTCAAGAAATAGAATGTTTGGGAACATGATCGGAAAAGGCTATACTGTCAAAGCTGCACAAATGGAAATGAGCATGGTTGCTGAAGGGTATTATGCTACAAAAAGCGCTTATCAACTCAATCAAGAATACCAAGCACAAACACCAATAATTGATGCTGTTTATAGCATTTTATATGAAGGAAAAGAAGCTAAAAAAGTATTTAAAAAACTGACAGATAGGTTAGATTAATTAGCTATCCGATACTAATCACTAAGAAAACTTGTCGCCGATTTCAATGATTTTCCGTAATTTTTTATAATTTTGATTTTAAAATGGGTGAGAATCTTTTTTCGTCTTTATTTTAAAAACAATTTTAGGCCACATAGTGAATAGCCCTATTTTTTACTTTTTTATAGAAGAATAAAATTATTTTAAACTTATATAGGTGCATTAAAAACAACTTATCAACACGAAAACGTTTTCGTTTGAAATTTAATAATTTTGAACACATATTTTTATTAAATTTGTTATTATAAACTTAAAAATTAATTATCATGATTAAAAAATTATTTTTCATGCTTCTTTTCGCCTTAGGCGTATCGAATGCAAACGCGCAAAGCATAGGATTAATAGGTGCTTTTAATGGTTGGGGTGGTGATGTTACATTTAATACTACCGACAATATTACTTACACATTGTCTAATTTTACATTATTAGCGAATAGCGAAATGAAGTTCAGACAAGACGGTGCTTGGGCGATTAACTGGGGTGCTGCTGACTTTCCTACTGGAGTAGGAACGCAAGGTGGAGCAAATATTCTTGGATTAGCAGGTACTTATAACGTAACTTTCAATATCACCACAGGTGCTTATTCGTTTGTAGCAGTTACATTAAATTACGATGTGATTGGTTTTAACGGCGGTTTCAACAACTTTGGCGCGACAGTTCCAATGGGTACACTTGATGGTGTTGCTTATGTAAAATTGGATTATCAATTTACTGCCAATGGGGTTAAATTCGTTAGAGACACACCAGCTCCTTCTACGGTATGGGGAAATACTACTTTCCCTTCTGGAACGGCTACTGTGAATGGTGCTACAATTCCTTTGACACCTGCTTTCTATAACGTAGATTTCAATAAAACTACTTTAGCTTACAATTTTGTTCCAGTACCAGTTTCAATTGTTGGCGATGCCGCTATCGATTTCAGTACTGATATCGACATGACAACAACAGACGGTATCAATTTTATGTTGATGAATCAAGCTTTAATTGGTGGAAAACACTTAAAATTCAGAACCAACTACAGCTGGGCAACTAACTGGGGAGGTACTGCTTTCCCAATAGGAACTGGAACTCTAAGTAGTTCTAGTGATATCTTAGTTGATGTTTCTGGAAATTACAACATCACTTTTAATAGAGTTTCTGGGGATTATGTTTTTACTCTCTTATCTAGTGCATTTCCATCAGTTTCAAATAATGGTGCGGTGATGAACACAACTGATGGTATTACTTATACTTCAGTTGATCAATATTTTGATACTACAACTTTAACGCAATTTAATGACCCAACAAACCCAAATACAGTGTGGGGAGCAACTGCTTTCCCTTCAGGGACTGCTGTTGCAGGCAGCACTGACAAAATTTCAGTGCCAGCAGGTTTCTATAATGTTACTTTCAACAAAACAACAGGGGCTTATAGCTATACTGTAACACCAATTTCTCTAATTGGAGCAGGTGTTACTGATTGGAATACTGATGTGACTTTAGACTCAACAGACAATGGAATAAATTCAACCAAATTAGTTGTATTTGTTGGTGGCGAAGTGAAATTTAGAGCTAATGCTGCTTGGGCAACATCATGGGGAGGAAGCACAGCTTTCCCAACAGGAACTGCTACAACAACTGGAGCAGGAAACATTGCTGTTCCAGCTGGAACGTATAATGTATCTTTCAACAGAATTACAGGAGACTATAACTTTGCTACATTAGGAGTAACTCAATTTGATTCTTCTACAATTGGTGTTTATCCAAACCCAACTTCTAGCACTTTTAGTATGAATGTTGCTTTTGAAAAAGTACAAGTATATGCTATTACAGGTCAGTTAGTAAAATCATTTACTAAAACTTTAGAAAACCAAAACTTAAACGTTTCGGATTTAAACAATGGTATCTACTTTATAAAAGGAGCTGATGCAAACGGTAACGAAAAAACAGTTAAGTTAATCAAACAATAAACAGAAACTTTTTAACTTCTTAAAAACCGTCTCAAATATTAAATTTGAGACGGTTTTTTTATTTTACTTGGATTGATATTCAAACCTTTCATAATTTTTTTCTATTCAAAATTGATTTTATAAGTTATCAACTACTTCGTTTTCGACTTCAATTATTTGTAAAATCCGTATTTTTAGAATACTATTTTTAATACATTTACTTTTTACTAATAAATAATATGAGAAGTATAATCATAGCACTTTCAATATTGACAACATCTTCAATGTTTTCACAAATGAAAAAACCGGCAAACTCCAACACTATTTTAAACACTAGTAAATCGGCAACCGTTTTTACCTCTGCAGACAGTACTAATTTTAGGTTGTCAAAAACGAATGTTTTGCCGTTCTCTGAATTGAAACAACCCTTAGAAACCCAAACGTGCATTTTTGTTAATCCGAACAAGACCTTTCAAACTTTCCTCGGAATTGGTGGTGCTATAACTGATGCTAGTGCTGAAGTTTTTGCAAAATTAACAGCAAACAAGCAACAAGAGTTATTAGAGGCCTATTATTCTAAAGACAAAGGAATTGGCTATTCATTAATTCGAACTACTATTCATAGTTGCGATTTTAGTTCTGAAAGTTATACTTATATACAAGAAGGAGACGCCGCATTAAAAACATTTTCTATTGCTCATGACTTGAAATATCGAATTCCATTAATCAAAAAAGTGCTGGAAACTGCAAGCGGAAAAATTTCACTTTTTGTAAGTCCTTGGAGCCCTCCCGCTTTCATGAAAGACACTAAAAACATCCTTAAAGGCGGCAAATTATTGCCAGAATATTATCAATCTTGGGCAAATTATTATGTGAAATTTATAAATACTTACCAAAAAGAAGGAATTCCTGTTTGGGGATTAACTATTCAAAATGAGCCAATGGCAACCCAAAAATGGGAATCTTGTATTTACAATGCCGAAGAAGAAAGAGATTTCTTAAAAAATTATCTTGGGCCAACGCTCAAAAAAGCAGGTTTAGGAGACAAAAAAATTACAGTTTGGGATCACAATCGGGATTTAATTTCACAGCGAGCGAGTACCATTCTTGATGATGCGGAAGCCAATAAATATGTATGGGGTATCGGTTTTCATTGGTATGAAAACTGGAGTGGTGGCGACATGATGTTTGATAATGTAGGCAAAGTTCACGAAATGTATCCCGATAAAAACCTACTTTTTACAGAAGGTTGTGTCGAAAGTTTCAAAGCTGAAAACTACCAACTTTGGAAAAACGGAGAGCGTTACGGACGTTCAATAATTAATGATTTCAACAATGGAACAGTGGGTTGGACAGATTGGAACATACTTTTAGACGAAAACGGGGGGCCTAATCATGTGGGAAATTTCTGTTTTGCACCCATACATGCCGATTCAAAAAGTGGAGAATTGATTTATACACCATCATATTATTTCATTGGACATTTCTCTAAATTTATTGAAAAAGGTGCTAAAAGAATTAGCAGTGTAGCTAGTAGAAGCCAACTTTTAACAACTTCTTTTTTGAACAAAGATGGAAAAATAATAACTATTGTAATGAACCAAAGCAGCAAAAAGGTTACTTATAATTTATGTATTGGAACCAAATCGACTGTGATTTCTATTCAGCCACATGCCATACAAACAGTAGTATATTAATTTATGAAAAAGATTATTTTTAATTTTACTTTATTTATCATTTCAATAGCCAGCTTTTCTCAACAGAAAACCGTTGACCAAAAGGTGAATGATTTGCTAAAGAAAATGACTCTTGAAGAAAAAATAGGTCAACTCAATCAATATTCTGGAGACAACGCAGCAACAGGTCCAATTACAATAAATCCAAACAAACAAAAAGAAATTAAAGAGGGATGGATAGGCTCAATGCTTAATGTTATAGGCACCACTTACACGAGACAATATCAAGAATTAGCCATGCAATCCCGTTTGAAAATTCCGTTGTTGTTCGGCCAAGATGTTATTCATGGATACAAAACTACTTTTCCAATTCCATTAGCTGAAGCAGCAAGTTGGGATTTAGAGTCCATGCAATTGACTGCAAAAATTTCGGCAACAGAAGCTGCAGCAAGCGGAATACATTGGACTTTTGCCCCGATGGTTGATATTGCAAGAGATCCAAGATGGGGAAGAGTGATGGAGGGAGCTGGTGAAGACACTTATTTGGGTTGTAAAATTGCAACGGCTCGAGTGAAAGGTTTTCAAGGCGAAAAATTAGGAAATATTGATGCCGTAATGGCGTGTGCTAAACATTTTGTAGCTTATGGAGCGGCACTTGCTGGTCGTGAATATAATTCAGTTGATATGAGTGATAGAATGCTTTGGGAAACCTATTTACCACCTTTTAAAGCGGCACTTGATGCTGGAGCTGCAACATTCATGAATTCTTTTAATGATATAAACGGTATACCGGCTACAGGAAATAAATATATTCAACGGGATATTCTAAAAGGCAAATGGGGTTTTAAAGGATTTGTTATTTCTGATTGGGGTTCTATTGGCGAAATGGAAACACATGGCTATGTTAAAGATAGTAAAGATGCCGCTCGGGCGGCAATAACCGCAGGTAGCGACATGGACATGGAAAGTAATGCGTATCGAAATAATTTAGCGCAATTAGTCAAAGAAAAGAAAATAGATATCGCGCTGATTGATGAAGCTGTAAAACGCATCCTTCGTAAAAAATTTGAATTAGGATTGTTTAATGACCCCTTTAAATTCTGCAATCCCGAAAGAGAAAAAGCAGCTTTAAACAATCAAGAACATACAAAAGTTGCAAGAGAATCAGCTACTAAAAGCATTGTTCTACTCAAAAACAATCCATCTCCTTCGAGGAAGGATGGGGAGGGGATTTTACCCATTTCCAAAGACACTAAAACCATTGCCTTTATTGGACCTATGGTAAAATTGAAACGTGCCAATCATGGCTTTTGGGCAATGGATTTAAAAAATATCGACTCGACATATATTGTTTCACAGTGGGAAGGGATAGAAAACAAAGTAGGCAAAAACACAAAACTATTGTATGCCAAAGGTTGCGATGTAAACTCTCCCAACAAAGACGGCTTTGCTGAAGCAATTGCTATCGCCAACCAAGCCGACGTGGTAATTTTAAGTATTGGTGAACGTTGGAACATGAGTGGCGAAGCAAAAAGCCGAAGTAATATTCACCTTCCAGGCGTTCAAGAAGATTTAGTAAAAGCCATTCAAGCTACAGGAAAACCGGTTGTGGTATTAATGAATGCAGGACGTCCTTTAATTTTCAATTGGATAGCCGATAATGTTCCTGCAATTTTATACACATGGTGGTTGGGTAGCGAAGCTGGAAATGCAATTGCTGACGTTTTATTTGGAGATTACAATCCCTCAGGAAAATTACCCATGACTTTTCCTAGAGAAGAAGGGCAAATCCCTATTTATTACAACTATTTCAACACAGGAAGACCTTCTATTAATGACGATAAACAATATAAATCAGCTTATATCGATTTGCCAAACAGTCCAAAATTTCCATTTGGCTATGGATTGAGTTATACCACTTTTGAGTATATGGATTTGAAATTGTCTAAAAATAAAATGAAAAATAATGATGCTATTGCCGTTACTATAACAATAACTAATACCGGAAAATATTCAGGTGAAGAAGTGGTGCAATTATATTTAAGGGACAGAATAGGTTCTGTCGTTCGGCCGGTGAAAGAATTGAAAGATTTTCAAAAAGTGAAATTAGCTGCTGGAGAATCCAAAACCTTAAATTTTATTATTGACAACAGTAAATTATCATTTTATAATAACAAATTAGAATTCAAATCAGAACCGGGTGATTTTGATTTGATGATTGGTTCTTCTTCTGAAGATATTCGTTTAAAAGACTCCTTTGAATTGATAAAATAAGATAATTAAATCCTAAAATAGCGCTAGTAATTATTTCGAAACCAAACTTTCATCCATTCTCGCTTTAAAATTAGAAACATCACTTGTTCTGCCAAAATTATCAAATCAGAACCGTCCAGTTTTTTTATTTGGTCTTCTGGAACATCAATGATATAAAGTAAGTTGAGATATTCTGCAAATTTATATTGTATAAGGCGATAAATTTTTTCGTGTAATTGTGCTTTTAAATCTTCAGGCGGAACCGAAACTGGAAAATCAATTGACTCATTAGCCAAGTTGAAATCTTTATTGATTTGCTCAATTAATTTTAAATATAAATTATCTTTTGTTGCTTCGGTAAGCAATACATCGGTAGATATTGGCGCTATGAAATTCATTAAAATTGTTTTGATTTTTTAGTATCCCAAAGCCTTACAATTTTAGCCAAAAGCACATCGCCTCCAGCATAAAAAAATACGGCTCCCATTGGCGGATTAACTGCTGGAATGATGCCAAAAGTTTTTGGCGCCCAAGCCCAACATCGAAAATAAGTACCCACAAGTTCTATAAAGATAACACAAAGTGCAATAAAATAATACAAATTATCCCATTTTTTTCTTTTTACCAACCAAAAAAAGAAACCTCCAAAGGTTAAGGTAAACCAATCGTTAAGAAAAATTCCAACAAACAAAAACAAGGTTAAAAATCCAAATGTAAAAAATTTTCGTAATTGAATTTCATTCTTTATAGCCCAAAAACTATGTGCAAAAATGAATCCTGACGCATACACTATGGCGTGTCCGAAAGGAACATAAATCGGAATAGCAGTGGTGCGATATTCATACATGCCAAGGAGTTTGCAGAAAATCAATTCTCCAATATAAGACAAAAAAACCATGGCAAACATTAGTTTTCTCAAATAGAAATCAGAGGAGAAGAATAATAGTAGAAAATAAATTACAGCAAGAATGTTGGTCACATTTCTACCATCAAAGTAATTTTCATAAAAAGAAACACTATCAATTCCTAATGCCATTATAGTAAACAGAGTGAAAAACAGTGCTAAAAACATCTGCTTTTTGGAATACTGATTGAAATGAGTTGCTGTCATTTTCTCTAAAATGAAAAGTGAGGTTTGTGATTTAGCAAATTAAACTTTTCTTTCCATTAAATTTTCTCCAAAAGCACGCAACATGGACTTTTTCTCGATGCTAATATTTAATTTATCCAAAGTTTCAAACGCTTTAAAAGTGTAATCATGAATCGCGTTTCGAGTAGCTTCAGATGCGCCTGTTGCATCAAATATAGCTTTGATGGAATTTATTTTTTCGAAATTATCACGGGGTTGAATGGAAAACAAGTGCATCATTTGTTCGGCTTGGTCTTGGGTTGCATATTCAAGCGCTTTGAGATACAAAAACGTTTTTTTATTTTCAATAATATCGCCACCTACTTGCTTTCCGAAAGTTTCAGGATTGCCAAAAGCATCAAGATAATCGTCTTGAAGTTGAAATGCTATTCCTAAATTGAGTCCAAAATCATAAACTAAATTAGCATTTTCATCTGAAGTTTCAGCAATAATTGCACCCATCTTCATGGCAGCAGCTACCAAAACAGCCGTTTTGTATTCAATCATTTTCATATATTCTAGAACAGAAACGTCATCTCGCGTTTCAAAATCGACATCCCATTGTTGTCCTTCGCACACTTCGAGCGCTGTTTTAGAAAATAACTGAGCTAAAAGCTTGAAAACTTTAGGTTCATATTTTTCAAAATATTGGTAAGCCAAAATCAACATCGCATCTCCCGAAAGAATCGCAGAGTTAATGTTCCATTTTTCATGAACCGTTTCTTGCCCTCTTCTTAAAGGCGCGTCATCCATAATATCGTCATGAACCAAGGAAAAATTATGAAAAACCTCAACAGCAATAGCAGCTGGTAGTGCATTTTTACAATCAACATCAAAAATTTCTGCACTCATTAAAGTTAGAACAGGACGCATTCTTTTTCCACCCAATTTTAAAATATATTGAATAGGTTCGTATAGGTTTTTGGGTTCTTTTGCGACTAATTGAGATGCTAAATAATCGGAAATAAATTGCTGATATTGTGGTAATGTATGCATTATTAGAAAATAGATAGTTCATGTTGTATACCAATAGCGGTACTAGTAATTATTCAGAAAACAAAAATATACTATTTTCAGTAAAAATAAGGAACTTTTACAATTGTTAAGATAAAGTTTAAAATCTGTTTAATCGTAAACAGACAACATGCTAGACAATTCAATTGCTCTACTTACAAAAAATTAATATTAAATGGATTTAGGATTCTTTAATTTTGATAAAAACAAAATGATTGTTTAAACAATTTGATAATCTGAGTACATCTTTTGAAGTTCTTTGGCTACTTTTTTTGGAATAATTTTAATTTGGATGTAAATGAAAAGTCCAAATAATACCAATACTATTGAACCAAAAATCGAATGCATTTCGCTCCAATTATGATTTGAAAAAGAATGAATGGCATTTATCATTTGTCCCGGAATAAACAGAAACGGAAATCCATTAAATGATTGTGCTACCGTTTCAAATAGCCATTTTTTACCTGTTATTTTTTCTCGCTTTTTATTTTCAGAATTGAGTTTTATAAGTTCAAAAATAGCAAAACTTATAATAGCAAGAAACAAAACAAAAAGTGTCATTTCAACATCTTGAGTAAATTTACAAAATAAAAATACTGCATAAATCAAACACACCGTTAAAATGATTTTAGGTAATTTGAAAAATTCTTTGTAGTAAAACCAAATTAATTTCAAGTATTTTTTGTGCAAAAATTTTTGCCGTTCTTCCACAACATCCATAAATCCAAAAACACCAAACTTCTTAAATTCCAATTGCAAAGCTTCATCAAAAGTACGTTTCGGAAATGTTTCCCATTGGTTTTCTATGGCATTTGCTAAATGATCTACCAGCTCGGATTGCAAATCAAACCATTCCACATAGTGTTGCTTTGTAAAACCATATAATTGCTGGATTTGTTCGATGGTTAGTTTCATATTAAATATAATTAAATCGGTGTTTATTAAATTTTAAAATAACTTTAATAAAGAAAATAACATATCCTAAAATCAAAAAAGAAAAAATAGATGATGTATTTGCTGAAACATTTTCTTTACCAAAAATGGGCAAAAAGATAATTTGTGCAAAATATATGATAGTCAAAATAGTTCCCGTTTTTTCAATAGAATAAAATCGTTTTTTTAAATAAAAATAGAAAAATAAAAATTGAAAGAGTGCAATAGCGGCAATCGTAACAAAAATTAAATTGTTAAAACTAAAATCTCGCGAGAAATAAGAATTCACATCTACATATTTAAAAAATACAACTAATAAAAACCCAAAAAATAATAGATATGGTTGTACTAAAAACAATAAAAAATTTTGAATAACATTCCAAGTGATAAACCCCGGATGTGTTTTATTGTTGGCCAAAATTTCATGTTTATGTAATAGCATAAAATCTTTAAAGGCGACATAAAAATCGAGATTATCAACTTCCATATTGTTTTCAACTGCTAATGCAATATGGTCTATCATTTCTTGACGAATATCTACATAAATCACTTCATTTTTAATTAAATAAGTGTCAATAAATTGGATTTGTTCGATGGTTAATTTCATAGTTATGCCTTTATTTTTAGAGTTAGTTATATTAGACTATTCAATGAAAAAAGTAATAATTTGAAGCCAAAAATTATCACATAAATTATAAAAAGAATTATTTTAATCATATTTCAAAAATTATTACTTAATTTGTTTTTGGAATGCAACAAGATTCAGCATTTCCTGACAGATATCTACATAAATCACTTCATTTTTATTAAATAAGTGTCAATAAATTGGATTTGTTCGATGGTTAATTTCATAGTTAAAATTCTAATTTTGGATTAACTAAACTTTGCATGTTTCTTATAAAATCTTCCAATTCTGCCAATCGGTTACTGGTTTCTTTGGTTCCTTTTTCGGTAAGTTTATAGTACTTACGTAATCTATTGTCTACTTTTTCTACCTCCACTTCGAGCACCCCTTCGGCTTCCAATTTGTGCAAAGCTGGGTACAAAGCACCTTCGGTTATTTTTAATTCCCCACTAGTAATTTCTTTTACCTTTTGGGTAATTTCATAACCATACATTCTACCGTTTTCTTCCAAAAGTTTCATTACTATGGTATTCAAACTTCCTTTATATAATTGCGAATTTTTCATTTTTTTGTTATTGCGAGGCACGAAGTAATCTCTAATTAAAGTACAAATATACATAATAATCTTATGCATAAAAATATTAGGTATGTTATTTTTAAATTTAACATTTTAACGACTCAAATCAGATAAACCAAGGGAATAAAAAAAGGATATCTCTCGATACCCTATTTTCTTTATATGTAATCGTTATTTTCTTTGTTTGGAATCAAATAAATGATGATTTTGTTCTTATAATTAAAGGTGACAAAAAGTCACTATTTATTTTAAAAAAATCATTTGAGTTTTTTACACCCGTTAAAAATTACAGATCAAATCCCATTTTAACCCCTAATTTACTAGCAATAATTTTTGCAATTCGTTGTTTGAGTTCCGGGATTTTAATACCCTCTATTATGGCATTTGAAAAAGCATACATTAATAATGCTTTAGCTTCTTTCTTTGGAATTCCACGCTGTTGCATATAAAACATAGCTGTTTCATCGAGTTGCCCAATAGTACAGCCGTGGGAACATTTTACATCATCTGCAAAAATCTCCAATTGTGGTTTGGCATTAATTGTAGCTTTATCACTCAATAAAATATTATTACTTTTTTGAAAAGCATTGGTTTTTTGGGCTTCTTTTTCTACGAAAATTTTTCCGTTGAAAACGCCTATAGATTGGTCGGAATATATTCCTTTATAATCTTGATGGCTTTCACAATTCGGGGATGCATGTTGCACCAACGTATAATGATCTACGTGTTGTTTTTCGCCAATTATGGTGATGCCATTCAAATTGCTAACAATTCGTTCTCCAAAATGATAGAAATTCAAATTGTTCCTTGTCATGTTACCACCAAATGAAAAGGTATTTACCGAAACTACACTTTCTTGCTGTTGAGAAACAAAAGTATTGTCAATCAAATTAGCTTGGTGATTGTCGTTCTGAATTTTATAAAAATCAACTATGGCGCGTTTTTGAGCAAAAACCTCGGTTACCGAATTGGTTAAAACGGGATTGTTGTTTAAGCTTTGGTGTCGTTCAATGATGTGTACATGTGAATTTTCTCCAACAACAATTAAATTTCTTGGTTGCACCAGTAGTGCGGTTTCCGAACCGGTCGAGAAATACATGATTTCTATAGGTTTATCAACTACCTTACTATTAGGGATATTGATGTACGCTCCTTCGTTGGCGAAAGCGGTATTTAAAGACGTAAAGCTTTCGTCTTGACTTGCTACTTTATTAAAATAAGTGTCAATAACTATTTTATATTTAGGCTTATTCAAAGCAGATGACATGAGGCAAACATCAATCGCATCATGGGTTGTTGAAGATAAAAAAGAGCTGAAAACACCATCCACAAATACTACTTTATAGGTATCGATTTCATGTAAAAAATATTTTTTTACTTCGGTAAATTCAAATGCATTTTCACTTTTTGGAAAAACAGTGAAATCATTTTTTAAAACCGAATTTAGTGAAGTATATTTCCAAGCCTCCTCTTTTTTAGAAGGAAACCCTTTATGTTCAAAGTTTTTTATAGCTTTAGTTCTAACATCGTGAAGCGCTGAATGAACATCAATCGTTTCTTCAAAAGCCATAAAAGACGATATTAATTTTTCTTTTAATTCCATTGTTTTTGTTTCAGGTTTAAAGTTTAAAGTTTCAGGTTTTGCCTATTGGAACTTATTCCCTTTGAAGTCCTTTTTGTTTAAATAAGTGATAAAGTTTTTTATTTTACCACTTACGTTTTCATAATCTTTTTTTAATTGTTCAAATTTTTGCTCGTCTATTTAACCAAAATCAAAAACTCTATATAATTGCGATCTTGTCTCTCCTGCTGAACCTTTGGCAATAGATAAAAACTGTCTAAACTCAATATTTCCGTCTCTTTCAAATCCTTCAGCAATATTATCCATTACAGAGCCAGATGAAGATTTAATCTGTTATTTAAATCTAAAATCAGATTTTAATTCCGTTTCAACAGAAATTATTTGAATCTCTTTTGCTAATCGTCTGGCTTCTTACCAAATTTCTAAATCTTCAAATCTGATTATTGTAGCCATTTTTTAATTGTTTCAGCTTTCAAGTTTCAGGTTCACAACTTGAAACCTGAAACAATCATTGAACTTCTTGTTTAATCCAATCGTATCCTTTTTCTTCTAGTTCTAAAGCTAATGAAGCATCACCTGATTTCACTATTTTACCATTATATAAAACATGAACGAAATCAGGCACTATGTAGTCTAAAAGCCTTTGATAATGCGTGATTACGATGATTGCATTGTTATCGCTTTTGAGTTTATTTACACCATTGGCAACAATTCGAAGCGCATCAATATCCAATCCCGAATCGGTTTCGTCAAGAATGGCGAGTTTTGGCTCAAGCATAGCCATTTGGAAAATTTCATTTCGCTTTTTCTCTCCACCCGAAAAACCTTCATTTAAAGAACGAGACAAAAATTTTCGATCGATTTCCAATAATTCCGATTTTTCACGAATGACTTTTAGCATTTCATTCGCTGGCATTTCTTCTAATTTGTTGGCTTTACGAGTTTCATTGATGGCTGTTTTTATAAAATTGGTAACAGAAACTCCTGGGATTTCAACGGGATATTGAAAAGACAGGAAAACGCCTTTGTGAGCTCTTTCTTCTGGAGCCAATTCTGAAATATCTTCGCCATCCAAAAAGATTTCTCCATCGGTAACTTCGTAATTTTCATTTCCGGCAATAATAGCAGAAAGCGTACTTTTACCAGCACCGTTTGGTCCCATAATCGCATGAATTTCTCCCGCTTTTACTTCAAGGTTGATTCCTTTTAATATTTCTTTGTCTCCAATGGAGGCGTGTAAATTTTTTATTGATAACATTGTTTCTTTTGTTTATTCGTAATGACCTTTTAGTGAAATAATATTTAATATTTCAATTGTGTTCTCATCAATAATTTGATAAATAATTCTATGTTCTTCATCAATTCGTCTAGACCAATATCCAATTAGTTCGTATTTTAATGCTTCTGGTTTTCCAATGCCTTCAAATGGATTTATTTGAATTGCTTTAATTAATTCGGAAATTTTTTTAATAATAATTTTATTTCCTGATTTTGACCAAAAGTCTAAATCTTTTTCGGCTTTTTTAGAATATCTTACTTCCATAGATTATCTAATTCTTCCATTGAAATTTTTACGTATTTTCCTTCTCTAACTTCTTTTGCTGCCTCTAAAATTTCTTTTACAAATTCTGGATTATAGGGTTTGTCTTCTTTTTCAATTTCAAAACCCAATGATTTTGCCAAAGATTTCAATAATGGTAAATCTTTTTTCTTAACGTTTTTTAAAATGAGTTCCATAACAATCGGAATTTAATTTGTTTCTTGAAATTTACAAAAATTATCCTACGCTTCCTTCCAATGAAATTTCCAATAATTTCTGCGCTTCAACGGCAAATTCCATCGGCAATTTATTCAAAACCTCTTTACTGAAACCGTTTACAATTAGCGCGATTGCTTTTTCGGTTGGAATACCCCGTTGATTGCAATAGAAAACTTGATCTTCGCCAATTTTACTTGTTGTGGCTTCGTGTTCTATTTTGGCTGATGGATTTTTGCTTTCGATGTACGGAAAAGTATTGGCGCTACAATTATTTCCCATCAAAAGGGAATCACATTGTGAAAAATTCCTTGCATTATCCGCATTTGGACTAATTTTAACCAAACCTCTATAACTATTGTGTGATTTTCCTGCTGAAATTCCTTTGGAGATAATAGTAGATTTGGTGTTTTTACCCAAGTGTACCATCTTGGTTCCAGTATCGGCTTGTTGAAAATTATTGGTTACCGCAATAGAATAAAATTCACCCACCGAATTATCGCCTTTTAAAATGCAAGAAGGATATTTCCAAGTTACGGCAGAACCGGTTTCCACTTGTGTCCAAGAAATTTTTGCGTTTTTCTCACACAAACCTCTTTTGGTTACAAAATTAAAAACACCACCTTTTCCTTCTTTGTTTCCAGGATACCAGTTTTGAACGGTTGAATATTTGATTTCAGCATCGTCCATAGCAATAAGCTCGACAACAGCTGCATGTAATTGATTTTCATCACGACTTGGTGCGGTGCAACCTTCTAAATAACTCACATAACTCCCTTCGTCAGCAATCAGCAATGTTCTTTCAAATTGTCCTGTTCCCGCTTGATTGATTCTAAAATAGGTCGAAAGTTCCATTGGGCAACGTACTCCTTTTGGAATATAACAAAACGAACCGTCAGAAAAAACAGCCGAATTTAATGCCGCATAGAAATTGTCTTTTTGAGGAACTACAGTTCCAAGATATTTCTGAACCAAATCAGGATATTCCTTAATAGCTTCGGAAATACTCATAAAGATGATGCCCTTTTCAGCCAATGTTTTCTTGAAAGTAGTCGCAACTGAAACGGAATCAACAACAATATCCATCGCTACATTATTCATCATTTTTTGCTCATCAACAGAAATCCCTAACTTTTTATACATTTCTAAAAGCTCAGGATCAACATCGTCTAATGATTTGTTAGGATCGATTGCTTTCGGTGCTGAATAATAGGAAATTGCCTGAAAATCGGGTTTGGTATAGTGTACATTTGCCCATTCTGGTTCTTTCATCAATTCCCATGCTCGAAAAGCTTCGATACGCCAATCGGTCATCCATTTGGGTTCTTCTTTTCTTTGAGAAATGGCACGAACAATATCTTCGTTTAAGCCAATAGGAAAAGTATCGGATTCTATATCGGTATAAAATCCATACTCATATTCTTTGGTTTCGAGTTCAACTCGTAAATGGTCTTCGGTGTATTTTGACATGATTTTTTTCTATAGTGAAAATGACTCTCCACAGCCACAGGTTCGAGATGCGTTTGGATTATTAAAAACAAATCCTTTTCCGTTTAATCCTCCTGAAAATTCTAGTATAGTGCCTGCTAAATATAAAAATGATTTTTTTTCAACGGCAATTTTCACCTGATTATCTTCAAAAACTTTGTCGTTTTCGCCTAATTCTTTATCAAATTTCAACTCATAAGACAAGCCGGAACATCCGCCGCTTTTAACACCTACTCTAACATAGTCTTTAGTAGCATCGAAACCATCATCTTTCATCATGTCGATAATTCTTTTGCTTGCAGTATCAGAAACTTTTATCATAGCTTATTTTGATTTTGTCTAAATAAACGGCAAATATAAAGTATTTTATGCTTTTTACTGCTCTTAAAACCTTTTTTAACTAATAATTAAATAGATGCCAAAGAAGCCTATTCAACAAACAAAGCCCGAAGCTCAGTTGCATCTTTAGCATTCATTTTTCCAGCTAGAACAAGACTCAATTGTTTTCTTCGCAAAGCAGCCTCAAAACGTTCTTTTTCTAAATCCGTTTCTGGAAGAATTGGCGCAACCGCTACTGGATGGCCCGTTTCATCCATGGCAACAAATGTATAAATAGCTTCATTCGCTTTGGTTCTATGCCCTGATTGTCGATCTTCTATCCATACATCAATGTAAATTTCCATAGAAGTTTTAAAACTTCTAGAGACCTTGGCTTCAACTGTGACAACACTTCCTAATGGAATTGCTTTGTTAAAGGCTACATGATTTACAGATGCAGTAACGGCGACTCTTCTAGAATGTCTCTGTGCAGTTATACTGGCTGCTCTATCCATTCGCGCTAATAATTCGCCACCAAAAAGATTGTGTAACGGATTGGTTTCGCTTGGTAAAACTAAATCAGTGAGTATTGTAAGAGATTCAGATGGTTTCTTAGGATCCATTATTTTTTTTACAAATATAATTACGTTCATAAAAAAATCCCGACAAATGCGGGATTTTTTTTATAAGTCTTTAATCATTAACCAAGCATCAGGACTTTGGCTTTCGTGAATTTTTACCAATGCTTTTTGAGCTTCCGTGTAAGATGGATAACTTCCAAAAAGTACAGGAAATAATCCGAAATTATTTTTTTCGATTCTTCGTGCCTTGTAACCGAGTTTACATAGCCTACTGTAAGTTCTTTCTGCATTTTTTTCATTTCTAAAAGCTCCAGCAACAATATGATATGACATTTCTGTCTCTTTAATAGTGAGTTTTACATTCGTTATTGGACTTTTAATAAAAAAAGTGGCTTCTTGAATCTTATTTTGCACCTCTTTCTGAACTTCTTTCTGAACAATTAAAGTTTGTTCTGCCACTTGATTTTCGTAATAATTATTGGCTAAAGATCCAAAAACACCGAATGCGCCCAAGCCTAAAACAAAAATTGCGGCGTATTTTAAATAGTTAGGTGTACTTTTTATTTCTGGATGTAGAACAATCGTTGCCGTTTCTTTTACTGCATTGGATTGTAATTCTACTATTTCTCTTTTAATAAATGGGGAAACGAAAGAACTTAATCCAAATGAATCTGTCAAAAAATTAACTTGATTTGAGGCTTCAAAAACTAAATTTCCTTCAGCATTTAAAACTAAAATTCCTATGTTTTGTAATTCAATTTGTTGCTTACTTTGCAAAATATTTTTCCAAGTAGCTACTTCTTTTTCTATGTTTTGAACAGCCACTTCATAACCAATCTTTTCTTTTTGAGCAATATGATTGGCCAAAAGGCCATCGTTGTTTTTTAAATACGAATTAAACGAAATCAATTTCTTCGGAGGAAAAAATACGTTGGAGTTTTCATTAAATTGAGCCGACTGCATTTCGGTTAAAAATGCTCCCAAACCAGGAACAGTTACGCATTGGTATCGGTATAATAAAGGTGCTATGTATTGATCAATCTTCATAAAAACAAAAATAGAAAATTACAAGCATAATCAAAATTTTATTAACAATTTTTATTAACAATTTAAAAAAATGTATAAATTGTACCTCAAATTAATAAAATGAAAGAACAAGAATTATTTTATCTATTAGCCCTACTTAAAGTAGAAGGTGTTGGAGACATTATGGCTAAAAAATTACTAAAGCATTGTGGAAATGCAGAAGCTATTTTTAAATCCAAATCTTCGCAATTAGCTTCAATTGATGGTGTTGGATCTGTGCTGCTGAAAAACTTAAAAAACAAAATTATTTTTGAAAATGCCAATCGGGAGTTGGAATTTATAAGGCAAAATGATATTAATACGCTATTTTATGAGGAGGAGGATTATCCAGATAGACTGAAACATTGTATTGACGGTCCGCTTTTGTTATTTACTACTGGAAATTTAGATTTTAAAAACAGGAAAATAATAAGCATTGTTGGTACGCGACAAATAACGTCTTACGGAACTGAATTTTGCAAAAATTTAATTGCTGATTTAGCTCCTTTAAATCCCATAATTGTTAGTGGTTTTGCTTATGGTGTAGACATTGTTGCCCATCAAGCTGCCATGGAACATGATTTACAAACAATTGGTGTTGTTGCCCATGGATTGAATCAAATTTACCCGAAAACACATACTAAATATGTAGCTAAAATGAATAAAAACGGGGGTTTTATGACCGAATTTTGGAGCAATTCTAATCCAGAAAAAGAAAATTTTGTGCGGCGTAATAGAATTGTTGCTGGAATTGCTGAAGCGACAATTGTTATTGAATCTGCGGAAAGAGGAGGGTCATTAATAACTGCAAACATAGCTAACGACTATAATAGAGATGTTTTTGCAGTTCCTGGCAGAACCTCAGACAAATACAGTCAAGGTTGCAACAATCTTATTAAAACCCAAAGAGCCAATCTCTTAACAAGTGCTGCTGATTTGATTTATATTCTAAACTGGGATTTGGAAAAAGAAACAAAGCCTGTTCAAAAACAGCTATTTGTTTCGTTAGATGATGAGGAACAAAAAATTTATAATTACCTGCAACAAAACGGAAAAGAAATCCTCGATAGTATAGCTTTGAAATGTGAATTCCCAATATATAAAATTTCTAGTTTACTATTAAATATGGAACTAAAAGGTGTGATTCGCCCATTACCAGGAAAATTATTTGAAGCCATATAAAAAGCCGCTTCTTTAATTGATAGAAACGGCCTTTGAAAAAAATTTCATAATGCATTTAAACCAATTGATTTGCAACTAAATATTCAGCGATTTGAATGGTGTTTGTTGCTGCTCCTTTTCGCAAATTATCGGCTACAATCCACATGTTTATCGAGTTTGGCTGACTTTCATCGCGACGAATTCTACCTACAAAAACATCGTCTTTTCCCTGGGCATAAAGTGGCATTGGATAAGTAAAGGTATCCGTATTGTCTTGCACTACTACACCAGGCGTTTGATGTAAGATATGTCGTACTTCATTTATTTCAAAATCGTTTTGGAATTCAATATTTACCGCTTCACTATGACCGCCAACTATAGGAACGCGAACTGCTGTAGCCGTAACAGCAATGGAATCATCTCCAATAATTTTTTTAGTTTCACGCACTAATTTCATTTCTTCTTTCGTATAACCGTTGGCTTCAAAAAGGTCGCATTGTGGAATAGCATTTCTATGAATTGGATATTTGTATGCCATTTCACCTTGAATACCTGCATATTCATTCTCTAATTGTTGCACTGCTTTTACGCCAGTTCCTGTTATGGATTGATAAGTAGAAACAATTACACGCTTGATGGTATATTTTTTATGTAACGGTGCTAAAACTAACACCATTTGAATAGTAGAACAATTGGGATTGGCAATTATTTTGTCAGCTTTGGTCAATTCTGAAGCATTGATTTCGGGTACTACTAGCTTTATTGTAGGATCCATTCGCCACGCCGATGAATTGTCTATTACAGTTGTTCCTGCTGCTGCAAATTTGGGCGCCCAATCCAATGAAGTTTGACCCCCGGCAGAAAACAAAGCGATGTCTGCCTTCATGTCAATAGCCGTTTGCATTCCAACAACTTTATTTTTTTTCCCTTTAAATTCGATTTCTTTTCCTACCGATTTTTCTGAAGCTACAAGAATTAATTCGGTTACTGGAAAATTTCTTTCGGCTAACACTTGAAGCATAACTTCACCAACCATTCCGGTTGCGCCTACAACTGCAATTTTCATAATTCAATATTAATAATGAGACGCAAAAATAAGTAATATTCAATTCAAAAAACAGTTGATATCATAAAAAAGCAACTGAAAAATGTCCTATTCATTTTGAAGTGTTGTTAAAATGTTAAATTTAAGTAAATACTTTGGAAACTATTTTGGTATTTAAAGTTTCCAAACTACATTTGTACCCGAAATTAATCATAAATTGAAAAATAAAATAGCTTTAATTACGGGAGGAAGTAGAGGTTTAGGAAAAAATATGGCTTTGCGTTTAGCAGAAAAAGGTCACGATGTAATGCTCACTTATAATACCAAAAAAGAAGAAGCACTAGCAGTTGTTGCCAGTATTGAAAATCTAGGACAGAAAGCTGTAGCGCTTCAATTGGACGTGAACAATATTGGAAGTTTAACCCAATTTGTTTCCGAAGTTTCTACTATTTTAAAAGAAAAATGGGATACCAATTGCTTCGATTTTTTAATCAATAATGCCGGAGTTGGCGCAACCATTGCTTACATGGATGCTACAGAAGATGATTTTGATAGATTGATGAATATTCATTTTAAAAGTGTTTACTTTTTAACTCAAAAGGCAGTACCTATTATGAATGATAACGGTAGAATTATTAATATTTCAAGTGGAACGACCCGTTTTTGTAATCCTGGATATTCAATTTACGCTTCTATGAAAGGAGCCATTGAAACTTTTACACGATATGTAGCTAAAGAATTAGGACCAAGAGGCATTACTGCAAATAGTATTGCACCAGGACCTATTGAAACGGATTTTAATAATGCGGCCATCCGAAGTAATTTACAATTAAAAGAGCGATTAGCTTCCATGACTGCGCTTGGAAGAGTTGGTGAAGCCAATGATATTGGCGGAATAGTAGCTTTTTTATGTTCGGAAGATGGCTATTGGATCAATGGACAACGCATTGAAGCCTCGGGTGGAATTTCGCTATAATTAACTAAAAGATACTGAACTAATTTTAGCAGATTATGAAAGAAAAAATCATTAAAAAAGCAACGGAAATGTTCTTGAAACTTGGTTTTAAGAGCGTAACTATGGATGATATTGCTTGTGAAATGTGTATTTCTAAAAAAACAATCTATAAATATTTTCAAAATAAAGAAGTCCTTATTGAAGAGGGAACCGAAATAATTCATCAAAAAATACATACTATAGTAGATGAGATTGTTGCCAAAAACTATAATGCAATTGAGGAAAATTTCGAAATCAGAAAGATGTTCAAAGAAATGTTTCAAAGCATTGATAACTCACCTGTTTATCAATTAAAAAAACATTATCCTGAAATTCATTCCAAAATGATTGCTAATGAACTTGAAGATTGCAACACTATGTTCAAACAAAACATCATCAAAGGAATTCAACAAGATTTATACAGAAAAAATTTAGATGTTGAGATTTACGCCAAATTTTATTATATGCTCATATTTTCAATTAAAGAAAACACACAATTAGAACAAGAATCAAACCAATTAGAGACTCATGTTTTAGAATATCACACCAGAGCAATCGCAACACCAAAAGGACTATTAGAACTCGAAAAACAATTATCAAATATAAACACCTAGATTAATGAAAAAACTTTTTTTAATACCGCTCTTCATTTTTGTACTTGCTACACAAGGTCAAGAATCTAAAAACGAAACATTTTCCTTTACTTTAAAAGAAGCTATCGAATATGCGGTCCAACACAATTACTCAGCAATTAATGCCAATAGTGATATTGAAATCGCAAAACAAAAGAAATGGGAAACAGTAACTATTGGTTTGCCTCATATTAATGGAACTGTTGGTTACTTGAACAATCTTCAATATACCAAACAAGGGGTTACAGGCGGGGGTGCTTTTGGTGGCGTGCCTGGTGAAGTGTCTACTATTGCCTTTGGCACAAAACACAGTATGAATGCTAGTGCAACTCTTAGCCAATTACTCTTTGATGGATCGTATATGGTTGCTCTTCAATCAGCAAAAGTATTTTTGAAAATTTCTGAAAATGCGAAGCTAAAAACCAATCAAGAAATAAAAGAAATTGTTATTAGTTCGTATGGGAATGTGCTTTTAGCAGAAGAAAGTATTTTGATATTTGAAAAAAACAAAGGTGTTCTCGAGAAAACATTATTTGATACCAATCAAATCTTTAAGAATGGTTTAATCGAAGAAGAAAATGTAGAACAATTACAAATCACTTTAACATCTGTAAATAGTGCTTTGGCAAATGTCATTCGTCAGAAAAAAATTGCCATAGACATGCTGAAATTAATTCTAGGAATTAACTTAGAAAGCAATTTAACATTAAAAGACCAATTATCTGTTTTGTCACAAAACAATATTGATTTACAATTGCTTCAAACCACTTTCGACTCAAAGACAAATATTGATTATCAAATAAGTGAGAATTTAGAAGAAAGTAAAAAACTACTATTAAAACTTGAAAGAAGCAAAGAATTGCCTTCATTGGGCGCTGCTTTAAACTATGGATTTAACGCTTTTGGGAACGAATTTCAATTTTTATCACAAGGCCAAAAATGGAATAATTTTGCCAATATGGGAATAAGTTTAAACGTCCCTATATTTAGTAGTTTTGGCAACAGTGCAAGAAAACAACAGGCAAAAATTGCCGTAGAGCAAGCGAAAACACAACTTTCTGAAACCGAACAAAAACTAAAATTGCAGTTTGAAAAATCCAAAAGTGACTATGAATTTAGCATTGAACAATTAGCTACATCTAAAAATAATCTAGCATTGGCCGAACGCATAGAAAGCAAACAACAAATCAAATTTAAAGAAGGGCTTTCTAGTAGTTTTAATTTAAGCGAAGCCCAACGACAATTGTATACCGCTCAACAAAATTATTTACAAAATATGGTGGATGTAATTATAAAAAGAGCCTCATTAGAAAAGATATTAAACAAATAAAATACAACAACAATAAATTATAAATTATGAAAAAAACAATCTTCATCTCAGCACTTTCTTTACTGGTTTTTTCTTGTGGAAAGAAAGAAGATAGCGCCAACATTGATACCTTAATAGCGGCAAAGAACATAAAGGAACTTCAAGCTAAAAAAGCACTTATCCAATCGGATTTAACTAAAATTGATGAAGCGTTAGCCAACCTTGATATAAAAAAAGAGGAAGCTTTAGTTACTGTTCTGCGTGTTAAAGACACTCTTTTTAATCATTATCTCGAAATTCAGGGTAACGTGGATACTAAAGAAAATATTTTGGTTCAACCCGAATTTCAAGGAACTTTAATTGCATTAAATGTAAAAGCGGGACAAAAAGTGTCAAAAGGACAAGTTCTTGGTCGAATTGATGATGCAGGATTAAGCCAACAAGTGGCTAGTTTAGAAAATCAATATACTTTAGCTAAAACTACCTTTGAGCGTCAGAAAAATCTTTGGAATCAAAAAATCGGCTCCGAGATGCAATATTTACAAGCACAGACACAAATGATTTCTGCCCAAAGAGGCGTTGCGCAAATAAAAGCACAATTAGCAAAAACCGAAATTAAAGCCCCTTTTTCAGGAACTATTGATGCGGTTTATGTAGAGAAAGGACAAGTTGTTGCGCCAAGTTCGCAAGGACTAATGCGAATCGTGAATCTTTCTAATATGTATGTTTCAACAACGGTGCCTGAAACCTATATTGGCAAATTAAAAGTAGGTACCGAAGTGGCTGTTTTCTTGACTTCGTTAGGAAAAACATATAAAGGAAAAGTGCGACAAATAGGTAATTTTATCAATCCTAGCAACCGAAGTTTTGGCATTGAAGTAAGTATTCCAAATCCAGAAAATTTATTACGTCCCAATCAAGTAGCAAAACTACAAATCATTGATTATTCTAAAAATAATACGGTAGTTTTACCTACAAACTGCATCCTTTCTAATGGCGATGGAACAAAATATGTTTATGTTGCTGACAAAATCAACGGGAAAACTGCTGTTGCCAAGAAAGTTGAAATTACTATAGGGCAATCGTCTGAAAATGTAACCGAAATTCTTTCAGGATTAGCTGCAAACGATGTGATTGTCATCGAAGGATTTAACATTCTTGCAGTAGGAACAAAACTTAATTTCTAATTAAAGTTTAAACATTTTTAAACTAAAAAATATGGAACACAAAAATCAAGAATTTAGCATTTCCAGTTGGGCAGTAGACAATAGAATTACGGTTTACATTCTGACTTTAATAATAGTTGTTATGGGAACGATGGCATACATTAATATGCCACGAGAAGATTTTCCTGAAATTTTAGAAAACAAAATTTATGTTTCCTCTATTTTTCCTGGGAATTCAGCCCAAGATGTAGAGAAATTAGTTATAAAACCGCTCGAAGATCAGTTTAAAAATATCTCGGGTGTAACCAAAGTTACATCAAGTTCCTTTCAAGATTACGGAATGATTGTAGTTGAATTTGAACAAAAAATAACTATCGAGGAAGCAAAAATCAGAATAAAAGATAAAGTTGATATGACCAAAGCCGATACGGATTGGCCAAATCTTGATAATGGCAGTAAGGTAGAACCTAATATTTTTAATATCAATATTTCTGAAGAAGTGCCTATTTTGAACATTAATCTAAAAGGAAATTATACCACACAACAACTCAAAAAATTTGGTGAATATTTGCAAGATGAAATCGAAAATGTTCCCGAAGTAAAAAAAGTGGATATTCTTGGTGTTGATGACAGAGAAGTAGAAATTGCAATTGATGTTTTCAAAATGAGTGCTGCTCAAGTAAGTTTTGATGACATTCAAAATGCAGTAAAATACGAAAATATGACGCTTTCTGGCGGAAATTTAGTGTCGCAAGGCTCCAGAAACAATATTAGAATCGTAGGAGAAATCAAAGACCCAAAAGAGTTAGAAAATATAATTGTAAAATCATATGGCGGAACAGTTTATCTAAAAAATATTGCCACAGTAACTTTCAAAGAAAAAGAAAAAACAACCTATGCGCGCGAAAGCGGACAGGAGGTAGTAATGCTGAATGTCAAAAAACGTTCAGGACAAAACATGATTTCTGCGATAGAACAGGTCAAAGAAATTGTTAAAAAAGCAAAAGAAAACGTGCTTCCAAAAGATTTAAGTCTCAAAATGACTAACGATCAATCGGATCGTGTAGAACATCAAGTAAACGAGCTTTCAAACCACATTATTTTTGGTATTATCTTAGTAATGATAGTGTTGATGTTTACGATGGGATTACGAAATTCTTTATTTGTTGGAGCAGCAATTCCGCTTTCGATGTTAATGGCGTTTGCGATTTTATCAGCCTTTGGTTTAACCTTAAACACAATGGTTTTATTTGGTTTAGTAATGGGATTAGGACTTCTTGTAGATGATGGAATAGTAGTTGTTGATAACGTTTTTGCCAATATGCGAAAAGGAATGACCCGAATCGATGCCTCAAAAATAGGTATTGGCGAGATTGCTTGGCCCGTAATCTCCTCTACTGCGACTACGTTGGCAGCCTTTATTCCACTAGCACTATGGCCAGGAACAGTTGGTAAATTTATGGTTTATTTTCCTATAACATTGTCTTGTGTACTGGGTGCATCATTGTTTGTAGCGATGGTAATAAATGCCGCAATGACAGGCGGATTTATGGATATTGAGGATAAAAATATTACTAAAAAATCGCTCAAAAAATACACCATTATTTTTATCGTTTCTGGATTGTTATTCATCATTCCCGGAAATATTACTAGTACTGTATGGATGAAATCTATTGGGCACTTAATCATTATTTCATTAGTGCTTTTGTGGGCCTATCATTTGTTTTTATTTAAAGCTACCCAAGATTTTCAGCATAGTTTTTTTCCAAAATTAGAAGCTAAATACCAAGTTTTCCTGGGCAAAATTCTTACCGGAAAACGCGCTGTTATAGCGCTAATAACCATAATCGGATTGTTGTTTTTCTCGGTAGTTTTACTGACAATTTTCCCTAGAAATGTATTGTTTTTTCCAAATAATATTCCAAAACAAAACATCGTTTATATTGAATACCCGCAAGGTACAGATATTGCCAAAACCAACAAGGCCACTTTGTTTGTAGAAAAACAAGTAATTGCCATTATGAAAAAATATGTCGATCCGTCTACCAAAGAAAATTATTTAGCCGAAAGCATTGTAGCACAAGTAGGAACGGGTGCTGGAAACCCAAATGTTGATGCCGGAAATCAATCAGAAACTCCTTACAAAGGCAAAGTGACCGTGAATTTTTCGGAATTTAAGTTCCGTCGCAATGTGAATACAAACGATGTTCTAGGGGAAATTCGGGCTAAAGTAAAAAACATTGCTGGTGCAAAAATTACCGTCGAAAAAGATGCTGCTGGTCCACCATCAGGTTATCCTGTAAGTTTGCAATTGTCTGGTACAAATTATGACGAAATGTTAGTTGAGGCCAAAAAAGTAATCGCTTTTATCAATTCTAAAAACATTACTGGTATCGAAAAATTGAACATCGATGTCAATAAGGAAAGTCCAGAACTAGAGGTAAAAATTGATAGAGTTAATGCAGGAAGCCTTGGCGCAACTACTGGACAAGTTGGATATACTATGCGTAGAGCCATTTATGGTCAAGAAATTTCGACCTACAAAGAAGGAAAAGACGATTACAATATTGTCATGCGTTTGCAAGAAGACCAACGCAAAAACGAAAGTGTTTTGTTCAACCAACCAGTAACTTTCCGGAATCAAAACAACGGACAAATTAACCAAGTGCCTATTTCGGCCTTGGCAACAACCGAGAAAACATATACTTTTAATCAAATAAAAAGAACCAATTCAAAACGGGTAATGACCATTTATTCTAATGTTTTGACAGGCGCTAACGGTGATGGAATTACAAAACAAATAGAAAGTGCACTTAAAACGGCTAATTACAAAATGGCTGGCGATATTACTTATTCGTTTTCGGGTGAGCAAGAACAGCAAAAAAAGGATTCGAGTTTCTTGTTTGGTGCTCTACTACTGGCATTAGCGAGTATCACCATAATTATTGTTTTACAATTTAATTCTATCTCTAAAACACTTGTAATTATGTTTACTGTATTGTTGAGCTTTTCTGGAGTTTTCTATGGCTATGTTTTTGCAGGAATGGATTTTGTTATTTTAATGACCATGATGGGCATTATTGCATTGTCGGGAATTGTGGTAAAAAATGGAATTGTATTAATGGATTTCTTTGTGCTCCTGTTAGACGAAAAAGTAGTCCAAAACAAACAAAATTCACACGATGAGTTGACTATAGCCGAAATAAAAGATGTTATTATCCGTTCAGGCAAATCACGTTTGCGACCTGTTTTGCTAACCGCTTTAACGGCAATTTTAGGATTAATTCCACTGGCAATTGGACTTAATTTTGATTTCTTTTCGCTAGTGACCAATTTAAACCCGCATGTTTACATTGGCGGTGACAATGTGATTTTTTGGGCTCCGCTGGCTTGGACAATTATTTTTGGACTGTCCTATGCCACTGTTTTAACCTTGGTGATGGTTCCGGTTATGTTCTATCTAGTAAAAAGAACGAAGTATTGGTTGCGCGACCGAAAAACTAAAAGAGCTATCGAAAGCTAATTTTTTTAAATGAACAGTCCCAAACAATAGAAAAGATTAGTAAAAGAAGTTGATAAATGAAACAGCATCAAAAAAGTTTTTGATGCTGTTTTTAGTTAGACATGTTTTCATTATTAGTTGGTTCTACTGACACTTCAGATAGGAGTTTAGCAAGTGACTTGTGATAATGGACGGCTTTTTTTTGAATGTATGATATAATGACTTTTCTGCTTTTTTAATTGGTATTGGCTTTTAGCAACTCATTGTATTCTTCTAACAGCCGCAAGTATTTATTTTTCCAATATTCGGCATTAGATTCTTCTTTTTTAAAATCTGTAAAAGGTTCTCCAGAGGATGTTAGTGTGGGACTAAATTCTTTAATCTCCTGAGCAAAATCATAATGAATAATTTTACCTATTTGCAACACTATATCTAGAGAAACATTGTTGTTTTCGAACATAAGATACATCCATCTTCTACTTTTACCAAGCCTTTTAGCTAATTCGGTTATGGGGTAACCACTTTTATAAACCGCTTCCTTTATTATTTCTCCTCTGTGTTGCATAGTACAAATTTTTGCGCTAAAACGAGAAATAAAATTTATAATAAATGCGCTAATTTGTAAATTTTAACATACTTTTGTTTACGAATATGTGTAATTATATGATTTAAAGTGTAATAAGTGCGCATTTTTTAACCCCTAATCAATAAACTATAATAAACAAGCGGAACCGAAAAGCTGTATGAGTAGGAAGAATTAAAATTTAGAAAATTATGAAAAACAAAATTACTTTAAAAAAATCAGCACTAGTATTAGTAATGTTAGTTGCATTTACAAACTTTGTAAATGCCCAAGTTCCTTCTTATGTTCCAACAAGTGGATTAGTTGGTTATTGGAGCTTTAACGGAAATGCTAACGACCAAACTCCAAATGGTAATAACGGAACGGTTAATGGAGCGACACTAACAACTGATAGATTTGGAAACAGTAATAGCGCTTATAATTTTGATGGCGTTAGTAATTATATTTCAATACCTGATTCAAATACGCTATCAAATATGACAAGCATAACTATATCAAGTTGGGTTTATATTAATCAGTGGTATATGAATCAAAACCGGGGTTGGTTTCCAATTTTAGTTAAATCCAATTCTTCAGCTCCGGGAAAATATGGATTAGGTGCATTTACAGCTACATCAACGGGATATCCTTCCGTTTACGGAAATTTTGAAAATAATCAAACAGGTGTTACTCAAAACAATCTTTATTCAATTAATCAATGGAATCATATTGTATTGACTATTTCAAATGGTAATTCAACAATTTTTTTAAATGGTATAGAAGTTTATAATGGAGTAACTTCTCCAACAAATAACACTATTGATAACTTACCTCTTATAATTGGAAAAGATGCTCCGGGATTGATAGAATATGCTAATGGAAAAATAGATGATGTTGGTATTTGGAACCGAGCTCTATCCCAACAAGAAATAACCAATATGTATAACGGAGTAAATTATTCAGACACTTGTAATGCGGTTAGTGGTTCATTAACAAATGGATTAGTTGGATATTGGCCTTTTTGTGGAAATGCAAACGACCAAAGTGGTAATGGATTAAATGGAGTAGTTAATGGAGCAACCTTAACAACTGATAGATTTGGAAATAGTAATAGTGCTTATAGTTTTAATGGAACAAATAGTCAAATAATAATTTCAGATAATTCTCAATTAGATTTAACAAACGATTTTACAGTATCATCTTGGTTTTATTTAAATTCTTTTGGAAATCAATGGTCAAACATTTTATCTAAACATCATCAGATAAACGGTCAAGGAACTTATACTTTCGGAATTGTAAGTGCTTTAATCCCAAATCCTCAATTGGCATTTCAAGCTGACCCTTATTTCGCAACTATTGCAAATAGTGGAACAGGGGGACAGGTTGGATTAAATCAATGGTATAACTGTATAGTTTCATATCAAAAATCAAGTTCTTTACTAAAATATTATTTGAATGGAGCATTAATTTCAACTGTTAATATAGCATTTAATATATCGGACACTACCTATAACTTGACTATTGGGCACGAAGAAGGAACTGCCGATTTGACAAGATGGTTTAACGGTAAAATAGACGATTTAGGTATTTGGAACCGCGCATTAACACCACAAGAAATAACACAATTATTCAATCAAAATCAATGTACTACAAACATAACAGTAACGGATACATTGGTAATAAATGTGGGTCAATTATCCTATACTAATCCGGTTACTTATAACAACACCATTACTATATATCCTAACCCTGCAAACGACCATATCACAATAGATTGTGGTACAATAGCAAATGTTGTAGGCTACCATATAGAAATTGTTAATTCTTTAGGGCAAGTGGTTTTTAATCAACCTATGAATACACAACAATATACTGTTGCGCTTAACTCTTGGTCTGGTCAAGGAATTTACTTTGTAAAAGTATATGATGCTAGTAATACGTTACTAACTACCAGAAAACTAATATTGCAATAACGTTTTTAAAAAAAATTAAAAGGCTGACTCATTTCATTTTTGAGTCAGCCTTTTTGTTTTTTAGCCCCGATAGAAGGGAAAATCCCACGCTTTTTCTGCGTGGATTGGAATGATAGCGGGATTAGCTCCATATAAATAAATTACACGTAATCCCTTTATCTATTTAAAATTACCGCTGCTTCCTTGGCAAAATAAGTAGAAATTAAACTGGCTCCTGCTCTTTTGATACACATTAATTGTTCCATCATAATTTTGTCGTGATCGAGCCAACCTCTTTCAGCAGCGGCTTTAATCATGGCATATTCTCCTGAAACATGGAAAACGGTTACAGGAACATTTACTGCATTTTTTACTTCGCGGACAATGTCGAGATAGGCAATTCCGGGTTTTACCATAACCATATCGGCACCTTCTTCAACATCCATTAGGGCTTCTTTGATAGCTTCGATGCGGTTGGCATAATCCATTTGGTAGGTTTTTTTGTCTTTTGGAATGGCTGCATTGTCAACAGGAGCGCTGTCTAAAGCATCGCGAAACGGCCCGTAAAATGCCGAAGCATATTTAGCCGAATAACTCATAATCCCTACATTTTGAAATCCTGCAGCATCCAATCCTTGACGCAAACGCAATACACGACCGTCCATCATATCGCTTGGTGCTACAAAATCAGCCCCCGCTTGCGCATGAGAAATAGCCATTTTTACTAAAGCTTCATTTGTAGCATCGTTGGCAATATCGCCATTGGCAATAATCCCGTCGTGACCATATATAGAATAGGGATCTAGCGCTACATCGGGCATTACAATCATTTCTGGACAAGCTGCTTTGATGGCTTTGATGGCGCGTTGCATCAATCCGTTTGGGTTCCAAGCTTCTTTTCCGGTATTGTCTTTTAGTGATTCATCCACTTTTACGTAAAGGTTTACGGCACGAATTCCTAATGCAAACAATTCTTTGACTTCTTCAACTGTTAAATCGATTGAACGGCGAAATATCCCCGGCATAGAAGAAATTTCGGTTTTGTAATTTTCACCTTCAGCGATGAACATTGGAAACATAAAATCACTTGGACTTAATGTTGTTTCACGAACCAAACTTCTAATGGATTCGTTTATTCTTAATCTTCGGCCTCTTTGTAATGGGAACATATATTTAAGCTTTAAGCTATTAGCACTTAGCTATTAGCGTTGTTTATTTTTGTTATTAATCCGTTTAGCATTTTTTTTATTTCTTCAATTTGAAAAAGAAGTTTTTGACCCTTATCCAATTCAATAAAATTTAAATCTATGCTCAATATTATTTGATATTCTAATTCATTAGCTGAGCCAAAAGAAATAAATAAAAATCTACAAAAATCTTTGTCAGAATTCCTTCCACAACCTTCTGCGATATTAGTCGGAATTGAACTTGAAGATCTTTTAATTTGACTGACTAATCCAAATAATTCCTCTTTTGGGAAATCTCGAGTAACTTTGTAAATATCCAAAACTAACTCATGTGATTTTTGCCAAACAAGATATTTTTTATAATTTCTCATTACTATTTTAAAAGCTAATTGCTAAATGCTGAAAGCTTATAGCCAATCAATTGGTTTTTCTAATACTTTTATTATTTTTTCTTCTTCACTGCCTTCAACAGGATGATGATCGTAAACCCACTGCACGTGTGGCGGTAAACTCATCAAAATACTTTCGATTCTACCATTGGTTTTTAAGCCAAAAAGTGTGCCTTTGTCGTGTACCAAATTGAATTCGACATAACGTCCACGACGAATTTCTTGCCAAGTTTTTTGTTCTGGCGTATAAGCTAAATCTTTTCTTATTTCTACAATTGGAACATACGCTTCAAGAAAACTATTGCCTACTTCGGTTACAAAATTGTACCAATCTTGCATTGACATTGTTTCGGTAGCTTTACAATAATCGAAAAACAATCCTCCAATTCCTCTAGCTTCATTTCTGTGTGCATTCCAGAAATACTCGTCGCATTGTTTTTTAAATTTTGGATAAAACTCCGGATTGTGTTTGTCGCAAGCCGTTTTACAGGTTTGATGAAAATGTTTTGCATCTTCTTCAAACAAATAATAAGGCGTTAAATCTTGACCTCCACCAAACCACGAATTGATTACATTTCCGTTATCATCATACATCTCGAAATACCGCCAATTGGCGTGAACCGTTGGCGCCATTGGATTTTTAGGATGAATGACCAAACTCAATCCACAAGCAAAAAAATCAGCTTCGCCAACGTTGAACATTTTTTGCATGGCTTCGGGTAATTTTCCATACACTGCCGAAATGTTTACGCCACCTTTCTCGATTACGCTTCCGTTTTCAATCACTCGTGTTCTTCCACCACCACCTTCTGGTCGGTCCCAAATGTCTTCACGGAATTTAGTTGTGCCATCAGCAGCTTCTAATCCTGCAACAATTTGGTCTTGCAGGTTTTGTATGTAATGGTAGAATTTATTTTTCATTATTCTAATTCCTTTTTCTTTTCCAAATAATCAGAAGCATTTAATTTATTGACCACTTTTTTACCTGTTTTTTCTTCAATTTCTTTACGAGTATTTCCAGCAATTGTTCCGCCTTGTTTTGCAATTTTTTTATTTTCGGTAAAAGTTTTTGGCTTCTTTTCTTTGCTAATTTCGGTTGTTGTGGCTTCGGCTAACATGTTTAAAACCAATTCAAGATTACTCATGTTGTCTCGCAAATTTTCTTTTTTTAAACCTTTATGATTTTTATATTGTTTTACAGACAAACCACTCCAAGCTTTTGTAATTTCATCGGTTAGAATAGCAAACTCTTGTCCTTTTTTTACACCTCGATTTTCCCATTCATCTGTAAGTTCTTTTCTTACTTCAATGCTTTTTAAACGTTGATTAACCCATTCTTTGGAATAGCCTTTTTTAAGATAGGTTTCCATCAATCTATCAAAACCTAACTCCGGATCTTCAATTTCGTCTATTCGTTCTCTGCCTACTTGAGCTAACCAGAGCTTGAAAGGTTCTGCTTTTTTGGATGGAACAGATTGAATTAATCGAAATAGTTGTTCGGTATCGGCAACATCGGTTTTATAAAACTTACCGTCAGAAGATTGTAATTTCAGTTGGTTACAATTTGTAACCAACTGACTTCCTTCCTTTTTAAGGCGATTTTTAAGTACTTTCCAGTAGTTGTTAGGGTTTTCGCTATCTGAAAGCACTCCAACAACATCAACAATAGAAAAATACCATTTTTCATCCTCTTCATTCCAAAGAGAACGAATTTGTTTTTGCTCAAATAATTTTATAGCGGTTTCTTTGGTCATGGTTTCTATTCTTTAAATCTCCAATATTTTGCCTCACTATCTTTATTTATTAAAATCAAAGTATCGTTATTAAAAACAATTTTACCTTTATAAACATAATCAGGATAGTATATTGTAATTGTATTTCCAGTCAACGAATATTTATAATTTGCAAAATCATCAACATAATAAAAAGTTTTCTTATCAATTTTAAAATTTGCATTTATCGAACCTTTTTGTGCCCAAATTCCAATAATTTTTTTTCTTAAATAATTCGACGCAATTGATTTTTGTTTTGTTTTAGAAACAATGTTTTGACTGTAACAATTAAATGATATAAAAATTCCTATTACTATTAAAAGTTGTTTTATCATCTATGATAATCAATTTATTGCTTGTATTCCTTAACCGCATCCACAAATGCTTTGGCGTGATCTACAGGAATATTTGGTAAAATACCATGACCTAAATTGGCAATATATTTATCCTTTCCGAATTCGTTTATCATTTCATGAACCATTTTTTTTATTACAGGAATTGGCGAAAGCAAACGACTTGGATCAAAATTCCCTTGCAAGGTAATGTTTCCCCCCGATAAATAACGTGCATTTCTTGCCGAACAAGTCCAATCTACTCCCAATGCTGAAGCCCTACTTTTTCCCATTTCACCAAGTGCAAACCAACATCCTTTTCCAAAAACAATAACTTGGGTTTTTGTCGACTTTTCAGTTGTTTGCCTAAGGTCGCCAAGAACCGACTTTTTCTCCGCTGAAAAAAGATTTTTAGTGTCGGTTTCATCCGCCAAAGCTTCCACAATTTGGTTGATGTATTTCCAAGAAAATTCCTGATAATCTGCTGGCGAAAGCATGCCGCCCCAAGAATCAAAAATCTGAATGGCATCGCAACCTGCTTTCACTTTTTCTTTTAAATATAAAATAGTCGTATCGGTGATTTTTTGTAATAAAGTATGCGCTGCGACAGGATTTGAAAAACAAAACCCTTTGGCTAAATCAAAACTTTTAGAACCTTTTCCCTCTACGCAGTAGCAAAAAATTGTCCATGGTGAACCTGCAAAACCAATCAACGGCACCTCATCGTTCAACATTTCTTTAGTCAATTTGATGGCATCAAAAACGTAACCTAAAGTTTCATTCACATCTGGAACATACACTTGGTTGACTTGTTCTATAGTTCGAATTGGATTTGGAATAATGGGTCCCAAATTGTCTTTTAATTCTACGTGAATTCCCATGGCGCGTGGTACTACCAAAATATCCGAAAATAAAATGGCCGCATCTGGTCCAATTCTACGAATGGGTTGCACCGTAATTTCAGCGGCTAATTCTGGCGTTTCGCAACGGGTAAAAAAATCGTATTTATCACGCAAAGCTCTAAATTCTGGTAAATATCTTCCCGCTTGACGCATCATCCAAACTGGTGGACGTTCAACTGTTTCTCCTCTTAATGCTTTTAAAAATAGGTCGTTCTTTATCATTTTTGTTTTTTATTTAAATACCTGACAGGTTTTTGAAACCTGTCAGGTATAAATCAATTATTTATATTCTTCTATTACATCTTCAATAACATTGTCTACTGATGGGTAATCGGCTACTATAATATTCTTGGTTATTTTATCTAAAGTATCGGCTGTGGTGTTGCCAATACAAAAGCAAATTTCTTTTTTTATTTTGTTTTCCTTCAAAAAACTTTCTACTGCAGATGGACTGAAAAACAAGATTCCATCGACTGCGTTTTTTATTTTCTGTGGTGTCAAAGTGGTTTCATAAACCTGAATTTCATTGAAGTTGACTTTGGCCGCTTTCAAAGCTTTTGACAAAGTTTCTTTTCGCAAATTGCCACTGAAAAAAGTATAACTTTCATGAGCATAAATCAAAGTAATAATTTCAGCCAAATCCGAAGCATAATCAACGTAAACAGCAACAGTAAAACCATTTTCTTCTAATAATGCTTTGGTTTTCAAACCCACACAAAACACTTTTTTTGTTTTTAGTTCTAAGCCTTTTGGATGAAGCAACACACTTTGTGCCGCATTTTGACTGGTAAAAATCAGATTTTCTTTAATTCCATTTAGATCAAAATCCGAGTTTTCGGTTGTAATGAAATTGGCTTCAGATACTGAAAAACCAGCATCTAACAAGGCTTGCTTTTGATTGCTCAAAAGTATTTTTGTGGAGAGAATGCTGATTTGGTTATTCATTTTTTATTCTTTGATTTTGTTTCAGGTATCAAAATACGTTGAAATTCTGCTACTGTTGGTAATTTCCCTATTAATTCTTTTGGTAACTGTTTGCTTAAAATGTATTCAGCAACTCCTATTGGTTTATTCGCATTGCGTAAAGTATATTCTACTTCTAAATGATTTTTTTCTGGAACTAACAAAATGCCTATACTAGGTTGGTCGTCAAATTGCTTCAATTGTTCGTCCATTAATTGCAAATAAAAATCAAGTTTGCCTACAAATTCTGGTTCAAATTCAACAACTTTCAATTCAACAGCCACCAAACACTTCAGTATTCTATGATAAAAAAGTAAATCGATATAATAGTCCTTATCGCCTAATGAAAGTCTATATTGGTTGCCAATAAAGCAAAAACCATAACCCAATTCCAGCATCAATCGCTTCACGTTTTCGACCATTGTATTCTCTAACGCTTTTTCAGTAACTGGTTTATTAATGTCTAGAAAATCAAGGCTATAAACGCTTTTTATACTTTCTCGTGCTTGTTCCTGAAAATGTTCGGGCAAGGCGTTTGCAAAATTATGTTGTGACGGTTTTGTTGTGTAATGTTCGTAGGCGTTTGCTTTTATTTGATGCAATAAAACCGCTCGACTGTATCTGTTTTTTATAGTTTGTTCTAAATAAAAAATCCTTGATTTAGGCTCTTTTACCTTTTGAAGAATTAAAATATTATGTTTCCAAGGCACTGAAAAAACAAGCCTTTTTACATATTCCAAATGTGAACCAAGCTGGTTCACATTTGTGTTTTCTAATTGTGAACCAGCTTGATTCACATTTGAATACTCGGCGACCAATTGCTTCATAAACTGAAGATTTCGAGGAGACCAACTTACTCCTTCTCCAATTAACTGCGGTAAATCTCGACTTAATAATAAAATAACTGACTTTCCCCAACCAAATTCCTCTTGCTTTTTGATAATCAATTCGCCAATACTCCAATACAGTTGGTTCGAAATAGTTTGCACCGACTGAATGGCCTGCACCCGATGTTGTTGAACAGCAGTAGCCACATCCGAAAGAAAATCGTTGTAAGCTTCTGGTAAAATATCTTTGTTCAACTGGGTCATAATTTTTTAATAGACTAAAAGTATTTTTGTGGAGAGAATGCTGATTTGGTTATTCATTATTTTTTCAAACTTTTCTTAATTGACTTCATCAACATTGCACCACCTTTTTCTAAGATTTCGTTGGCACACTCTTTTCCAAAATCAGTCCAATTGTCTAATGAAATGGTGCTTTCAATTTCTATTTTTTCTTCACCATCAATAGAGAATAAATTCCCAACAAACTGAATTTCGTAATTGTTTATTTTTGCCAAAGCACCAATTGGAGCTGTACATCCCCCTTCAAGCGTTTTTAGAAATTCTCTTTCGATTTGTGTGCAAATTTCGGTTTCTCTATGGTTGAGTTTGCCAATAGCTTCTTTGCAAAAAGCATCATTTTCCATAGCCACCACAAGCATTGCGCCTTGAGCTGGTGCGGGAACCATCCAATCTAAATCGATAAAATCGGTCGGTTTTAAGTTGATTCTTTCTAAACCTGCAGCGGCAAAAACAGCTCCGTTCCAATCGCTTTCGTTCAGTTTTTGCATTCGTGTATTTACGTTTCCGCGTAAATCGACCACCGTATGGTTGGGGAATTTATGCAACCATTGTGCTTGACGTCGCAAACTTCCGGTGGCGATGGTTCCAGTTCCTTCCAAAAAATCGAGGTTTCCTTTATGAACTAAAATATCCAAAGTACTGGCTCTTTCCAGAACTGCTGCTTGAACAATTCCAACAGGCAACACTGTTGGCACATCTTTCATGGAATGCACTGCAATATCCACTTGGCCGTTTATCATAGCAATATCAAGCGTTTTTGTAAAAATTCCTGTGATTCCGAGTTCGTAAAGGGGTCTATCAAGGATAATATCTCCATGTGATTTTACGGCAATAATTTGGGTTTTATAGCCTAAATCGTTTAATTTTTTTTGAACCGTATAGGCTTGCCACAGTGCTAATTCACTATCTCGTGTTCCAATTCGAATTGTTTTGTTTGAATCCATTAAACCTTTCCTTTTTTAAACCATAAAGATGTATTAAGGTTTATTTAGATTTTCCCTATGATAAAGTAATTTTATATTTTTCTTCGGCTTTTGAAATTTCTTTTTTTGGAGTTGAAAAACCAATTTGAAAAATTTTTTCAATAAAATCAATGCTATCATCGACTGAAGTGTTTTCGTCTTTCAAATGATTAGCAAATTGATTGGTGATTTTTTGAATAATTCTAGAGCTGATTAATTCGGCTTGTTCTTCGTCAAAATTAGATAATTTTTTTCTTTGAAAAGTAAGTTCTCCGGCTACAATATCGTTCAGTTTTGCTTTTAATGCGTGAATTGTTGGAGCGAATTTTCGACCATTCATCCAAGTATTTAATTCTAATTTCATGTCTTCTATAATGGCTTCGGCTGCTGGAATGTGTTGTTTTCTTCGTTCAAGTGTATCGTCTGTCATTTGAGATAAATAATCCATGTGAATTAAAGTAACACCCGGAATTTGTTGCACATCGGCATTTACATTTTTGGGTATAGACAAATCTAAAATCAACATGGGTTTTTTTAGATTTAAAATGGCTTTGTCAATCGTTGGATTTTGTGCTCCAGTTGCTACTACTAAAACATCGGCTTTTTGTAATTCGAGATGCAAATCAGAATAATCTTTTACAATCAAATTTAATTTTCCAGCCAAAATTTCGGCAGTGCTTTTGGTTCTATTTATTAAAGTAATTTGTTCGTTTTTAGTATGTTTGACTAAATTTTCACACGTATTTCGACCTATTTCCCCTGTCCCAAAAAGTAGAATATTTTTATTTCCTATGTCTTCTATGTTTCTGAAAATGTACTGAACGGCAGCAAAGGAAACAGAAGTTGCTCCTGAGCTAATTTCGGTTTCGTTTTTAATTCTCTTACTGGTTTGGATAACGGTGTTTATCAATCGGTCTAAAAAAGCATTGATTAAACCCATTGCTCTTGATTCTTCAAAACTGTTTTTTATCTGACCAATGATTTCAAAATCACCAAGAATTTGGCTGTCTAAACCCGTTCCTACTCGAAACATGTGGTCTATAGCTTCTTGATTTTTAAATACAAAACCTGCTTTTTGGAATTCTTCAACGGTACCATTACTGTTATCGCAAACTAATTTTATCAATTGAAAAGGGTGATCAGCATATCCGTAAATTTCAGTGCGATTGCAGGTAGACGTAACGATTAAACTAGTAACGCCTTCTTGTTTGGCTTGCAGCAAGACTTTGGTTTTTGCCTTGACATCTAAACTAAATTTACCTCTAACTTCAGCATCAGCTTTCTTGTAACTTAATCCTATAGCGTAGAAAGTTTTGTGTTTAGACGTGATTAGATTTTCCATGTTTAATCTTTAACTGATAAGATTGGCAAATTTATAATTCCCTTTTTTATTAAAGTAACGCTAAAAGTTCTTTTTGTGTCGCTTGGTGAATTTATTTAAAAAAACAAGCGATAAATTAAAAAAATACTATTTTTGTAATAAAATCAAGCTTATTAAAAAATAAATCTATTTTGTTTTACAAAACTAAAAACTGACAATTATCAAATCACTTAAAAAAAATGTCGCGATGAGTTCACATGATGTTATAACAATAGAAGACGATTTTACCCTACTTCGTTACCAGAACGATGGTGAAGAGATACTCTGTAATCAACGAGAAGTAAAAAGTGGCTTAATTCAATTTCATTTTGGACTGAAAGGAACAGCCAAGTTTATTTTCAATCATGGAAATTATGCACTGGATTTAAAAGAAGAAAAATCTTTATTGCTCTACAATCCTCAAAAAGAATTGCCAATAAATCTTGAAATTGCGCCCAATTCATGGGTGATTTCGGTTATTATTTCTATTAAAAAATTTCATAATTTATTTTCTTCTGAAGCCAATTACATCACGTTTTTGAGTGATGAAAATAAAGATAAAAAATATTACAAAGAAGGCGATATCAGTCCTTCAATGGCGATTGTATTGAGTCAATTGTTTCATTACAACTTGCATCCCTCCATAAAAAATTTGTATTACAAAGGAAAGGGTTACGAATTGTTGAGTTTGTATTTCAACCGTACCGAAGATCCAAACGCCGAACAGTGTCCGTTTTTAATTGACGAAGAAAACGTTTTGAAAATCAAAAAAGCCAAAGAAATTATTCTTGCCAATATGGCTGAACCTCCTGGTTTACAAGAATTAGCCGATGAAATTGGGCTGACGTTGAAAAAATTAAAAATGGGTTTTAAACAAATTTATGGAGATACCGTTTATGGATTTCTTTTTGACTACAAAATGGATTCTGCTCGAAAATTATTGGATAGTGGTTCTTATAATGTAAATGAAGTGGGCTTAAAAATTGGCTATAGCACCGGAAGCCATTTTATTGCCGCTTTCAAAAAGAAATTTGGTACAACACCAAAAAAATATTTGATGGCAATTAATCCGAATACATAAAAATCAAATATTTCGAAAATCAAACAATAAATAAAAAATAGTTAATCAAAATAATTTATAAAAGAAGTATAATTACTTTTATAAAAATAAAATTAAAAATAATGAAAGGAGTTCTATTAGTCAATTTAGGTTCGCCAGAAAGTCCAACGGCAAAAGATGTTAAACCTTATTTGGATGAGTTTTTAATGGATAAATACGTCATTGACGTTCCATTTTTGCTTCGTGCTTTGTTGGTTCGAGGAATTATTCTACAAACGCGCCCAAAAAAATCAGCTGCAGCTTATGCTAAAATATGGTGGGAAGAAGGCTCTCCATTGGTCGTAATTTCGGAAAGAATGCAAAGAAAAGTACAGCAACTATCTTCAATTCCTGTTGCATTGGCGATGCGGTATGGCAAAATGTCTATTTTAAAGGGTCTACAAGAGTTAAAGGACAAAGGCGTTAACGAGGTAATGTTATTTCCGCTGTATCCGCAACACGCCATGGCTTCAACAACTACTATTTTAGAATTGGCCGAAGAGCACCGAAAAAAGTATTTTCCTGAGATGAAATTTACAATTTTTCCGGCTTTTTATAACAAACCCGATTACATTTCGACTTTAGGAAATTCCATTAAAAAACACTTAGCTGGTTTTGAATACGACCATTTATTGTTCTCGTATCATGGGATTCCAGAGCGACATATTCGTAAAACGGACGTCACCAAATCACATTGTAAAATGGATGGATCTTGTTGCAACACGCCTTCGCCAGCTCACGAATTTTGTTACCGCCACCAATGTTATGAAACGACAAAACAAGTCGTGAAATATTTAGGAATTCCAGAAGGAAAATACAGTCAAACCTTCCAATCCCGATTAGCTGGCGACAAATGGTTAACGCCGTATACTGATGTTGAAATCAATAAAATGCCCGAGAAAGGAATTAAAAATTTAGCTGTTGTAACGCCCGCATTTGTTTCCGATTGTTTGGAAACATTAGAAGAAATTGCCATGGAAGCCAACCATGAATTCAAAGCACACGGCGGTGAGAATTTCTTTGCAATTCCTTGTATGAATGACGGTGATGAATGGTGTCAAACAGTTGCGAATTGGATTGAAAATTGGGCAAAGTAAAATATTTGAATTTTAAGGTTTAAAGTGGTCTTATGAGCCTACAACCTTAAACTTTCAACTTTAAACAAAAAATAAAATGGAACTTTACAACTACCTAAAATCCCTTCACCTCATCTTTGTCATCACTTGGTTTGCTGGGTTGTTTTATATTGTGCGCTTGTTTGTGTACCAAATTGAGGCCAATGAAAAACCCTCGCCAGAAAAAGAAATTTTACAAAATCAATACCGAATAATGACGTACCGATTGTGGTATATTATCACTTGGCCGTCTGCAATATTAGCTAGTATTTTTGCTTTTTGGATGTTGTTTTTTACCGATATTGGAAAGGCGTGGATGCTAATGCCCTGGATGCACGTGAAATTAAGCTTCGTTTTTCTATTGTATTTATACCATTGGAAATGTCATTCCATCTATTTGCATTTACAAAAAGACGGCACAAAATACAGTTCCAATTTTATGCGATTATGGAACGAAGGTGCTACAATTATTTTGTTTTCGGTAGTTTTTTTGGTAATTCTTAAAAATGCTGTCGATTGGGTTTATGGTGTAATTGGCATTATTGTATTTTCTATAATTATCATGTTGGGATTTCAATTTTACAAAAAAATAAGACAAAAAAATCAATCTTAAAATGCTGAAAGCGGTTAAAATCAAACGAGTTTCCCTGCGTACAAGAATTTTCTTGTCGATGATTCTTTTGACTTTGATTGCGTCGCTATTAATGGCCGGAATTTCGATTTATCAATTCAAAAAAGAAGCCAAAGATTACCACCAAGAACGCTTGGAACGAAAAGAAAACGCTATAAAAGAACACATCAACTATATTCTTTCCACAACCACCTATCCGTTAACAACAGAAAATTTACGGCTGATTTTTAAAGATAAAATCCATGAATTATCAGACATTCATAGTTTACAAATCAATATTTATAGCCTAAAAGGAAAATTATTAAAATCGTCAAAAGGTTCTTTTTCAATCGACACCCCTGCCCCACCAATTCCAGATTATATACTGAAATTAGTACAGTCGTCTATGGAGAAGCGCTATGTAGATATCAAAACTATTGACGACAAAAAATACCGATCCTCGTTCAGTCAAATCAAGGATCTAAAATTCAAACCCTTGGGTATTTTGAGTTTGCCCTATATTGAAGACGATGGTTTTTATGGACGGGAGTTGCAAAATTTCCTTTTCCGATTGGGACAAGTTTATGCTTTTATGCTCTTTATTGCCTTTGGATTGGCCTACTTTCTTTCGAGTTATGTAACGCAATCCTTGAAAGCGATTTCAGAAAAGATAACAGAAACGAGTTTAAATCAAAAAAATGAAAAAATAGAAGCAGATGACAGTAATAAAGAAATTAGTTTGCTGATAAACGCCTATAACGGAATGGTGGACAAACTAGAAGAAAGTGCCGTAAAATTGGCACAAAGCGAACGCGAACAAGCATGGCGTGATATGGCAAAACAAGTGGCTCATGAAATTAAAAACCCCCTTACACCAATGCGATTAACCGTGCAAAGTTTTCAAAGAAAATTTGATCCAGATGCTTATGATGTAAAACAAAAAATGAATGATTATTCCGAAACATTGATTCAACAAATAGATACTATGAGTGCCGTGGCGTCAGCCTTCTCTAATTTTGCTTCCATGCCTGCCCAACAAAATGAAACTTTAAATGTGGTGAATATTGTTGAATTGGCTTTGGAGATTTTTAATGAGGACTATTTGGTTTTTAAAAGTGAGGAAGCCGAAATTATAACAAAAATGGATCGTACACAATTGATTCGTATTATTACCAATTTAGTCAAAAATGCGATTCAATCCATTCCAGAAAATCAAGAAAATAAAACAATAGTCGTTACTGTTACCAGAAAAAAAGATACTGTCATGATTATCGTAAAAGACAATGGCGTTGGCATAGAAGAAGAAAATAGAGCACATATTTTTGAACCAAAATTCACTACCAAAACTAGTGGAATGGGATTAGGACTGGGAATTATTAAAAATATTATTGAAAATTATAAAGGAACAATTACATTTGAAACAGAAACAGGAAAAGGAACTTTGTTCAGCGTTTCATTACCATTAATAAAAACCAAATAATAAAAATGAATTACGAAAACATTTTGGTTGCAACAGAAAACAACATTGCAACCATTACCATTAACCGACCAACAAAGCTGAATGCCTTAAATAAAGCCACCATTCAAGAACTGCATTTTGCTTTTGATTCCTTAGAAAAAAATCCTGAAATTAAAGTTATTGTACTAACCGGAAGTGGCGAAAAAGCCTTTGTAGCGGGAGCCGACATTTCAGAATTTGCTAATTTTTCTGTTGCAGCAGGCGCGCAGTTGGCAGCTGAAGGTCAAACCCTTTTATTTGATTTTATAGAAAATTTAAAAACACCAGTTATTGCAGCCGTCAATGGATTTGCACTTGGTGGCGGTTTAGAATTAGCAATGTCTTGTCATTTTAGAATTGCTTCTGAAAATGCCAAAATGGGCTTGCCCGAAACTTCTCTTGGTGTAATTCCTGGCTATGGAGGAACACAGCGTTTACCTCAATTAATTGGAAAAGGACGCGCTATGGAAATGATTATAACTGCCGGCATGATGCCTGCCGACGAAGCTTACAGAGTTGGATTAGTAAATCATGTGGTACCGCAATCGGAACTTTTAGCTTTTTGTTATGGGATTGCTACTCGCATCATGAAAAATTCACCTGTCGCTATTGCACAAGCAATAAAAGCAATAAACGCCAATTTTGAAGACGGAACCAATGGCTACAAAACAGAAATTGAAGCCTTTGGAAAATGCTTTGGTACTAACGATTTTAAAGAAGGAACCACCGCTTTTTTAGAAAAAAGAAAAGCCTTTTTTACAGGAAATTAAATAGAATTATAAAGTATAAAAAAAGCCAGAATTGAATTTTCTGGCTTTTTTTATGGACTGATTATCCCGGGAAGTCTCCGCCTTCCGAATCGGATTGTTTCGGAAGTTTCTCTTTATCCCCTTTCATTTTATTGAATCTATAAGTGAAAGAAAGCGTAATTTGTCTCATGCTTCGTTGCATTTCGGAATACGAATTGACTTGCGGCAAATAGGTTTCATAAATACGTTTTCTCGAATTAAAAATATCCTGCACGTTTAGCGCAAGCGTTCCTTTATCTTTTAATATATCTTTACTGAAGCCTAAATTAGCACTTGCCACACCAATTGTTCTTCCTTGGGCATTGTCTTGTGGTCCATTATAGGTTACATTGGTTTGCCAATCAATTTTGTAAGGCAAACTAATTTTTGAAGTTAAACGGGCAAACCATGAAGAAGCATTATTGTTGAAATTTTGATAAATCATCACATTTGATGAATTGAGATAGTTATAGTCGCCTTTGGTGTCTACTTTAAAAAAATTGAAATTCGAATTTAATTTCCACCATTTGTAAGGAGCATAATTTAAGGTAAACTCAAAACCGTAGCGTAATTCTGTAGCTAAATTTATTGGAGCACTTACAATCACTGGGGTGCCGTTTACATATTCACCACTTTCTCTTCGAATAAATTGAAAAGAGTCTGAAGTTCTATTGCCATACATTGAGGTGTTAAAGGTCAGTTTTTCCCAACGTTTTAGGTATCCAAAATCAAGGGCATCAGTTAAAGCAGGATTCAAATCTGGGTTTCCCTGAAACATATTAATGTTACTTGAATAATTTGAAAACGGATTAATCTGTCTTCCTCTCGGGCGCGAAATTCTTTTACTGTAACTCAAGGATACGCTGCTCTTATCAGAAATAGCATACGTTAGAAAAGCACTTGGGAACAAATTGCCATATCTTTTCTTATTAAAATTATTAGTAGTCAAAAGATTAATATCGATACTGGAATTTTCATATCGCAACCCAAAAAGAAAGGAAAACTTACCTGCTTTAGTCCCCAATTGTGAATACAAAGCATTTACTCTTTCTTTATATTCTAAAGTATTCGTAAAATTGGCATAGGGCGAATAAACACCTGCATTGCTTACGCTTCCTACCCCATAAGCCGTTGTCAATTCGCTAAAATCACCTTTATAACCCAATTCAAACTGGCTGCCGTTTCCGAAAGGCAAGACATAATCCGACTGGATAATATTTCTCTTTTGGTCCTGTTCGTTAGAAGTAATTTCGTTTTTCACGTCTGAAATCAAGGCATAATCATTGTCTTTGTTTACCGAAAACGAACCATCAATAGTCCATTTGTGGCCTTCTTTTTTGAATTTTTTGGTAAAATTAGTGGTGTATTCCAAATTCTGTCCATTGCTGCTTTGATCATTTTGACGGTAACTTGTCGATTGAAACAAATGATTCAAATCAAAGTAATTATAGGCAACCGATTCTGGATTTTGCCCATTGTTTTTCCTAACGTTTAGCGCATTTGTCCATGTGGTAGATTTGTCTAAAAACCAATCCATTCCAATCGTAGCATTATAGCTATTTCCGGTTCTTGTATTATCTCTTCTTTCGTCTATATAATTTTTTGTACTTCCGTCCACTGGGTTCAAATATTGAGAATTCGTTATAAATTTCCCAGGGTTATTTCTATAGTTGTAACCTACTGAAGTAAATACATTTGTTTTTTCTCTTTTGTAATTTATATTGGCCGAAACGCCATAACTTTCTGGAATTCCAATCGATACAATTACACTACCGTTCATGCCTTGATTTTTTCCTTTTTTAAGAATAATGTTTAAAAGTCCACCACCACCTTCTGAATCGTACCGCGCAGAAGGATTAGTTACTACCTCCACTTTGTCAATAGCATCGGCAGGAATTTGTTTCAATGCTTCGGTAATATTTATGGCGTTAGAAGGTTTTCCGTCTATTAAAATTCGCACATTTTCATTACCACGAAGGCTAATGGTTCCGTCTTGAGCGACTGCTACTGATGGAATATTGTCTAAAACATCGCTCACGGTGCCGCCTTTCACCATTAAATCGGTTCCTACATTGTAGACTTTTTTGTCGAGTTTTATTTCTACCGTGGTACGCTCCGTTCTGATTTCAACTTCATTCAATTGTGTCGCGTCATCAGCTAGAGCAATGGTACCAAAATTTATGTTGTCTTGAATGTCTTTTTGCTTTATATCAATTGCTTTAAAAGAAATAAATTCAATTTTGATGTCATACATTCCGGGGTGAACTTCAAATTCGAATTCGCCTTTAGCATTGGTAATTCCGCCTGTCACATCAGCAGCTTTTTTAGTATTTTGCAATGTGATTGTTGCATATTCTAGGGGTTGCTTGTTGGTTTTATCAATTATTTTTCCTGAAACCAAGACCTTCTTCATTTCAGGTCTGTTTTGAGCAAAGTTTAAAAAAGTGCAGGCTAAAAACAGTAGGGTTAAAATAAATTTTAATTTTTTCATTTTGGATTCTTGATTGCTTTCTAATTAAGGCAAAGGTAAGTTTTCATAAATCCCTTGTTTCACAAAGGATTGTTAAAAAGATTGATAAAAAAACTTCCATCTAATTAATTAACCTGGGGTTTTTGAGCAATTTTTTTAGAATTATCAATAACTGTACATTTTCAAACTGTACATTTTCAACTTCTTCTTTTGGAACGCTGTGTACTATTTGGTTCGTATTTTAAAAAAATTTACTTTAGCAAAAATAAAAGTCCTTCTATTTGATTAAAATCTAAAAAGGCAGGAGCAGGAATTGCAGCCGTGAATAAACTAAATTCTGAAGGATTTGTTGAAATAAAAAAGCAAAATATGGCTATAAAAATTACTATTAGCGCCACCGTTAAAGCCTCGTTGCAAAACGTTTGGGAATGTTGGACAAATCCAATTCATATTACAAAATGGAATTTTGCAGACCCAAGTTGGCAATGTCCAAAAGCAGAAAATGATTTACGAATTGGCGGAAAATATTTTGCGAGAATGGAAGCTAAAGATGGCAGTTTTGGTTTTGATTTTGAAGCCATTTATGATGTTGTTTCCAATTGCCAAGAACTAACATATACAATGGGTGACGGCAGAAAAGCCACCACCATTTTTGAAAATAGTGATGATTTTATTTATATTACAACAACTTTTGACACAGAAAACGAAAATCCAATTGCCATGCAGAAAATGGGTTGGCAAATGATATTAAATAACTTTAAAAACTATACTGAAAATGAAAAGTTCAATTAAAAACAAAGTATTATTTGTATTCGCACTCCTTTTTGGATTGCTATTTATAAACGCTGGTTTGGATAAATTTTTCCATTTTATGCCGATGCCAAAAGATTTACCTGAAAAAATGCTTAAAGCATTTGACGCATTTACAGAAATCGGTTGGTTAATGGCACTTGTTGGAATTGCTGAATTTTTAGGTGGGCTATTAATCATTTTCCCAAGAACAAGGGCTTTGGGAGCATTAATTATTTTTCCGGTGATGGTTGGAATAGCACTAACCAACATTGTTCAAGACCAAAGGGGCTTGCCCTTAGTGTTAGTTTTAATTACTATTTTGTTATGGATAATGTACGAAAATAGAGCAAAATATTTGCCCTTATTCCGTAAATAATAAGACATAATCTACTCCGAAATAAAAACCCTTTATCTAATACCATTTTTCTCCATTTGTAAAATACTGTAGTAGTAATCTAAATCTATTAAATGATTAATAATAAAATTCTTATCCTTTTATCAAAATCTATTTTATAGATTTACATGGAGAGAAAGTAGTCATAATAGCAATTTACACTTATGCTAACGGTTTTTATACGGTTGCTTTAGTCTGTAATGGTCAAATAGTAGACGCAAAAACTTTAATAAAAAATTAAAAATCATGAAAAAAATACTTTCAAGCCTGCTACTTTTTTCCATTTTAGGATGTACAAGTTCATCATCAATAACTCCTGCGGTTAGTTTTCCAATAAAATTAAATTATTCACTAATAAAATCAACAAATTTAAGTGGCTCTGGCATTGAAACTTTACAATCTCAAAATTTAGTAATTACAACTCAAGCGCAATGGCTCAGTCTAATTCAAAGTATTGATGCCGTTGATGCTATCTCTACTACGTTTTCAGAAACAAATATTGACTTTAACCAATACAATGTTATTGCTATTTTTGATCAAATTAGACCTCATTCTGGTTTTGCATTAAATCTAACTCAAGTAGTTGAACTAGAATCTACAATCAATATCAGTTACTCCACTACTAACGCACAGGCTGGTTTTACTGTATTAATTTTACCTATTAAGATAATTAAAATTCTGAAATCCAGCAAACCAATACATTTCAATTAATAAGTACACAACGAAAAAGTTGTCGCATTTTAAATAAAACTATCCCAGAGTTGTATTACATTCCTATATACTTAAACCCAACGTGTTTAAAAATTAGAATTGTTTTTAATTATAAACAACAAAAACAACTTTTTAAATGTGTATGGAATGTAAGCGGAAAGACAATTTTATAAAATAAAACAACCGATTTAAGTAATGGCTGTTTCATAGATACAGCATATTTAATTAGAGCTTAACTTCAATTAACTCTATACTGAATCTATAGTGAGTCTATAGTGAGTCTATAAAAAAGACTATTTTTATAGACTCACTATAGAACTATTATAGTTACATTACAGATTTAGATGCCCTTAAATAGCAAGTAAATATACCGCAGCTATAAAGGATGTATTACTTAAACTACAACATAAAATATTGGTCGTTCAACTTTTTTCTATTTTAAAGTGGCTGTTTTTGTCAAAGCTATGATCACAAAATGTAATGAAGTAAGCGCTGAAATAGAAGAAATAATGCGATCTTACCGCAGTTGAATATAATTGTAATTATGTAAATCCGCTCGCTTCGTTGCGCGATTGTGAATTTAAGTGCAGGAGCTTACGTTTTAAAAGGTCTTGTGAGGTGTTGAAAGCAATAAATTAAAAGCTGCTTTTCCTATCCATAAAAATACCCCAAATAGTGTCTAACTTTTTGGGGCATGTCCAAATTTACTTTGCTTTTTATTTTTTCATTTCTTTTTCTTGCGCCTTTTGTTTTTCTTCGGCAGTTGGAATATAAATTAAATCGCCCGAATTCAAGTCTTTTGAAACCGTGGTATAAGGTCCGGTTATGACAACATCACCTTTTTTAAGTCCTGAAATGATTTCGATATTGGTGTCGTCTTGAATGCCTGTTTTTATCACTCTAATTTTGGCTTTGTCGCCATTTTTTACAAAAACACACTCCAATTTTTTGTCTAATTTTGGTGCTTTTTTATCCTCGTCTGTAGTAATAGCTGTTTCTTTTTTAATTGACGAAGTATCCGCTTTTATTACAATGGCGCTGATTGGCACGCCTAATATATTGGTTTTTCTTTTGGTCATAATGTCAACTGTAGCCGTCATTCCTGGTCGAAATGGCGAATAACTTTCTGGTTTTCCTTCCATTAAATCCAGATAAGATTCTTTCACAATGCGCACTTTTACTTTAAAATTAGTCACCTGATCGGCGGTTAAAGCGGTACTTGCAGAGTTTGAAATACTGGTTACAATTCCTTTGAATTGTTTTTTCAGATAAGCATCAACTTCCACCTTAGCCGAATCGCCTTCGTGTATTTTTACTATGTCATTTTCATTTACATCGACTACGACTTCCATCGAGTTGAGATTTGCCACTCTCATAATTTCGGTTCCTGTCATTTGTTGTGTACCTAAAACACGTTCGCCTAATTCTACGCCAAGCGAAGAAATAGTACCGCTGGCAGGCGCATAAATAATAGTTCTTCCTAAATTGTCTTTGGCTTCATTAACCGTTGCGGCAGCACTTTGTACATTAAAATAGGCCGATTGTTTGGTGGCTTTTGCTACTTCAAAAGAGGCAGTCGCTTTGTCCCAATCTGATTTGGAAATAATTCCTTTCTCGAATAAGGTTTTGTTTCTTTCGTAACTCGATTTTGCCTCGTTAAATTGTGCTTCAGCTTGTGTTAAACCGGCTTTTGTACCCGATAAATTAGAAACGGTACGGTTCAAACCAGAGGTGTATAAATCGGGATTTATTTTTACCAACAAATCTCCTTTTTTAACTACTTGCCCTTCTTTTACAGGCAAATCTATAATTTCACCCGAAACCATAGACGATATTTTAATTTCAGTTTCTGGTTGAATTTTTCCAGTGGCAGAAACCGTTTCTACTATCGTAAGGTTAGCAACCGTTGCAATTTCTACTTCTGTTCCTTTCTTTTTAGCGCCTATTACACCTGTTTTAGACAGCACAAGTAAGCCTATTATCACGATTAATAGTACTCCTAATGTAATATATATTGATTTTTTTGACATAATAATTAATTTTGAACGATTGGAATTCCAAAATAGAATTCGACTACTTTGACTCTAAAAATATAATCGTATTTGGTTCGTATTACTTCCGATTGTGCATTTACAAATAAGGTTTGTGATTGGTTTACATCGAAGGCATTCATTATACCAACATTGAATTTTTCTTTGGCATAATTATAGGCTTCTGTTCGTGCTTGCAGTGCAGAAAGTGCAGCTTCATAAGAATTTAAAGCGCCCTTAGCATCGGTAAAAGCCGTATAAATATTTCTTTCTAAATCGAGTTCTTGTTGGCTAAGTCCAATTTTTGAACGTTCTAAATTGAGTTTTGATTTCGCAACATTGTTTCTAACCGAAAGCCCATTGAATATCGGAATATTCATTTGAAACCCAAAATTATGCCCTTTGTTACTATCAAATTGATCAAAAAATGGCGCTGCATTTCCAAAGATAGGTTTGTAATTGGGTTGCAAAACATTGGTATTGGTTCCTTCCACGTAGCCAATCACGGTGGTTGGGTTTGCCGTATCTAATCCGTAACCAACCATTCGATCCGAATATCCTACTCTGGTACTGAAACTATAAAATCCTTGAATACTAGGTTGATACGCTCCTTTGGCAATTTTAACATCGCGTTCGGCAATTTCGAGGTTGGTTTTGGCTATTTTTATTTCTGATCTTTGTTCTTTTGCTTTTTCAAAAATGGCGGTGGGCGTTTGTAACATTGTTGGGCTTTCACTCACATTATAATCGCTATCAGCAATGTCAAATTCTTGAAAATTTTCCAATTGAAGCAATTGTGCCAAACTTAATTTTGAAATCAACAAACTGTTTTCGGCAATAACAACCGCTTGTTTGTTGGCAGCAACTGTTGCTTGAACATCGAGCAAATCGCCTCTAGGAACAGATCCTGCTTTTACTAGTTCTTGAGAGCGTTGCAGTTGCTTCTCATTGTTGAGCAGTTGTTCTTTTTTGACTTTTAAGTTCTCTTTATTAAAAAGAATTTGCAAAAAAGCATTGGCGACATTCAAGGAAATATCATCTTTCATTTTAGTCAACTTATACTGCGATGCCACTGCCGAAAGATTGGCTCTTCGCAACCGGTTTTGGAGCTGTAAACCGTTATAAATAGTCAAACTAGAATTCAGTCTAGCCGATGTAAATTGTGTCGTTTGATTTTCTAATAGACCTGTGGTGATGTTTTGGTTCAAACCAATATTCCATGAATGAGAAGCATCGGCGTTTAATGTAGGTAGGAAACTGCCAAATGCTGAATTTTGGTCTATTGCAGCTGATTTTATATCTAAATCGGATTGCATAATAGAAATGTTGTGTGTTAAAGCGTAATTCACACATTCTTTTATAGTCCATTTTTTGATTTGTGCCGTTGCAAAGCATCCTATAAAAAGAACTAGAATTACTACTAAAAATGGATTTCTATTTTTGTTCATACTATTAACACTTGAAAGCTATTTATGTTGTTGCAAAATTACCTTATTTTTTTTAATCAATTGTAGTTATTATTAGCGTTAGACGCAGAAGTTGATTTTGTGTTACAGTCCTTTTTATAAAAATGTACATTTAAAATGTAATTTACAAAACGCTTCCCAAAAAAACGCTGTATTTTAGGTTCATAACAAAAAAAACCGACACTATTAGGGTCGGTTATGGGGTTTCAAACGTGAAAATAATATTTATTTTCTATTGCAATTTTGCTAACCACAAAGAAGCATTTAGGTGAAGTCTAGAATGGCTACTTGCAACAGTTGCATCTGACCATCCGTTGTATAAAACATCACTTGGGTTTCCTGTGCCATCGTCTGCTGGTGAGCTATCTGTAATTAAAACTACTCTTCCTGCAAAATAAGTTGCTGAAGCACACATAACTTTTGTTGTGCTTGCTGTGGTTACTGCATTTTGAAAAATCAATCCTTTTGCAGTAGTATTGGCAATTGTATTTAATTTTATTGTGGCACCATTGCTGAATTTAAGTTTTGTAACCACACCTTGCGAACCGTTTAGTATTTTGTTGGTGGAATCTGTCACTAATTTTGTGGATGTTTCCGATATGTTTGTCAATTCAACCGTTAAGCCAAATGGGTTGGCTTGAACGCTATTGTTTGTCATTAAATCATTCCAAATTGCCGGAGAATCAAAGCCGTCATTATTTCTATCAGAAACGGTGTGGTCGGCAATCATAAATAAACCGCCTCCATTTTTCACAAAATTCATAATTGCCGTTTTTTCAGCAGCCGTGAATAAAATGTTTGGCTCATCCACTACGTAAACATCATATTTTGACAAATCTTGCGCATTGGCGGCGTTTCCATACGTTATCGTTCCTCCTGTAACTAAGGATTCTACTGTGTGTCCTTGTTTTGCTAGTGCAATCCCCCATGCAGATAATCCACCTTGCCAATAATTTTCGGGAGTGGACGCGGTTACTGTTGATGCGGCTGGAGATGGATAACGCAAAGGTGTTCCGCTGCTGTTTTCAGAAATAATCCAATCGGCATTTCCAGAGGTTTCTGCTTTAATGGCGTCAAAAAGGAATTTTTTTGGGGTTACAACTCTTGCAGTGCTGGTTTCAGTGCTATTTTGAATAGTTGCTTGATTCGTAATTTCATTGGAACAAGAAAATAAAAGCCCTGTAAATGCAAATAGGACAACTGATTTTTTAATTAATTTCATTTTTATGGTATTGGTTAGAGCTATATATTTTTCAAAATTAGGATATTATTTTAGAACTACTACTTTTTTATCTTAATAAAAAAAAGAAATGGGTCATTAGCGCCAAATGGATGCTTCCAAAATGCTATTGAAATCATTATTTTTAATAAAATAAACCAATCGAATGATATGATAAACGATTAAGACTCCGGCTAAAAAATAAGCTCCCTTTCTATGGTATACAATTGAGTTGCCATATTCTTTTTGGGTGTATAACTCTAGGAGTAAAACCACTATAGCTATCATACAAAAAAGGATCAAAAAAGGCCCGAAAGCATGAAAGGAAAAACTTTTATATAAATCCCCTTCATAGCAATAGACCATTGATTTTGTAATGCCACATCCGGGACAAGGCAATCCAGATAACATTTTGAACGGGCACAACGATTGTGCTTTTTCTAAATGATTATCACCATCCGAAAGCATAAAAAAGAACGGAAAAAGTAGTGTTAAAAAAGCACCGATAATTCCGTAAATTTTACGCGTACGTTTATTGTTATTTGTATAATTTGTTGATGTCACTTTGTACAATCATTGCGGCAACCATTGGAAAAATAAATCCTAAAATCAGTAATAAAACGGTGTCGTCTTTTTGGTTGGAACCCGTTCTTTGATATACTTTTGGCAAACCTTCTTTTCCTGCTAAATAAAAGAAATATAAATTTATTGGATAGCAACATCCTGCAAATACAGCAATTGGAGTAGCTATGACTTCGCGTTCGGCAACCGCATTAAACACTTCAGCTGCTTTAATGTTCCAATAAATTAAATACAATCCGCAGGTTAGCAGTCCAAAAATCAATACTAAAACTGGGTCAACTTTAAAATATGGAATAGGTTTTTGTGGTGTATTCCAGGATTCGTTGGGTGGTGCAATATCCATATTAACTAATTTAGTGGTTCTAATAAAAAACCGTCTCCATTAAGAAGACGACATTGCTTTATGCTGAATTATGCTGCGCCTATTTCGTTGATTTCATCCAAATCATTTTTAGGATCTGCTCCGTATTGATTTGATCCGTTTTCTCCATCGGTGCAAAGTAAAACAAAAACCCATATCGCTCCGATGATTGGGATTAAAATTATAAAATAAAACCAACCGCTTTTGCCTACATCGTGTAATCGTCTTACAAGAACTGCAAGGCTAGGAATAAAGGTAGCTAGTCCAACAAGTAAATAAATCGGTCCATAAGGAATTGGATCAAAATTTATTCCTGCAACATTATCAATTACTGCGGCAATAATAAATAAAATTAAATTCCCTAAAGCAAAGTACCAATACTCACTTCTTCTTGCGCGTCCTTTAAAATTAGCGTAATTTTCAAAAACTACTTTTTTGTACCAATCAATCATAATTGTTTTTTGTTAGTTGTTACTTCTTACTCTTATGGATTTTCAGTTGCTCCCCTATTTTTAATGAATAAGCTATCAATAGTTTTCAAAAATAAAAAAAATATTAACAATTACACATTATCCTTGTTAAAATTATTATTGTTTTTTAACAATGTTGCTTAAACCCCATATTTTTCTTTGATTTTATTGACAATTACTTGTGCCAAACGCTCGTGGCTTTCGAAAGTCCAGCCCGCAATGTGTGGCGTAAGGAGTACGTTGTCGGCTTGTAACAAATAAGCTAAAGCTTCAGGAATTTCTGGTGTTTCCGCCTTTGTAGTTTCGTCTGGAAATAAGCTTTCAAAAGACAATTTTTCGTATTCTAAAACATCTAAACCTGCTCCTATTATTTTTTTGGATTGTAATGCTGTAACCAAATCAGTCGTTACTACTGAATTTCCTCTTGCGGTGTTGATGAACCAAAATGGTTTTGCAAAAGCATTGATAAAATCGGAATCAATCATTTTGTCGGTGGAGGAATTCCATGGGGTGTGCAGACTCACTACGTCTGCTTTTTGTTGCAATTCTGATAAAGAAACTTGTTGTGCATTGGCGTCTCCAACCTGGTTTAGAATATCGTAGCACAGCACCTTCACATCAAATCCTTGTAGTTTTTTGGCAAATGATTTTCCCATGTTGCCATACCCGATTATGCCGATGGTTTTGCCTTTGAGTTCGTGCCCTCTGTTGGATTCTCGGTTCCAATGTCCTGCTTTTATTTGTTGGTGCGCTTTGTTTAAATGGTTCATTAACGACAACAACATTCCAAGGGCTTGTTCGCCAACGGCATTGCTATTTCCCTCGGGAGCGGCTATAAGTTGGATGTTCTTGCTTTTTGCCTCGTCAATATCAATACTTTCGAGCCCAGCGCCCACTCTAGCGATGAATTGCAGCTGTGTGGCTTTGTCCAAAAAGGCGGCATCTATTTTAAATCGGCTGCGGATAACGATGCCTTGATAGTGGTGAATCTTGGATTCGATTTCGTGTTGAGTGGATGTATTATCGAGATCGTTTTGGAAACCAGCTTCTTGCAACTGTGCTAAGAGCAACGGATGATTGGTGTCGAGGTGAAGAATTTTGATGTGGTTCAAAGTGAATGGGTTTTTAGTTTGTAGGTTGTAGCAAATGTATAAAATATTTTTTTGAAGGATAAACACCTAAAGTAGCTTATCGCTTTTCTGCTTTTTGGTTTTAAAAGGATTCTTTTATGCCATTTGGGATGGTTTATTTGAAAAGTATTTTGGAGAAAGTGATTTGGATGCTGGAGCAAAAGGGGTATTTGATTGGAATTGTGTTTTAAAAAAATTACTTTAATCCCAAAGTTACAACCCCTTGGTTTTGAAGTTTTTTTGTTATATTGCACAAGGTTTCAACCTTTTGAAACACTGAAATAGTATAACTATTCAACACGCTAAAAATGATATGGACTGCAAAAATTATCAAACACCGAGGCAACCAACGCATAGCGGTTTATTTTGAAAAAAATACTGAGTTAATTGCTCGAATTAAAAAATTGGAAGGTTCGAGATGGAGCCAAACCTTATCTGTGTGGCATTTGCCCGATACGGAAGAAAACAGAATTAAATTCAAGCTCCCTCTAGTAGTGTCTTCTGTTCCTAATGAAGAAGGTATAGCCGCTTTATCAAAATTTAAAAACTATTTGCGCTCGAAACGCTATAGCGATAGCACGATTGCCACTTATAGTGAAGCTATGAAATCGTTTTTAGTGTTTTATCGTGCAAAATTTATTGCTGACATAACCAATGAAGATGTTATTGTTTACAACAACGAGTACATTTTAAAAAACGATCTTTCGGCTTCTTACCAGAACCAAACTATCAACGCTCTTAAGTTATTCTTTAAAATTATAAACCATTCAAAGATGGATGTTGCAGCACTTCACCGTCCTAAAAATGCAAAAACATTACCAAACGTTTTGAGTAAAGAAGAAACTTTTAGGCTAATAGAGGTTACAACAAATTTAAAACACAAAGCATTGTTAGCTTTAATTTATTCTTCGGGTTTGAGAATTAGTGAAGCAATTAACATGAAAATTACAGATATTGATAGCCAAAGGATGCTTATTCATGTTAAAAATGCAAAAGGGAAAAAAGACCGATATACTTTGTTATCGACTAAAGTGTTGGGATTATTAAAAGAATATTACACCATTTATAAACCAACAAAATTTTTATTTGAAGGACAATTTGGAGAACAATACAGTAGCCGAAGTGCACAAGCTGTGCTGCATCAATCTGCAAGAAAAGCAGAGATTAAAAAACGGATTAGTTTGCATACACTTCGCCATAGTTTTGCCACACATTTGTTAGAAAGTGGTACTGATTTGCGCTACATTCAAGACCTATTAGGGCACAGTAGTCCAAAAACAACGATGATCTATACGCACGTAAGTAGTACTTCATTAAAAAATATAGTAAATCCTTTTGATATGTAAGGTTTTTAATTAAGTTTGTATTGTACAACTAAAAAATTATACGCTATAAAAGAGCCAAAAACATGCGTATAACATACCTATTTGGGACAAAAAGTGGTATTTTTATGCTTGTATAAAGTAGTTATGCGTCATGCTTTAGAAGAAAACACTCACTTGAATCAGCCTAATTGATAACAAGAAATGATTGAAATAAAAAAATATTTCCAAAAAATGGTTGCTATTTCTGAAAAAGATTGGGAGTTCTTTTCATCTAAACTTATAAGACGTGAATTTGCCAAAAATTCAATAATTTTAAAAGTAGGTCATAAAGAAAACTACTTATCTTTTATTGAGAAGGGAATTGTTAGAAAATGTATTCCACAAGAATTTGATGATTTAACTTTTGAATTTGCATTCGTCAATAATTTTGTGTCCGCATATGATTTTTTCTTGACACAAGAACCATCAACATACCAGTTAGAAACCTTAACAGACACTATACTCTGGAGTGTGTCGTATAATGACTTAGAAATAATTTATGACAAAACGGAAATTGGTAATACAATAGGAAGATTGGCAAGCGAAGACCTGTTTATGAAAAAATCTAAGCGAGAATTATCTTTATTAATCCAATCTGCCCAGGAACGTTATTTGAACTTATTTACAGAACAGCCTGAATTGTTGCAATTTATTCCATTAAAGTATATAGCCTCTTATATTGGAGTAACGCCACAGGCACTAAGTAGAATAAGGAAACGTATTTCTTAACCCAAGTTCATTGTTTGAATTTTAGCTTATTAGTAATTTTGTAACTCATCAATTAAAAAAGAGTAATGGAAAAATTATTATTATTGTTAGTATTATGTATCGTTGCAGCAACTTCGCTAATTGCCCAAGACTTAAGCCCTTATCATTATATTATAAAGGGAATTGTAAAGAAGAACTTCAAATCTATAACAGAGCACCGTTATGACGAGGTTTTAAAGGGAGTTTCTAATAAAGAATTAGAACATACTTTTGCAGGTGATAACTGCTTAGGTGGTACACGCCATGATAAAGAAAGCTTGAAAAGATGGTTTGAAAGAGTGGGAATTGTACTTCCAGACCTTAAATTTGAGGTAACAGACATTCAGGTTAAAGGAAATCCAGCCAAAACCCTAGTTATTGCAAGGTGGACAGCAACTTGTCATTTATTAAATGGCGAGCCCTACATAAATAAAGGAGTTCATTTTATCACATTGAAATGGGGAAAGGCTGTTAAATTTGATGTTTATGAAGATACTAAAACTGTATCTAAAGGTTTAGATGTTCAATTTGAATCAGGTATCAAGGAAGCTAAAGCTCCCAAAATTGAAAGCTAAAAATTACATCTAACATAAACAGTTATGGCAATTGGTACTTTTGATTGAATTGGATTAAAAAATTTGACAACAGTATAATAGCACGACCGCATAACACGGGTTTGGCAAAAGTGGCGGTTAAGTGCTCCGCAGAAACATTTGTGGTGAAAATCGCCACCTTCGCCAAGCCCGAAAACGTTAGTGGCAACCGTGCCAACAGGCCAACAACTAACATTGAGCAACAAGAATTATACATATACAAAATAAACGACATTAAATATGCTAACAGAAATTAATCCGAAGTTACCAATGAGAAATAAGGTGGTAACGAAAGACTATTACGTTGACAAATTAGGTTTTCAACTTTTGGGTAACAGTGACTTTGATGGTTACTTAATGGTTTATAAGGACAATGTTCAAATTCATTTTTTTGAGTTCAAAGAGCTTGACCCAAAAGAAAACTACGGACAAGTTTATATCAGAACAAATGAAATTGATAAACTTCACCAATCGTTTTTGGACAAGAAAATTTCAATTCACCCTAACGGACATTTAGAAACAAAACCTTGGGGACAAAAGGAATTTGCTTTACTCGACCCAGACAACAACTTATTGACTTTCGGACAAAGTATAAAATGAAATTAAACTTGGCGACAGTGCGAAGATCGGCAGCCACTAACAGCACATTTGCAATAGGCGGGGTTTCATGCTCCGTGGACAGTTTTGCGGTTAAAGAAAGTGTAGTTCTTCGAATGAACATTTGTGCTAAAAACCCCGCCCATCGCAAATCTGCGGAACGTTAGCGGTAATTTAAAAACAAACAATATGAAACAATCTGTAATAATTACTTTCATTTTTCTTTTTTCTATAATTCAAGCATTTTCACAAACACACAAAGCAGTTAGATTTGATGGATTATATCAGTCAGAGACTAATAATAACAGTAGACATTTTCTACGTTTTTATTCTGATAGCACTGTAATATCAGTTACATCAACTGGAGAAGCAACTGATGTCATTAAATGGCTAAAGAAACCATTCGATGATAAAGGAAAGTATGAAATTAAAGGAAACAAGATTTATTTTACAACATCTTTATCAGATTTTGGGACTGTAGTTTATGAAGGTGTAATTTACTCCGAATATAAGTTACAATTAAAGGTGAAAAGTCTAATTAATGGATATGTAAGTGAGAATTTATTTTATTTTATTAAACTATAAAGTTAAACTACCGCTAACACGGGTTTGGCAAAAGTGGCGGTTCAGTGCTCCGCAGACACATTTGTGGTTAATCAAAGTTTGGTTCTACGCATCAACATTTGTGGTGAAAATCGCCACCTTCGCCAAGCCCGCAAACCGTTAGCGGTCAGCTTATACAACATTTGTTAAATTAATTTCTTAAAATTATGGAAAGAAAAAAGAACTACATCATTTTACTATTTGTTAGCTTATTTGTTATTGCTTGCAACACTTCACAAAAGGAACACAAAAAAGATGAATCAGATAAAAATCAAGAAACATCTTTAAAATTAGAATTTCCTCGTTATCAAATTGTACAATCAACAATCGCAGCTCGAGGGACATATAAAGTAGATACTTATGAAGGGAAAGTTTATCAGCTTGTCCTCGATAAAAACAACAATGAAACTTGGAAATTATTAAAGCGAGTTGGAAATAATAATCGCGATACGATGATTGATGGACAACAAAATTACCAAATCTTCATTTCGACACTAGCGATGAAATTTACATATTTAATTAATGTAAACACTGGAGCAACTTGGCAATTGATGCAGAATCCTGATACCGAAGAAAATTTCTTTAGTGCTATATACGAATAGAATAAAGCCGAACCGCTAACAGCCGTTTAGTCTTAATACGCTTGTGAAGTATATATTTTATTGGTACTCACGAAAAATAAAATTCATTTAGTACAACATAAGTACAACAAATCAAAAACTTTTTACAGAACTATAAATACCCAATTGATTAAGCTGCGCTTGGCGGTTCATCAATTGATATTCTGCGAGCCTGCCGCAGTAATATTGTTGGGTTGCTTTTGCATACCCATTGATCAAAAGCAAATCATTCAAACATTCTCCTCCTGGTAATATTACATATCCTAATTGTCTGTTCCAGTAGTCGTAGTAGTTCTCCTGTTCTGTAATGATTGTTACAGCCGTTTTAGGCGGTGCAACCGACAAAACGAAGTGCAAGGATTGCAAACCAAATTGGAGCAATAATTGGGCTGGTAAACTGCTTTTCTCTTCGTCCTCTTTCATCTTTCTATTAATCTTTACTTCTGGTGCATCCAACCCATAAAGTCGAATTTCTTTTTTCATTTGAGTGAAACGATTGCAAATGATTATGCTATCGCCATCAAGGACTTCTTCAATTTGCCAATGGGTTTCCACTATGTACGGTGCTTTTGCGTTGTATTGCATTGATTTACAGTTATTTAAGTTATTGATAATCAAAGATAATCATTGAAATTTGTCTTATGAATTTAATCTAATTATTAACTTTTTAAATCTTAAAAAAATGGCAAGACAAAAAGGTGTTATTAAGTATGTTGGAACTCTTGGAGATATCCGACACTTCAAAATTAAAGGACAGGAAGGCTACTTCGCTGGAATGATTGGTGGACCAACTGGCGACCAAGTGTTGACTGCTCCTGAATTTGAGAGAACTCGTGAGAATATGAACGAATTTGGCGCTTGTGCCAAAGCTGGGAAATCTGTTCGAACTGGTTTATCTCAAGTAATGAAACAAATGGCCGACAGCCAAGTAACAGGAAGATTAACTTCTATTATGAAGAAAATCAACCTTGAAGACCAAACGGAAGCCAGAGGGTATCGTAAAATTGAAATCACTACACAACGTAGTTACTTGAAAGGTTTTGAGTTTGACAAAAACACTTCTTTCAATGGAATTTTCAATGCTCCTTTCTCTTTAACTCACGGAGTTGGTAGAGAAACTGGTGATTTGGTAGTGGATGCTTTTAATCCAGCGAATTTGGTTAATGCTCCATCTGGTGCAACTCATTTCCGTTTGATTACTTCGCTTTCAGTAGTGAGTGATTTTGAATACAACGCTACCACTAACAGTTATGATCCTATGGATGCTGACTTGAATGAGGCAAACGATATTCAATACAGTGCTTTTTTGGATTTGTATGCTCCAGTTCCTGCAACAACTGTAACTGCAACTTTACCTGGTGCAGTTCTTCCAACAGTAGATGTTACTGTTTTGCAATGTATCGGTATTGAGTTTTACCAACAAGTTGGAGCAAATTACTACTTGTTTGCAAGTGGTAACTGCTTGAAAGTTGAGGATGCTTTTTAAAAAAAGTCATTACAAATCCCTCACCAAAAGTGAGGGATTTTTTGTTTAATCTCAAATCTATCAAGATTATGGAAAGTAAAATAATAAGAGTAGCACAGGGCAAAGAAAGCACATTGAGCCAGTTATATATTAACGGCATTTTTCAATGTTATTTATTAGAGGATAAAATTAGAGAAGTGAAAATAGCTTCACAAACTGCCATTCCAAAAGGTGTTTTTAGTTTGAAGTTGAACACTTATGGTGCTAAAAATGTGGATTACAAAAAAGCATTTGGAAAGCTGCACGAAGGAATGATTGAAATTTCGGGTTTGCCGAATTTCAGCTTTGTTTATATTCATACCGGAAACACCATCAAAGAAACTGCGGGATGTCCGCTTTGTGGTTTTGGTTTCCAATTTGTTGAGGGTAATTTTCAAGTTACTCAAAGTGTTGCAGCTTACAAAATGATTTATCCAAAATTGGTTGCACTGGCAAAAGTTGAAAACAACAAAATAACCATTGAAAACAATTTTCAATTCTAAAAAGTCCAAAAAATGGAAAATATTAACATCATCGCTACACTTTTTGGAACACTTATTACCTTACTACTCTCGATTGTAGCTTATTTTATCAAGCAATTACACACTGATTTCAAGAGTATGGAGAAAGATTTGATTGAAGTTAAAACGATGGCTTTAATCATCAAAACCGAGTTCAAAAGTGGTAACGATTTATTGAACCAGAAAGTAGAATACATCGAAAAAAGAGTACACAATTTAGAATTATCAATTTATAAAAATCAAGATTATGAAAAATAAAAATATGAATGTCGTGGAAAGAGCATTGGCTCCTACTCCAAAATGGTTTAAAATACTTCGCACTGTTGGAATTGCTTTAGCTTCCGTTGGCGGAATTATCATCGCCTCTCCTATTGCCTTACCAGTTGGATTGGTTTCGGCTGCTGGTTACTTGGTTCTTGGCGGTAGTATTATTTCAGTAGTTTCTCAAACTGCTGTAAAAACGGAAGAAGAACCTAAAACAAACCCTTAAAATCGGTTAATAACCAACTTGAAAGCCCAGTAATTCTGGGCTTTTTTAGTTTTTAGCAGTCAATAAAAGTAGATTGCTTTGCTTTTCTTCGATTTATTTAAGTGGGGCAATCGTATTGCCCTTATGTATTGGTTTGCTTGGGAATAAGGTGCAAACAGTCCTAGTCCGTTTGGACCAGGATTGATTTATTTTCTACAATAACGGTATAAAATTACTCTTCGCATATCGTTTATGAGGTTGATGTTTTCGTGAAATTGTTTTTCTTTTTGTTCTAGAAGTTTGAGAGCTGCAACATTTTTTTTGTGCTCCTCGTGTTCTGCCATCATTAAACTGGCTTTTGGGATAAATTCGTTTTTGAAATTTGGAAGGCGCAAAAATGGAATTACTGAACCTACTAAAAACGGATGCCAGAATTTTGTTTGCCATAAACTATACGCAATAAAAAAAACACTTTCGCAGTCCTCCTCGTTTTGAAAAATGATAACAAAACTGTTCGTAAATGCCGTTTTTTGTGGCTTCGCGCTATTCATCCCCTTGTTAAGTACAAATAAATGGGGTTTTGTGTAAACAGTGTCTTTTCGGTGGGTCTTGATGATGAAATTTAGCATAACATTCGGCTTTAAAAATTGATTAGATTTTCAATTTTTCGCGGATTTTCTCTTGAAATGCAGGTGTGCCTCGCTACGCTCGACCTATAAAATTTTTCAAAAGAAAAAAAAGAAAAAAAGAAAGCCGTTCGTTCAAGTGGAAGGTTTCAAAAAAGCAAGTTTTTTTGAAAAAATACTACCCGATACATCTTCGGAAGTGTGGGTATGAAGTCGGAGATGAATGTTGTTGCGAACCGTTATGGGTGGAGATTTTTTCAAAAACCCGGAGGGCTTGAACTTGCTTTTTTGTAAACCTGGAACTTATCTTTGCTGTCTTTTTTTTTATTTTTTATTTTGTTTTCAAATTCTAAACATCATTGTATAATCTGAATTTGTTAGAAGGATTGGGAGTTGATTTGGAAGATGGTCGTCTTTGGAAGTGTATCAATTTTTTGTAGATGGATGACTGAATATGATTAGAAAGAAGGTGTACTTTATCCATCTGAAAAATTGATACTCTTCCTACTACTACTTGATTTTTGAGGATGCTTAATCGTCTTATGAAATGATAAGTTTCAATTTAAGCGGAATATTGTTCTGAAAATGAAAAGCATCTTCAAAAAACAATGCATTATAATACCGAGTGCGACGGTGCAGTAGCGCGTGGAAGGGTATCATTTTTTTATTTGCTGACTGGGATGTTTCTGATTGCTTTTGTGGAAAAGTTGATGCCACAAATATGTCGAAAGTTGGAATGTCGAATGTCATAAAGTCTTTTGATAGGAACGGTATGGCATCAGCTTTACCGCTGAAGCAATGACTACGGTTTTACTGGCAAATAAAAAAATGATACTCTTGCTGGCTTCTCTTGGTTTTGTGGGTAGAAAAAATGGCTTTAACCATAGGCAAATCAACTAGACAATAAAGCCATTTTATCTACTTACAAAAGCAATGAAAATATTACCGATTTAACCACAACGCTGATAAAACAGTTGTAAAGTTCTTGCGAGATATACTAATTCAAGTTTAAAAAAAGGGTTGTTACGGAGCAGTAAAAGTGGTTTGCGAAGGACGGTTTTTTGAGCGGCTGGGTGATGCGATGGGAGCTGCTCAAAAAGTTGTCCTGGAGCAAACCACAAGCGCGTTGGGTGTGGCGGCTGTTTTACATAAATGATATTATAGCTTCGTTACAAAAACCAAAAAAACAATATAAAAGCTTTGTAATGAACTATAATGCCACATTATGTAAAGAAGCTTGGGGAAAAAAATTACTGGCGCAAGTTGCGAAGCGTACGTGTTTTTTCTAAAAACTGTGCCAGTAATTTTTTTTGGAGCGTTGGCAAAGGAGTGGCATTTGAAATGTAAAACGTTTTATTTATAACCGAACGAAAAAATATATTCTCGCTATTAGAAATGAAATTAGCGATATGAAGCAAACAAATATGTGAGGTCAGGAATACTTGGACTAAACGAGGATTTTGTGCAGATGAATGAGATAATTATTATTTATTCTTGATTTCCTAAAAACATTTTACCACTTATTGTTAGTTTATATTTTTGGTCTGGTGCTGTTGGATTTTTTGGGTTTGTTTTTTCAATCCATTGTAATTGCTCTAATGGTTTTAGATAATTGTCTCTGAATGTTTTTTTGTTTGTATAGCCAACAGCATTCATAATGTCATCTAATGATAGAGGCTCGGCAACTAATGATAAAATAGCAATTATGTACCTAATTTTTTTGTGGATTAGGTTGGTGCTTTTTAATGACCAACTAGGTACTTTTTTAATTTCTTCTTTATCGATAGGCTGATTTTTAGGCCAATCAAGACTTTCTAGCTTGGTACCTTTTTGTGACCAGCTTGGTACTAAATTTAAAAGGCACTCTTCCCAAGTAGCATCAAATAGTTCTGAATCAACATTGAATTTACTTAATGAAATCTCTAAATGAGTGCTGTATTTTTCGTCTAATTCTAACCATTTTAGCCACTTATTCGTAAAGGGTTTGAGTGTTGACAATCGCAAAGGGATTATTGTTTTGAAAATCGTTCCTTCAATAAAAATAGGTTGCGCCCCTTCAATGTATAAAGGCAGGTATTTTTTAGTGTTTCTGATTCCAGAACCAATTTCATCAGTCCATCCTAAAGCTGTGAAAAATTTACGGATATTTGGATTTTTGGGATATGGATTAAAACTGTTTAAATCGATTGGACCACTAAAGTGTGGATTATTAGGATTGGTAATAGTTAGTTGATTTTTATCAATAATTAGTTCGGTTGCTAATGCACTACTATACTCACGATGTACAATAACATTACCAATTACCTCTCGAAATACTTTGTCTCTTAAATCTACTCTTTGGTCGCCTTCCATATAGAACTTTTCAGGTAGGTGCTTGTTGACAAAACCCTTTAATTCTGTATATGTATCTATCAAATTGGTACGCAATGGAGGGTTAATTCTATCATCCCAACGGTCAACATTAATTTTCCTTACCATTCCTTCTACTTTATAAGCAGGGAATAGGCTTTGAATAGTTGAATCCTTACCAAATATAAGCGCTGCGGCAACTGTTAAGCCCTCTTTTTGTGTAAAAAAATCCTTTCTATGAAGTGAAGCTTCTTCTAACATTTTTTTATCGTTTTCAAAAAGCCAAGGATGGTCACTTTGATTTGATTTAATGAGATTACGAGCTTTTTCAAATAGCTTTACGTCCAAATCCTCCATAGATAGATTTGGAATAACTTGGCTTTCAGTAAAGTAGTTTCTTTTGTTTAAATGTAAATCGCTTACACGTTGACGTTGGTCAGTGATATTTAAGTCACTTTCATATTCGCGAATGTATATTTCTTTTTTATGATCGTGAACTTGAGAGCTTACAGGTACTTGCATTGCAATAATCCAAACATCATCCACTTTAACAGGAACAGGTTGCAAGTATAATGGAGGATTTATACAGTCTGGGGAATTGATTGAAGACACTAAATCCTTAAGAATTTTATTTTTGAATTCTTCTTTAATACCAGAAACAGTACCATCATCTTCAACACCTAATAACAAGGTACCACCTTCAGTATTGGAAAAACTAACTATGGTTTCGTATAAGTCAGATGGAACTGATTGTTTTGCACCTTTGAATTCAATTTGCTTTCCTTCACCTAATGAAATTATTTGTTTTATTTGTTGCTCCTCCATTGTTGATAGTTTATTACTGCAAATTAAAGGATTCCTTTTTAGAATTTTTTTAAATGCGCATATTAATTGATTTATTAAAAAAATTCTAATATAAAACTACAAGACCTAGCGTCTAACCAAAAAGATTTACATTCTTTAAGAAATGACAAACCTAATATTATGTCAATTTCATAATCCTCACTACCAATTTCTGTTGTGTAAAGCTCCATTTTAAAACCTTTATCAGCTTCGACAATATCGCAAATTCTAATAAGATGTCTATCTTTTAATTTATATTGTATTGATTTACCATTTGCGCCTGTAAATTCACAATGTTCCAAACTTTCAATGTCATCTATATATTCAGAAGCAATTTTTTTTGAAAGAATAGTATAAGTACATCCTGTATCAATTAATCCATTTAATATTTTATTGATTGTCCGTAATTACCCATAATTAAATAAAAATTATTATTTTTGACAAA
>JBBALV010000006.1:0-127335 GCA_040402815.1 Flavobacterium sp.
TTATTCGATGCGTTTTATGATGATGATGTAAATAAAGCCTTGTTTCACGGTCACACTTTTACTGCTAATCCAGCAGGATGTGCAGCGGCTTTGGCAAGCATAACGTTGCTACAAACCGATATTATGCAAAAAAACATAAATCGAGTGAACCAAAAACACAAAGCATTTCAGAAGCATCTTGAAAATCATCCAAAAGTAAGTACAACAAGCGTTTTAGGTGTCATTTTTGCTTTAGAAATCAAAAGAGAATCACAAGAAGATTATTATGGTGATTTTCGTAATAAATTGTATGATTTCTTTATAGAAAACGGCGTAATTTTGCGACCTATTGGCAATATTGTTTATATTTTGCCACCCTATATTATCTCCGACTTGCAACTCAAGAAAGTATATCAAGTAGTGGAGCAAGCATTAGAAATAGTTTAAAACGAAACACAAATTTTGCAGAAAATAATATCCATAACCGCCATATCGTCCATTTCTCCTCTGGGGAATGATTCCAAATCCGTTTGGGAAAATTATCTTACTAACGAACATTTTTTTGTAGAAAAATCATTTGAGCATCAAAAAGCACTTGCTGCCGTTTTAGATTCAGATTCAAATCAATTGATTTCTGAATTGAAAAACAAAGAAATCAAATACAAATCATTAGATAATTCGGTGCTTTTTGCCATTCAAGCTTCCCGAGAAGCCGTAAAAAAAGCCGGTTGGAAAGCTGAAGATGCATTTGGAATTAATATCGGTTCGTCTCGTGGTGCAACCGCATTGTTCGAAAAACATTTTCAAGAATATTTAGCCACCGGTAAAGCCCAAACATTAGCATCGCCCACGACTACTTTAGGAAATATTGCTTCGTGGGTAGCTCAAGATTTGCAAAACAACGGGCCAGAAATATCACATTCCATTACTTGTTCTACGGCTTTGCACGCAGTTTTAAATGGTATAGCCTGGTTACAAGCTGGAATGATTGAAAAATTTCTCGTTGGCGGAAGCGAAGCGCCTCTTACTCCGTTTACGATTGCACAAATGCAAGCCATGAAGATTTATGCTAAAGAAAATCAAGCGTATCCTTGTAGAGCCTTTGATTTAAATAAAACTCAAAACACAATGATTTTGGGTGAAGGTGCCGCTGTTTGCTGTTTGGAATTGGGTAAAAAAGATAATGCACTTGCTTTTATTGAAGGAATTGGATATGCTACTGAAATTTTAGAGCATAATATTTCTATCTCTGCGGAAGCAACATGTTTTCAAAAATCAATGAAAATGGCACTTCAAAACACTTCTTTGCCAGATATTGATGTCATTGTGATGCACGCACCAGGCACTATAAAAGGTGATTTATCGGAATTCAAAGCCATTGAAAAAATATTTGGAAAAACATTGCCACTTTTGACCAATAACAAATGGAAAATCGGTCATACTTTTGGCGCATCGGGGATGTTAAACATAGAAATGGCTATTCTGATTATGCAACACAATCAATTTATAGGAGTCCCTTTTATAGTGTCGCAACAGCAATCAAAACCAATTAAAAAAGTTTTAATCAACGCCGTTGGGTTTGGCGGGAATGCAGTGAGTATTTTATTGAGCATCTAAGTCGGAACCTTTTTCCAACTCCTTTACTTTATCATAAATCAAATTGCTTTCAAAACCTTTTCGTAGTAAAAAATCACAAAACTTTTTACGCTTTTTCAACATGTGTTTTTCTCTCGTGCCTTGCCAATGGTTTTCAGCTAGGGTATTAAAAGTTATCAAATAGTCTTCGGGGGTGATTTCTTTTAGTCCTTTTTCGATATTGTATTTTGAGATATGACGCTGCTTTAATTCGTTTACAATTCTAATTTTTCCCCAAAAATTAATGCGGTGTTTGCCCCTTGCAAAACTACATGCAAAGCGCTCTTCGTTGAGAAAATTGTGTTCAATTAAATGTACTATAATCAAATCAATGGCTTGTGGAATCATGTTCATGCTTTTCAATTTCTGAAAAACTTCTTCATGGCAACGCTCTTGATAGGCGCAATAAAATTCGAGTTTGAGTTGGGCTTCGGCAACTGTAAAACTTTTTTGTATCATGCCTTTTTAGGTTTACTTGGTGGATTTTGTAACCAAAAAGTCTTTTAAATAATAGGGTTCAAAATAAGCAACATCAACAAAATCATTGTTTTTGAACTTTTCATAACTCAAACTGCTCATTTCTTTTGCCGATGGAAAAACAACATGCGTTAAAAAAACGAAATGGTCTTTAGTTAAAACGGTTTTGATTTTTTCTTGACAATCACCAACCAAATAAATTGTTTCGTTGGTATTTGAAAAAGAACTTTCATCAATGATTTCAGCTTCTACTTTACGGATTTTTTCATGATTAACATTGAAAATGGCACTATAGACTTCCATTCTTCGGGCATCAATCATAGGAACAATAAGCCCGTCACTAACCGAAGCTTGCAAAGCCAAAACGGCTAAAGTATCTAACGCAAGCAGCGGAATGTCTAACGAAAAGCATAACCCTTTGGCTGCTGAAATGCCAATTCGCAAACCCGTATAAGAACCTGGGCCTTGACTTACAGCTACTGCTGCTAAATCTTTAAAGGTCAAACCCGCTTCTTGAAGCACAGCTTCTATATATACGTGTAAATATTCTGCATGAGAATAGCCCTGCTCTGCCATTTCTTTGACGGCAATAGTAACACCGTCTTTTGCAAGTGCAACCGAGCAGTTTTTAGTTGCTGTTTCTATGTTGAGTATATAGGTCAATTGATTTTTTTTTGAATGGATACAAAAGTATAATAAAATGCTTGAATTATTAAAATGCCCATAAAGAAACACTATAAATGTATTTCATAAAAAGATAGAATAACCAAAATTATACTTGGATAGAAACCAAAAGTGAAACTAACTTTTGAGCACTTTTTTGATTTTGGAATTGTTTATTTGCTTAAATATCATGCAAAAACATAAAACCATTTTCAATAATAATTTATTTTTCAATTAGTTACCTATAATTCTTCTCTATTTTGAAGTAGCTATTGAAAAATTTAGTTTTAAGTCAGAGCCTATTTGAAGTACATCAACCAAATCTTGTACTTGTAAGTTATGTGGAATTCGAACAATAACGGTTTTATCATTTCTTTCGTTTGTTATCGTTTGCAATGCGTTTTTCAAATCAGAATACGCTATTTCTTGCTTGTCTAGAAAATAATGTTTGTCTTCGGTTACGGATAAACTAATGTGATTCTTGTTAGTTGTTTCGTTAGTTTGCGCTTTTGGAAGCATCAATTTTATTACGTTTGGATTTGCCAAAGTAGAAATTATCAAAAAAAACAACAACAAAAAGAACATGATGTCGCTCAACGATGATGTAGGGATTTCTGCATGAAAGCGTTTGTTTCTCTTGATTGCCATATTATGGTTCTTGAATAGTATTAATAATTTCTAAGGTTTGTTTTTGTACTTTTAATACAAAACTATCGATTGTCATATTAAACAAATGATACGATGAATAAGCTACCACTCCCACTACAAGACCCGCACCACTGCTAATCATTTTTTCATACAACCCCCCAGATATATTTCCGATGCTGATATTTTCGGTAACAGAAATACTATAAAAAATCTTTATAACTCCTGAAATGGTTCCTATGAAACCTAAAATAGGTGCAATTCCAGAAATCAACCCCAAATAACCCAACCCCTTTTCCATTTGAGCAATTTCAATGTTGGCTGTTTTTTCCATCACCGATTCAATTTCGCTCACAGGTCTTCCAATAATAGAAATACCACTTCTTAATATATTTCCTGAAGCTGTATTTTCTCTGCTACAAAGCATAATAGCGTTGTCTAATTTGCCTGCCTTGAGTTGTAATTTAATGTCATTTACTAAATTTTTATCTTGCTTTGCCATTTTTTTGATGGATAAAAATCGCTCAATAATCACATAAAAACAAAAGAAAAGTAAGATGATAATTGGTATTATCATTACTCCGCCTTTTAAAACAAAAGACAAATAAGAAACACTTTCGGTGGTTGCTGCAGTAGTGGCTACACTTGCAGTTGTAGAAGCGACAGTATCTGTTACTGCAGCCGATTGAATTAGAATGGTGAAAAGCGTCATAAAAAATGTGTTTTAAAAGTGATTGCTATAAAAACAAGTACGGATACAAAAATAACCATTTTTTAATTCCATGGCTCATTCAATATAAAGAATAACGGAATTTTTGATATTTAAGTATTGCCCAAATTGAGAACCTAAGTTTTTTCGAAATAAAAATTAAGGAAAGCTTCGCTAAATCCTTATATATAACAACTTGATAACTTCCTCAATTATTTTCTGTTTGCAGATTTCCCAATTGAAAGATTGATGTAGCATTTTCGGGTTCAATTGATTGTTTGCGTCTTCAAAATAGGTTAAACTTTTTTGAACCATAAATTCAGAACCATCCGAGTATTTCTGAAGATAAAAATCAAGCATTTCTCTTAATGTAAATTCATTCAACAAAAAATACAAGTCTATAAAATCTTTTTTGCTTCCACGACCAGCAATTGCGTTGAGTTTCATTGCTGCAATATCCATTATCGAAAGCATTCTTATTTGGTCAATTTCTATTGAATCTGATAATAATGGATATTTATAGTTTACAAAATCAAGTTTGATTCCGTTTACTTCGGTAATTAGAATATTTTTAGAACTTTGAGATACAATTACTTCGCCATAATCTTTTAGTTTTTCAATAAATAAATTTTGATTTATCTCGCAATTTCCAAACAAATCAATATCTATTGAATTTCTATGTCCTATTTGCAATGATAAAGAAGTACCTCCAACTAAAAAATAATCTCGAAACAACTTTTCATTCATTATTTTTTTTAAGAGTTCCAATAATTCGGGAACAACTGTCTGTGTTTGTAGCATCTAAATTCTTTTTTATCAATAGTGAAAATAGCTGCTAAATAAGAAAGCGTAACCGCATCTAAACTTCTTAGATTTAAAGCAACTTCTTTAATCGTGTCTAATCCATAAAATTCCTTTAATAATTTCCAATCTTTAATATAACCATATTCCAAAACTTTTTGAATGAGATGAACTTTATGCATTTGAAAGTCAAAATCAGATAAGTCCACATCCCAAAAAAGGTGTGGAGAAAAGTCGTTTATGGTTATTTCTTGATTCATAAAACAAATATAGTTAATTCTACAAAACCATCGTCAACTGGATCCGTTTTCTGTCTTCGTCTACCTCAACCACTTTTACAGTAACTTGTTGGTGCAGTTTCACTACTTCATTCACATCCGACACAAAACCTGCTTTGAGTTGCGAAATGTGCACCAATCCGCTTTCTTTGATGCCAATATCAACAAAGCAACCAAAAGCTGTGATGTTATTGACTATTCCAGGCAAAATCATGCCCAATCGAAGGTCTTTGATTGTTTTTACATTGGGGTCAAACTCAAAAACCTTTGCCGATTTTCTTGGATCTAGGCCGGGCTTTTCTAATTCTTTTATGATATCTTTTAGCCCAAGTATTCCAATTTCTGGTGTAATGTATTTTTCTAGTTTAATTTGAGCAATTTTATCTTTATTGCCAATCAAATCATTGGTTTTTAATCCTAAATCTTTTGCCATTTTCTCCACAATTGTGTAGGCTTCTGGATGAACAGCCGAATTGTCTAACGGGTTTTTACCGTTATGAATCCGAATAAATGCCGCTCCTTGCTGAAAGGCTTTTTCACCCAAACGAGGTACTTTTTTCAATTGTTTTCTGTCCTCAAAAGCGCCGTTTTCGGAACGGTAAATGACAATGTTTTCTGCTAACTTTTCACCAATTCCACTCACATAGCTCAACAAATGTTTACTCGCCGTGTTGATGTTGATTCCTACTGAATTCACACAACGAATCACGGTTGCATCCAATTCTTCTTTCAACTTATTTTGGTCCACATCGTGCTGGTACTGCCCCACTCCTATCGATTTTGGGTCAATTTTTACCAATTCTGCCAACGGATCAGAAAGTCGTCTACCAATGGAGACAGAGCCACGAACGGTAACATCATAATTCGGGAATTCGTCTCTCGCAATTTTACTTGCCGAATATACCGAAGCACCTGCCTCCGAAACCACAAAAACCTGAACTGGCTTATCGAAAGCAATTTTCTTAATAAAAAACTCTGTTTCTCTACTCGCGGTTCCGTTTCCGATAGAAATCGCTTGAATATTATAAGCATTGACCATCGAGCGGATTTTCTTCATTGCCATTGTTGTTTCGTTTTGTGGCGCATGAGGGTAGATGGTTTCGTTGTATAACAAGTCCCCTTTTTCGTCCAAACAAACTATTTTGCATCCGGAACGAAATCCGGGATCAATCGCTAGGATTCGTTTTTCTCCTAATGGTGGTGCTAGTAACAATTGCCCTAAATTATTAGCAAATACTTGAATCGAATTGGTATCGGCTTTGGCTTTGGCCTCTTGTAAAGTTTCGTTTGAAATGGCAGGGTTGAGCAATCTTTTGTAGCTGTCTTCAATAGCCAATTGCAATTGCGAAACAGCTGGTGATTTTCTGTTTTTAATGACAATTTCGTCAATCAAATCGTAGGCTTCCTCGACATCGACCTCTATTTTAAGTTTTACAAACCCTTCCTTTTCGGCACGAAGCATGGCCAATAAGCGGTGCGATGGTGCTTTAGACAATGGCTCCGTCCAATCAAAATAATGAGCGAATTTTTGAGCTCCTTCCTCTTCTGCTTTCTTTTTTACTACTTGGGTGGCAATGCTGGCTTTGCGCTGGTACAAACGACGCATTTGTTTACGAACAAAAACATTTTCGTTTATCCATTCGGAAACAATATCTCTTGCACCCTGTAATGCGGCTTCTTCATTAATTACATTTTCATTTAAAAAACGGGTGGAAATAAAATCAATATCGTCGTTGTTTTGAGCCATCATTAATTTTGCCAAAGGTTCCAATCCATATTCACGTGCAACATCGGCACGGGTTTTTTTCTTCTTTTTAAAAGGCAAATAATAATCTTCTATTTCCTGTAAATCAAAACTAATTCTAATTTTCTGTAGCAATTCAGGCGTAAGTTGACCTTGTTCGTCTATGGTTTTGAGGATGCTTTCTTTTCGTTTTACAATTTCATCATATTGTTTAGAAAGTTTTGCAATTTGCTCAATATGAACCTCATCAAGATTCCCAGTTTGGTCTTTTCGGTAGCGAGAAATAAAAGGAATAGTGCAATCTTCGCTTAAAAGCTGAATGGTTTTTTGAATATTTATTGTTGCGGTTGCAAGGGTTTTAGCGATGAATTGTATATTGGTCATAATATATTTTATCGCAAAGATGCAAAGTATTTCGCAAAATACACAATGGTTTTTTTAGGTTTTATAGTACATTTGGATTGTTATTTAGATTTAAAACTTCGATTGGATTTTTCAACAAGCCTTTTCATTCAATCTATCCTTATTTGAAATTGAATTTTAAACTCATTTCAAACGAATTCACTTCATTAAATATCTACTTTTCGTGCCAATTTTAATGATAATTTAAAGAGCATTAAATAATTTAGGATATGATTCAAATCAGCATTTCCACTAAAATTATGTATTCATTTAAAAGGAATTATCAGTAATCGTATTTTTTACGGAAGATTTATTACTTTTATCACCCGAATTGTGTCAATCAATCGTAACTAAACAAAATGAAAAAAAATATTCTTACATTAACACTAATTACAATGAGTTTAACTGCTGTGGCACAAACTGTAATGACCCCAGAGTTACTCTTTAAAATCGGTAGAGTTGCTCCTTTAGGAATTTCGAAAGACGGAAAGAACATTGTTTATAAAGTTACGACGCCTTCTGTTGAAGAAAATAATTCTAGTTCAAAATACTTTACAATTGCCGTAAATGGCGGTGTTCCGGTAGAAATTAAAGATTATAAAGCTCTGTTGGCTGACAAAAATATTTCACCTGACGGAAAATATATGCTTTATGATGAAGCTGTAAAACTAGAAAAAGTGCATGGTAAAGATTTTTATCCTGAATTAGAGAAATCAGATGTTCAAATCTATAACGGTTTGGATTATCGCCATTGGGACACTTGGAATGAAGGCAAGTTCAATCACGTTTTTTACAAAGAAAACAAAGACGGCACCACAGGAATTGATATTTTGAAAGGCGAAAATTTTGACACTCCTCAAAAGCCTCATGGTGGCGACGAAGACTATATTTGGTCGCCAGACGGAAAAAGTATCCTTTATGTTTGCAAGAAAAAATCAGGGACACAATATGCCATTTCTACCAATACAAATATTTACGAATATAACCTAGAATCTGGCAAAACAAGTAATAGAACTGAGGATAATTTTGGTTATGATGTTGCACCACAATTTTCGCCTTCTGGAAATTTATCTTGGTTGCAAATGAAACGCGATGGCTACGAAGCCGACAAAAACGATATTGTTGTTAGTTACAAAGGTATAAATATTAATCTTACTGCCAATTGGGATGGTTCAGTAGAAAGTTTCCTTTGGAGCGCCGATGGGAAAAAAATATATTTTCAAGCCCCTATTGATGGCACCATTCAATTGTTTGAGGTCGATTTTCCAGGATTAACAAAAAAAATGCCTCAAGTGATTCAACTAACCAATGGTGATTTTGATATTTCAGGATTGATTGGTCTTGCGGGCAATACGATGCTGGTTACTCGAACCGATATGAATCACGCTGCCGAAATTTATTCTTATGATTTAAAGAAAAAAACATGGTTGCAATTGACAAATACCAATGACGAAATTTATAGTAAATTGGCATTAAGCAAAACCGAAAGACGCTATGTAACCACAACCGATGGTAAAAAAATGTTGGTTTGGGTCATTCTTCCTCCAAATTTTGATGCAACAAAAAAATATCCAACACTATTGTATTGTCAAGGAGGTCCGCAATCGCCCTTAACACAGTTTTATTCTTTCCGTTGGAATTTTCAATTGATGGCGGCAAATGGCTATATTGTTGTAGCGCCAAACCGCCGAGGAATGCAAGGTCATGGCGTAGAATGGAACGAAGCAATTAGCAAAGATTGGGGTGGTCAAGTAATGCTAGATTACTTATCGGCCATCGACGATGTGTCTAAAGAATCTTATGTAGACAAATCGCGTTTGGGTTGCGTCGGAGCCAGTTATGGAGGCTATTCTGTTTTTTATTTAGCGGGTATACATAACAATAGATTCAAAACTTTTATAGCACATGATGGTGTTTTTAACACTCAAAGTATGTTTGGTACCACCGAGGAAGTGTTTTTTAACTATTGGGATTTTGGAGGTGCCTATTGGGAAAAAAACAACAAAGCGGCAAGAAGAAGTTACACACTCTTTAATCCTGCCAACTTTGTAGAAAAATGGAATAAACCTATTCTAATCATTCAAGGGGGAAAAGACTTTCGGGTACCTATTGGACAAGCGCAAGAAGCATTTCAAGCATCACAATTACTTGGCTTAAAAAGTCGTTTGTTGTATTTTCCAGAGGAAAATCATTGGGTTTTGAAGCCGCAAAATGCGCAAGTTTGGCAACGAGAATTCTACAAATGGCTACAAGAAACCTTGTAACTTAAAATTAATTAGTATCCATGAGCCTAAACCATAAGCATTATCTTCAATTTCAAAATAATAGTAATTTATTATAAGTATCAGTAAATAAATATAAATGCCTTTCTCAAATTGAACAGTCAAAGTAAAATTATTATAATTGAGCCCTAATCTTTTCTAAATAATTAGTCAAAGTAATGTGAGGCTTTTTTTTATGCTTTTTTTTCTTATATTTGACATTCGAAAAATAAAAAACATGTACGAATTCATTAAATCATTTCATTCCGGTTGGGCTTATTTGACACTTTTAGTATTAGTAATTGCAGTTGTAAATTCCATTATTGGATACATTGGTAAAAAAGAATTTACAAAGAAAGACAAATTATTTGGTCTCTTTGGAATTATTGGTACACACACACAATTACTGGCCGGATTTATACTCTATTTCGTTTCTCCAAATGGATTTAAACTTTTTAACACGGGTGTTGGAAACGTTATGAAAACAGCCGAATTGAGACTTACAGCAGTAGAGCATCCGGTAATTAATATTATTGCTATAACACTTATTACTATTGGATGGGTTAAACATAAAAAAATAGCAACTAGCGCATCAAAATTTAAAACTTTTATGATTTTTTACGGTCTTGGTTTACTTTTGATTTTAAGTAGAATCCCTTGGAATTTATGGTTTTAAAATCATAAAAAATCATAATTTTTTCTTGGATTTATTCTTTTAAGTATGTGAATAAATACAAATTGCCTAAAAAAAATAGTATGAAGTATAATATAAATTTGGTTTTTTTCATTGCAATGGCATTGGCTTTAGTTACTCTTTTTTCATTCACAACTTCACCTGTGTTGTATTCGATAAAACCGAAAAGCATTTCAAAATACGTTGTACAAAAAGTAGCTTTTCAAGATAGTTTAAAACCAGCTCCTAAATTAATTTTATTCAAAAAAAATGCGCACGCTTCATATTATGCGGACAAGTTTAATAACCGAAGAACCTCAAGTGGCAAACGTTTTGATAACTCCAAATATACCGCTGCACATAGAAAATTTCCATTTGGAACGAAATTAAAAGTGACCAATGAAGCCAATGGAAAAGCAGTGATTGTTGAAGTTACAGATCGTGGTCCATTTTCTAGAGGTCGTGACATCGATTTAACGAAAAGAGCCTTTATGGAAATTGCAGGTTCAAGATACGGTGGTTCTTTAAAAGTTACCATCGAAGAAATAAAGTAATTGTAATCTTCCATTTTATCTATTTCCGAATTCAATCAAAACTTAAATTTGACATTCAGCCTATGAAATCGCAATTAACAATATGTTTGCGGCAGCAAATACCAAGAAATAAAACGGTGATTTCATATAGGAACACAAACAAATAGATTTTACAGATATGAAAACAAACGCTTTTTTTGCCTTACTATTTTTAACTTTTTTTTCGGTTTTTGGACAACAAAAAATCACTGTTGAAGACATTTATCGAGGTGCTTTTCGAACCAAAGGAATGGACGAGTTGCAGGCGATGAAAAATGCAAATCAATACACTGTTTTAAATTCGGATAAGGTGTATAAAACCATGCAAATCGATTTATATGATTTTGCTACATTAAAAAAAGTAAGCACTTTATTAGATACTAAAAACTTTAAAGAATTAGACGAAATTGATAGTTACGCCTTCAGTGGAAACGAAAAAACGTTATTGATAGCGAATCATTCTAACAAAATTTTTCGCCATTCCTTTCTTGCCGATTATTTCTTGTTTAATTTAGAAACCAAACAATTGACTAAGTTATTGGATTATAAAATTCAAGAACCTACTTTTTCGCCAGACGGCAGTCGTATTGCTTTTGCCAAAGAAAATAATTTATATGTTTATGACATTGCTACTAAAACTACCGCACAAATTACCACTGACGGAAAGAAAAATAGCATCATCAACGGCATAACCGACTGGGTTTATGAAGAAGAATTTGCCTTTGTTCGAGCTTTCGACTGGAGTGCCGATGGTTCAAAATTGGCCTATCTTAAATTCGACGAAAGTCAAGTGCCCGAGTTCTCCATGAATGTTTATGGTGACGATTTATATCCGGTTACCACTACTTTTAAATATCCAAAAGCAGGAGAGAAAAACGCAAGTGTTTCTTTACATTTATTTGACATAAAATCTAAAGAAACTAAAGAAGTCAATCTTAAAAATTACACTGATTTTTATATTCCTAGAATAAAATGGACAAATGATGCCAACGAATTGAGCGTTCAAATACTGAACCGCCACCAAGACAATATAGATTTGCTCTTTGTGGATGGTACTACTTCTAAGTACAAAATAATTTTGAACGAAAAGGATAAAGCTTATATTGATATCACTGACAATTTAACTTTTTTGAAAGACAATAGCTTTATTTGGACCAGCGAAAAAGATGGATTTAACCATATCTATTTATATAACAAATCGGGCAAACAAATCAATCAAATTACCAATGGAAATTGGGAAGTTACTTCCTATTACGGTTTGGACGAAAAAAATAAAACCATTTATTATCAATCGGTAGAAAACGGCTCAATTAATAGAGATATTTACAAAATAAATTTGAATGGCAAAAACAAAGTTCGCCTTTCTAAAGCAACGGGCACCAACTCGGCAACTTTTAGTCCTAATTTTCAGTTTTATATCAACTCTTTTTCGAGTGCAACAGTGCCGCCAACTTTCACTTTAAACGAATCGAAATCGGGGAAATTAGTACAAACTATTGTTTCAAACGAATCTGTTTTAGAAAAATTAAAAGCGTTTGATTTGCCGACCAAAGACTATTTTGTTCTAAAAACAGAAAAAGGAAACGACCTCAACGCTTGGATGATCAAACCCAAAGATTTTGATGCTAATAAAAAATATCCCGTTTTTATGTATCAATATTCTGGTCCAGGTTCACAACAAGTGGATAACACTTGGAATGCGTATGATGATTATTGGTTTTTTATGCTTTCGCAACAAGGCTACATTATTGCATGTGTAGATGGAAGAGGCACTGGATTTAAAGGCGCTGACTTTAAAAAATGCACTCAAAAACAGTTAGGGAAATTAGAAGTAGAAGACCAAATTGATGCTGCAAAAGCTATCGGAAATTATTCTTTTGTAGATAAAACAAGAATCGGTATATTTGGCTGGTCGTATGGAGGATTTATGTCTTCCAATTGTATTTTGAAAGGGAACGATGTTTTTAAAATGGCCATTGCAGTGGCGCCAGTAACCAACTGGAGGTATTATGATAGCATTTATACCGAAAGATACCTACAAACACCACAAGAAAACGCAAGCGGCTATGATATTAATTCGCCAATAAATTTTGTTAGCCAATTAAAAGGGAAATTTTTATTGATTCACGGTTCGGCTGACGACAACGTTCATGTTCAAAATTCAATGAAAATGATTGAAGCATTAGTGCAAGCCAACAAACAATTTGATTGGGCCATTTATCCCGACAAAAATCATGGTATTTATGGCGGCATGACTCGAATTCAATTGTACAATAAAATGACTTCTTTTATAAAAGAAAATTTGTAATTAACCAAAAACTAAAATAAATTAAAATGAGTGAAATAGCAGTAAAAACAGCACATCCAAAGGGGCTTTGGGTGTTATTTGGAACTGAAATGTGGGAGCGTTTCAATTTTTATGGAATGAGAGCAATATTAACCTTGTTCCTCGTTAACTCCTTAATGATGAGAGAAGAAGATGCGTCCTTAATATATGGAGGTTTTCTCGGACTTTGCTATTTAACACCTATGTTGGGAGGATTTGTTTCGGATCGTTTTTTTGGAAATAGAAATTGTATTTTATTGGGTGGATTAATGATGGCTGCTGGTCAGTTTTTATTGTTTACTAGTGCAAGTGTATTTGGTACTAATTTATCATTAGCTAATACTTTAATGTGGTCAGCATTAGGAATTATTATTTTTGGAAATGGATTTTTCAAACCAAATATCTCCTCTATGGTGGGAAGTTTGTATCCTAAACAAGAAAAAACGAAATTGGATACTGCTTTTACCATTTTCTACATGGGTATCAATTTAGGTGCTTTCTTAGGTCAAACAATTTGTCCTTATTTAGGCGATGAAGTCGTAAACGGAGTTCAAAATGTACATGCATTCAAATGGGGATTTTTAGCGGCGTCAATTGCGATGTTGATTGGTTCGACAGTATTTTATGTATTAAAAAATAAATATGTAATAACTCCTGAAGGTAAACCACTTGGAGGATTGCCTAAATATAATGAAACTTCAGATTATGAAGAAGGCGAATCACAAAGTGCTGTTTTCTCTACAAAATCTTTGATAGGTGCTGTAATCGCTTTTGTAGTTTTATTCTTTTTATTCCGTTATTTATTAGACGGAGAAAACTTTATTAAAACTATTATTTATCCAATTATTTATTCAAGTGGATTAACATTAGCAGGATTAATAGTTTCTGATAGTTCACTAACTAAAATTGAACGCGATCGAATTTTTGTAATTTACATTGTTGGATTTTTCATTATTTTCTTTTGGGCTGCTTTTGAACAAGCTGGATCTTCATTGACTTTTATTGCAGCTAATCAAACGGATAGAACCTTTATGTTTGGTTGGCAAATGCCAGCTTCGATGGTTCAAGTTTTTAATGGAATCTTCGTTTTTGGATTTGCCTTACCATTTAGTATTTTATGGGATAAGTTGCGAGCGAGTGGTAAAGAACCTTTGTCAACCGTTAAACAAGCAATTGGTTTAGGCTTAATTGCAGTTAGTTATTTTATTATTGCACATAATGTGAAAGATATAGGGAATAGCGGATTGTTAGCTATTAAATGGTTGATATTATTATACTTAATTCAAACGTTTGCTGAGTTGTGCTTGTCACCAATTGGATTGTCGTTAGTAGGAAAATTATCTCCGAAACGATTCGCATCGTTATTATTTGGAGTATTCTTTTTATCCAATGCTGCAGGATATGCTTTGTCTGGAACATTAGGATCAATTATGCCAGCAACTGGCGATAAATTCCTGAAGGCAAAAAATCTTGGAATTGATTTGCAAGCTGTATTGAATAAAACAACTACACCAACAGCAAACCAATTAGTACTATTACAAAAAAATCAAATAAGTCCAACAAATCCTGTTTTTGTTGGATTTGAAATCCATAATTTATTCGAATTCTTTATGGTATTTGTTGTTTTAACTGGAATTGCAGCGGTAATCTTATTTGCTTTAACGCCAGTAATTAAAAAAATGATGCACGGAGTTCGTTAATCAAAATAAAAATATTTATAATTTAAAACCTACAAGAAATTCTTGTAGGTTTGTTTTTTAAATTTATTAATATGAGTGAAAATTTGACATTAGAGCAAATTCAATCCTTCAAAGGCAAATATCCTAAACAACTTTGGTATTTATTCTTTAGCGAAATGTGGGAACGTTTCAGTTTTTATGGGATGCGTGGGATGTTATATGTTTTTATGACAAATCAGTTATTAATGAAAGATACTGATGCAAATTTGCAATATGGCGCTACACAAGCATGGGTATACGCCTTTACATTTATAGGCGGGATATTTGCTGACAAAATTTTTGGCTTTAGAAAATCACTTTTTTGGGGCGGAATATTAATGATTGTCGGTAGTATTATTTTGGCCATCCATCCAAAAGAATTTTTCTTCATTGGCGTAAGTTTTACTATAGTTGGAACTGGTTTTTTTAAACCAAATATATCATCAATGGTAGGAAAACTATATAAAGAGGATGATAATCGAAGAGATGCGGGTTTTTCCTTATTTTATGCGGGTGTAAATCTTGGAGCATTAATAGGTGGATATATTTGTATTGCGGTAGCAAATGGTAATCTTTGGACATCTTTTATCCCCGAAAACCTTCGTTGGAATTATGCATTTGGTTTTGCTTCAATGGTTATGGTTCTTAGTTTACTTACGTTTATACGTACTCAAAAAAGCTTAGGCGAAATTGGGCTTTCTCCTCTTTTGCATCTAGAAAATGGCAGAAGAAAATCACTAGAATTGATAACATATGTCGTTTCCTTGCTGATTATTCCTCTCATAATAATAATGGTTTCTAACACATTATATACAGACTATTTTATGTATTTAATTGGTCCATTTGCTATTATTTATTTGATTTATGAGATGCGAAGTTTTACATCATCTCAAAACAAAAAATTAATTGCAGCATTAATTTTTATGCTATTTTCTATTGTATTTTGGGCCTTCTTCGAGCAAAGCGGGGGTTCGTTGAGTGCTTTTGCTGTTAGTAATTTAAACAATACCGTTTTAGGAGTGCCATTAGACCCAAATGGTGTAAACAATGCATCAAATTCGTTATTCGTAATTGGTTTTGCCGCATTAATTGGATTAATTTGGCTATGGATGAACAAAAGAAAAATTGAACCAAATACAGTTGTAAAGTTTGGACTTGCCTTTTTATTTCTTGCTGGTGGTTTTTATGTTTTTTATTATACAAAATTCTTTGCTGATGCTTTTGGGAAAACATCATTAGGTTTATTTAGCTTCGGGTGGTTTATAATTACTTTTGGTGAGTTGTGTTTGTCTCCAATAGGAATGTCTGCAATGACTAAACTTTCACCGCAAAAAACACAAGCAGTCATAATGGGTATGTGGTTTTTAGCAAGTGCCTATGGTCAATATTTTGCGGGAATTTTAGGCGCTAATATTGCAGAAGCATCAGAAAAAACTTCAAATCTAGAAAAATTAATGGTTTATGCTAATGGATACAAACAACTAGCTCTTTATGCCTTGATTGCAGGAATAATTTTAATAGCGATTTCACCTTTTGTGAAAAAATTAATGCAAGAAGTGAAATAAATTTCCGATATTTCGGCATTATTTCTGAAAACAGATTTAAAAACAATTATTATCAAAACAATTCAATAAAAAATGAAAAAAATAATTTTAATCCTATTCATCGTATTTTCAACGGCAGCAATGCAAGCGCAAGAGCTAGATTGGCAAACAGACTTAAACAAAGCATCTGAAATGGCTATCAAATCCAAGAAACCTCTTTTACTTTTCTTTACCGGAAGTGATTGGTGTGGATGGTGTATGCGTTTGCAAAAAGAAGTGTTTTATTTACCCGAATTTGCAAAATGGGCAAAAGAAAATGTGATTTTGGTAGAATTGGATTTTCCAAGAAGAAAAGCATTATCTCCAGAATTACAAAAACAAAATTCAGAATTACAACAAATGTTTAATGTACAAGGCTATCCAACAGTATGGTTTGTGGCACCAACTATAAAAGACGGAAAGGTAAGTTTAGGACAACTCGGAAGTACTGGCTATGTTGCCGGAGGTCCGCAGGTTTGGATTGATGGCGCTAATGGGATATTAAAAAATAAAAAATAAAATTATTCTATTCTATAAAATCCCTTTTCGGCAGTAGCATGAAAAGGGATTTTTTGTTTCAAGCAAGTGAGCTTCCACAATTCGATATAGGATTTATAATTAGAGCCATCTGCTACAATTACTTTAGGTTTTACCTCAACCAAAAGCCGATCTAAATTTAGTTTTGGCGATTGAGTAATTAATAAAACATCAGGAGAAATATCTTTTGGAAAAACCCCTAAACTATCTATCACTAATACTTTATTTTCGTTAAAATAGCGAACATTTTTAAGTGGCATTTTCCTTTCTATTTTACAAAAATTAGCCACTAAATAGGCTTTAATCGTCTGATTTGAAGCGGCATTTTTCAGAATACTGTCATTTCCAAAAAGAGTTACGTTCTCCCCTATTCTTTCCGTGACAATTGTATTTTTTTTGGATTGAAAAACAATACTCTCTACTTGTCTTTGATTGAAAAAATGGGTTGAAATACAAGTTGTTTGAAAAATGATTATTGCTAATAATACAAATGTCAATCGTTTGAAATTGGGTTGTTTTAGCCAAACAATGGCAGCAATAATCATCAAGTACAAAGCAATCATCATCCAACGACTCAATGCAATATCATGGATTATAAATGCTTCAAAAGATGCTATCCAATTGATAATTGTATTCAATAAATAAACACTCCATTCTAAAGCTTTCGCAGGAAGTTCAGGTACATAATTGAATGCGGCTAAAAACATCACAAACACACCAAGCGCCATAATGATTCCCAAACCTGGGAGAATAACCAAATTCGTTACAAAAAACAATCCTGGAAATTGATGAAAATAATAAATACTCAGCGGAAAAGCTCCAATTTGCGCGGCAAATGAAACAGTAATAATATCCCAAAAATATTGAGTGAATTTGTATTTTGGTATCCAAATACTTGAAAATAAAGGTTGCAGCCATACAATAAAAAACAAAGAAACATAGCTCAATTGAAACCCAACATCGAAGAGAAAGGAAGGAGAAACCAATAATATTAATAATATTGATACCAATAAGGTGTGAAAAATGTTCGTTTCTCTTTTCAAAAACATACCTGCGGCTACAAACGTAAACATGGTTACCGACCGCACAATCGATGGTGACAAACCAGCAAGTATAGCAAAAGACCAAAGGGAAATCAAAACCGTTACAAATCGAATTAAATTTCCAGTTTTTGTTTTAGGTAATCTTGAAAGTAAAAAATTAATGAATAGCAATATAAATCCTACGTGTAATCCCGAAACGGACAAAACATGAACAGCACCCGCATATTGATAATCTTGTAAAACTTCTTTAGAGATTTCTTGTTGCTGACCTAAAATTAAAGCATTTATAACATAAAGCTCTTGATTTCTAAAGCGATGCTTTTTAAGATTATTAATGATTTTATTCCTAACCTTTGATGCATAGAACCAAATGTCTTTTTCTACATGTGAACTTACTTTTATATCAGATTTCTGTGCATAAATTTGAGCCAAAATAGATTTATTTGCTAAGTAATTTCCGTAATCAAATTGATTGGGGTTTTTAGGTGGATTGAATTGGGAAATGGGAGATTTTATTTTCAAGTTCGCACCGATTTCAAGTTCGCTTTTAAGATTGCTTTTTTCAATATTTACAAGTATTTTTCCTGAACGCTCCTTATCGTCCATTCGCTTTACAAGAGCAACATAACGGTCATTAAAAGAAGAGCTCTTTAATTTTTCTCGTAACGTAACTTCTACAGTATGAACCTGAAATGGTGTTTTACAAAAATGAATGTAATTGTTTTTTTTAAAATAATCGGTATGAACAATTTGAGTAGTACTCCCTAGAATAAGAGAAAGCAAGTAAACAGAAAGTCCAAAATAAGATTTTTGAATAAAATTGCGATTCGCTACAAAAAATGCAATACAAAACAACAAGAAAGAAATAAATAATGCTGTAAAAACAAGGTTAGGAAAAGGTTTTGCATAAAAAGCAATAACTATTCCTAGTATGAAAAAGAGGGAAATCCTTGCTAATGGAAATTGGAGCACTTTCATAACGACTAAAGTACTCTATTTTATCAAAATAGTTCTTATTTGTCCAAAACTTTATTTACTTGAACAAAAGTTTTTTTATAATAAGGCTCTTTGGTTGAAGATATTTTTACACCGCCACTTGTTGCAGAATGGATAAATTTTATTTCATCTTGTAAAACATCTACCACCATTCCAACATGACTTATTACACCGCGACCTCTAGTTTTAAAGAAAATTAAATCCCCTTTTTGAGCACATTTAGGGTCTCTTTTTTCTCCAATTTTTGCCATTTCATGAGAACTTCTTGGTAATTTTAAATCAAAAACATTAAAAACAGCAGTAACCATTCCTGAGCAATCCATACCTGAAGTTGAAGTTCCACCGCCATGATATTTAACGCCAACAAATGACATAGCGTTATTAATTAACTGTAGTGCAAGATAATTTTCTTCTGGTGTTGTAACCAAATCTTCATCTTCTTTATCGTTGATAACTACTTTTTTTGGTTTTGCAATTGGTTTAACGATTTTTGAAGTTTTAGTCTCTTTTATTTTGTTATCAGCTACCACTTTAGCTGCATTAGGAATTTCAACTGCAACATCAATATTCTTGTTATCGTCAGAAACGGCTGGTTTTACAACGGCAGTTTCCGTAACACGTTTTTTAGCATCTGTAGTAACTACTTCCTTAATTACTCGATTGTCAACTGGTTTTTGATAAATTCCTTTCTTTTCAGCTTCTTTTTTGGATGTAATTATTTGAGAATATCCAAAAGAAGTGCTTACTATGAAAACGATAAGTAGGTAATGTATTGTCTTTTTAAATTCCATTATTGTATGCTTTGTTTATAGCAAAACGCAAAGTTTACGCCATTTTCAATAAAAACACATTCGTGTTGTAAAAATATTGGGCTACAAAATTAACGAAAAATAAAGGAATTTTTGATAATGAAATGCTAAAATTTGTTAACAATTTTATTTTTAAAAGATTGTCCGAATAAATAAAATAGCTTAAATATTGAATGCCAGAATTATACCCGAATTTTATTGACGCTATTTTTTATTTATATTCTCAACAATTAGCTTGGCCGTGTTACTACTTGCTCCTACTCCTCCCAACAAAAGTTCTAAAGCATCATACTGAGCAATTAGCTTTGCGCGATAATTGTTGTCTAAAATTTTTAAAAGTTCTTCTTTTACCGTTTTGGTTGTGCAATTTTCTTGAAGTAATTCTGTTACCACTGCCTTATCCATAATCAAATTGACTAATGAAATGTATTTTAATGTTACAATCCTTTTTGCAATTTGATAAGATGCCCAACTTCCTTTGTAACAAACAACTTCTGGGACTTTAAACAATGCCGCTTCTAGCGTTGCCGTACCAGAAGTAACGAGGGCTGCGTGTGAAACGCTCAGTAAATCATACGTTTTATTGGCAACAAAACGAACATTTTCTGTTTTTAAAAAAGTTTCGTAAAAAGCATATTCCTGACTTGGAGCACCTGCAATAACAAATTGATAATCTGGAAAATCAGCTACAACGCTAAGCATTACATCTAGTATTTTGGTGATTTCTTGTTTTCTGCTTCCAGGCAACAACGCAATAATAGGTTTTTCGTCAAGATGATTTTTTTTTCTGAACATGGCATCTTCAATTGGTTTCCTATCATGAATAGCATCAATTAAAGGATGCCCTACAAAGGTTACTGGGAAATTATGTTTGACTTCATAAAACTCTTTCTCAAAAGGTAAAATCACATACATGTTATCAAAATCACGCTTAATGGCATTGATTCTGTTTTCTTTCCAAGCCCAAATCTTAGGCGAAATATAGTAATTTGTTTTTATTTGTTTCTGCTTTGCCCATTTGGCAATTCGCATATTAAATCCTGGATAATCTATAAAAATCATGGCATCAGGATTGAAATCTTCAATATCTTTTTTGCAAAATTCAATGTTCTTGAGAATATTTTTTAAGTTTAAAACAACTTCAAGAAAGCCCATAAAATCCAATTCTCTATAATGTTTTACTAACGTTCCTCCTACACTTTTCATCAAATCACCTCCCCAAAAACGGATTTCAGCCTTTGGATCTTCTTTATAAAGTGCTTTCATTAAATTAGACCCATGTAAATCTCCCGAAGCCTCTCCCGCAATAATATAATATTTCATTTTTGTTATTTTCTGTATAGTAACTCAACGAACAAATATAAAAAATAATAGTTAAAACCATTGTGTTTCGTTAGGGATTCCCTTTCTTACTTTCAAATTATATACTTTCTTATAAAATCCTTACTTTTGCCAAAATATTTTTCTCAACTTATCCTGTTTATAGCATGCAACTGTACAACACATTAAGCGCAGAAGAGCGAGCCATCATGATTGATGATGCCGGAAAACAGCGACTCACATTGTCTTTCTATGCTTATGCGCAATTACAAAATCCGACGCAATTCAGAAACGAATTATTTCTAGCGTGGAATCCTCTCGACGTTTTAGGACGTATTTATGTTGCCAATGAAGGAATTAACGCCCAGTTATCACTTCCAGCAGATAATTTCTATGCCTTTAAAGATTCTATAGAAGTCTATGATTTTATGAAAGGAATCCGCTTGAATATTGCCATTGAACAGGACGACCATTCGTTTTTGAAACTCACCGTAAAAGTCCGTGACAAAATTGTTGCCGACGGTTTGGAAGACAAAACTTTTGATGTAACCAATATTGGAATCCACTTAAAAGCAAAGGAATTCAATGAATTATTGGAAGACCCCAACACGATTGTAGTCGATATGCGCAATCATTACGAAAGTGAAATTGGTCATTTTACTAATGCCATAAAACACGACGTAGATACTTTTAGAGAAAGTTTACCCATTATCGAAGAACAACTTTCGGAACACAAAAAAGACAAAAACCTTTTGATGTATTGCACTGGAGGTATTCGATGCGAAAAAGCCAGCGCCTATTTCAAACACAAAGGTTTCGAAAATGTCTATCAACTCGAAGGCGGAATTATAGAATATACGCGCCAAGTTAAAGCGGAAGGATTAGAAAGCAAATTTATTGGGAAAAACTTTGTCTTTGACCACCGTTTGGGAGAAAGAATCACGAACGATATCGTATCACAATGCCATCAATGTAGTGCGCCTTGTGATGTACATACCAATTGCGCAAACGAAGGCTGCCATTTGCTTTTTATTCAATGCGAAACTTGTGCGGCAAAAATGGAAGGCTGTTGCTCTGCAGATTGTGTAGATATAATTCATTTGCCAGAAGAAGAACAAAAAGCCATTCGCAGAGGCATTAAAAATGGAAATATGATTTTCAAAAAAGGAAAATCACCTGTTTTAACTTTCAAAAATAATGAAGAAAGTCACAGCACTTTTGTTGCCGAACAGCCAAAAGTAGCTGTTAAAAAAGAACCCAAAATTAAAAAACAATATATTGGAAAAGGAACTCATTATTTTCCAAAACCAAGTATAGCACAATTTCTAATTGAAGAAAACGAAATCAATGTTGGGGATAAAATCCTAATCAAAGGAGCTACAACTGGCGAAAAAACAATAGTGCTGAATGAAATATTTGTCGATAAAATTGCTGCTAAAAAAGCAATTGTAGCAAATACTTGCACGTTTAAAGTGCCGTTCCGAATTCGATTATCGGATAAATTATATAAAATTGTAGAAGACTAATGGTAATCGTAACCCTTCAAAAAGGGAAATCTATTGGATGTAATTGTTGTGTTGAATTGCCTCCCGTTCAGTTTCAAACACCAAAAAATTGGACAAATTGGTGCTAATTCATTCCAAAACACAAATGATTTTGTGCACTAAATCCAGTAACCATACCATTGTATTAACACATCCTTTAAAAATGTTTTCTGTAAAATAAACTTAAAAAACGGATGAAAATCGATGTATATCAAAGAAAACCTTACTTTTGCAAGTTGTTTAAACCCTGAAATTAAAAATGGAACTACTTATAAAGCTTTCTCAATTCTTATTGAGTTTATCCTTACTAATCATATTGCACGAATTGGGACATTATATCCCTGCCAAAATATTTAAAACCAGAGTAGAGAAGTTCTATTTGTTTTTTGATGTTAAATTTTCTTTATTAAAAAAGAAAATAGGCGAAACCGAATATGGAATTGGTTGGTTACCCCTTGGAGGTTACGTTAAAATTGCTGGGATGATTGACGAGAGCATGGACAAAGAACAAATGGCTTTGCCTCCACAACCTTGGGAATTTCGTTCTAAACCCGCTTGGCAACGATTAATTATTATGCTTGGTGGCGTTACGGTTAACTTTGTTTTAGCCTTTATTATCTATATCGGAATGGCTTTTGTTTATGGTGACACCTATTTAAATAATAGTGAATTAAAAGATGGAATTGCCGTTACAAGCCCTGTTGGAGAAGAATTAGGGTTTAAAACAGGTGATAAAATTATCAGTATCGATGGAGAAAAAGCAACCAAATTTGATGAAATTCCAGGGAAAATTCTTTTTGCAAAAAATGTGATTTTAGAACGCAATGGTGAAGTTCAAACAATGAAACTACCCGTTGACTTAATTGATAAACTATTAAAGGGAGAGAAAAGACCATTCATTGACTGGAGAGAACCTTTCTTAATTGGAAAAGTTCCTGATAGTTCTAAAAACAAAGGGGTTTTATTGCCAAAAGACAGAATAAAATCAATAAACCAAGTAGATACAAAATATGCTGATATAGTAATAAATGTCTTGAAATCCTATAAAGGGAATACAGTTAATGCCGTCATTATTCGTGATGAAAAAGAAATGTTAGTAGCTCTTCGCGTTAGTGAAGAAGGGAAGCTAGGGGTTTTTCAAGGAGGCATGAGCATGGCTTCGTTAGAAAAATTAGGTTTATATAAATTCAGCAAACAAAAATATAGTTTTCTTGAAGCTTTCCCTGCGGGAATAGAAAAAGGAGTGAATCAAATTGTAGGTTACGGCAAACAATTGAAAGCTATTTTTTCGCCAAAAACAGGTGCTTATAAGGGCGTTGGTGGCTTTAAAGCCATTTTCGATATCTTTCCAGCATCATGGAGTTGGGAATTATTTTGGAGTATTACAGCAATTCTTTCAATAATGTTAGGTGTAATGAATTTATTGCCAATCCCGGCTCTAGACGGTGGTCACGTGTTATTTCTATTATTTGAAATAATTAGCGGCAAGAAACCAAGCGAAAAATTCTTAGAGAAGGCTCAATTGTTTGGTTTTGTTTTACTTATAACACTAGTTGTTTTTGCTAATGGTAATGATGTTCACAAAGCAATAATGGGCAAGTAATATTTTTATAAAATTTATTGCAATTTGTTTGTAAAAAATAAAAAAGACCTTATATTTGCACCGCTTTAAAAGTGAAACACACTTTCCTTCTTAGCTCAGTTGGTTAGAGCATCTGACTGTTAATCAGAGGGTCCTTGGTTCGAGCCCAAGAGAGGGAGCAAGCAACAACAAGCCTTTACAGAAATGTAAGGGCTTTTTTGTTTTCAGCCCTCTATTGACCACCCCAAAAAGTTAAACACTATTTTGAGGTTGATTATTATTTATGTTGTACAGTAATACAGTTATAATTCTATTTGAATTTTAACTTTACCTCCCAAACCTTTTTCTACAATATCATACAAAGTTTTTAATGTTAAATTACTCCCATTATTTTCTATTCTTGATATGTATTCTCTTTTTTTATCCACAAGTTCCCCAAGCTCTGTTTGAGTTAGATGTTTTTCCTCTCTTCCTTTTTTTAGTTGAAGTCCAATTTTAAAACCTTCAAAATCTCTATCAAGTGTATCTCGTCTGTCGGTGCCTTTAACACCATAAACGTTATCTTTAATTTCTTTCCAACTTTTAGTTTCCATAGTTATTTATTTTTTTCTTGGTAATATTCCTTCATTAGACGTAATGCTTTATCTAATTCATTCTTTGGTGTTTTTTGAGTTTTCTTTTGAAAGCCGTTTAACAAAATAACTAACTTTCCGTTATCAAAAAAACAAAATACTCTCCAAATATTAGACGCAAGTTGTATTCTCGCTTCATACAAGCCATTAGTTCCTTCCATCGCCTTCAAATAATTTGACGGTACTCTTTCAAGTGTTTCAATGGCTTCAATTATTTTAAAGATTTTGTCTTGAACTTTTCTTGGCTGTCCAAACAGGAAATCTTCAAAGTAATTCTTATACGCTATTACCTCTCTAATTTTCATTTCACAAAGGTAACTTTTAAGTTACATAAAATCCAAGTTTTTTGTGAGAAAAATCAATAATCAATATGTTTTCGTCCCATTTTTAATGAATTTTTGGGACGAAAAAGAAAGTTTAACAAAAATCATATCAATTACTTTACTTTTTCAAATAATACTATATTTATTAAAGTAATAGATAATTGAGTCTGAAATAATGACTGTCATACCCCATCACGAAAAGCAATGATATGAAGTAGGGCTACTGGGTCTTCTGTCTATATTATTCACCTACACTCTCCTTGATATATCAAAAATTGATTTGGGGGGCTGGGGGGCAAAACTTAATACTCTTTTAGTTGTATTAAATAATAAAAAAATTAAAAAAACTTACTTCATTGATTTTAAGAGAATTGAATAATAAATCATCGCGTTAAAATTGTAACTTTCTCCAAAAGGGGGAGCAAACAAAAAAAGCCTTTACAGAAATGTAAGGGCTTTTTTGTTTTCTTTCTATAATTGTTTTGCATTATATTTTTTTGGAACCCTTCAAGTAATTCATTTTAGTATTGTACAACAGTAAGTAGGCTCTCTTACTTGATGGGTGTAAAAAGGAACGATTTGTTAGTTCTTCTATCATTTTTTGTTTTTCTAAAAAAGGAGCCAACAATTTTTCTATTCTACTTTCCATTACGCCAATTCGTTTTCCAAATTCAATAAAATCTATTTGTGACGGATGTAATGATTTTTTATAGTCATCACTTTTATAATCATCTTCAAATAACCCCTTATCTAATGCAAAATCAGTATCATCAACGTGTAATCTTGTATTGAGTATATCATAAGCAGGACTTAAAATATAATCCCCTCTTGAAGTTTCTAATAAAGAAAAGTTTTTTAGGTGAGCATCTCCGTTAGAAATAATATAATTAAAAACAACTAATGAAAAATATTTTTCAATTTCTACTCTCCAAGCCGGAACATACTCCTGTATTAATTTACCTACTCTTTCATAGCTATATTCATACTTGAAATTATATCCAGAATTATCTTTTGATTTTCCTGCCAAGGAAGCAAAATCTTCCTTGCCCCATTTTTCCCCTTTTTCTTTTACATCAAATCGCTTTGTTATATAAGCAGGTGTGCCATTCCTAAAGAATAACATTGCGTTTTCAGCAGTGTTAATTCCAAATACTTGTTTGGCTATTTGCATCGTTAAATGCTCGTTTGCCGGAAGCTGGTCAACCTTTTTAAGGTCTCTTGGAATGGGTTTTAATATATAGGTTCCTTGTTCTCCTTTATGAGTTAATCGCAATTTGTTTTTATCAAGTATAAAACTTAATTTTTCTTGAACCCCTGAAATAGAAATTCTTTTACGATTTTCCATAAATTGTTCCGCTACATCCTCATCTTTATTAGTGGAATCATAAGGTAAAATATGATTTACTTTTTTCCCATTAAATAAGTTTCTTAGGCAACTCGGACTATAAGAGGTAAATCCTTCGGATAAAGTTCCGGGACAATTTATTATTTCGTCAATATTCATTTTGTAATTGGTTTTACAGTTATTGCTCCAATGGTATCACATTGAGCCGTAGCCATCAATAATCCAAAATTATCCTCCTCATCAATTTTTAGCTGTATGCTTTGTAATTTTCTATTTACCCCTTCACTTAACATATTAAAAAAGAAAGGAAATAAGTAATCACTACTATATTCTATTTTTGATTTAGGTAAATTTAGGCTTATTGCAGGTTTGGTAGTGTCGTTAAAATAACGCTCTTCATATCTGAACACAAAGTTGTTTCTATTTTCCTCTGAAAGTAGACCAGCTAAAACCCCATTCCGATAGATTTCCATTGCTCTCATTTATTCACTTTTTTTACTTCTATATTGATTGCTAACCCTAAAACATCCATCAATTTTTGAATAATCTCTAAAGATGGATTGCCCTGACCTCGTTCTAATTTATAAATTGTATTTACACTGATGCCCGACAATTCAGAGAGGTGAGATTGAGTTATTTCTAAATCTTTCCTCCTTGTTCTTATGGCTTCGGCTATCTGATTAACTAACATTATAATGTGATTTTTATGTAAAAGTAATGAAAAAAACATTCCGTCAATACACTTATCACATTATATTGTGATTTTACGTGTTTTTCTTTATAAATGAGATTGAAATAAACAAAATATCACACTATAATGTGATTAATAGCTGTCATTTTTATCTATTGTAAAGAAATTTCAATTTTCTTTACAATAGACTTTGGGTTTGTTAAAAAAATGTAATTTTCTATCCATAACAGGTTTAATTCAGAAATTCTGCTTCAAATTATAACAAACACACAACTCCAAATTATAATAAGTGCACAACACTGTATTATAACTAAATAAATGAATTTATGATATTTTATTGATATTTTTCAGAACAAAACGCTTATACTATTTACACTTTTTCAAATAATACTATATTTATTATAGTAATTGATAATGATGAGTCTCAAAGACCGGCAAACCCCACTAAGAGAAGAAGAGGATATGAAGTGGGGGAATATGATGTCTATTTTTATAAATCTACCTTGAACGTTGTTGGATATGGGTAGTCGGTAATTCCGTTAAAAACTTTGTAGGGCTGAGAAATCAGTTGAGCAACCAGGTTCAACTTAATTGTTGAGCGAGAACATAAACTATGTTCTCCCCAGCCCAGCAAAAAACAATAAACTTTCCATTTTCTTATCAGAAAATAGAAATAAAAACTAATAAATAAATAATATCTAAAAAATCTATACTCTTGATTTCAAGAGAATTGAATAAGCAATCATCGCATCAAAATTGTAACTTTCTCCAAGAGAGGGAGCAAAATGAAGAAAGAGGTCAAAAATGACCTCTTTTTCTATTTTATAACACGGATTATTAAATAAATTAAACAAAAAAGTATTAATCTTTAACTAAACGAACGGAATTGAAGAGTGTTGTAGAATCAATAGCCCCAGTATCATTAACTCCTCCTGAATTATCTAACCATACATTAAAAAAGTGATTATAATCAGCATCCCAAGCCCACCATTCTCCTCTATAATTCTTAGCATAAAATGAACTATATTGACAAAGACCTCCTGGCAGAGCTGTAAAGCCACTAATATTATTACCCACTGCGGTGCTAAGACCATTTGGTGGTGCCCAATGTTCATTACCTGCCTCCATCATCTTTTTACCAGCTTCTGTTGAATTTCCTAAATAAGCATATAAATCAAACACAAATTCATTCCTTGATGGAATATGCCAGCCCACTGGGGCAAGTTGTTTTCTCAAAGATGGGTTACTTTGTGAAGCTGCATTATAGATTCCTAAAAGAGCATATATATTGTATAATTTACCATAAGTTGCTCCATTTACAGAGTCATAATTATAATAACACCATGCCCCAGTTTGAAGATTAGATAATTGAGAAGTGTCGCTAACTTGAGCTATTGGTGTTCCATCAGAATAAGTTGACACATCAAGGTTTTTAACGGTCCAAATATGTGAACCTATTGTAACCGAATCTACATCTGGGTTATTATAAGAAACAGATATATTTATACTGCCTGAAAAAGTTGTAAATTCATCCGAATAGCTATAATTTAATTGTCCTAGGACTGGAATTGTAGAGGGACTTCCTGTAATTTTTACTTTAATACTCAATTGTCCAGTTGCTAATAATGTTGGTGAAGTATCCATACTAAGATTATCATTGCTAGACAATGTTAACGTTAAGTGACTAAATGTATTACTATCAATAGGATTATTTACTGCTGTGCTATTTGTTGGTACAGTTTCTTCTGGTAATTGATTAAAATTAGAAAAAGGAAGATTACTATTTAGCCATTGTAATATTGGATTTACTTGTTGAACAAATCCATTATAAATAGTATTATAGGTAAAAAACAAATTTGTTCCAAAATTATCTCTACTACTATCCGAAGCAACTACTTTTCTATCTATTGTAGTAAATAATACCATTTTTTCAATATCACTTTGCAATTCTAAATTACTTAAAGTTGATTTATTATTGATGCCACTAGCGTTATCCATTTGAATATTAATGGTATTTATGTTTTGAGTAGCATAAGCTGCTCCAAATTCAAATGCTTTATAGGCACCACTCCACAAAGCAACAGCTCCAAGTGCTTTTTCTAAAGGGTCAGGAGAATATACTACTATATAAACACCAGCAGCCATTACAATTGTGGATGCTTTATGTTTGTATAAAAGAGCCATCGTTCCATCATTATATCTACCCGTGATATTGTTATAGTCGTCTAGTACCATGTTATCAAGAATAGTTATATTGGCATAATAAAAAGATGCAATTTTTATTTTATCCTCATAAGTTGCATTTTGGTATATATTGTTAAAACTATCTATAGCATTTTGAGTGTAAGAATTTCCAGAAGTGGAAGCTTGAAATGTATTTAAGTTATTTTGAAGTGTGTTAATAACTGTATCAGGTGTATCTGGCAATATAACATCTTTAACATTGTATGTAACCTTCATATTGTTCAAGTCGTTAATTACTAAATCTTGATTTCCTAAAGCCATTGTTAAAGGAACCATAAACAATAATTTATGTTCATCACCTTTGGTTAGTGTTATTTCACTATTGCCCATACTTCCATGGTATTCTGAATTTGGTAGCGATGTGTTAGGTAAATCAATGGTTATAACCTGCATTCTAAAAGCATCACCTCCAACAGGATTGTCTTTTAGAGAATCATTTTTTGAACAGGATTGTAAAAGCGTAAAGCCAACAAAAAATACTAAAAGTAATTTAGTGATATAATTTTTCATAGTTATTATTGATTTTTAAGTAAATAATTCTTGTACATGTCAATTTGAAACGTGTCTAAAACAGTTATAATTAAATCATCTCTCTTTTTAGCTACACGCATTATCTTTTCTTTTTTTTCATATTCATCCAAACTTAAACTTTCCATAATTGAAGTTTTGCCCATGAAGTAATCTTCAAAACTTTTATCAAACACTTTCTTCTGAGAAGTATTTAGTTTTAGGAGTAATGACAATTCAGTAGTATTTAGGTTGGAGTCATTATCTGAACTTGATTTTATAGTAGTGTCTCTATTTTGGTTTTCTTCAAATAGTTTGTTGTTTTTTTCAATAGTTTGTTGTTCTGTGTTTCCTAATAATGCATTAGTAACGGTACCCATTAAAACATCTTTTGAATTTCTATTGTCAAAAGGAGGATTCCCTACATTAGTTGAGGAACAACTTGTAGCAGAATTTGCTATCAAGAAACCGATACATAATACAAATAAGTAATTTTTACTTCCCACGCTTACAATTTTAGGTGTTAAAAAATACAAATAAAAAAAATTTTTTTTAACTAACAAATTTACCCCATTGATTTTAAGATGATTGAGTAAGCAATCATCGCATCAAATTTGTAACTTTCTCCAATAGGGGGCGCAAGTAAGAGAAATCCTTAGCAGAACTGTAGGGCTTGCTTTGTTCAAGTTTTTAAATGTTTGTTAAAAACAAATTGTAAAGTAGTATTACTTCTAACTTTGTTATAATTAGCACTAATTCAAAATTAAATGAAAAATCTATTTACTACGCTTTTAATTGCTTTGATTTTTTCCAACGCAAAGGCGCAAAACATTCCGATGACTTTCCATAATGGGTCTCTTAAATCGATCCCTTTAATTATTCCTGGGGTTATGAATCCAAATTTAAATCCATTATCAAATAGCGGAGTTGGTTTAGATGTTGGTCAAAAAGTTTATTTTTTTCCAAATGGCAAAAATAAAAATAGGGAATTACTTTTTATTGTCGGTGCAACGTGGAAAAAAGATACCGTACTTCAGATGGACGAAATAATTAAAAAACGGAAGTTGGAATTACTTGAAAAATAATATTTATTTTGATTGTTTGATTTTTATTAGGAATAGTTCAAAAATCTATCGTTCACTCTTCTCTTCAAAAGCATTAAATCCAATCGGGTTGCAATTACAACTTTTCCAAAACGTGAATAGATCGAAAATTTAACTCGATCCAAAATATAGTAAACGCTCCTTCTACCTGCTGAACTAAAGGAAAAACGTAAGGAATGATTGCCTTTTTTTGCATTTCTCTTATGAATTTGTTTACTTCAAAAACAGCATACAATTATGATAATCCACAATAGCTTTTCCATATATTAGAACATCTGCACCAATAATGCCGTGAACGGATTTTATTTTTTGTTGCATTAAAGCTTGATTTACATGGGTCATATCAATAATTACTATATCAATATTATCTGTTTTCCAACGAGCGAATTTCAACGAGTTGTTCGTAGCAATTTGAGTTAACATTCCTGAGGCTCCTGCTCCTGTTGCCTGAGTATTGGATTTTTTTGCTTTCAAATGAAACAAATCAACTCCGTCAAAACCTACACAGCTATTAGATGCGCCTGTGTCAAGAATAAACCGACCTTCTACTCCATTTATTTTAACTTTTACTAGTAAATGTTGCGTTTTAAGAATCTTAAATTTTATTTTTTTGTAATTTTTAGCCGCTAAAATCAAAGGAAGGTTTTTCATAAATAGTAAATAATGTCAAAAGTAATTCAAAAATTAAAAAATACAACAATCGAAAAATTGTAGTTTTGTACTTATAAATTTTTAACATGACAATTACCGATACGCACACCCATTTATACAGCGAGGCTTTTGATGAAGACCGTAGCGAAATGATTGAAAGAGCCATTAAAGTTGGCGTTTCTCGTTTTTTTATTCCTGCCATTGATGCCAATTATACTTCAAAAATGTATGAATTAGAAGCCACATATCCCGAAAATATTTTTTTAATGATGGGATTGCATCCTACCCATGTAAAAGAAAATTTTGAACAAGAATTAGCTCATGTAGAAAGCGAATTGGCTAAAAGAAAATTTTATGCTATTGGTGAAATTGGGATTGATTTATATTGGGATAAAACCCATCTAAAAGAACAACAAAGTGCTTTTAGGCAACAAATTAAATGGGCTAAAAAATACAAATTGCCTATAATCATTCATTGTAGAGCTGCTTTTGATGAAGTTTTCGAAATTCTAGAGTCCGAAAAGGATGCTGATTTATATGGAATTTTTCATTGTTTCTCAGGAACTATAGAACAAGCGCAACTGGCTATTTCTTATAATATGAAATTGGGCATTGGCGGTATAGTAACTTTTAAAAACGGTAAAATAGACCAGTTTTTGAATCAAATTGACATCAAAAACATTGTGCTAGAAACCGATGCTCCCTACTTGGCTCCCATTCCACATCGCGGAAAAAGAAACGAAAGTAGTTATATCACTCATGTTATTGACAAGTTAGCCGCACTCTACAATCTTTCACCAGAAGCTATTGCAACCATTACGACAGACAACTCAAAAATGATTTTCGGAATTTAAAAAAAGGAATCTTTCAATAAATTTTCGTTATTTTGTGAGTACTTAAATAAAAAAAGCTTTAAAATGCAAAGATTTGACGCCATTCGTCCGTATTACGATGCCGAAATAAACGAATCGATTCAAAAAGTAGTAAATCATCCAATGATGAAAGCGTTGATGAATTTCACCTTTCCCGATGTTGAAGATGCTGTTTGGAAAGAACAATTGAGAAAAACACATTCTATTCGTGACTTTCAATGCAATTTTATATATCCTTCTTTGCAACAAGTATTAAGGAATTCTTCAGATGGTTTGAGTACTTCAGGATTTGAAAAGTTAGAAAAAAACACTTCTTATCTTTTTATCTCGAATCATCGTGACATTATTTTGGACACTTCTTTATTAAATGCAGCACTTTTTGATCACGGATTGGTGATGACAGCATCCGCAATTGGGGACAATCTCGTAAAAAAACAATTTTTGTATGTTTTGTCTAAATTAAATAGAAATTTTTTAGTTCAAAGAGGCTTATCTCCAAGAGAAATGTTACAAAGTTCCAAATTAATGTCCGAATATATTGGACAATTATTACTTCGTGAAAATCGTTCGGTTTGGATTGCTCAGCGTGAAGGAAGAACCAAAGACGGCAATGATGCTACCCAAACTGGCGTGATTAAAATGCTTGCAATGGGCTCTAACGAAGAACGGTTGATGGATTACTTTAAAAAAGTAAAAATTGTGCCTGTTTCTATTTCGTATGAATATGACCCAACCGATGCTTTGAAAATGCCACAATTAATGGCCATTGCTAATAATGAAAAATATATCAAAGAAAAAAATGAAGATTTCATGACTTTATTGAGTGGAATTATGGGACAAAAGAAAGGAATTCACATTCATATTGGAGATATACTTGATAAAGAAATTGACAGCATTCAATCGGAATTTGACAATTCTAACAAACAAATTCAAGCATTGACACAGGCGATAGACGACTCAATTTTGAGTACTTATAAGCTTTGGCCGACCAATTTCATTGCCTATGATATTTTAAATAAAACAGAAGCACACAAGCATCTTTACACTGATAACGAAAAATCACTCTTTGAACGACGATTAGAAATGAAAATCGATGGCAATAACCCTGTTGCCGTAGAAGGTTTTTTAAACATGTATGCCAATCCTGTAGTGAATAAACTAAAATATACCGATGCAAACTAAGTCTAAAATACTTTTGATTTATACGGGTGGCACCATTGGTATGATGAAAGATTTTGAGTCAGGAGCGTTGAAGGCTTTCAATTTTAGCAAGTTGTTACAGCGCATTCCGGAGTTAAAACAATTAGATTGTGATATAGAAACGCTTTCCTTTGAAATACCAATTGATTCCTCCAATATGAGTCCTGAAAATTGGGTGAAACTAGCAACAATTATTGAAGAAAATTATATTTCTTTTAATGGTTTTGTGGTGCTTCATGGTTCAGACACAATGTCTTACTCTGCATCTGCATTAAGCTTTATGCTTGAAAATTTAGCAAAACCCGTGGTTTTTACGGGATCACAATTGCCTATTGGAGACTTACGTACCGATGCAAAAGAAAATTTAATAACAGCTATACAAATAGCTTCCTTGCAACATAAAAACAAATCAGTTATCAATGAAGTTTGTCTCTATTTTGAATACAAACTGTATCGTGGCAATCGAACAACTAAAATAAATGCTGAACACTTTAAAGCATTTGCATCGCCAAATTACCCTCCTTTAGCTGAATCGGGGGTGCATTTAAAAGTTAATTCCGATTTGATATTGCCTAAATCAAATGCCAAAAAAATAATTGTACACAAAAAATTAGATACCAATGTTTTTATAATTAAAATGTTTCCAGGTATAAACGAAACCGTTTTATCAGCTATTTTTGCAATTCCTAAGTTAAAAGGAATTGTACTAGAGACCTATGGTTCTGGAAATGCCCCAACAGATGATTGGTTGATTAATCTTCTAAAAAAAGCGATAAAAAACGGTATTCATATAATAAATGTAACCCAATGTTCTGGAGGAAATGTACGAATGGGAGATTATGAAACCAGTACCTTGCTAAAAAAAATTGGCGTTATTTCTGGAAAAGACATTACAACTGAAGCAGCAATAACAAAATTAATGTATTTGCTAGGTCAAAATGTAGCGTCGAATGTTTTTAAAACAGTTTTTGAAACCGCTATCAGAGGAGAATTATCATAAAAATCTTCGGTTTCATTTCGTTAACTGATTATTTTTATAGTTATTTGCAAACTCTAAATAGAGAGGTGGCCGAGTGGCTGAAGGCGCACGCTTGGAAAGCGTGTATATGGTAACATATCGAGGGTTCGAATCCCTTCCTCTCTGCATATAAAAATCCTAATTACTTTATTAATAAGTAGTTAGGATTTATTTTTTTATAAATTTGTACGATTTCTGTATTGTAACTTATTTTAAACCTTAAAATCATATTATTTGAGTAAAAAAAATATTATTGTTTTTTAGATACATTTGCTACATTACCTACATTAATAGTTAAAGCAATTAGAAAATGAAATACATTTATACATCATATTTCTCAAAAATATGTTTAAAATGTATTTCGTTTTTATAAACTCTTGCAAGCAATGAAGGAAAAACAATCAGCAACAATGGCATTGCAATAATAAAACCGCCAATAACTGCAATGGCTAGCGGTTGGTGTAATTCAGAACCCGTTCCTATACCTATGGCTAAAGGTAATAGCGCTATTATTGCTCCAAGTGCGGTCATAAGCTTTGGTCGCAATCGTGTTGAAATGGAATAGATAATTGATTCATTTACATTTTGTGTCTCCTTAAATGTTTCTTTAAACTGAAGGAAAGTAAAAATAGCATTTTCTGCAATGATTCCTACAATCATAATGATTCCTGTATAGCTGCCAACATTGAGAGCAGTTCCTGTTATGTAAAGTAATAAATAGCTTCCTGAAATTCCTAGGATCGATATTACAAGCAGTAAAGAAGCAACTTTAAAGTCTTTGAAAAGAAATAATATTATTCCGAAAACAAGTAACGATGACGTTATTAAAATCAACAATAATTCTTTGAAAGATTGTTGTTGTTCTTTATATGCTCCACCATATTCAATATGATATCCCGTTGGTAAATGAACTTCTTGATTTACTTTGTTTTGAATTTCTTTCATCACGCTACCAAGGTCTTTATTATCTAGCCTTCCTGTAATGACACTCATCATTTGTAAATTCTCTCGCTGAATTTCAGCAATTCCTTTTTCAACACTAATTTCAACTAAACTTGTAATTGGAACTGCTTTTCCGTTGGGCAAAAATAGTTTGAGTTCCATAATATCATCCAAGCTTCGGCGTTGACTGTTGGCATAAATTAATCTAATAGGAATGATGCGCTCGTTTTCTAAAATACCACCAACTACATTACCTTCCAGAGCTGTTTGAAGTTGAAACTGTAAGTTGTTAGGTGAAATACCGTATTGTGCTAGTTGTTTGTAATTGGGCAGAATATTAATGGCTGGTCCTGCATATACAACTCCATCAAAAACATCGGCTGTACCGTGAATTTTTTTTACTATACAAGTTATTTGGTGTGCTATTTTTTGCAAAATTTGTTGATTATTACCATAAACTTTAACTTCGATAGGCGAGACAGAACTCATTAAATCGCCTAGCATGTCGCCAATAACTTGGCCAAAGTCGATTCTTAAACCGGGCTGTGATGATTCAACTTGCTTGCGAATTTCGTCAATAACATCGTTGCTGGTTTTACTTCTACTTTTCTTTAATTGAATTAAATAATCTCCTCGGTTTGGCTCTGTAATAAAAAATCCCATTTGAGTACCTGTGCGTCGGCTGTATGCTGCTACTTCAGGCACGCTGACGATTATTTTTTCAACCTCTTTCAGCATGCGGTCGGTCTCCTCTAGTGATGTCCCTGGTGGACTTTCATAATCAAGAACAATACTTCCTTCGTCCATTTCGGGCAAAAATCCGGTTTCTAAATTCGGAACTATAATGATATTAGAAATTATTAATACGATACAAAAGGAAATACTTAAGATAGGTTTTTGAATGAAAAACGATATCCATTTTTGCGTTTTTACTTGATGTTTTGGTGTTTCTTTTGCTTCTCGAGATCCATTATCTTTTTTTGAAAGTAATAAATAAACAACGGGTAGCAATAACCAAGTAACAAAAAAGGAACAGACCAAAGTAATAATCATTGTATCGGTCATAACTTTAAAATATGCACCAGCCACTCCACTCATGAGCACAAATGGGACAAATATTACAATAGTACTTAATGATGAACCCAACATTGCAGGAAATAAATAGTGAATCGATTTTTGTAACAAAGATGTAGTCGTTGCTTGTGGATATTCTTCGTGCGTTCTATGAATTTGTTCTACCACCACAATAGCATCATCGATAATTAATCCCAAAGCAGCGGCAATTGCGCCCAAAGTCATAATATTGAATGTAGCACCTGTAAGATATAAAACAATTAGCGTTAGCCCTAAAGTCACTGGGATAATAATTAAAATAGTAGCGCTGGCTTTGGCAGATTTAAGAAACAAAACGGCAACAATGATTGCTAGCAATAAACCAATCAATAAACTATCGGTTACACTTTTGACGGCATCGTTTACAAAAGAGGCTTGCTCATAATAAGGTTTAATGGTAATTCCGCTAGGCACTATTTTTTTTAAGGCAACCAAATGATCGTTTACTGCTTCAGAAATGGTAATTAAGTTTGAATTGGGTTGTTTAATAACTGCTATTAATATACTTTCTTTACCATTTGCATTTACTTTTATATACTCTTTAGCTTCTTTTATCTCTACTTCACAGATGTCTTTAAGGGTTACAATTCCTTTGCCGTTATTTAAAACCACTAAGTTTTCTAGTTCGTCTTTTCGGTTAACTTGTGCGTCTGTAATGGTTAAATATAAATAACGATAATCCGCAAGATAGCCGTTTGATTTAATAAAGTTTGTTTGACTCAAAACCTGTGAAATAGCATCGGGGGTGATTCCTAGAGCAGTCATTTTATTTAAATCGAGCGAAAGCCAATATTCTTTTTCTTTCCCCCCAATAATTCTAATTTCGGAAACACCATCAATTTGCGACAGAAAAGGTTTGATGGTAAAGTTGGCGATTTTTTTTAATTCAAGGGCAGATCTACCTTTTCCATCCATAGCAAACCCAATGACGGGCAAGATAGAAGGGTTCATTTTCTCGACCGTAATTTGCGTGCCTGGTGGCAAGTTGTTTTGAATTTGATTAATCTGTTCTTCAATGCGGGTTTTGCCTAAATCGATGTCGGCATCCCAATTCATAAAGGCAGAAATCTCGCAAGTGCCCCGACTGGTTGTGCTGCGAACGGCCTTTAGCTCTTGCACTTTTTTGATGGCATTTTCAAGAGGCTTGGTCACCGTGACCATCATTTTATCTATCGGTTGCTGTCCGGCATCTGCAATGATTTTTATTTTAGGAAAAGTAATTTCTGGAAACAAACTGGTTTGCATTTTAGAGTAAGCAAAAATGCCACCTAAAATAATCAAGAAAATAAAGGTGCTTAACCCATTTTTATGTTTTACAAAAAAGTTATTCATTCAGTTTAGTTTTTAATGACTTTAATCTTAATTGTGTCATTTACACCATAATTTCCTGTTAAAAGAATTTGGTCTTTTGATGTTAGCAGAGGAGCAATTATTTCTATTCTATCGTCGGTTGAAATGCCTTTTTCTATCGGAACTTTAACAGCGGTGTTTTTATTAATCATTTTCATTATCCAAAAAAGTGTTTCCGTTTGATCGCTCAAAACGGCAGCTTTAGGCAAAGAAATAGCATTTGAACTTGACGATTTACTGATTTTAACTTTGACAATTAGGTTTTCTGGAATGTCTTGAGCACCTTCTATTTTTAACACAACACTTTGTGTTTGTGAAGCAGCATCAACTGATGGCATAAATTTTTGTACTGTTGCCATGCGAATTTTTCCATCGGGCAATGTAATGGACAATCTTTTTCCGATGGTTATAAATCTTTTTAAATTATAGGGTAAACTCAAAACAATGCCAAAACTTTTGGCATCGTTGATAGTGACCAACGCGTCACCGTCTTGAACATAATCGCCTTGCTGCACATTGATTGAGGTAATAGTACCATTAGTGTTAGAACGTACTTTAATGGCTTCGCCAAAATTGAGCGTTGGATCGATTTTGTTGATGGTATTTCCCAAAACTTTAGCTTCACGTGTTTTAATTGAAAGCAAAATTTGTCCTGTCGCAACAATATCATTAACGGCTACATTCACCGAATTCAAATAGCCCGTAGCATTGGCTTTAACGATGTTTTTAACTAAATAAGTAGCTGTGCCATTAAGCTCAACAAAATTATTTAAGCCTTGGGCATCTATTGTTGTTAGAGTTACAGGGACAAACACATCATCGGTTTTTTCAATTTCTTCCGATTTCTTACAGAAAGTTAATGAAAGAAATAGGACTACTAGAATTATATTATTTCTGGCCATAGCGATTTTAGTTGTTGGTACTCCAATAATTAATTTCATTAACAATTAGAAGTTTATTGACTTTGTTTTGAGAAATAGTGTTGTTGATTGAAATGATGTTGGCAATAGCATTGACAAATTCAGTAATTTGAGTATCGCCGGTGAGAAGCAATTTTTGATCTGCTTCAATCAAGGCTTCAGCAACCGAGAGTTGCGAATTTAATTGTTTCTCTATTTGATTGATTTGTTCAAGTTTTTGATAAAGTTGCAACAATTGTTGGTTGTATTGACGATTGAAATTGTTTTTATAGGCAGCTGTTGTTGCTAAAGCTATGGTGTTTTTTTGATGAGATAAACTTCTCTGATCACCATCATAGATAGGAACAGATAGACTTAATCCAACACTAAAACCAAAGTTTTTATGACCCTCGCTGTAAAAACTTGATAAATAACCAACATCGCTCAGCAGACTTAGAGAAGGTTTATAGCGATTGTCGATGATTCTGTTTTGATTTAAAATCCTTAGACTATCATTTTCAAATTGTTTGAAAAAGAGGCTTTTGTCAATTTTTTGAATGTTCTGAATTGAAATATCCGGTATTTTCAAACTAATGAAGGTAGTGTCGGCGATTCCGCAAAGATAATTCAGTACTCCAACATCATTTTGATATTGGTTTTTTAATTGCATTACTTGAAGTTCTTGTTGCTTTAAAGACGAGAGGAAAATTAAATAATCGGTTTGTTTATATATAGCGTTTTGAGTTAGTTTTTTCAAAACATGAGCTTCATCGGTTAAGAGAGTAAGCATTTTTTTATTAGATTTTATTTGGGCTGCACTTCCTATAGCCATGATGTATTGCGAGGTAATAATTCTGTTTAACTCCTTAACAGTAATTTTCTTGTTCAGCGACAAACTCTCTTTAATAAGTGTAAAACTTTCTGCTTGTGAATTGATCTGACCTTTGCCAATAATTCGTTTGTTAACACCTATTAATCCAGCAACCGATTGGCTGTTAGTTATAGTGTTATCGTACCCATAATTGTTTAGATTTGGTGCTATGTTGGCGTTAATACTGGCTGCAAGTTGAGGTTTATATTGTGATTTGTTTAATAAACTATCGAGTGAGTTCAACTTAATCTGATTCGATAAGTCAATCAGCAAAGGCGAATTCGTTTTGGCTTTTTCTGTATAAAAAAACAAGTCTCTCTCTTGCGAAAAAGACTTGTTGATAAATAAAATGACTATATAAAAAATAATGCTTTTCATTTGGCTAAATTAAGTAAAAAATGATTTAGTTACTTTCAGCAACCAATATAGCAAAAGAATTAGGTAATATTGCAGGCCGTGGTTTTGGGTTTTGAGTTGTTACAATTGGTTTTGTGCTATATTCGGCAGATGATAAATACAATTGATGAGTTTTATTGTTTAACGCAATCGTTCTTGCTCCTTTTTGTGTATTCACGGTTTGAACTACTGAAAAATCGTTTGACGAGTTTTCTTTTACAACTGTAATTGTTCCAGCACCATTGGAACTAAACGCTAGTTTTCTATCGGAATCAAAAACCACACCATCGCAACCTTCCTCAATTGGCAATGATTTTATCACTTTCCCATTGGTAGCATCAACAACAATCATTAAGTTATTTCCACAAACCGAAAATAATCTATTTGAAAATAAATCTAGAGCTAATCCTGTAGGTTCTTCCCCAGGGGTTATACTCCAACTAGCCGAAACTTCCAGGCTTTTTGTATCGATAGTCTTAATTTGATTCTTGTCTTCAATGTTTACATATATTAAGCCTTTGGTATTTGTAACAGAAAATTCAGGTTTTCCACCCAGCACAATTGTTTTAATGACTTTATTCGTAATTGCATCAAGAACTGTGGCGTCTTTGCTTTTGGCATTAAACGTAAATACTTTGTGTGAAAATTGATCATACAACACCGCATCTGGTTTTTGACCTTCAATTGCAACTTTTTCTAATAATTCAAATGTATTTAAATCAATAATAGAAACCGAATTGTCTTTTCCATTAGTTATAAACGCTTTGTTTAGTTCATTAGCAATTGCAATTCCATGAACTCCTTTAGTATTTTGAATCGTAGCAATAGTTTTTTCTGTCTGCAAATCAACCACATTCACCACATTTCCATGCGAAACAAATAGATGTTGATTTTGTTCGTCAACCGAAAGATAATCCCAACCTTCATCACCAGTGATATTTATTTTTTTTGCAACTTTATAGGTTTGACAACTACTGTTGGTTATAAACCCAAAGGTGATTAAAAGTAAATAGACTATTTTTTTTATTTTGTAGTTCATTTCAAATTGCTATATAATTTACGAAAGCAATAGTAACGTTTACTATCGATTTGAACAATAAAATAAGCGGGTTTTGTTTTTATTTAATCATATTTTAAGAAAGTACCCTTTGCATCAAAAACAACATCATGAGATTTCTTATCTTTTTTAACCTCTACTTCGTAGGTAACTACATTTTTGTAGTCTGTTATTTTTTCGGTTTCTTTAATTTTTTCAGAGGGATAATTTTTCTTTACATATTCAATAACTCCAGCTGGAAGTTCTGATTCTTTAATTTCTACTTCAATTGATTTTCTGTGTCCTGAAGCATCATAAACAGTTGATGTTTCAACATCGTTTACTTCAAAAGCAGCTTCAAAATCGTTTTCTTCTTTCGTCCATTTTACTTTTTCAGGAGAAAATTCTTTTTTAAACGACTCAAGAACTGCCGCTGGCACTTCTATCTTTTCCAGTTTCTTTTCTTTTTTTTGAGCAAAAAGTCCAACGCTCATTAAAATTGCAACTGTTAAAATTAGTTTTTTCATGTCTATTTTCATTTATAGTTAATTTTTATAAGTCAAATGTACTAAATAGAAAAGAAAAGCTAAGTGAATTCATTGATTTTTTAACAATGATATAATGCTAAATGATTCTTAGATACTACTTCATGAAAACACGTATGAAACTTTTGTATACATTAAAATATTAATTTAAAAAAAACATATAACAAAAATTATTTCTGAATTATATTTTTTCTGGAGTAATTCTTAGAATAGAATTAATAAAGTACAACATAAAAAAAGGGAATAGAAAAAATTTCTACTCCCTTTTTAAATACCTTATAATAAAAATAATTTATTTATATATTAGCAATTAGTCAACTTTAAAAGTAACTTTTCTTACTAATCTTCTTGCTTCCTTAGAATTTTTATCTACTGAGTTGTCAATTCCACCTGATTCAATTTTTATTCTAGATGGTTTTATTCCAGATTTGATTAACACTTTTTTGATAGATTCAGCACGTCTTTTTGCTAAAGCTAGATTATATTTAGTTGATCCTAGAACATCAGCATGTCCGGTCATAACAACATTAGATGTAGGATTAGCTCTTAAATAGTATAACACAAACCCAATTCCTTCAGAAGATATATTGGTTGGTTTATCAATATTAAATTCAAAATAAGCCGCTTTATAACCATCATTTATTAATTTTTTAATAACATCGTTGTTATTTTCAACAGTCGAACCATTATTGATTACAGTAGTATTGTTGCCTTCTTTAATTGAAGAATTGACATAGGTCTCTAACTCATCAGGAACATTGTTATTATTCATATCATTCATGATACCCGATGTATTAACTGCAACACCTGCTATGGAATTTGGTTGCTTGTCTAAATAATCCGCAACGCCATCTTTATCTGAATCAATCATATTAGTTTCAATTTGGCCGATACGTTTTGCAAGTTCATCGGCTCTAGCTTTGTTTTGATCAACAATAACAGCCCAATCTCCATGGAAATCTTTATTTCCAAGAGAGACAGCTAGACCTAGTGAAAGAGAAACCATTTGACCTGATAAATTATTTTTTTCATTTGATACTGAACCATCCCAATTCATATGTTGTCTGTAATTACTCAATAGACTAACATCCGCCATTAATGCAAACGTTTTAGTTATTCTATATTGTGGAGAAAAACCATAAATTAAACCACCATCCCATTCACTATCACCATAATTCTGACTAACTAGAGCACCTACAGGAGTTTCTGTTTTGGATGTACGATATGATATTTGTGCTCCAACGTGCAATAATAGTCCCCATCTTTTAGAAACATCCTCCATACCAAAAAGTCTTTTAGCGTTTACTACTCCTTGAAGCCCCAAACGATATTGATGCAATTCAAAAGGAAGACTTCGGCTAGACTGATTGTGCATTTTGTCAAAACTAGCGTCCAACTTCAATCCGTATTTTGGACTGAACATATAACGAACACCTATACCATAGCTATTGAATTCAAATCCTCCAAATTTTTTCTCTGGTACACTTGAAAAATAACCGTCATTAAATGGCGCAGTGCCTTTACTTTGTCCAACAAGTAACTCTATAGTCCATGGATTAATGCTGTCCATTTGAGAAATCGCCTTTTCTTTTGTAACAGCATTATCAACTGTCTGAGCGACAAGCGTTGAAGATACAAAAAGCGATGCTGCTAGTAGTAGTAAATATTTTTTCATAATTCAAAATTGATTTTAGGTTTTAAGGTAAAAAAAACATAACGGTGCAAATATAAATGTTTAAATTTAAAAATCAATTTTTTTTACAATAAAAATTAATTTTAATGGGATTGATTATCAGTAAAATAGAATTTGCAAAATAATTGACTTAAAAGTAAGTTTTTAAAATTTGTCTTAGGCATCCATGTAATAAAATGTTTTAAGGAAAGCGATTGGTTTTGACCAGTATTTTTGCCTGTGTATTCTAAATTATAAAACGATATCAATACCTGTCTTTATATATCATATTTCATTTTTCTTAATATTCGTAAAGCTTCTTTGAAGCTTAAATAAATGTTTGAAAAGGGCTTTAATAAAGGTTTAGCATCAATAAGTATTTTTTTAGCATTTTCAAAACCATTGAGATGGCAAATCATTAATGTCGACGGTAGATTTTCCAAATCTTTTTCCTCTCTTTGGTTTAACGTAACTCCCTTTTGGAGGTTATTAATAAGACTCAAATTGGAATTATAAATATGATGCAACATTTTTTTATTGAATTCAGGTGGTTGAAATAGCATCGTTCTATCCATTTTATAATATCCATTATCATAAAATTGAATTTTAAGTTGTTCTAAAGGATAAAAACTAGTTTTGTCATTCAATCCTAACGGCACATATTCAGTTATTACAAAAGTGTCATCGTTGATTTCAATAGTAACTTCATCTTGTGCTGAATAAAATAATTTCACTTGCTCATTAATTAATTCAATGTCAACTCTCGAAAAATAGACTGTTTCTCGGATTTTTTTTGGGATTCCAGACCAACAAATTACAAATAATTCTTTAAAAACTTTATACTTTGAAGGCATGTCTTTATGTCGGAAATTTATAAAATCAATAACGCCATCAAGAGTATGTTCGATGTTGTTTCTTGAATTATTTTCAATATCAATTACCGTCTTTGTATTTGGAAAACTTTTTTCAGAATTAGCAACCACAGGAATAGAATTACTCCCGCTTCTGATAAAAATACTATCAACAACAATCGTGTGGATGCCTTTTTTAAACGAAGATGTTTTTCTTTTTGGTTTTATGGTAACTAATCCTACAACTCTTCCTTTTGGTAAATTAGGAAATGGTACATTTTCATATTGTATTTTTGGAGGATTTTCCAAAAAAGCATTTACCAAATTCTGAATCCGACTGTCGTCAAAAAAATCGTCACCAACAATTTCATTGTCTTGATCTTCAACCCCAACTACAATATATGAATTATTGTTGGGGTTAGAATTAGACAAAGCACAAATGTGTTTTAAAAATTTTGCTTTGCCCTCTCGCGAATGTAAATTCAACTGCCTCTTTTTATCATAAAAACTCGATTCATCATTATGAGCGAGTAAATTTTTAATAAGTAGCCGTTTATTAATCATTTCATTCTACTTCATTAGGTTTCATCTAATTATTCCGCTTGACAATTCCGACCATGGCTTGAGCCGTGGGCATTACAACCAAATCAGCAATATTTACATGATAAGGTCTTGAAACTACAAAATAGATAATATCGGCTATATCTTCCGCCTGCAAAGGAGAAAATCCTTGATAAACTTTAGCTGCTTTCTGAGCATCGCCTTTAAAACGAACTGAGCTAAATTCGGTATTTACCATTCCGGGATGAACAGCGCCTACACGAATGCCATAGGGGTTTAAATCGATTCGCATAGCTTGATTTAGCGAATCAACTGCATGTTTTGTGGCACAATAAACGTTTCCGTTTGGATATACTTCTTTGGCGGCTGTGGAACCAATATTAATAATATGTCCCGATTCTCTTTTTACCATTTGTGGAATGATCGCGCGCGAAACGTACAAAAGCCCTTTCAAATTAATGTCAATCATCGCATCCCAATCCTCCAAATCACCGGTTTGAATGGGATCTAATCCATGTGCATTTCCTGCATTATTGATTAAAACATCAATAGTAGAAAACGATTCTGGAAGTGATGCAATACTATCAAAAACGGCTTTTTTGTCCCGAACATCAAACAATAAAGTGTACACTGCTGTAAATGCCGAGAGTTCTTTTTGAAGTTCCAAAATCCGGTCTTCTCGGCGTCCACAAAGAACAATTTTATAATTATTTTTCGCCAATATTATTGCGGTTGCTCTTCCTATTCCGCTTGTTGCGCCTGTAATTAATGCTGTTTTCAAATTTATGGTTTTATTTTTATTGCTTGTATTCCTTTAAGGTACGTTATTTCCTCTACTTTCTGTCCAAATCGCAAACCAATCTTCTTTGTCTAAAACCAATGTTGTTGCTTTCATCAACGATTGAATTCGAGCTACATTGACTGTTCCCGCAATTGGAATAATTTTGGCAGGATGTTGCAAAATCCAGGCAAGTAATATGGTGTCTGCTCCAAAATGGTATTTTGAAACCAAAGCGACTAACAGTTTTTTCATTCTTCGGGTTTGCTCATTGTCTTCTCTAAAAACCGTTCCCAAAGGATTCCAAGACATGGGTCGAATGTTGTTGATTTGCATATAATCTAAGCTTCCGTCCAGCATTGCCTCGTGGTTGGTGGCAGAAAATTGTATTTGATTGTAACTTACTGCTGTTTTTTGACGAATTAATTCCGATTGTGAAGCAGTGAAATTAGACAATCCAAAATCAATAATTTTACCTTCTGATTTCAGTTTTAAAACCGCTTCAGCAATTGCATCGGGTTGCATTAAAGGGCTAGGGCGATGCAACAAAAGCACATCCAAATAATCAGTTTGAAGGTTTTTTAACGAATTTTCAACCGACCAAATGATATAATCCGCGGAATAGTCATAATGTTTAACGCTGTTTTTTCTTTTATCGGAAACCAATTGAATGCCACATTTCGAAATCAATTGCATTTTTTCTCTGGCAATTTTACTTGCTGTAAAAGCTTTTCCAAAATCGGCTTCGGTGGTATATGAACCGTATATATCAGCATGGTCAAACGTAGTAATGTTGTTTTCTAAACAAAGCGGAATCATTTGTCCCATTTCTTTAACCGTAAGGTTTTTGTCCCAAACCCCCCAGTTCATCGTTCCAGCTACAATTGGGGATAATTTTGTTTTAGTCATGACTGTGAATTATAAAAGTTATGGTAATTTAAAGATAAGACTACAAAATTAAAGATTAATGCGCATCGAGAGTGGAAAAAAGAATAAAAAATAGAAATAATTTTTAAACAATGTCGTTGTTGTTGTTTTTGAAAGTTAAGTGCTTTTTGGAGTGGTTGGGCAACCTTCAAAACTGTTTGCAGACAACAATTGTAATTAGTTTTGTAATCTCCATTCGTTATTATTAATATCATCAAAACCAATTATTCCTTTATTTTGTTCAAAGTATAAATTCTTTAAACTTGGTAATTGCCAATTTGGATTTGGAAAAAGATTTGGAGTAATTTCAATTTTTATAACTTTATTATAAGTTATTCCATTTATTGTTACATTTATCAAAGGTTCGGAATAATCCAAAAAAACACTTTGAACTCCGGTTGAAAATGGAGTCAAACCTATATTAGTTATAAATTTAGAATCTTGTGAAATTAAAGTTGGATTTGTCTTATATCTTTTTGGCCATCTTTTCAAACTCAAATAAAATGAACTACTACAGCAAAAATCTCCATCTGCTAATAAAGTCGATTGCATTTCTATTCTCTGTTCATCGTAATAGAAATATTTATATGAACCAACAACAAAAGTTCCTCTGCTTTCAAGTTGCTTTCCCGTTTTGTTATTCAAAACTTTAAATTTCAATTCATCATTATTTTGATTTTTAAAAATCAACATTTTACCTACTTCAGTTGAGTTAATAAATTTATCATTATCAACTTGTAAAAATGGAAAATATAGAAGTCCGTCTCCATCTGCTACTTTGTCTTTTGAACAACTAAAATTCACAATTACAACGAATAATAAAATTAATTTTTTCATAATTTTCATTTTTACAAAATTTTCAAATATGCTTTCTGCTAACTTATTAATAAGCAAACGTTTCTTTAACATTATTCCCCAAATATATAAAATTATTGCACAAAACCTCTATCAAATCCTTATTAGAAAACGGCTATCCATTTTCCTGCAATCATTAGCTGCGAAAGCTTTAACTAATTTTTTGGTTGAAATCATAAATCATCCCTAAAAATAGGGTTGTTAAATAAGTTTAACCAATTTTTAACATCTTACTTCTAAAAAAAAATTCAATTTGCACCCTCAAATATTTAAGTATAAATTCAAAGTAATAAAAAAAAGGAAATGGAAGAAAATGCTTCAACTTTAGACATTAGAGCAATCAACGAAAAAATTGAAAGAGAAAGTGCTTTTATAGACCTTCTTACTATGGAGATGAACAAAGTTATTGTAGGCCAAAAACACATGGTCGAACGCTTGCTCATTGGGCTTTTAGGTCAAGGACACATCCTATTAGAAGGCGTGCCTGGATTGGCAAAAACGTTAGCCATCAATACCCTTTCGCAAGCAGTTCAGGGTTCTTTTAGCCGAATTCAATTCACCCCCGATTTATTACCAGCCGATGTTGTTGGAACCATGATTTACAACATCAAAGCCAATGAGTTTTCGATTAAAAAAGGACCTATCTTTGCTAATTTTGTTCTAGCCGATGAGATCAATCGTGCGCCTGCCAAAGTGCAATCGGCTTTGTTGGAAGCTATGCAGGAAAAACAAGTGACCATTGGCGATACAACCTTTAAATTAGACAAACCTTTCTTGGTATTGGCGACTCAAAATCCTATCGAGCAAGAAGGAACGTATCCTTTGCCAGAAGCGCAAGTCGATCGTTTTATGTTGAAAACCGTGATTGATTATCCAAAAATGGATGAGGAAAGAATGGTTGTTCGTCAAAATCTAAAAGGTGCTTACGAAAAAGTAAATGCAGTAGTTTCAGTAGAGCAAATTTTACGTGCACAAGAAGCCGTAAGAGAAGTTTATATGGACGAAAAAATAGAAAAATACATTTTGGATATTATTTTCGCTACCCGTTATCCAGAAAAATACAGATTAGAAAGTCTAAAACCGTTAATTAGTTTTGGAGCTTCGCCTCGTGGAAGTATCAATTTAGCAACTGCTGCTAAATGTTATGCATTTATCAAACGCCGTGGTTATGTAATTCCAGAAGATGTTCGCGCTGTAGTTCACGATGTTTTACGCCACAGAATTGGAATTACTTATGAAGCCGAAGCCGAAAACATTACTTCTGTTGATATAATCAATAAAATTGTAAACGAGATTGAAGTACCATAAAAACAGTTGACAGTATACAGTAATCAGTTGGCAGACTGAACACTAAAAACTGAACACTGAACACTTAAAAAGATGGATACAAAAGAGCTTTTAAAAAAAGTACGAAAAATAGAAATCAAAACCCGAAGATTGAGTGATCATATTTTTTCGGGGGAATACCATACGTCTTTTAAAGGACGAGGAATGACCTTTTCGGAAGTGCGTCAATACCAATATGGCGATGACATTAGAGCTATCGATTGGAATGTAACAGCTCGTTATAACGAAGCCCACGTTAAGGTTTTTGAGGAAGAACGCGAATTGACCATGATGCTTATGGTGGACATTTCGGGATCGGAAAGTTTTGGTTCTAAAAACCAATTCAAACAAGAAATTGTTACCGAAATTGCTGCAACTATGGCGTTTTCGGCAACACAAAACAACGATAAAATTGGACTGATTTTATTTTCAGACCAAATTGAATTGTATATTCCTCCAAAAAAAGGAAAATCACATGTGTTGCGAATCATCCGTGAGTTGATCGAATTTGAACCAAAAAGCAAAAAAACGGATTTGTCTCAAGCCTTAAAATTCTTGTCTGGGACACAAAAAAAGAAGGCTATTGTTTTCTTAATTTCCGATTTTATGACTTCAGAATACGAACAAACCTTGAAAATAGCTTCCAAGAAACATGATATTACAGGGATTAGAGTTTTTGATATTCGAGAAGAAAAAATTCCAAATTTAGGAATGGTTCACATGTTAGATGCTGAAACAGGCAAAACACAATTGGTTAATACGGGTTCAAAATCAGTGCGATTAGACTATGAAAAATACTATCATAACCATGTGAACTATTTCAAAGACACTTTTAGCAAATGTGGTGCTGGAGTTGTAAACACAAGAGTTGACGAAAGTTATGTAACAAAATTGTTGGGTTATTTTAAATCGAGATAATTGATTGCAGATTGTTGATTGCTCCGCCAATTCGAGCAAAGCTCTCGGGTAACGATTTTTGATTTCAGATTTGGTTGGAATGGAGAATAAAAGATTGTAGATTTTTGAATAACGATTTTTGATTTCAGATTTGGTTGGAATGGAGAATTTGGGATTTTAGATTTGATTAGAAAAATAGAATAAAAATGAATAAACAAGAATTAGAAGATCGATTGATAGAATTTGCCTCAACAATAATAATTCTAACAAATAAATTTGAGAAAAATTACGCAGGCAATCATTTGGGCGGACAAATAATTAGGTCATCAACATCTCCCGCTTTAAACTATGGAGAAGCTCAAAGTGCAGAAAGCAGCAAGGATTTTATTCATAAAATGGGAATTTGTTTAAAAGAACTAAGAGAAAGTTTGGTTTGTTTAAAAATTATAGAATGAGCACATTTGATAACAGATTTGAATAGTTTAATAAATACTAAAAAAGAAGCCAATGAATTAATTTCAATTTTTGTAGCAAGCATTAAAACAGCAAAAGCAAATTTGAAATAAACATAAAAGATTAAGTTGATAATTTCACACTTTTAAAATCTGAAATCAAAAATCGTTAATCTTCAATCATAAATCTAAATGAAACAATACCTTTTTATACTGCTTTTTTCTGTTTCTCTTTTTGCGCAAAAGCAAGTGGAGACAAAGATTGACGTTACTAAAAATAAAATCGGAGCGCAATTCAATTTGACATTAAAAACAAATGTGGATACCTTGTCTAACGTGGTTTTTCCAAAAGGAACTGCTTTTGGAAGCATGGAAGTTATTCGCACCTATTTAACGGACACCATTAAAAAAGGAGCCCGTTATGAATTGATTAAAAAATACGGCTTGGCACAATACGATTCTGGGAAATATGCTATTCCGAGTTTGAAAGTGTTCATCAATAAAAAAGAATTTTTAACCGATTCGCTTTTGGTAGAAGTTACAAATGTGCAAGTCGATACATTAAAACAAAAAATGTATGACATCAAACCCATTGTTGAAGCCACTACAAGCAAAAGTTGGATTTGGAATGTGCTGCTTTTTCTGTTAATAATTTCAGGAATTGGCGCTTTGGTATATTGGATTGTTAAAAAACAACAAAAGAAAAAAATAGAAGCCGAAGTTTATAAAACGCCTATCGAAAAAGCAACCAATTTGTTAAACGTACTTGAGAAAAAAGAACTTTGGCAAAAAGGAGAAATCAAAAATTATTATAGTGAATTGACCGATATTGCTCGAAATTATATCGAGGAAGCCATCGAAATTCCAGCAATGGAAAGCACTACTTCAGAATTAATTGAGGGTTTAAGAAAAGCATCGCTTAAAAAGAAAATGATGCTTTCTCAAGAAACTATCGAGAATTTAGAACGAGTTTTAAAACAAGCCGATTTGGTGAAATTTGCTAAATCTAAACCGCTCGATTTTGAAATTTCGGAAGACAGAAAGAAAATTGAACGCGCCATTGTTACTTTGGACAAATCCATTCCGGTGGAAGTTCCAAATGAAGAAGAAAATTTGTTGAATGAAATGCAACGGCAAAAACAAATTGAAATCCAATTAAAAAAGAAACGCAACAAACGCATTTTAGTTACTCTAGCTTCCGTAGTTTTTGTTATAGTTGGAACTACTACTTTTTTAATTGTAACCAAAGGTTTTGATTACGTAAAAGACAATATCATCGGGCATCCTTCAAAAGAATTGCTTGAAGGCGAATGGGTTGCAAGTGAATATGGAAATCCGAGTATTTCACTTGAAACGCCTAAAGTGCTCAAAAGAGTTGATTTAACCAAGTCGCTTCCAAAAGAAGGATTGGCATTAATGAAGGACATGCAATCTTTTGCTTATGGCAGTTTTATTGACAATTTTTACATCATGGTTTCAACGTTCAATTACAAACAAGAGCAGCAAATCGATTTAGCAAAAGCTATGGAAGGCGCCACAAAAATGATTGAATTGCAAGGCGGACAAAACATGCTTGTGAAACAAGAAGATTTTGAAACCAAACAAGGAATTTCAGGAATGAAAGGTTATGGCACGTTTTCGATGCTAAATCCAATAACTAAATCGAGTACCAAAGTGTATTATGAAATTTTGTTATTCAGTCAAAATGGTGGTTTGCAACAAATCATGATTTTGCATCAAGAAGGCGATAAATATGCCAATACAATTTCAGATAGAATTTTACAATCGGTTGAACTTAAAAAAGTAAACAGCAATGAATAAAATCACTTTTTTAAATCCTGAATTTTTCTGGCTTTTTATTTTGATTCCAATAGTCATTGGTTGGCAAATTTGGAAAAGAAACCAACAATCGGCTACACTAAAAATAAGTTCGTTACAAGGTTTTAGTCACTCTCAATCATTTTTGGCAAAACTTAGACCTGTGCTGTATGCTTTTCGAATACTAGCCTTAAGCGCGATGATTATAGCATTAGCTAGACCAAGAACGGTAGACATTAGCAGTCAAACTAAAACGACCAAAGGAATTGATATTGTAATGGCAATTGACGTTTCGGGGAGTATGCTTGCCAAAGATTTATATCCAAATCGAATGGAAGCGTTGAAAAATGTTGCCAAAGATTTTGTTGGTGAACGCCCAAATGACAGAATTGGATTGGTGCTCTATGCCTCTGAAGCTTACACCAAAACGCCTGTTACTAGTGACAAAGCCGTTGTTCTTGATGCTTTGAATAGTATAAAATATGATTTTAATTTACAAGACGGAACCGGAATTGGCATGGGACTTTCAACTGCAATTAACCGATTGAAAGACAGTAAAGCTAAAAGTAAAGTTATAATATTGATGACCGACGGTGTCAATAACGCTGGATTTATTGAGCCCGAAACGGCTTCGGATATTGCAAAAGAATACGGAATAAAAGTGTACACGATTGGGATTGGAACCAACGGTAATGCTGAATTTCCTTATGCTGTAACGCCAGATCATAAATTTCTTTTCAAAATGATGAAAGTTGAAATTGATGTAGAATTATTGAAACGAATCGCAGCCAAAACCGGCGGAAGGTATTTCAGAGCAACTAGTAATAGCAAATTAGAATCGATTTATGCCGCAATCAACAAACTGGAAACAACAGAAATCGAGGAATTAAAATTCTACGATTATGATGAAAAGTTTAGACCATTGGTGCTTTTTGCAGGAATAGTATTGCTCTTGGAATTAGGATTGCGCAACACAATTTTTAAATCATTTATATAAAGAAAAGCGTTTTTTAGATACTTCTAAAATCAAAATTCAGCAATATAAAATCTAAAATAATAATGGAATTAGAGGAAAAAAAATATTTATATCTGCTATTCATTCTGCCATTTTTGGTGTTGCTTTTTCTTTATAATTTATATTGGAAACGAAAAAAGCAACGAGAATTTGGGGATTTAGAATTAGTTAAAAGGTTGAGTCCAGAGCAATCCATTTTCAAATCCATTTTGAAATTTTCAATTCTGCTTTTGGCATTTGCTTGTCTGGTAATTGCATTAGTCAACCCTAAAATTGGAACGAAAACCGAAACCGTAAAGCGTGAGGGAATCGACATTGTTTTTGCTGTCGATGTCTCTAAAAGTATGCTTTGCGAAGATGTAGCGCCGAGTAGATTAGAAAAATCAAAACAGATTGTGTCACAAATAATCAATCAATTAGGAAGTGATAGAATCGGAATTATCGCTTATGCAGGAAGTGCTTTTCCTGTTTTGCCCATAACAACGGATTATAGCGTTGCCAAAATGTTTTTGCAAAGTATGAATCCAGGAATGGTTTCTTCTCAAGGAACCTCATTAGACGATGCTATCAAATTATCGTCAAATTTTTTCGACAAAGGCGACAAGACTAAAAAGTTATTAATTTTGATTTCTGATGGGGAAGACCATTCAGAAGGTGCTGAAAGTGCCGCTGAAGAAGCTAATAAAATGGATTTAAAAATCATTACAATTGGCGTTGGAACCGAAAAGGGAGGTCCAATTCCATTAAAAGAAAATGGTGTGGTATCCAGTTTTAAACGCGACAATAATAATGATGTGGTTGTTACAAAGTTGAATTCTGAAAGTTTACTTGCCATTGCAAAAGCAACTAAAGGCAAATACATTAACGGCAGTAATACCAAAGAAGTCATTGAAACCGTTAAAAGCGCATTGGACAATATTGAAAAAACAGAATTTGAAACCCAACAATTTACTGATTTTAATTCTCAATTTCAATGGTTTTTAGGAATGGCCTTCGGATTATTGTTTTTAGATGTTTTCTTACTTGATAAAAAAACAAAGTGGGTAAGAAAAATGAATTTGTTTAATGAAGAGAAATAATTAGAATTTGCTTAGCAATTACAATTAATAAGATGAAACGCTCATATCAATAGTCATAGACAAACAGGGAAATATTTTTAGCGTTCCAACTTCCAATAAAAAACAAGTATTAAATACAGATGAAAAGAATTATTTTATATAGTTTACTAACTTTTACTCTAGGCGCTTTTGCCCAAGAAAAAGACAACCTATTGCCAAAAGCAAATGAAGAATTTAACGCAAAAAAATATACAGATGCAGAAGCCAATTATAGAATTTCAGCATCAAAATCACCTAAAAAAGCAAGCGCATCCTATAACTTAGGAAATACCATTTATAAAATTAATCAGCCTGCAGAAGCTGGTTTGTCTTATTTGAAAGCAATTGAAAAATCAAAAACTTTTTCAGAAAAGCACAAAGCCTATTTCAATTTAGGAAATGTTTGCATGAAACTTAAAGATTACACTAGAGCCGTTCAAGCGTATAAAGCAGCTTTAAAAAATGATCCTACGGATGAAGAAACAAGATATAATTTTGCTTTAGCCAAAAAAATGCTCAAAGACAATCCTCCGAAAAAGGATGATAAAAAAGATAAAAAGAACGACAAAAAAGACGATAAGAAAGACAAGAATAAAGATAAAAAGGACGACAAGAAAGAAGGTGACAAAGACAAAAAAGACGGCAAGAAAGAAGGTGATAAAAAGAATAAAAAAGACAATAAATCTGAAAATGGAAAACCAAAACCCGAAAGTGCTGGAATTTCAAAACAACGATTAGAAAATCTTTTAGAAGCTGTAAATAACGAAGAAAAGAAAGTACAAGATAAAGTAAATAAAAATAAAGTAAAAGGACAACCTGTTAGAACCGAAAAAGATTGGTAGTTTTATAAAAAATAAAAAACAGTTGTGCTAAAACGCATCATTTACAAAGATTGAATTACAATGAAAAAATACCTACTGCTATTATTAATTAGTTTTCAAGGACTTTTGGCACAAGTTCAATTTGAAGCCAAAGTAAGCAAAACAACACTTGGACTTAACGAACGGTTGCGTATCGATTTTACCATGAATGCGGATGGTGATAATTTTTCGCCACCAAATTTTGAAGGATTTAGAGTTGTTGGCGGACCATTTCAACAAATGAGTCAACAATGGGTAAACGGTAGAGGCTCTTTTACAAAAGCCTATTCCTATATTTTGTTGCCTTCCCAAAAAGGAACACTAGTTATTCGTCAAGCTTCCATCGAAATTAACGGTCAGATATATAAAACGACGCCATTAAAAATTAATGTAACTGCTGCCGTTGAAGTCCCAAAAGATCCAAACGACACCCAAGTAGCCGTAGACAACGAGCTGCACTTGGTTGCCGAAACATCTAAAGTGAACCCCTACATCAACGAACCCATTACAGTAGTTTACAAATTATATTTTAGCAACAATATCGGAATTTCCAATTTTAGAGAATTGGGAAAACCAAAATACAATGATTTTTGGAGTCAAAATATTGACATCAAACAACTTGTAGCCGAAGAAGGAATGTATAACGGACAGCATTATCGTTGTGTTGTATTACGAAAAACAGTTTTGTATCCACAGAAATCAGGAAAACTGACTATTGAGCCATTATCTCTCGATATTGATGTACAAGTTCCAACCAACAGAAGAAATATTTTCGGACAGGTTTTAATGACTGAAGACCACAAAAGAGTATCTGCTGGCGCTAAAACTATTGGCGTAAAACCACTTCCAGAAAAAGGAAAACCAATTGATTTTTCTGGTGCTGTTGGGAAATTTAGTTTCTCCGCAATTCCAACAAAAACAACATTGAAACACGGCGAAAGCCTTGATCTAATTGTTAAAGTGGTTGGAAATGGAAATATGAAATTATTTGATTTACCAAAACCAGTAGTGCCAACGGCTCTTGAAATGTATGATCCTGTGCACAATGAACAAGTAAATACTACATTGGCAGGAATGTCAGGAAGTGTATCTGATAAATATACCGTTATTCCGCAATTCAAAGGGAATTATGCCATCAAACCGATGAGTTTTACTTATTTTGATTTAGGCATTGGTACTTATAAAACCATTACTTCTCCTGAAATTATGGTTAAAGTGCTTGATGGCCCTGGTGTTTCAGAAAATACAGTTGCTAAAGGCGATAGTCCTGAAATCAACAAAAGAGCCATTTCTAAATCAGAACATTTTGAGTATATAAAACGGAACACTGATTTAGTTTCCATCAACAAAAGCGATTTTTTAGGTTCCACTTTGTATTACGGATTGCTTTTATTGCCGATTCTTTTTATTCCATTTATAGTGCTTTTCAAAAAGAAAAAACAAGCTATTGATGGCGATATTATTGGAAATAGAATTAAACAATCCAACAAATTGGCAAAAAAATATTTATCAGAAGCTAAAAATCAAATCAATAACAAAGAAGCCTTTTACATTGCATTAGAAAAAGCGTTGCATAATTTCTTAAAAGCCAAAATTCATATCGAAACTTCAGAAATGAGTAAAACTAAAATTAGTGAAATTTTATTGGCCAAAAATGCGCAACCAGAAACCATTGCTGCGTTTATTAATCTAACAGAAAACTGCGAATTTGCTCGATATGCACCTTCGTCTAGCGTGGCAATACAATACGATTTTGACAAAGCGGTTGTTGTTATTTCTGAATTAGAAAAACAATTAAATCAATAGTAAGGCTGAAAAAAATATTTAAAATGAAAAATATACTTTATTTATTGTTGCTAACTTCTTCCCTTTTATTTGCCCAAAATGGTTTTGAGAAAGGAAATAAATTGTACCAAAAAGGAAATTATGAAAGTGCCATTTCGGAATATGAAAGTGTTCTGAAAACTAAGAAACATTCGGCTGAATTGTATTTCAATTTAGGAAATTGCTATTATAAATTGAACCAAGTAGGGCCTGCTATTTATAATTTTGAAAAAGCGTTACTACTGAATCCAAATGATAGAGACATTCAAAATAATCTAAAATTTGCTCAAAAATTACAAATTGATGAAAGTAAAGAACTTCCTAAAGTAGGCTTTAATAAGCTTATTAACGATTTTACCTCTTCCAATCATTATGATACTTGGGCATGGATTTCTGTTGGATTGTCTGTATTATTTCTATTGTTTTTTATAGGATATTATTTCTCACAAACCACACTTTTAAAACGCATTTTCTTTGTAGGCATGTTTTTTGGATTGTTAGCAATAGTGTTATGTGTTGCTTCTGCTATTTTCGAAAAAAAAACTTATCAAAATGATGTGCCTGCAATTGTTTTTGTTGAAGTAGTTGCCGTAAAAACGGAACCAAAATCAGATGCTTCGGATGCATTTGTGTTGCATGAAGGAACAAAAGTTTATATTCAAGAAACACTTGATAACTGGAAAAAAATAGAATTACCTGGGGGCACAAAAGGTTGGATTGTCCAAAGCGCTATTAAAGAAATAAAATAGTACAGTACAGATACAAAAATTAGGTTTCCAAAAGTTTATTGAAACAAATTTGAACAAACTTTCGGGAATATCCTATTTTATAATGCTTTACAGCATTTTTACCAACTATTTTTGACTATTAAACCACATTTAAAGCTTTTCCCACTTTAATAAAAGCGGCAATTGCTTTATCCAAATGGGCTGTAGTATGGCTAGCCGACAATTGAACTCGAATTCGAGCTTTGTCTTTTGGTACAACTGGAAAAAAGAAGCCTATTACATAGATTCCTTCCTTTAAAAGTTCATTTGCCATGACTTGTGATAATTTGGCATCGTATAACATTACAGGCACAATAGCGGAATCACCATCAATAAAGTCAATTCCGGCATTTTTCATACCTGCTTTAAAATAATTGGTGTTCCATTCTAACTTATCTCTCAAAGTAGTGTCTTTTTCTAACAAATCAAATACTTTAATAGATGCCCCAACAATTGCTGGAGCCAATGAATTGGAAAACAAATACGGACGCGAGCGTTGACGTAAAATTTCAATAATTTCTTTTTTTGCCGTTGTATAGCCACCCATAGCACCACCAAGTGACTTTCCTAAAGTACCTGTGATAATATCAACACGCCCCATAACACCTTTGGCTTCAAGCGTTCCTTTACCAGTTGCTCCAATGAATCCTGCAGCATGACATTCATCCACCATTACCATTGCATCGTATTTATCAGCCAAATCACAAATTTTATCTAAAGGAGCGACTAGGCCATCCATAGAAAACACCCCATCGGTAACGATAAGTTTAAATCGGTGTCCGGCTTCGGAAGCTTGGATAAGTTGTTTTTCTAGATCTTCCATGTTGGAATTTTCGTAACGATATCGAGCTGCTTTACACAAACGAACACCGTCAATAATGGAAGCATGATTCAAACTATCCGAAATTATACAGTCGTCTTCGCCTAATAAGGGTTCGAAAACACCACCATTAGCGTCAAATGCAGCAGCATATAAGATGGTGTCTTCTGTTCCATAAAATTCTGATATTTTTTTTTCTAACGTTTTGTGCATGTCTTGAGTGCCGCAAATAAACCGAACCGATGACATTCCGAAACCGTGAGAATCTAATGTATCTTTTGCTGCTTGTATCACTTCAGGATGTGAAGACAATCCAAGGTAGTTGTTGGAGCAAAAATTTAAAACCGTTTTGCCGTTCACTATAATTTCTGCTCCTTGCGGAGAAGTTATGATGCGTTCTTTTTTAAAAATACCATTGTCTTCAATGGTTTGTAATTCGTTTTGTAAGTGTTGTTGTATTTTGCCGTACATAACTATATTATTTATTGTTTAATGTTTTTTTTTTGATTTACAAATGTACTACATCAATCGATTTACCTATGTAAACCAATGCCTTTTTTATTACTTTATAACCCATTTTTTCAATGGCGCTTTGGTAGTTTTCCAATTGTAATTGATATTTTGCTTGATGTACTCCTGTTTTGTAATCCAATAAATAAACTTCTTTTTTTTGCGAAATTACCATGCGATCAGGCTTGATGGTTTTGCCTTGATTTTGAATAATTGTTTGTTCGTTTAGGATATTATGTTTGGCTAAAAAATAATCTGTTAATTCTGTGTGGCTCACAATTTCTTGGATTGTTTTTTGTGCCATTTCTTTTTGATCATAGGTGATTAATCCATTTTCTATAGCTTTACTAATGGCCAACTCGATGTCGTTTTGGCTTTTTACAAAAGATAAAATCTCGTGAATTACATTGCCATATTCAATGGCTTCCTGCTGTTTGGTTCCCCACATTAAAGCTTCTCGCTGTGCAATTTTAATGTTTTTTGGGTCAAGAATAGCTGTAACCAAAGGAATTGTCTTGGAAGCATCTACATGTTTTGTTTCCTTTGATATTTTAATAGGATTTCCAAATTCATATTCCAATTGATTTTCGTCGAATAGTTGCTCAGCAATCAAAAATTTTATAAAAAGCGAAGCCATATTATTGGGATAGGTTTCGTCTTTTCTCGGTTTTACAGCTTGCGAGATGATATACAATTGTTCTTCGGCACGTGTTAATGCTACATACAAAACATTAATATTGTCTAAAAGTTCTTCTTGCGATTTCTGTTCAAATACTTGTTTTGCAGCATCGCCAAAACCTTCAACGGCTTTATTATTGTCTATTAAAACTTTTGGTAATCCGATGTCACTTTCATCGGCATCTATCCATAATTTGTTTTTGGGACTTCGACTATAATCTTCATCGGCAAAAGGCATGATTACTATTGGAAACTCAAGTCCTTTGGATTTATGAATGGTCATTATTCGCACTGCATTATTACCTTCGGGAGATGGAATACTAAATTTTTCTGCATTCTTTTCCCAAAAAACAAGAAAATCAGAAACCCCAGCTTGTGTCCTAACATCGCGCTCTAGCACAATGTCTAAGAAATATTGCACATAAGAGTTGCTGTTTTTTTGTTTCAAGATTTTGGTCACAATAATCTCCACGGCTTCATACAATGACTTTTTTCTGAGGTTTTGAAAGGAAAGTTGAATATCAAAATCCTGTAACCATTTCTCGAAATCGGCTTCTGAAACTTGTTCAATTCCAGTCGCAATAAAATCATGTACAGGCAGTTTATCTTGATTATTTTGTGCTAAATAGTATAAAAAATTAGCCTTAGCTTCTTTGTCGGCACTGTTTTTTAGGTAGGACAACAAATGAATAATCATTCGAACTTCGGTAGCATTTTGAATCATTAAGGTTTCCGAAGACAGCAACGGAATTTTCTGTTCCGTTAAATAATTTGCAATCGCGATACCTTCAGTTCGTTTTCGAGTTAATATTACAATGTCTTTGTATTCAAATCCTTGCTTTAACACTTTTTGAATTATGTTCAAGGTCGCCAAAACATACAAATCGGTTTTGTCTGAAGCCTCGTCGTCGTCAGAGCTGTCAATCGATTTTTCGATAATAGGAAGAAACGAAATATTTACATAACCGCCTTTTTTATCATTCAATTGTTGATGACTATGATTTTGATACAAATCTTTGTAATCAATGTTTTCAAATTCCGTCGACATGAGTTGAAAAAACCGATTGTTAAAATCAATTACTTCTGAAAAACTACGGTAGTTTTTATCCAAATGTACCACTACCTTTTCTGGATTATTAAAAGGGTTATGATTTTTACTTAATTCTATAAACTGCTCCGCTTTACCACCACGCCAGCGGTAAATCGATTGTTTTGGGTCACCTACAATCATCAGAGTGCCTTTTTCGCCATTTTGCTCGCTTGAAGTAACGTTATCAATTAGCGGAATCAGGTTTTGCCACTGCATTTCGGAGGTGTCTTGAAACTCATCTATAAAAAAATGACGGTAGCGTTCGCCTAATCGTTCATAAATAAATGGCGCTGGTTGGTTTTGGATTTCTTTATAAATAATAGCATTAAATTCAGTAATCGACAACACGTTTTGTTCTTTCTGAATTTTTGACAATTCATTGCTTACCGTATTTAATAACGACAATGGGGTAATGTTTTTCAGAAAAGCAATGTAAAAATCTTTCTTCTCATTGTTTTTATAAACTTGGGCAAGAAGTGACAGCATTTCAGGAATAATCTGCTCGATTAAAGCTGTATCTCTTGCTCCTTTTTTTATTTTAATAGCATCAAAATCTTCAAATTTATGATTTCCCGCTTTATCTTCTTTGTTTATGATAAATTTCAAATGCTTTGGAAATGTTTCATAAGGAAAGGATTTATAATCAATTCCATTCTTATCGATTAAAGCAAGTACTGCTTTTGCCAACTCCGTATTTTCATTTTCTAATGTGGCGCTAACTAAAGATAATTTGTCTTTTATGGCAATGAAATCAGTGATTTTTTTATTGTGAAAATGTGCAATTTCATCTCGATTTTTTTCATTTAAAACCAATCGGCCGGTTTCGAGAATCTCACGAGAAATATCCCACGATTTGTCATTGTCGGTTTTATCCATTGTAAAATCGACTAGCAATTTTGTTAGTATTTCGTCCTCACCCGCTTGTGAAATTAATGCATCAACAGCTTCTGTAAGTAAGTTTTCGGTATCGAGGGTTACTTCAAAAGTCATCGGCAAACCCAAATCATAAGCAAAAGCACGAATGACTTTGTGCGTGAATTTATCGATAGTTGAAATATCAAAAGCCGCATAATTATGAATAATATGCTTGATGATTTGTTGCGATTTGCTTTTGATTTGTTGCACCGAAAGCTTGGTGTCAATAGCTAAATCACGCATTAAATCAATGGCTTTTTCGTTGGGTAAGTCTTTGGCAAATTCTGACAAACTACCGACAATTCGACTTTTCATTTCGTGAACCGCTTTATTGGTAAACGTAATAGCAAGAATATTGCGATAGACATCATTATTCTTGGCATAGAGTATTATTTTGAGGTATTCTTTGACCAATGCATAGGTTTTACCGGAGCCTGCCGATGCGTCGTATATGGAGAATGAAGGTCTTTGCATTTGGATTTCCAGATTTTTAGTTTAACTCCAAAGTTGCCAATCTTTTTTGAAATTGTAACTTCAGGGTTTTATGTTGTTGTAAATATCTAAAAAATAGTTGTTAGTTGATTGTTTTTTTATTGCAAATCAAGTTACAACTTATAATAAATAGCATTACTAATAAATCAATAATTATGTTAATCTCAGTTTACTCATTACTAAATCTAGGAATGAAATAATAAATAGAATATATAGTTTTTACTATTAACTACAACCACAATCTTCATTACCACATTTTTTTTTAGATTTTTTGGATTTAAAAATAAATTTTCTGAACAAAAAAGCAAGGGCAATTCCTAATGCGGCAAAGGCTAAAATTTCTTGAATCATTTGGGTTTACTTTAAAATTTGATAGGCAATTAAGGCGGCTAAATAGGCCAAGGCACTCATAAAAATAAGTTGTGAAACAGGCCATTTCCAACCATTGGTTTCTTTTTTAGTAATAGCCAAAGTACTTGCGCATTGCATTGCAAAAGCATAAAACAAGAGTAGCGACATTCCTGATGCAAAGTTAAATATTTTAGCTCCTGTTTCGGGATTGATTTCGGCTTGCATCTTGGTTTTAATAGTTTCCTCATTGTCTGAACCGCCAACGCTATAAATGGTAGCTAAAGTGCCAACAAAAACTTCGCGTGCTGTAAAAGAACTGATTAATGCTACACCTATTTTCCAATCGTAGCCTAAAGGTGAAATGAGCGGTTCGACGGTTTTTCCCATCAATCCAATATAGGAATTTTCTAATTTATAGGCCGCAATTTTATTGTTTAATTCGGTTTTGGAAATCGAATGTTGGGCTTCTTGCTTGAGAATTATTTCTTGTGCATCGTTAAAATTACTAGGCCCATAAGACGCTAAAAACCAAAGAACAATAGAAATTGCCAAAATTATTTTCCCCGCTCCAAAAACAAATGCCTTGGTTTTTTCGAGCACATTTAATCCTACATTTTTTAACAATGGTAATTTGTAATTTGGCATTTCAACAACAAAAAAGGTTTTGCATTGAAGTTTTAAGGTTTTATTTAAAATATAAGCCGACAAAATAGCTGCTCCAAAACCCAGTAAATACAAAAAGAGTAAAGTTAATCCTTGCATATTGAAAACACCAAGCCAACGCGTTTTTGGAATAATTAATGCAATAATAATAGAGTAAACAGGAAGGCGAGCTGAACAAGTTATAAATGGTGTTACTAGGATTGTAATCAAACGTTCTTTCCAATTTTCGATATTTCGAGTTGCCATAATTGCTGGAATAGCACAAGCAGTTCCTGAGATTAATGGCACGACACTTTTACCTGAGAGACCAAATTTTCGCATTATTTTGTCCATCAAAAAAACGACTCTGCTCATATATCCTGTTTCTTCTAAAATGGAAACAAACATAAATAGAAAAGCAATTTGTGGAATAAATATTAAAATCCCTCCAATGCCCGGAATAATGCCTTGCGCTAGCAAATTGGTGAAAGCGCCTGGCGGTAAATGGGCGCTTGTATAGGAACTAATAGTTGCAAAAGTGCTGTCAATTAAATCCATTGGATAACTGGACCAATCGAATATAGATTGAAATATTACAATTAAAATAGTTACAAAAATTATGTATCCCCATAATTTATGGGTCAAAATTCGATCTAATTTACTTCTGAAATCCTTTGCATTTTCGGTGTTTATAGTCCTTCCTGTTTTTAAGACATCATTAATAAATTGATATCGTTTTATCGTTTCCTTTTGTTGTAATCGTTTTAAATCGGCCTCCGATTTAGCAAAATTTGTTGGTGCTACGGTTTTTTTAATTATATTAGAAAAGTTGACATCTTGTGTAATGATTAGCCATAATTTGTATAATGATTGATTTGGAAAGGCTTTTCGTAAACCGTCAAAATAATCAATATCGATACTCGAAGCATTTAAACAAGGCGTGGTTGGAAGTGATTGGAATTCGATAATTGCTTTTTTTAAATTTTCAATTCCTATTTTTTTTCTTGAACTCACTAAAACAATTTTTGTTTTTAGTTGATTTTCTAAAAACGGGACATCAAGCAAAATGCCTTTTAACTCCATTCTATCAATCATATTAATGACCAAAATAGTTGGTATTTCTAGGTCTTTTATTTGAGTAAAAAGCAGCAAATTTCTTTTTAGGTTTTCAACATCTGTTATCAAAACTACAACATCTGGAAAGTCGGGGTCGTTTTTATTTAAAAGCAATTCTATAACTACATTTTCATCTAGCGAACTTGCGTTTAGACTATAGGTTCCTGGCAAATCGGAAATAGTTGCGGCTATAGTAGAAGTTAAATTACAAAACCCTTGTTTTTTTTCAACAGTAATGCCCGGGTAATTTCCAACCTGTTGGTTCAAACCCGTTAATAAATTGAAAACGGAAGTTTTCCCGGTATTTGGATTGCCTATAAGTGCCGCTTTTATATTAGAATCGTGCATTTTAAATTATTTCTTGATTGTTTCAACTCTAATTTTACAAGCCGTTTCTAATCGAATGGACAAATGGCAATCGTTCATGTTTAAGAATAAAGGATCTCCAAAAGGCGCAATTTGAAGAATTTCAACAGTGTTGCCCGTTAGACAGCCCATTTCAATTAATTTCAAAGGAATAGCATCGATGTCAAAATCGGTAATGATGGCTTTATCGCCAATGGCAAGTTGGTCAACTGTGGTTTGCAAGTTTTTATTTAGAATGAATTAATATTGCAAAAGTACAGATAAAAAAAGAAATATGAGATGATAATTACCAAGTTTGAGAATTTAAAATCTTCCTTTGCTTTAAAAAACGAATTACAAATCATTACTAATACTGCAAATACTAACGTTTTTTTAGAAAACCCATTTGTTTGATCGTTTTTAATAAAAACCATTTGAAAACAGAAAGATGCTACCAAAAATCGTAATTGATTTTAGAGCTACTAAAAGACGATTTTCGTTTCACTAAACAAATTTGGAGCTTACAATGAAAATGATTTTTTGGAGTTATTTGCGATAAAAATAAAATTAATGTTTGCTACAATTGATAATAAATAATGATTTTATTGAATAGTAATCCGCTTTTATTCAATGTGTAAAACGTAAAAAAATCATTATAGATTCTATTTTCCATTGCAATTAGCACCGCATTTTAGTTAACCATACTGATCCATTTATTCGGGTGTAATACACTCAATAACCTTAGCTACTATAAATTTGTTAAAACTTTAGATTATATCATTAAAAACTTTACCTTCGATTTTTAGAAAACTGACATTTACCAATGATTTTGAGAACTATCTATATATATATTACACTTCTTTTTATTTTTGTCTTGCCATGTCGCGCTGGATTTATTTTAATCCCAATGGACGAAGCTACACAGCAAAACCATCTTAAAGCCTACGGAATTACCTATTGGGCCATTGATAAACAATACAAAGTGAGCTGGCTACTCAACTATCGAGGTGGTTCATTCTTGATGCCCGATGCTTCCGAAATCAGAAAAGAATGCCAGATTCGTGGCGTAAGTTTTGAGCCAATGACAGACGAGGCAACTAATACTATTCTGCTCGAAATTGGCAGTCCGTCTCAAAATATGGAAGCCGTAGCGCTAGAAAAAGCACCAAAAATAGCCGTATATACACCTCGGGGAAAACAACCTTGGGATGATGCTGTAACTTTGGTTTTGACTTATGCAGAAATTCCTTTTACCCCAATATATGATGAAGAAGTTTTAAGTGATCAGCTTCTTCTCTACGATTGGTTGCATACTCATCACGAGGATTTTACAGGACAATATGGCAAGTTTTACAATCAATTTAAAAATGCCCCTTGGTATATAGAGGAAAAAAAGACGGCCGAAGCAATGGCTACAAAATTGGGTTATGCAAAAGTCTCTGACGAAAAACTAGCCGTTGCCAAAAAAATTCGTGATTTTGTTATTGGTGGCGGTTTTATGTTTGCAATGTGTTCAGCAACAGATAGCTTTGACATCGCTCTTTCTGCTGATGGTGTCGATATTTGCGAGCCTATGTTTGACGGTGATGCCAGCGAGGGTAATTATCAAACCAAAATAGATTATACCAAAACATTTGCTTTCAAAGACTATACATTGGAAAGGAATCCAACCGTTTATGAGTTTTCTGATATTGATATGACTATGAAACGTTCCACACTACCTATGGAAAAAGATTATTTCACACTAATGGACTATTCCGCTAAGTGGGACCCAGTTCCTACGATGTTGTGTCAAAATCATACCCAATTAATCAAAGGTTTTATGGGACAAACTACTGCTTTTGCAAGAGATTATATAAAATCAAATGTATTGGTTATGGGTGAATGTCTTCTCAATAATGAGGCGCGCTACATACATGGCGAAAAAGGGAAAGGTATGTTTACTTTTTATGGTGGTCATGACCCCGAAGACTATCGCCACCAAGTTGGCGACCCACCTACGGTTTTAGATTTGCACCCCAACTCTCCAGGCTATCGATTGATTCTCAACAACGTTTTGTTTCCTGCTGCCAAAAAGAAAAAACAAAAGACCTAAAAAAATAACATAAACTCAATGTTAGAAGTGATTTTGAAATATTACTATTGAAAAGGTACGTTAAAGCGACTATAGAAATTAATAATTTGATCCGTTGGGAGTATTTTAAGTCACTAAAACAATTATGAATTTCAATTAAAAATTATTTACTTTTGGCTTGAATTGTTTTTAAAATGGAAAAATCTTTAGAAGAAGTTAATCAATCGGTGCCAACAGGTAATAGTTCGTCTAAATGGCGAAAGGTTTTAGCTTTTTTTGGTCCAGCTTATTTGATTAGTGTTGGTTATATGGATCCAGGAAATTGGGCGACCGATATTGCTGGAGGAAGTCAATTTGGCTATGCTTTGCTATGGGTTTTATTAATGAGCAATTTGATGGCATTATTGCTGCAAAGTTTAAGTGCAAGATTAGGCATTGTTACACAGCGAGACCTAGCTCAAGCTTCCCGAGAAACGTATTCGCCTTTCATCAATTATATGCTCTATTTCTTAGCTGAAATAGCCATTGCGGCATGTGATTTAGCTGAAGTTTTAGGAATGGCAATTGGCATTAATCTGCTTTTTGACATTCCATTAATTCAAGGTGTTTTAATCACAGTTTTGGACACTTTTTTACTGCTGTTTCTTATCAATAAAGGCATTAGAAAAATGGAAGCTTTTATTATCACTCTCATTGTTATCATAGGAATTTCATTTGTTTTTGAAATGTTTTTTGCACAACCAGAACTCGGAAAAGTAATCTATGGATTGGTTCCTTCGTTGCCAAATTCCGCAGCGTTATATATTGCAATTGGAATTATTGGAGCAACGGTTATGCCTCACAATCTGTATCTACATTCCTCTTTGGTGCAAACGCGAAAATTCGATAGAACAAAAGAAGGCATTCAACAAGCTATTAAATACAACTTTATTGATAGTACAATTGCCTTGAACTTGGCTTTTTTTGTAAATGCTGCCATTCTGATTTTAGCGGCGACTACTTTTTATAAAAATGGCATCTATCATGTTGCCGAAATTCAAGAGGCTCATCAACTAATGGAACCCCTTTTAGGAAAATGGGCACCTATTTTATTTGCCATTGCATTAATTGCAGCGGGACAAAGTTCTACCGTAACGGGAACATTGGCTGGGCAAATAATAATGGAGGGTTACCTTAATTTACGGATTCAACCCTGGGTGCGTCGAATTATTACTCGCTTAGTGGCTATTGTTCCTGCTGTTGTAGTCATTTTAATATTTGGCGAAAGCATCACGGGAAAATTATTAATACTAAGTCAGGTGATTTTAAGTTTGCAATTGGGCTTTGCTATTATCCCGTTGATTCATTTTGTTAGCGACAAACGAAAAATGAATGGTTTCCAAATTAACAAACCTACTCAAATTGGCTCTTGGATAGTAGCGCTAATTATTGTTTCGCTTAACGCAAAATTAGTATTTGATGAAATTTCAGCTTGGTTAAGTTCGGCGAAACATCCTATTATATTATGGGTTACTGTTGTACCAATTGCAATTGGGTTTTTAATTTTATTGCTTTATATTATTTTAAAACCCTTTGTTGCTAAAGTGAAATGGCATATACATAACCATTCGCCTCATCATTTAAAGCTAACCGTTTCTGTTATGGAAACCAATCAGAAAAAAAACATTGCCATTGCAGTTGACTTTTCAAATGCAGATGAAATAGCCATAAATAGTGCTTTTAATTTGGGTGGGCTTACTGCAAAATACACTTTAATTCACGTGGTCGAATCTGTTGGCGCCTTGTTTTATGGTAAAAATGTTGCCGATCACGAAACTACAATAGACGAAAAATTATTATTAAATTACCATCAAATGCTGTCGGAAAAAGGATATCAGGTGGATACCAAATTGGGTTTTGGCAAACCAGACACTGTAATACCAGTGATAATTAATGGTGGTGATTTTGATGTTTTGGTTATGGGAACGCACGGTCATACTGGGATTAAGGACTTATTGTTTGGAACGACTGTTAATAAATTGAGACATAAGATCTCCATCCCTCTACTCATTGTCAAGAATTAATATTCCTTTTTTATAACAATTATCTTCTATGAGCTTTCTTGATATATTTTTATGTGCGATTTTGGCTTTTGGACTTTTTAGAGGCATTTGGAAAGGTTTTTTTGTAGAATTGGCTTCTTTTATTTCACTGATAATAGGTGTTTTTGTTGCTATTAAATGTTCCTATTTAGCCAAACAAATTATTTCCAGTCATGTTTCATGGTCACCAAAAACAATACAGATTACTGCATTCTCATTTACTTTTATTACAGTCGTAGTTGGAATATATGCCTTAGGAAAGTTTTTTACAGCGATAGCTAATTTTGCAAGTCTAGGAATTTTAAACAAGTTGGCTGGAGGTGTTTTCGGTGTTTTAAAAACGGGTTTGATGCTAAGTATTGCATTAAATATTTTTCAAAAAGTAAATGTAAACTATACTTTTGTAGCAAAAGCTACTTTAGATAAATCAATTTTTTATTTTCCTGTCCAAAAAGTAGCCGCCTTTATATATCCTTCAATTGAAGATTGGTACAAGGAGTTGAAATAGTGTCAAATAAGCCAAGTAGCCCTAACTACTTTTTACTTTTTTTAGGGTTCAATACAACTAAACTTATTGGATTGAAAATTTGCGGTAACTTTTTTTGGTCGTTTTTATAAGTGCTTATTTTACCTTTAATACAAACCGTTTTATCTTTTAAATCTTCAATATTTACTTTCAGTTTTTCGTTGTAATTATTGGTGATTACAACTGTAAATTCATTATTAGGAAAAGGTTTGTCAATATTGATGTAATTGGTATAGCTGCCTTCAGTTGCCAATTTAAAAGAGGCTACTTTCCCCACCAAAAAAACCGTTTTGTCCATATATCCTTTCGCTTTATCACTTGTAATAGTGTCTTGCGAAAAACTATTTAACGAGTTTAATAGAAGAATTGCTATTATACTATTTTTCATGCTTTGAATTTAAAAAAAAGTCTAAAAACGCGCGCTGATGCCCTGAAATTTTTAGACTTTATGTTAATGATAATTTTATTTTGATTCTTTAATTAAATAGATGTAAACCGGAAAGTGATCACTAAATCCGGGCTCTGATATGGAGTGCCTTAAAGGATAACCAGCATATTTTCCGAATTTTTCAATCATAAATGGTTTATTCCAAATACCCGCTTTCCAATAACGGAAAGAAGAATAATCTTTTTGAATTAAAGTTTCAGAAACCATAATTTGATCAAAAATATCTCCCGCATCACGATAAAACAAAGAAGAATTTCCTTCCTTTGCCATTTGCTCAAAAGGATTGTAAACCCCAAATGGTTTTACTTCTTCTTTTTTTAACTTGGCTCCAACTCCTTCTTTAACACTTTTATTATAAGTACCGTCGTTTAAATCGCCCATCGAAATTATTTTAGCATTTGGATTTGCTTTATAGATAGAATCCATTATTTTTCTATCCAGTCTTCCTGCTGCCTCTCGAAAAGGACTGCTTTTTTTCTCCCCCCCCGAACGGGATGGCCAGTGATTTACAAGAACATTTACTTCATCACCATCCAAAAGACCAGTTACCAAAAGAATATCTCTAGTATACACTCTATCGTCTATGGTTACTTCTACTTTGTCATCGGTAATTTCTTCTTTTTCGTTTTTAACTTTATCGTTCGTTTGGTTTCTGTATATTAATAACGGAATATTAATGTAACTTGTAGGTTTGAAGTGTTTCTTCTGATACAAAAGGGCCACATCAATGCCTCTTTTGTCAGGAGAATCAAAATGAACTATACCATAATCCTTATTAATTAATTTAGGTTCTTTTATTAAATCTTCCAAAACGCCTCTGTTCTCGATTTCGGCACCCCCAATTAAAGTGGGAGAATTCGCATTTTCACCTGTTCCTATCTCGGAAAGCACACGAGCTAAATTTAGAAGCTTTTGATGGTATTTTTTTGAAGTCCAATTTTGCAAACCGGTGGGGAGCCATTCCTCGTCATTATTGGGATTATTAATAGTATCGAATAAGTTTTCAAAATTATAAAAAGCAACGGTATGAACAGTGTATTTTTTTTGTTGTGCTTGACTTATACAAAATGAAGATAATACAATCAAAACGGCAATATTTTTTTTAATTCTCATAAATCAGATATTATTATAGTGTAAAGTTCAAAGCAAATTAAGCAACAAAAGTATATAATATTAATTAATAATGTACATTTGCACTCATTAAGAAATCAAAATTCTTTAAAAAAGACGAATTAAATTAATTTTATTTATGAAAAAACTAATTTTTAGTACCTTGTTTGTGTTGTCCTTTACTTTGTTATTTGCACAATCCAACACAGGAGTTTCGGGTAAAGTAGTCGATTCCAAGACTCAAAAACCCATGCAGAGTGTTATAATAACAATTGAAAACAGCAACTTCACTCAACTTACGAGTGCCGATGGTAAGTTTCTGTTATCAAATCTTCCAGTTGGAAATCACTTATTACTTGTAAAAAGTGACGGGCACAAAGACCAATTGCTTCAAATTGAAGTTGCATCAGGAAAAATTTTAGATTTAGGTGTTATAGTTTCTGAACTAGACATCACTCAAGAACAGCAAACAGGTTTAATTACAATTACTGAAACTAATTTAAGTGATGAAGGTAATGGATCTGAAGGAACTACTAGTTTGTTACAATCCTCAAGAGATGCTTTTTTACAAGCAGCTGCTTACAATTTTGGTCAAGCACGTTTTAGTGTTAGAGGGATTGATAACGAATATTCTAATGTAATGATAAATGGGATTTCCATGAACAGAGTTGGAGACGGAAGACCACAATATGGTGATTGGGGCGGTTTGAATGACGCTACTCGTAACCAGGAATTTACTAATGGTTCTGCTCCATCTGATTATGCTTTTGGTGGAATTGCAGGAACGCAAGAAATCAATACTAGGGCTTCTATTTACCGACCTGGAACTAGACTTTCCTTTTTAAATACCAATACCAATTATGCTTTTAGAGCTATGGGTACAATTGCCTCAGGCATGAGAAATGATGGTTGGGCTTATGTAGTTTCTGCAGGAAGACGTTGGGCTCAAGACGGTTATTTTGAAGGCACTAACTATTCCGCAAATTCGTTTTTTGGTAGTGTTGAGAAAAAAATAAATGAGAATCATAGTATTAATTTCACAGCAATTTATGCTCAAAATGCAAGAGGAAAAAATTCTCCGAATACAGATGAGCAAACTAGCTTAGCAGGAATAAAATATAACTCTTACTGGGGATGGCAAAGTGGTGATAAAAGAAATTCTCGAGTTAAAAAGTCTGAGGAACCATTATTGATGTTAACTCATTTTTGGAAAGTAAATCAAAAAACGAGATTAAACACCACAGTTTCTTATCAAATGGGACAAATCGGAAATAGCCGTTTGGACTATGCAAAAGAAGATAATCCAGATCCAACCTATTACAGAAAGTTACCTAGTTATTGGAGTAACTATTTTTATAATGATGTTTATCTTGGTGATACGCCTGCTAATATTGCAAACGCTGAATCCAATCGCGTTAGTTTTTTAGCGAATAAACAATTGAATTGGAATAATATATATAGAGTAAATGGTGAGAATATTGCTAATGGCAGCAGAATTGTTCTTTATGAAGACCGAAACGATGAAAATATCGCAACATTTAATTCCAACCTCTCGTCACAACTTGCAGACAACATTGTGGTGAATGCTGGAGTAAATTATTTGTATTCTCAAACAAAAAACTTTAAAAACATGTTGGACCTTTTGGGAGGTAACTATTATACAGATATTAGTGTTTTTGGAACAACGGCTAACCAACAGCAATCAGATCTTAACAATCCATTTAGAACTATTGGGGTTAAAGATCATTATGGTTATAATTATAATATTAATGCTACAAAACTGGATGCATTCACCCAATTTAAATTTGTTTACAAAAAAGTGGACTTTTATTTAGCACAGTCTTTTTCTCGCTCAAGCTATCAAAGAGAGGGTCTTTATAAAAACGGATACTATCCAAACACTTCATTCGGTAAAAGTGATGATTTAAACTTTGACAATTTCGGTTTCAAAGGAGGTTTAACATACAAAATAAATGGAAGACATTTTTTAGACTTCAATGGTATATACATGTCGAAAGCACCTAATGCTAAAGACGTTTTCCCAAATGCACGTGTAAACAACTCAAGCATTTCGGGTCTTACAAATGAAACGATTAAGAGTGTAGATGCTAGTTATGTAATTAGAACTCCAAAATTTAAAGCACGTTTTACAGGTTATTATTCTGAGACGTTAAACTCTACAGATATTAATTTTTATTATGCCGATGGTTTAGGGGGAACAAATTCATTTGTTTCAGAAGTGGTTACTGGAATCAATAAAAAAAATAGAGGCATTGAAGCAGGTTTAGAGTATCAGGTAACATCAACTATCAAAGTTACTGGTGTAGCTGCTTATGGTGAATATACTTTAACAAATAATCCTAACGTTTCTTTGTCTAACGATACTGAGGCTTCTGTAAAAGATTATGGAAAAGCCAATCTTACAGGCTATCGCCAAGCAGGAATGCCACAACAAGCCTACTCTTTCGGAATAGAATATAGAGATCCTAAATTTTGGTGGATCGGTGCCAATGCCAATTATTTAGGCGATAACTATCTTGATGTTTCAACCATAAAACGTACAAGCAACTACTATGACCCATTAAACAATCCAAACATAACGATTGACCAAAACTTAGCTAATAAATACTTGTCACAAGAAAAATTTGATTCTTTCTTTTTGTTCAATTTAGTTGGAGGAAAATCATGGAAAGTAGATAAATACATCATTGGACTTTTTGCTAATGTAAATAATGTCTTAGATTTCAGCTACAAAACTGGTGGTTTTGAGCAATCAAGAAATGCTTCCTACAAACAAGATTATGAAGATCACCAAACTACTGGACCTAGTGTATTTGGACCTAAATACTTTTATGGATACGGCAGAACTTATATGGTAAACGTTTATTTAACTTTTTAAAAATTGAACATTATGAAAAATACAATTAAAAACATTTTTTTAGCTTCGTTGTCTTTTGGGCTAGTAACAAGTTGTGTTAAAGAGACCTATGATGTTCCTGTTCAGGACGAATGCGTAAATCCTGGATTAGCAAAAACTAAAGAAGTTGCTAATCTATACACCATGTCGCCATCAGATGGATCTGCACTTGTTTATTCTAATATAGTTAATGGACAAGAAGTTCCAGATTATATCGAAGCAATAGTTATTTCTAGCGATGAAGGCGGAAATTTTTATAAAAGTATGTACTTACAACCTGTAGATGGGTCGAAAGGATTTAACCTTTCTGTTGAGATTGTTAATGCTTATACCAAGAAATTGCAACCAGGTAAAAAAGTATTCGTAAAATTAAATGGTTTAGCTTATGCAAATCCAACTAGTTATGGTAGAGGACTAATACTTGGCGCACCACCAACAGCTCAATATGCTGTAGATCGTATTCTTGAGGCAGATTACAAAAAGATTATTTTTCCATCTTGCGATACCTATAATGAAGATGATATTATCAATAAAATTACTCTAGCTCAGGCAACAAGCTCTGATAAATATCTAAACACTTTAGTTGAAATTGATGATGTACAATTTGTAGTTGATGGTGGTTATTATGACCCAAATAGAACTGACAATTTTGATTCTAGTATTTATATTAGTAACGGAACCGGTCAACTTGCGGTTCGGACAAGTAGATATGCCAATTTTGCAGGTTATAACACTCCATCGGGTAGAGGGAAAATAAGAGGTGTTTTGACAAAATATGGGACAGGAACAAATCCTTACCAAATTATTTTAAGAACAGAAAGAGACACAAAAAAAATGACAAATCCTCGTGTTGACTCTGCAACTCCAATTGTAGGTTCTAATGCGGGAACTTTTTTAGGTAATTTTTCTGAAACATTTGAATCTTATACTACAGCTCAAACTAATTTTCCTAATTATATTAATGACGCTATTATTGGATCAAGATATTGGGAAACAAAATCATTTAGCAACAATAAATACATACAACTATCATCTTTTGGTTCTGGTAGCGCAAACAAATCGTACTTTTTTGTGCCTGTCGATTTAACAACTGCTTCAACTTTTTCCTTCAAATCCAATGTTGGTTATTGGACTGGATCTGTTTTAAAAATATATTATATGTTAGCTTCTGATTATACTGCAGGAGGTACAATAAATACTTCTAAATTGGTAGATATTACCTCTAATTTTAGTTTACCTAGCGGACCATCAACAGGTTATGGAACTACTTTTACTTCAAGTGGTAATTACTCCATTCCAGCGGGCGTAACAGGAAATGGCTATTTTGTTTTTGAATATGCCGGAGATGCAAATTCTAGCCCTGTTTTAACAACAACAATTCAATTAGACAATATTACAGTTAATTAATATTTCCCAAATTATATTTTTTAAAAAGGCTTCCATAAAGGAAGCCTTTTTAAATAGAATCAGTAATATTTAGAATTACCAACTGCAACCCGTATTTTACAACCCGATAAGAGAATTAAACCTTTACTAATTATGATATAATATCAATTGTAAATATTAAATTTGTCACGGTCTAAAAATTGAAAATTGAAAATCTACCATTCCATAGCATCTTACAAAAGTTTAAAAAAAACAATAGTTACTATTGGCACTTTTGATGGTGTGCATATTGGACATCAAAAAATTCTTGATAAAGTAATCCATAATGCTAAAAGTTTAGATTGTGAAAGTCTTGTGCTTTCTTTTTTTCCGCACCCCAGAATGGTTTTACAAGGCGATTCCGACATAAAATTATTGAATACCATTGATGAAAAAGCCTACTTACTTGAAAAATCAGGCGTAGATAATTTAATTATTCATCCTTTTGATCAAGCATTTTCGCGATTAACCGCCGAAGAATTTGTTTCTAAAGTACTCGTTAATGCATTTCATTTAAAAAAAATTATTATAGGGCATGATCACCGATTTGGGAGAAATAGAACCGCTACAATAAATGATTTAGAAGTCTATGGCAAACAATATGGTTTTGAAGTCGAACAAATTTCTGTTCAAGAAATTAACGAAGTTGCGGTAAGTTCAACAAAAATTAGAACCGCACTTGAGTCTGGTAATGTGGCCTTAGCCAATACGTATTTAGGATACGAATACCTATTGTCAGGTAATGTAATTCGTGGGAAACAGTTAGGAAGAACTATTGGATTCCCGACAGCTAACATTCAAATACAAGAAAGTTACAAACTTATTCCGAAGCAAGGAGTTTATATTGTAAAGAGCACCATAAAAGATACTGTTGTTTTCGGCATGATGAACATTGGTATTAACCCCACGGTACATGGGAAAACACAATCTATTGAGATACATTTTTTGGATTTTGATTCCGATTTATATGATCAAACAATTGTCATTTCTGTTTTGGGAAAAATAAGAGAGGAACAAAAATTTGAGTCTGTGGATATGCTAAAAGAGCAATTAAAAAGAGATAAGGAATATGTTATTTCCTATTTAAAAAATCAATTTATATAATAGGAATTTCCTATTTTTGAACACTATAACAAAACAATATGAATACTATCAAACACAATTGGACCAAAGACGAAATTATTGCTATTTATAAAAAACCTATAATGGATTTGCTTTATGACGCGGCTACTATTCATAGGCTAAATCATGACCCTAATGTGGTTCAGGTCTCTACTTTGTTATCGATAAAAACGGGAGGATGCGCTGAAGATTGTGGTTATTGTCCCCAAGCAGCTCGTTATAATACCGGTATAGAAACCAACAGTTTGATGTCGTTGAACCAAGTAAAAGAAAAAGCTTTGAATGCAAAAGCAAGTGGTTCATCACGGGTATGTATGGGAGCTGCTTGGAGAAACGTAAAAGACGGGCCTGAATTTGAGCAAGTACTCGAAATGGTAAGAACCATTAACAAATTAGAAATGGAAGTCTGTTGTACGTTAGGAATGCTTACCGAGAATCAAGCGCATCGTTTGGCAGAGGCCGGTTTGTATGCCTACAATCACAACTTAGATACTTCAGAAGAATATTATAAAGAGGTCATATCGACTCGTGGTTTTGAAGACCGCCTTCAAACTATTGAAAATGTCAGAAAAACCAGCGTAACCGTTTGTAGTGGAGGAATCATTGGTATGGGGGAAAGTATAGAGGACCGAGCGGGAATGCTTGTAGCGCTTTCTACTTTAAATCCACAGCCGGAATCAGTGCCAATCAATGCGTTGGTTGCGGTTGAAGGCACGCCTTTAGAAGAAGAGAAACCTGTTGAGATTTGGGAAATGATTCGAATGATTGCCACTACCCGAATTGTAATGCCAGAAACTCAAGTGCGCTTATCCGCCGGACGGAAAGACATGAGTCAAGAGAGTCAGGCCATTTGCTTTTTTGCAGGGGCAAATTCCATTTTTGCAGGAGACAAATTACTAACAACTCCTAATCCAAGTGTAAATGATGATATAAAACTATTTAAATTATTAGGTTTACAACCACAAGCGCCATTTATAAAATTCAAACAACCTAAAACGGTGGAAGCATTAGACTCTCAATTTGAATCACTTGGCGAAAAGCCAAAATGGACTCGACCTGGACATGCAATTGAGCGTAACTTGGAAGCTTCTAAAAAATAATTGCTTAAAATTAAACAATCAAACAGTAAGTCTTAATAGTCGTAAATACTCCTTTAACTTAATGTTTGATTTTTTTATTCAATAAAGAAACTTAGGATTGCTTGTTTTCTAAAATTCTCATAAAATCAGATCGGTGAATTTCTCTACACCCTAGACTTGCTAAATGTTCATTATAAACCTGACAATCTAACAAGTTATAGTTATCTCTTTTTAGATGATTGACTAATGAAATAAAAGCAACTTTCGACGCATTGGAAACTTTTGAAAACATACTTTCACCACAAAAAACATGTCCCAAGTCAATTCCGTAAAGACCGCCAACCAAATCTCCATTTTGCCAAACTTCTACAGATTTCGCTATTCCCAATTCATGGAGCTCACAATAAGCATCTGCCATTTCAGTAGTGATCCAAGTACCTGGTTGTCCTTTTCTTACAATTTGTTTGCAATTCAAAATTACGGCTTTAAAGTCCGTGTTGAAAGTAACGTCAAATTGATTCTTATTTAAAATAGTTCTCATGCTTTTTGAAACTATTAATTCGTCCAAAAAAAGTACCATTCTAAGGTTTGGCGCCCACCAAACAATAGGTTCTCCATCATTAAACCATGGAAAAATCCCGCTTCGATAAGCCAACAATAATCGAGCTGAAGATAAATCGCCTCCAATAGCAATAATACCCTCTTGTGATGTATTTTCTATTTTTGGAAATTCTATTTTAGCGTTTAATACGTTCATAATTTATTAAAACACTTGTTTTTTCGTAATTTTCAGATAAAGTTTCATTCTTGTTTTTAAGGTGGTTTAGTATAGTTATTTTAAAAAAAAGTATAGCTTTGTGCATCGAAAATACAAAAAAAATGTTGAAAAAAATAACTGTTTTTTGCTGTCTGTTTTTATTATTTCAAAACACAAAAGCTCAAGTTAAAGATAGTGTAAATGATGGTGTGAAGTATCAAATTTACCAACTTTCAAATGGAGAAATGTATACCTATAAAAAGCCTAAATTTCTAGGTATGATTGTAAATATTCCTAAAGATGTCGTGGGAACAGTTCATAACATGGGGGAAAAAAGCAACTTAGTAGCTCTTGGAACTGCATTGGTTACCACTGTAGCTTTGTTACCTGCTGATCAATATTTGCTAGAACGATCTAGAGAAATTGGCGATAAATTAGGAATGGAAGAAGTTGCCAGATACAAAAATTTTGGTCCACTGAATAATATTCCACCTAATTTTACTTCTGGAATTTATCTTATAGGAAATGGAACAACACCTATTTTATTAAGTTTGGGTTTTGCCACTTATGGTTTGATAAAACAGGATTATCGATCCTTGAATACGGCCTCAGGATTGGCAGAAAGTCTAGCTGTTTCAGGGATTTTTAGTCAAACTATAAAAAGAATAACAGGAAGACAAAGTCCAGCACCCGCTTTAATGGATGGAAATCCAGGTGGCGATTGGAATCCTTTTCCTAGCTTTAAAGGATATGCTGCTAATACTCCAAATTACGATGCGATGCCTTCCGGTCATATGATGACTGCAACATCAGCCTTATATGTAATTATGGGAAATTATCCTGAAAAAAAATGGATTAGACCCGTTGGGTTTGGTTTAATAGGACTTTTAGGATTTCAAATGGTTCAAAGTGAAGTACATTGGGTATCTGATTATCCTATTGCAATGGTTATGGGTTATATTATCGGGAAAAACATCGCTAGCAGTAAAATTAAAAAGAATAAAATAAATATTGGTGAGGTAAAAAAATATCATTTTAACCTTGATGCCTCAAGAAGATTTGGCTATAATTTAGTTGGCGCGCGCCTCACATTTTAAAGATTATTTAGCCATATTATAGTGTAAGCGAGGTAAAGTAAAGATTGGCTCATTCCTTTTACATATACTAATTAATAAAAATCCCAAATCTTACTATTAAAATTTGGGATTTTTTGAAGTGTAATTTAAAAAAATTACGCTTTTGTTTCGTCCCCTTTTTTATCAGCGGGTTGGTCGTCTTTGGCAGCATTTTTAAATTCTTTGATACCACTGCCTAATCCTTTCATTAATTCTGGAATTTTTTTTCCTCCAAACATTAACAATATAACAGCAATAATTAAAATAATTTCCGTTGCACCTAGACTTCCCATAAATATTGTCAATAAATTCATAATTTCTATATCTTAAAATAGAGTACAAATATAATTAGAAAAACAATTAACTATTTGTTTATCCGCAAAATATTTAATGTTAAAGAACGTTAATGTAGAATAGCTTTAATTACATCTATAGTAAACACAATTGTTTTTTGAGGTTTATTCCATTTTCGCAACCACTTAAATTCAGTATATTTGTATTGAAAACTTGGTATTATGCCTGAAAAAAATCAAAAACGCGAACTTTTAAAGAAGAAATTATTTACAAAAAACCGTTTGGTTATAGTCAATGAAGATACATTTGAAGAAGTTTTTTCATTACGATTGACCTTAATGAATGTTTTTATAGTTGGCACTCTTGGCGCTATCATTATCATTTTTGTAACAACTTATATTATTGCTTTTACACCTTTGAGAGAGTACATTCCTGGATATGCATCTTCAAAGCTTAAACGAGATGCTACAGAACTGGCGCTTAAATCAGATTCATTAACAAATGCCTTAAAGAAAAATGAAGCGTATATTAAATCCATAAAAAGAGTTTTGACCAATAATTTAGATTACGCCAAACTGAGTAAAGACTCTATCACTTTGGGAGCAATAATAGATGATTCTAATGTAAATTTATCCGCTTCCGAAGCGGAAGTTGAACTGAGGAAGGAAGTTGATAAAAGAGACAAAGAAGAAGCCAAAAAGAAAAAGCTAAAACGCTAAATATTACAAATGACTTTAAAATCAATTCTTGCTAAAATTTATGCAAAAAGGATATATAAATCCACTCAAAAATGGGTCCAAAATCCCGTAGAGTCCCAGCAAAAAGTCTTTCAGGATTTACTGTTTCAAGCCAAAAACACTCATTTTGGCATAGATCATGATTTTGAGGATATTAATTCATTTGAGGATTTTACAAAAAATGTCCCTATTCGCGATTATGAACAACTTAAACCCTATATTGACAGGGTTGTGAAGGGCGAAGAAAACGTACTTTGGAAAGGCAAACCAATTTATTTTGCAAAAACATCTGGAACTACTTCTGGCGCAAAGTACATTCCTCTTACCAAAGAATCCATGCCTTTTCATATCGAAGCCGCACGCAACGCTATTTTACATTATATTCACGAAACGGGTCGAGCTGATTTTGTTTCTGGTAAAATGATTTTCTTGCAGGGAAGTCCGGTTTTGGAAGAAAAAAACGGCATCAATTTAGGTCGACTATCGGGAATTGTAGCGCATTTTGTACCCAAATATTTGCAAAAAAACAGACTCCCAAGCTGGGAAACCAATTGTATAGAAGACTGGGAAAGTAAAGTAAACGCTATAGTTGAAGAAACTTTTTACCAAGATATGACGGTAATTTCTGGCATTCCGTCTTGGATCCAAATGTACTTTGAAAAATTGTATCAAAAAGGAGGTAAACCAATAGGTAAAATTTTCAAAAACTTCAACTTATTTATTTATGGAGGTGTAAATTACGAACCGTATCGCGCCAAATTTGAAAATTTAATAGGGCGAAAAGTAGACGCTATTGAGCTTTTTCCTGCTTCAGAAGGCTTTTTTGCTTACCAAGATTCTCAAAAAGAAAAAGGAATGTTGTTGTTATTAAATTCAGGGATATTTTATGAGTTTATTAAATCAGATGAGTTCTTTTCTGAATCACCAAAAAGATATACCATTGGTGAAGTAGCATTACAAGTCAATTATGTTTTAATCATCTCGACAAATGCAGGTCTTTGGGGTTATAATATTGGAGATACTGTTCAATTTACAAGTTTGAAACCCTATCGCATACTTGTTACTGGACGAATCAAACATTATATTTCGGCATTTGGGGAACATGTAATTGGCTTCGAAGTCGAACAAGCTTTGAGTGAATCTATTGTCAATACTGATGTCAAAGTAAACGAATTTACGGTTGCACCACAAATTAGTCCAAAAGAAGGTTTACCCTATCACGAATGGTTTATTGAATTTGAAACGGAACCTGAAAATTTAGAAGATTTTGCACAACAATTGGACTATGGAATGCGAGTACGAAATATATATTATGATGATTTAATAAAAGGTAATGTTTTAAGAAGATTAATTATAACAAAAGTGGCAAAAAACGGATTTCAAGACTATATGAAATCAATAGGAAAACTAGGCGGACAAAACAAAATTCCGAGACTTTCGAATAATCGAAAAATTGCTAACGCCTTAAAACTAGAATAATTTCCGTTTCTTGATTGAATTAGTAAAAAAAAAGCGGTCTGGATAATATTCAGACCGCTTTTATATCAAAAAAAGGATATTTTAATTTATTAAGCTTTTGTATAAAGAAACATTTGATTTTACTTTAGCAAAGACTGCTGGTTCAAGAGTAGCTTCCAATTTTGCAGAAATAATTTGAGAAACCGTAGCCTTTCTTTCAGCAGATAGTTCCCCACTTTCGGTTAACATTCTGTTTTTTGTAGTAAAAAGTTCTAACATCATCGCTTTCATTTCAGGTTGAAGAGGTGTGAAAGCATTCAAATCGGCAAGATTTTTTGCGGCAGCAACTTCATTAGACACTTTTACGGTTGCTACTGTTTTCGATGCAACTGCAGTTTCAGAAGTTGGTTTTTTAGATTGGGCACTTGCTCCCAGAACAAAAAATAGCGAAACGGCTAGAATTAGATTTTTCATAGTGAATGATTTAATATTGTTTTGTCAAAAATAATTAAATTTGAGCTCAATAGCAAAATTATTTTAAATCCTACATTTTTTTGTCTAATTTTTCTTTCATTTTCTCTCTCATTTTTTCTTTTTTGTCTTCTTTCATTTTTTGCCATTTCGTGTATTGATCATTAGATAAAACAACTTTAAGATTAGCGTCTAAGTTATCCTGTGATGTTTGAAAACTTTTTTTCATATCTGCTTTTTCTTGCTCAGTTGGTTGCTGACCACTTTCTCTTGCGGTTTTTCTAGTGTCCATAAGTTCCCTTCTTTTATTCCCCTCCGTAGCAATAATAGTCTTAACTTTTAGTTGTTGATCAGCATTCAAGTCAAGTTCTTTAGTTAATTTTTTAAAAAGAAAAGCTTCTTTTTGTTCTGGTGATAAACGCTCTTTTCTTTCGGATTTTCCTTCTTTTTCTTGTGCGAAACTTGTTATACCAACAAGCAAAAATGCCATTAAAATTAATTTTTTCATTTTATAAATATTTTAAAGTTATTGTTATATACATAAGACACCATAACTATTGATTGGTTTAATTGTTAACAAATTATTAGCTTTAATTAAACCATAATTAAATAGGATTACAATCATCATCTATGAAATTAATTGTTCAAGAAATTATAAAATTAAAATTCATATGAAAATTATCATTACATTTTTTTGGAATACAATGTCGCTCGATGTACGCCAATATGTTTTGGATTTATTGTCGTTGTTCATCTCTGGCGCGTTTTTGATATTTTTTTATCGCAACCCATTTCCGTTTTTTTGAAATTAAAACCGTATAACATTGGAACAGGTTAGTTGCTTTATTTATTTAATCAATTTATGCTATAATCATGCTGTTAATTTATCACACGTTATTGTTAAAGGTTTTTTTCTTTACTTTTAATTTATTAATTTTACTTCTAATTAAAATGAACCATGAAAATTTTCACTTCTATACTTCTGTTTTTTGCCCTTGCTTTAATTATTTTCAACATTACACAACTTGATTTTAATCACATATTGGAAGGGAAAAGTAAAATTGCATTAATTGGTGTAGCAGCTTCTTCCTGTGCTATGCTTATACTTTTGATTTTTAGAATATCTAAATCAATAGTAGAAAAAACCAAAAATCAGTAAGTAATGTTCGATGTACTAATCATTGGTGGAGGAGTTTCGGGCCTTTCTTGTTCCTTAATTTTAGGGTCTGCTAAAAACAAACCTTTTGTTGCAAATAAGAAAATAGGAATTCTAACACACCAAAAAACATCTTCATTACAAGAAGCAATACTTAACAATGCCTTCGGAATAATGCCAGGCAAATTAGGTTCGGGGCTTTTGGTTGAAAGCAAATTGCATTTGACGGAAATGTATCCACATGTTCAGCAAATTGACAATGAAAAAGTCAATAAAATTGAGGGGGAATATCCGAATTTTACAGTTATTACTAATAAAAATTCATATGCTACAAAAATAATTGTTTTAGCAATGGGCTATTCCAACACTTTTGTAATTGAAGGACTGATGCACTTTGTAGAAAAGCATCAAAAAGCAGCCCCCGAAAAACAAAGAATTCAGCTCAAAAACATTGATCATAAAGTTGAAGATGGAATTTATGTTGTTGGAACATTAGCTGGATGGCGTAGTCAGTTGAGTATAGCGGCAGGCAGTGGTGCTGCCGTTGCAACGGATATTCTTACTTTTTGGAACAATGGGTATTCGTCGCAAAGCCACGATAAAATTTAGTTTTTTAAAACTGCTTTAATCATAGCATCTTCCTTCAAGACAATTTCATAATATTTTTCATCCCCAAAAAGCTGTCGAGCAAATTCAGCAGTAATATACTTTTTCACAAGTGCCTTGTTCTGATTTATATTTATTAACAAATGATTGCTATTTAAATATTTTTGAAAATTATTATAATATAAATCGGATTTTTCCATTTTTAAATACAATTCTTCAAAAGTTAAAGTAGAAAACTCCCTTCTTTTAGCATCTAATTGTTCAAATACAAAATAACCCAAAGCACCCGATTCTAATAAATAAATTGTGCTTTCGTTTCCCCGTTCAACTTCTAATGGGACAAATATATCTGGGACAATGCCACCGCCACCATAGACAATTTTGCCTTTTTTAGTTTTAAATTTCAGCGAATCGTTTACTTTGATACTATCTTTTTTATACAATTCACCACTTTCAAAACGACGGTCAAAATCTTTAAAATAATCTTCATTACCTTTTTTGTACGGTTTTTGAATGGAGCGTCCCGATGGTGTAAAATACCGCGCTATCGTCAATCGCACAGCGGAACCATCATCAAAATTCATTTCCCGCTGCACCAATCCTTTTCCAAAAGAACGTCGCCCGACAATAGTCGCTCGGTCATTATCTTGCAATGCTCCCGATAAAATTTCACTAGCCGAAGCTGAATTTTCGTTGATCAAAACATATACTTTTCCGTTTTCAAAAGTTCCATTTTCAGTAGCGTACGTTTTGTCTATTTTGTCTGTTTTATTTTTTGTAAAAACAATCAATTGGTCTTTTTTCAAGAAATCATCGGCTATAGCAACAGCTTCTTCCAGATAACCACCGCCATTATCTCGCAAATCTAGAAGTAATGACTTTGCACCCTGATTTTTAAGATAAAGCAATCCTTTTTCAAATTCACTATAAGTGGTTTCTGCAAAACGATTTATTTTTATATAGCCTATTGCTGGCGCTACCATTAAAGCAACATCGACACTTTTTAAAGCTACGACATCTCGCTTTACATTAATTTTTAATTTTTTTTTGCTGCTTTTTCTGAAAATTATTAAATCAATTTGTGACCCTACTTCTCCTTTTAATTTAGAAAATAAACTATCAGAAGGTAATTTTCTGCCAAATAATTTGGCTTTGTTTGCATAAAGAATTCTATCCCCAGAAAGTAATCCTGCCTTTTCAGAGGGGCCGTTTTTTACAGGCTGTATAACGACTACCGTGTCATTATACATATAAAAATTAATTCCAATTCCAACAAAGTCGCCTTTCATACTTTGAGAAACACTTTCCATCTCATTTTTTGCAATATAAATAGAGTGTGGGTCTAATTTGTCTAGAATATTCGTTACCGTTAAATCAACTATAGAATCCGTGTTCACACTATCTACATATTCTTTGTCAATAAATTCGATAAGTTTATTGAGTTTATTTTTATGAGAATTGGAAGAAAACCCATTTACTTCGATTGGAATATTCAGCAAAGTGCCCAACACTATTCCAAGGGCAAGCGTAATGAAAATAAGTAATGGTAAATATTTTTTTGTATCTTTCATTCTTCTTCTAATACCTGCACCTGTTGTACTTCAATTCCTGCTTTTGTTAAAAATACAATCCCAGCATCGTCTCGATATCCGTTTTGATACACTACTCTTTTTATTCCCGATTGATGAATAAGTTTGCTACACTCTTTGCATGGTGAAAGCGTGATGTATAGCGTTGCGCCTTCACAAGATTGAGTGGAACGAGCTACTTTTAAGATTGCATTGGCTTCCGCATGTAAAACATCCCAACGGGTTAATCCGCCTTCATCCTCACAACAATTTTCAAAACCTGAAGGAGTGCCATTATATCCATCAGAAATTATCATTCGATCTTTCACAATAATAGCCCCTACTTGCTTGCGTTTACAATAGGACAAAAGACTCCACTCTTTTGCAATTCTAAGATAAGCTTTGTCGTATTTATTTAATTTGTTTTCGACCATAAGTAGGGCGCATTTTTGTTTTTTTGATTCGTCAAAAGTACTTCTTTTGGTCAATAAAAAATAATGTTTGTTAATTCTTTACCCGATTTTATTTTTGAATAGAATAGGCAATAGTATGCCAATTACTATTGATGAAGTAATTAATAGCCAATCTCTTTTTGAAATTTTTAAAAAATGTTGTGACAGGAATGAAGCTGTCAAAATACACAAAACGATAATTATTTGTGCGGTTTCAATGCCGATTGCAAATGATAATGTGGGTAATAATTTATCTAAAAAATTGCCTGTAAGAATAGTATTAAAATAGTTTGAAAATCCCAGTCCATGTATTATTCCAAACAACGCTGCTATTGTGCGGATGCTTTTTATTTTTAGGCTTTTTGATATAAAACCTGTGGAAATCAAGTTAAATAAAGCGGTGATTAAGATGGATAGGAGAATAAAAAACTCAATAGTTCCTGTTTTTAAAAGAACTATTCCAAATAATGAAAAAAATAAAGTCAAGGTGTGACCTACTGTGAAAACAGAAACCAAAATTAAAATTTGTTTCCAATCTTTAAGCAGGTAAGGTGCAATTAAAACTACTAAAAAAAGAATATGGTCATAAGCATTCAAGCTCAAAACATGCTGTAAACCTATTTGAAAATATATCCAAAAATCTGACATTTAATTTCAATTGAAAATCAAACTTACAATTTATTTTTTAGTTGAGATACTATGTTCTGTTTAAAAAAGAAAATTGTTTTTTATTTTGCTTCAAAAAAATTATATTTGTGGGATTATAAGATCAAAAATTATGTCATTCTCTGATTTATTTGATAGTGGCTTTAAAGCCAGAAACAAAGGTCATTTTTCAGCAATTGTTAGAGTTGCAATGGAAAATGGACATTTGAGCACCGAAGAAAGATTGTTTTTAGACAAGCTAGCACTTCAATTGGAAATTTCACCCGAAGAATATACCGAAATTCTTGAAAGCCCATTAAAATATCCAATAAATCCCCCATATTTACATACACAAAGATTGGAACGTCTTTATGATTTATCAAGAATGGTTTATGCAGATCATGTTTTAGGACCAAAGCAAAAAGAAATTTTGCATCGTTTTGTTTTAGCATTAGGTTTTACGCCTGGAAATGCACATTACATTGTTGATAAAGCATTGTCTTTGTTGGTTTTTGATGTTGATTTGGATACTTTCCTTTTTGAAATGCAAAACATGAATAAATAATTGAAATTAAAAGTGAAATAAATTAAAAGGGTCTAGCAATAGTTTTGTCAGACCTTTATTTATGTAAAAGCTTTTGAGTTCTTAATTTCGACTATTTGAAATAAGTAGTCCTAATTTTTCACCAAACAAAACGTATGAAAATATTTGATGTAGCCATTATTGGCAGTGGTCCTTCAGGAGCTTCGGCTGCTTTAGAATTAGCAAAAAATGGAATTTCAACAGTAATTTTAGAAAAACAAATTTTACCTAGATATAAAACATGTGGTGGTGGATTTGTTTTTAGAGGACTCAAAAATATGCCGTTTGATATCAAATCGGTCATAGAAAGTGAGTTTTATGAAGTTGATATTTATTTTAAAAATCAAAATAGCAAATACACTACCAAAAGAGACCAACCAATTATAAGTATGGTGATGCGTGATGCTTTTGATAATTTAATTGTAGAAAAAGCAAAAGAACATGGCGTTACACTATTGCAAAATCACAAGGTTTTAGACATTTCGTTCTCAGAAATTCAAACTATTCATACATCAGAAGGCGATATTCAGGCTAAATTCATCATTGCCGCTGATGGCGCTCTTAGTACTGTCGCCAAAATTGCTGGTTGGCAAGAAACACGAAACGTTATACCCGCTTTAGAATACGAAGTGCAAGTTGCTGACAAAGATTTTGAACGGTTATCAAAAAGGGTGCGGTTTGATTTTGATGCCGTTCCAAATGGTTATGCTTGGTGCTTTCCTAAGAAGAACCATTTGTCTATTGGGGTCGGAGTCTTTGCAAAAACCAAAATCAATTTAAAAGAATATTATTCTGATTATCTAAAAACATTAGCCATAGAAGAGATTGTAAATGAAACTGCGCACGGTTTTGTTATTCCAGTATCAGCGCGCACGGACACCTTTTTTAAAAAAAATGTTTTCTTAATTGGAGATGCCGCAGGATTTGCTGACCCACTTACGGCTGAAGGAATTTCAAATGCTATTTTAAGTGGAAGATTTGCCGCTGAGGCAATAATAGAAAGCAAACTTATCCCTGAAACTGCAGCTCAATTGTACCATCAAAAATTAGAAAAAAGCATGCTTCCAGAAATCAGAACTGGGGTGCTCATCTCAAAAATGTTTTACGGAAATCAAACTTTACGGAATGTAATCGTGAAAAAATTTGGGCAAACCCTTTCTGAAGCAATGACTGACGTGCTCATGGGAGACCGCACCTATCCTAAAGATTTTAAAAAAACCATCACCAGAAAGTTAAAAGAGTGGATTAAAAAATAGCCGTTCAAATGGTTTAAATCCCTATCGTTTTAGCCACTAATATTTACTCAACTTGGCTTTGTGCATAAAATCTTCGGCTTTCTCGACCATGTTATAACTGCCACAAAAGAAAGGAACCCGTTGGTGCAATTCGGTGGGTAGTATTTCCATAATTCTTCCAAATCCATCCGATGCTTTTCCACCTGCTTGTTCGGTAACAAAAGCCATAGGATTGCATTCATAAAGTAAGCGCAGTTTGCCATTTGGGGCTTTTGAACTTGTTGGATAAATATAAATACCCCCTTTAATCATATTTCTATGAATGTCAGAAACCAAACTTCCGATATAACGTGAGGTATAAGGGCGGTCTTCTTCTTCGGTTTGACAATATTTGATATAATCCTTCACTCCTTGCGGGAAATGTACATAATTACCTTCGTTGATAGAATATATGGTGCCATCTTTAGAAAATTTCATGTTCGGATGCGAAAGATAAAAAGTGCCAATAGCAGGATTTAATGTAAATCCGTTAACCCCATGCCCGGTAGTATAAACCAACATGGTAGAGGTGCCATAAATAACATAACCCGCAGCCACTTGATTGATGCCGGGTTGTAAGAAATCTTCAATAGTTACAGGAGTTCCAACAGGAGTAACTCTTCTATAAACCGAAAAAATAGTTCCAACGGACACATTAACATCTATATTCGACGAACCGTCCAAAGGATCCATGAGCACTACATATTTGTTATTATGACTGTTATCAGAACCTTCAACAGTAATAAAATCATCGTTTTCTTCGGAAGCAATGCCACAAACAATTTCTCGATTAATTAACGTTTGAATAAATACTTCATTAGCATAAACATCTAATTTTTGTTGGTCTTCACCCTGAATGTTTTGTTCTCCTGCAGCACCAATAATATCAACTAAGCCCGCTTTATTTACTTTGTAGTTGACTACTTTAGCAGCTAAGCGAATGGAATTGATAATTCGAGATAATTCTCCCGACGAATATTGAAAAGCGGTTTGGTTTTCAATGATAAATTCTCCTAATGTTTTATTGCGTTCTTCCATTACGAAATCGTTGGAGTTGTTTTTGCAAATATCGCTTTTAATTTTGAATAATAAAATATTCTGTGTTTAAAGAAAAAGAAAATAAATTCTTGATTGAAAGTGCTGTAAAGAAAGAAAAAGATATTTTATATTTGTCACTCACAAGAAAATTTAAAAAAATGAAATCAAAATCAATTCTTTTATCTGTGCTACTTGTCACTTTCGGAATTTCAAAATTAACAGCTCAAATCAATTTAGGTGAAAGAGCATTAGGTGCCTTGCAAAGTGGGATGGCTGGTTTGTCCTTTTCTGATGCCGATGCAGCGGCTATTTCAAAAGGAGCAGTGCATAAAATGGACTCTGCAAATAAAGTAGCTGGGCCAAAAGATGCTTACACCTTACGATTGTATAAAATTTTCGGAAGACATAAAAACGAAAATGGTTTAGTGTTAAATTACAAAGTTTATTTAACCAAAGATGTGAATGCATTCGCTACTGCCGACGGAAGTGTTCGTGTTTTTTCTGGTTTGATGGACATTATGGACGACAATCAATTGTTAGCTGTAATCGGGCATGAAATTGGTCACGTAGCCAATCACGATTCAAGAGATGCTATGAAAACCGCGTATATAAAAACTGCTGTAATTAATGGCGCAGCATCCCAATCGGATAAAATTGCCGCTCTAACTGACAATCAATATGGCGAATTGGCCAGTTCACTCGTGGACAGAAAATTTAGTCGCAAACAAGAATCAGAAGCCGATGATTATTCGTATGATTTTATGAAACGAAACGGATACGATGTAAATGCCGTTGAAGCCGCTTTTGCAGCTTTAGCCAAAATGAGTGGCAGCGAAAGTTCTGATTTTATCTATCAAATGATGAGTACGCATCCAGATCCACAATCAAGAGCTGACGAGGCTAAAGGCAAAGCTGAAGCAGACGGATTGTACAAGCCTTATGTGAAAACAGTTGCTAAAACGCCAACAAAAAAAGCCCCAACTAAAAAGAAAAAATGATAATCAGAAATGCTTTCAAAAGCGACATGCCAGCTGTTTTAAATCTAATAAAAGAGCTGGCCATTTTCGAAAAAGAACCCAATGCTGTTATAGTAAATGTTGAAGATTTAGAACGCGATGGTTTTTCTGAAAATCCTTTGTTTCATGTTTTGGTGGCTGAAATTAATCATGAAATTGCGGGAATGGCTTTGTATTATTACCGCTATTCTACCTGGAAAGGCAGAACCATTCATTTAGAAGATTTGATAGTAAAAGAAAAGCATCGTAGTGCCGGTTTGGGATATGCGTTATATAAAGAAATTATCATTCAAGGCAAAAAAGACGGGGTTCGTAGAATTGAATGGAATGTACTCGATTGGAATACTCCAGCCATTGACTTCTATGAAAAATCGGGGGCTAAAGTATTATCAGATTGGCGTGTGGCTCAAATGGATGAAAATGGAATGGATGCGTTTTTGTCAAAAAAATAATATTAATATTTTGATGGTTATTAGTTTCCGTATTTTGAAACTTGAAACTTGAAACTTGAAATTGGAAAGTAGAGAAAATGAAAATATTCAAATTTGGTGGTGCATCAGTTAAAGATGCTGCTGGAATTAAAAATGTGTATGAAGTACTGCAAAAAGTAGGCTATGAAGAGGTCTTACTGGTTGTTTCTGCAATGGGAAAAACCACTAATGCATTGGAAATTGTAATCAAAAATTACTTTGAAAAATCAACAGAATTACAAGCATCGGTTCAAGAGGTGAAAAAATACCACAATCAAATTCTTTTGGATTTGTTTGAAGATGAAAATGAAATCGTTTTCAATAAAGTAAAACTACTTTTTGCCGAATTGGATTCATTTTTGAATCTAAACAAATCGCCTAATTACAATTTCGTTTACGACCAAATTGTGAGTTATGGCGAGTTGCTTTCTACGACGATTTTAAGCTATTATATGAATTGTAGAAATATACAAACCCAATGGATTGATGTGCGTAATTTCATAAAAACAGACAATAATTATCGCGATGCAAATGTAGATTGGGAATTGACTCAAAAAAACATTTCAAAAAACATCAAAAAGAAATTTTTACACATCACTCAAGGGTTTTTAGGTTCAGACGAAAATAATTTCACCACTACATTAGGGCGAGAAGGCTCTGATTATACCGCTGCTATTTTTGCTTATTGTTTGAATGCCGAAAGCGTCACTATATGGAAAGATGTGCCCGGAGTGATGAATGCCGATCCCCGCTATTTTGAAAATGCAAGTTTGCTGAATCAAATTTCCTATCGCGAAGCCATTGAGTTGGCTTTTTATGGCGCGAGTGTTATCCACCCAAAAACGTTGCAACCCTTGCAAAAAAAAGAAATTCCCTTGTTTGTAAAATCATTTTTAAACCCAATGTTGCCCGGAACAAGTGTTTCAAAAGGAGCCGATTTAGAACCGCATTTGCCTTGTTTTATTGTCAAAAAAAGCCAATTATTATTGTCGCTTTCTTCTCTTGATTTTTCTTTTATTATGGAAGAAAACATCAGCAAAATCTTTGGACTATTCCATCATTATAAAATGAAGGTAAGTCTTATTCAGAATTCAGCCATTAGTTTTTCCGTTTGTCTCGAAGATAAATTTGGCAACTTTAATGAATTGAAAAATACCCTTTCGAAACAGTTTAAAGTGTCGTATAACGAGAATGTTTCCCTTTACACCATTCGCCATTTCGACGAAAAAGCAGCTAAAATGGTCGAGAAAGACAAAGTAGTTTTACTAAAACAAGTGAGCCGAGAAACCATGCAAATAGTAACGAAGGAAGTTGTTTAGAAAGTCTTTAAAAACCAATTAACAATTCTTTCCTTAAAAAAGTTAGATTATGTTAGTATAGAAAACATTAGATTTAATTAATAAAACTATTATTTAGAATCCTTAATTTCTTTGTTTACTTTAACAATATATTTGTCCAAAGCCATTGTCATAGAAGGACATTCGGCAGATGGAGCCATTATATCTATTCTAAGTCCGTGTTCTAATGCTTCCTTTTGAGTAGTACTTCCAAAAACTGCAATTCGTGTTTTGTTTTGCTCAAAATCAGGAAAATTCATAAATAATGATTTAATTCCTGTTGGGCTAAAGAATGCCAAAACATCATAATAAACATCAGCTAAATCAGACAAATCGCTCATTACTGTTTTATATAAAGTAGCTGGTGTCCAATCTACTTTTAAGTCATTTAAGGTTTGTGGTGCATCTGCATTGAGTTGGTCTGATGCAGGTAACAAAAATTTTTCGTCTTTATATTTTTTTATCAAAGGTGACATGTCTGCAAAATCTTTCTGACCCACATAAATCTTACGTTTTCTGTAGACTACATATTTTTGAAGATAGAAAGCGACGGCTTCTGATTGACAAAAATATTTTAGAGATTCCGGAATTTTATAACGCATTTCATCTGCCACTCTAAAAAAGTGATCCACTGAATTTTTGCTAGTTAAAATGATTGCCGTAAAGTTGTGCAAGTCGATTTTTTGAAGTCGAACATCCTTTGCATTAACTCCTTCAACGTGGATAAAAGGTCGGAAATCAATCTTTACTTTATGCTTTTGTTGTAGCTCAAAGTAAGGTGAATTTTCTACTTTAGGCTCCGGTTGCGACACCAAAATTGTTTTCACTTTCATATTTGATATTTTCTAATGCTCTAACTTCTTGTAAACCAATAATAGATAAAATAGTAAGGCGCTATTTCAAGTGCGCAAAGATACAAAATAAAATAAAACAATTTGCTTAATATTAAATTTTGATATATTTTTAATATTTTTAAATAAATTAACACATTTGCCAACAATACTAGAGCTCCTATGATGTAAATGCCATTTGTTTCGAAACGGTTGTTGTAAAATAAAAAAACTGTAATTGGAAACAATAGAATTCCGATGTATGTTCTATAGCTTACTTTTTGTAAATTGAATTGTTCTGTAAATTCTTCTATGTTAAATGAAGTTGCAATTATCTTTTCTATTAAAAATTTAGACAAAATAAATACGCCCAGAAAAGTGGCGATTCTAGCAAAATCATTCGTATCTGTTTTTGAAATCAGCCCAAAGTAACTGGCCATCAATTGTATATAAAAAGAAAATGATAAAACTTGGACAATAAATAGTAAAACAGTAAACCAGCTCATTAAATTAGAACTGTCTTTATATATTTTGATATATTTATCTGAAACTATCAACCGCATAAAATCATAAAATCGATTTTCAAATGCCGTTTTGGTGACTACGATAAGCAAAAACGCAATAAGAAATAATAGGGTTGCCCAATCATTACTTTCTATTATACGTTCCTGAAATGTGATATTTGTCATAATGCAGCAAAATTACTAATTTTTTATTTGTTTCAATTTATTATAACTTTATTATGAATCGTCAACGATAAAAAGTTTATTTTTGTGAAGAAATTTATTCGCAATATGAGCAAAGGCATAGTTATTATTCCTACCTATAACGAAATTGAAAATATTGAGGCCATTATAAGGGCTGTTTTTTCATTACATAAGCCTTTTCATATCCTAATCGTTGATGATAATTCGCCAGATCAAACTGCAAATAAGGTTGTTGGGCTTCAAGATGAATTTAAGGGGCGATTATTTATTGAAAATAGAATAAAAAAATCAGGATTAGGTACTGCTTATGTTCATGGTTTTAAATGGGCATTAGCGCAGCAATATGAATACATTTTTGAAATGGATGCCGATTTTTCCCACAACCCTAACGATTTAGAAAAACTGTATGATGCCTGCCATTTCGAAAGTGCCGACGTGGCTGTTGGATCTCGATATATTACTGGCGTAAATGTTGTAAATTGGCCATTAAGTCGAGTGCTTCTCTCCTATTTTGCCTCTGTTTATGTTCGTTTGATAACAGGAATGAAAATTCAAGATGCCACGGCTGGTTTTATTTGTTATAAAAAAGAAGTATTGCAAAGCATAAATTTAGACAAAATACAATTTATTGGTTATGCGTTTCAAATTGAAATGAAATACAGAGCCTATGCTAAAAATTTTGTGATTCTCGAAGTGCCGATTATTTTTACAGACCGAGCAAAAGGACAATCAAAAATGAGCGGATCAATCATAAAAGAAGCAGTTTTCGGGGTGATTTCACTTAGAATAAAAAAGTTTTTTAAGGGTTTATAAATAAATAAAAATGAGAAGCATTCTAATAAAAAACGCCAAAATTGTTAACGAAGGAATTATTTTTGAAGGTGATGTATTAATAGAAAACCAATTTATCACAAAAATCACTCAAAATATCACCAGCTTTTCTGCTCATACACAGGTTATCGACGCCAAAGGAAGTTTTTTGATTCCAGGAGCTATTGATGATCAAGTTCATTTTAGAGAGCCTGGATTAACACATAAAGGCGATATTGCTTCCGAATCGAAAGCGGCTGTTGCTGGCGGAATTACCTCGTATATAGAACAGCCAAACACTATCCCGAATGCTGTTACTCAAGAAATTTTAGAACAAAAATACCAACTAGCAACCCAAAAATCGTATGCAAATTATTCCTTTATGATGGGAGGAACTAACGATAATTTGGAAGAAATTCTAAAGACAAATCCAAGAAATGTTGCAGGTCTTAAACTTTTCTTAGGCTCTTCAACAGGCGATATGTTGGTGGATAGTTCTGAAGCATTGGAAAAGATATTTTCTAGTACAAAATTATTGATTGCAGTTCATAGTGAAGACGAATCGACTGTAAAAGCTAATCTTGCAAAATTCAAGGAAAAATATGGAGATGATATTCCAATTCAATTTCATCCTGAAATTAGAAGTGTAGAGGCATGCTATAAATCGACTGTTAAAATAATTGAATTAGCTAAAAGAACTGGTGCTAGGCTTCATGTATTTCATATTTCTACAGCCAAAGAATTAGATTTATTTACTAATGATATTCCTTTAGAAGATAAGAAAATTACTGCCGAAGTTTGTATTCATCACTTGTGGTTTTCAGATGAAGATTATACAACGAAAGGCAATTTAATCAAATGGAATCCTGCAGTTAAAACGAAAAATGATAGAAAAGCACTCTGGGAAGCCTTAATTGACGGAAGAATAGACGTTATAGCCACAGATCATGCACCGCATACGCTTGAAGAAAAACAACAATCATACTTAAAAGCACCTTCTGGTGGCCCACTAGTGCAACATGCTGTTGTTGCTCTATTTGAAGCCTATCATCAAGGGAAAATTTCAGTGGAAAAAATTGTGGAAAAAATGTGTCATAATCCTGCTAAAATTTTTAAAATTGAAAAACGTGGTTTTATTAGAGAGGGTTTTTATGCCGATTTGGTTTTAGTGAATCCGAATTCGGCGTGGCATGTTACAAAAGATAATATTCTAGCGAAGTGTGGTTGGTCTCCTTTTGATGGAACTACTTTTAATTCAAGAATAACACATACCTTTGTCAATGGCCAATTGGTTTATGATAATTTCAAAGTGATAGACATTCCTTATGGAGAGCGATTACTTTTTGACCGTTAATTTAAACAAATGAAAAAAAATCTGATTCTTTTTACGCTTTTATTATTAGCAATTAGTTGTAAAAAAGCTATATTTGAAAAACCTGTAAAATTTCTTGATGAAGACAAAATGGTCAATATTCTTTTTGACATTTCTGTTTTAGAGGCCATAAAGCAAGTCAACCCAACGGCATTGACTGAAAGAAAAATTACTACTAGTGACTATATCTACAAAAAATATCAAATTGACAGTTTACAATTTGCTGAAAATGACAAATTCTACGCTTCTGATGTAAAAAATTATGCCAAAATGTATGAAGAAGTGGCAAAACGCATCGACGACTACAAACTACAATTGGATACTGAAAAAAGCAAAAATCCTAAAAAATAATCTTCTATTTTGATGATGCTTTATAATAATTTACCGTTTCCAAAATGCATTTGTCAATCGATCGAAATTCAAATTGTATTGCCTTTTTAATTTTATCATTAGCATAAACATCTTTATTATGCAAAGACTTGGCAATGGTCTTGGGTAATCTTCGTTTCATGAAAAATAAATTTGCAAACAGCCAATCCAGTTTGAAAAGTGTATTGGTCATCCATTTTTTTGCAGGAATACTTGCTTTTTTGGTTTCGAAATAAGTTGAAAAAATATCCAATACATTGCGATAAATCTTGTTTTCGGCAACAAGCACATACCGTTCGCCCTTGAAATTTCCTTTCATTAATAGTATCATTATTTTTGCTACATCTTGTACCGCAACAAAACCCGTGCTTCCGTTAGTATAAAAAAAAGTTCCTTTTGAAAGTTGATTTACAACTTTTCCGATTCCTTCTTGCCAAAAACCAGGGCCTAAAATAACGCCTGGATTCACAATTACAACGTCAAGTCCTTCTTGTTCCCCGCGCCAAACTTCAATTTCGGCACCATATTTAGAAATGGCATAATCGCTATGTTGTTTTTCTGGATTCCACTCTTTCGTTTCATCTGTTGTAGATTCGTGTGGTAACAAATCGCCTAAAGCCGCAATAGAACTAATATGACACAGTTTTTTGACTTTATTTGCCAAACAAAAATTAACAATGTTGGCAGTACCTTCAATATTTACTTTACGCAACGCTTGTTCGTCTTTTGGGTCAAACGAAACCAGCCCAGCACAATGATAAACATAATCTACATTCTTAAAAGCTCTTTCTAATGAAGGAACGTCGGTAATATCAGCTAGAACCCACTTTATACTTTCAAATAAATTTTCTTTTTTATATAGCTGAAAAAGCGCTTTTGTTTTTGAAATACTATCTAAATTTCTATAAATAGCACAAACATACTCTTCATGCTCTGACAAATGAAGCACTACATGTGACCCTACAAAACCTGTTGCTCCTGTAACTAAAATCATAGCGTAAAATTACGAATTAGAAATTAAAGAGATTAGTTATTATTAGCTATAATTGGGTTCAGAAATCTTAAAAAATAATGAAATGTTGCTGTAAACGAAAAAATCAATGCGCTTCTAACCAGTCTTTACCGATTCCTATTTCTACTTCTAACGGGACTGTCATTTTGAAAGCGTTTTCCATTTCATACTTAATCATCGATTGTATTTTATCTAATTCGGATTTGTGCACATCAAAAACTAACTCATCATGCACTTGTAGCAGCATCTTTGACTTCCAATTTTCGGTTGTCAGTTTTCTATGAATTTTAATCATGGCGATTTTTATAATGTCGGCAGCACTTCCTTGTATCGGTGCATTCACGGCATTACGCTCAGCACCTCCACGCACTATAGCATTGGCTGAATTAATATCTTTTAAATAACGACGTCTTCCTAAAATGGTTTGTACATAGCCATTTTCTCTTGCAAATTCAACTTGTTCTTGAATATAAGATTTCAATCGTGGATAGGTTTGATAATACGCAGCAATTAAATCGGCACTTTCGCTTCTAGACAATGAAGTTTGGTTGCTCAATCCGAATGCCGAAACCCCATAAACGATTCCAAAATTTACTGTTTTAGCATGACTTCTTTGTTCGCGAGTTACTTCTTCTAATGGCACATTAAATACTTTTGCAGCAGTAGATTTATGAATATCTTCGTGATTTTGGAAAGCTAAAATCATATTTTCTTCTCCTGAAAGCGCTGCAATTATGCGCAATTCTATCTGAGAATAATCCGCAGAAAGTAAGGTGTGATTTTCGTCACGAGCAATAAAAGCTTTTCTGATTTGTCGACCCCGTTCGGTTCGAATTGGGATGTTTTGTAAATTCGGATTATTGGAACTCAAACGCCCAGTTGCAGCTACAGCTTGCATATAATCGGTATGAACGCGATGCGAAACAGTATCTACCTGCAACGGCAAGGCCTCTACGTAAGTGTTTTGTAATTTTATTAAAGAGCGCCAATCTAAAATAGCACTTACAATTTCGTTGTCTTTGGCTAAATAAGTTAAAATTTCTTCACCAGTAGCATATTGCCCAGTTTTAGTTTTCTTTTGTTTTGCTCCACCAATTTTTAATTTATCGAATAAAATATCGCCCAATTGTTTTGGAGAAGCTAAATTGAATTTTTCGCCGGCAATCTCATATATTTTTGTTTCTAAAACTTTGATGTCAGTAGCCAATTCTGATGATAACGATTTCAAGAAGGGAACATCTAAATTAATTCCTTCTATTTCCATCGAAGCAAGAACAGCAACAAGCGGAATTTCTATTTCATCAAACAGTTTTTTGGTTTCGGTTTTATCTAATTCTACTGTGAAAATTTCTGACAGTTGTAAAGTAACATCGGCATCTTCGACTGCGTATTCTTTGATATCTTCTAGCGGCACATCGCGCATCGATTTTTGATTTTTGCCTTTTTTTCCAATCAAATCTTCGATAGATTTTGGCGCATATTTCAAATAGGTTTCCGACAAAATATCCATGTTGTGACGCATGTCTGGATTGATTAAATAATGTGCAATCATAGTGTCAAATAACTTTCCTTTTACGGTAACGCCGTAATTGGCAAGAATTTTTAAATCATATTTTAAATTCTGACCGATTTTTTCGATGCTTTCATTCTCAAAAAAGGGCAGCAATTTAGCAATCAAGACCATTGCCTCTTCTCGATTTTCTGGGAAAGGAATATAAAATCCTTTTCCTTTTTCGTAAGAAAAGGAAATCCCAACCAATTCCGCGTTAAGCGTGTCAATTCCTGTGGTTTCTGTATCAAAACACACCGACGACTGATTTTGAAGCTGCTGCAAAAGTAATTTTAAGCCCAAATCCCCTTGAATAATTTGATATGAGTGTTCTGTGTTTTCTAATGTGGCGTAATATTGATGACGTGTTTCTTCTGAAGTATCTTCTGAAATGGCACTTCCAAAAAGGTCAAATTGATTCTCATTTTTTGGCTGTGGTTTTTTGTATAATTTTGATTCATCAATCGGAATGTTTTGGGTTGCACCGCCTTTTTTAAAAATAGCATCAAATTGTTCTGCCATTCTTCTAAATTCCAATTCATTGAATAGCGCATCGGTTTTAGCTACATCAGGAGTTGACAATTCATAGTCGGTTTCGTTAAAAACCACTGGGCAATCTAAAATTATTCGAGCCAAAGTTTTAGACAACAATCCTTTTTCTTTATTGGCTTCAATATTTTCTCTCATTTTGCCTTTCAGCTTATCGGTATTAGCTAAAAGGTTTTCCATAGACCCAAACTCTTTTAATAATTTTTTAGCCGTTACTTCTCCAACGCCTGGTAATCCTGGAATATTATCGGCGGCATCGCCCATCATTCCAAGAAAATCAACAACTTGTTCTGGTCTTTCTATTTCAAATTTTGCTAAAACTTCTTGTATTCCCCAAATCTCGATTCCGTTGCCCATTCGAGCCGGTTTATACATGAAAATATTATCAGAAACCAACTGTGCAAAATCTTTATCGGGTGTCACCATAAAAACTTGGTAGTTTTGTTTTTCGGCTTGTTTGGCAATGGTTCCTATCAAATCATCGGCTTCGAAACCGGCTACTTCAATAATCGGAATGTGCATGGCACGCAGCAATTCTTGAATATAAGGCACTGCGATTTTGATTGCATCGGGAGTGGCATCACGGTGGGCTTTATATTCTGGGAAAATCTCGTTTCGCATATCGCTACCGCCTTTATCAAAAGCTACCGCCAAATGATCCGGTTTTTCCCGTTTTATAACATCCATCAAAGAGTTCATAAAACCCATAATGGCTGAGGTGTCCATGCCTTTAGAATTGATTCGAGGGTTTTTTATAAAAGCATAATACCCCCGAAATATTAAAGCATAGGCATCCAAAAGGAAAAGACGTTTTTGAGACATTTAGATTGTTTTTACAATTGGCTGTAAAAATAAACATTTGGAAGTAACAATTGTAGTATTGTAAATAACTTTGTAGTATTTAACTCCGAAAATAAGTGTTACAAAATGGGCTTTCTTGTTAAAAAAAGAAACGTTTTTCTAGGAAAGCAGTATTGGAATTTAGTCCTGAAATATAATTTTAATCAACATAATAAAGAACATAAACCACATTTTTCAGGGTAGATTTTATATTAATTTCAGCATTTTTTTTATTAAATTGATTTTTTGAAACTGATTTGAATAGTTGTACCTTTATTAACTTCAGAAGATAAGACTTTTATTTTTCCTTTGTGATACTCTTCAACAATTCTTTTTGTTAATGAAAGTCCTAAGCCCCAGCCCCTTTTTTTTGTAGTAAAACCGGGTTCAAAAATGGAATTGAACTGGTTTTTTGGAATACCTTTCCCTGAATCTGAAATATTTATTTTTACAAATTTACCAACTTCTTCCATATGAACCTCCAAATTGCCTCTTCCTTTCATGGCATCTATAGCGTTTTTTACAAGGTTTTCAATTGTCCAACTGTGTAAGGCTGGATTCAAAGAAACCATAATTGGTGTTTGGGGAGCATGAAACGAAAAAGATACTTGTTTGGAAAATCGAGATTGTAAATAAGTATAGGATTCTTGTGTTTCAGCAACAATATTGCATACTTCCAGTACGGGTTCTGAACCGATTTTTGAAAATCGATCAGCAATGGTTTGCAAACGAACAATATCTTTTTCGATTTCGCTAACGGTAGTTTCATCAACATTATCGGCTTTCATGATTTCTAACCAACCTATTAATGATGACAAAGGAGTGCCTATTTGATGTGCGGTTTCCTTAGCCATTCCCGCCCAAAGCTTGTTTTGGGTTGCCATTTTGGTGCTTTTATAAAAATTAAAAACTAAAGCACCGAATAAAAATATGATCAAAACTAGCGCAATTGGGTAGTATTTTAATTTGTTTAATAAAGAAGAATCTCCATAATATAAATTCAAATAATTGTCTCCCAATTGCATCATAATAGGATCGTTTTCGGATTTTAATTTTGCTAAAAAGGCTGCTAATTTTTTGGGGTTTGAAGCAATTTCGTCTTCGATATTGGTATTGTTTTGTATTTGACCGTTTTGCGTCGTAACAATTACAGGGATGGTTTTATTGTTGCTAATTATTTGACGAGGTAGCTCAATATCATCCGTTTCGAGATTGGCTTTGTTAATGGTTTTGATGCTTTCGGCTAAAACTTGCATTTTCAAACGCTCTTCATTTTTGAAAATTTGAAAGAAAACATAGGTATTCCAGAGGATTAAGCTTACAATTACAAAAGAGGCAAATATAATTATCCAACGTGTAAAATTTCTTTTTTCAGAAAATTGCATACATTTTATTTTGTGTATAAATATAATACATTTTTTCAACCGCACCAATCAACAACGAAATGCAAAATAATCTGAATTTTAGTGATAGTCTGTTAAGTAACTTTCGAATAAAAAAGGTTCTCTAAGGTTATTTTTTAGTTTAATTTAAAATGAAATATGCTTTTGGAACAGTCCTTCAATACATATTGGAAAAATTTCAAATGGCATTTGTTCAATATTAGGGAACATGTTTAGTTTATTCAACCAAATTTACTTTGTATTCCTATTCTAAATAACCTTTAAAATTCCTTTAGAATTATCTATTAGTCAACCAAGTGGAAGGATTGTTAGGATTAGTGTTTTGAAGAATCATGAATTTTAAAATGGTTTTTCCAGAATCACCGTTGGTTCTAATTCTTCCGATTGCTTGTTTTCGGCTTACTTTATCACCTTTAGTTACAGAAACCGAACTCAAATTTTGATAAACCGTAAAATAATCCCCATGTTGCACAAATACCGCTTTGTTCACTGGTGTTAACACGATAACTTTGGTCACAATTCCGTCAAAAACGGCTCTAGCATTGGCGCCTTCTTCCGTTTCAATATCGATTCCACTGTTATGAACGGTCAACGTTTTGTATATGGGATGTGGCTGATCACCATAGCCAGAATACAATGTTCCTCTTTCTACCGGCCAAGGCAATCGACCTTTATTCGTTCTAAAATTGTCGGATTCAATTCGCTCTTCTGGAGTTAAGATGATTTTTGTTGACGTTTCTATAGCTTTTGTTTCCGCAACAGTAACCACTTTTTTAGGATTGGCTTTTCGAGCTACTTCAGCCGATCTTTTGTTGGCTTCAATAATGGCTTCCCTAATTAATTTATCGATTTGACGATCGATTTGTCTTTCTTCTTGTTGCTTTTTCTTGATTTCAGCAATGATTTTTTTCTTGTCTTTTTTGATGGAATTGACCAAACGTTCTTGCTCTTGTTTTTCTTTTTGCAATACCAATCGTTCTTTTTCTTGCTCTTCTAATAATTTTTGTTTTTCTGTTTTTTGAACATCTAATTTATCATTAAACGTAACTAATTGGCCTGTTTTAATTTTGATTTCTTCGCCTTGCGATTTTCTATAATTGGCATATTGCTTCATGTATTGCGCTCTTTTATAGGCTTGTAAAAAGTTTTCAGATGACAATAAAAACATTGCGCGACTTTGTTCTGAACGACTTTTGTATGACTTCACAATCATTGCTGCATAATCTGTTTTCAGAGCATTTAAATCGCGATGAAGCTGATTGATTTGAAGTTGATTGAGGTACATGTCATTTTTCAACAACTTTGACTGTTTTTCGGTGGTATTGATGAGTTTTTCACGCAACTTTATTTTCTCATTTTGTTCTTTTATAACCGTAGTAACCGACTGTTGTTTCTGATTTTGACTTTCCAACAAGCGTTCTTTTTCCTTAATTTCTTGCTGAATTTGGGCTTTTCGTTGTTCTAATTTCTCTTGATCGGTTTGGCTCCAAATTAATGAAGTGCAGGACAAAAACACTAAACTTAAAATATATTTATACATATAAAAGGAATTGTTTCAAACAATTTTGTGCAATACAAATTTAATCAATATTTATTCTCTCGTAACCATCTGGGATATTATATGGAAACGTCAAATCTTCGTTAAAAACAGCGTTGTTATATACTATGCTTATCGAAGTTTTCTTGTCTTCCTGTAAGGCTTCAATCATTATTTCAACTGGCAAAATAACTTCGTTGAATGTTTTATGATTCAAATAACTCAACTGAAAACTTCGATTTTTATCGAGCTGAATGATTTCTTGTTTTTTAATTAAAAAATTGGCCGAATCAATAAACACAGCTTTTTGATTGTTGTCTTTTGATACTGCTAATTTGTAAAAACCATCAGCAATTGAAAGCGTACAATTTTCTTTGCTTAAATCGTCTAAAGCTTCTCCAATCAACAGATTTTGTACTTTAATAAAATCCAAATCGGTACCCAATAATCGACTTAAAGAGGTGTAATCGCCCTCGAAAAACTTACCGTTTATTTTCTCATAATATTTCACTTCTTTTGGAGTAATTATAGCTTTTGCCATTGTAATTCCAAAAAATCGAATGCTAACTAAAATTATTTCGTCTTTTTTAATCTTTATTTCTGCCGTTACATCCTGCTCTTGATTGGGGTCGTGATAGCTAATATCTGCTTTTAGCAAAAGCGTTTTAAATTCTTTTCTAGTAGCATTATTGCTTTCGATAACTTTACTTGCAGCAATCTTTTCTGAAGCATTTGATGCTACAACAACTACCTTTTTTGCTTTACAAGACACGAGCGTCATGGCACAAACGGAACAAATAAAGCAGAGCAATTTGAAGTGGGTTTTCATTATTTTTTTTGTTTTAATAACTTATCTGCTTTTAAAAAATAGGATTCTTTTTTATTTACATCGCCCAAACCGCTATACGCTTCACCCAATTGAATGTTGAAATTGATTTCCATATCGGTATTGTCCACCAAATAATCAATCCCTGTTTCTAAGACTTCTTTCGCTTTTTTAAAATTTTTCAATTGATTGTTGGCCAAACCTGAATAATAATAAAATTCGGGTTGTAAAGGAAACAACTCCATCATCACATTTGCTTTTTGATTTACAACGTCAAATTGTAGTTTTTGCGAGTAACATTCGAGCAACAACAAAGCAGTTTCAATAGCGTTTGGACTGATTTTGGCATCCATTTCATAATATTTTATAGCTGCATCCCAATCTTTCTTAGTTTGATAAAACTTTCCTAGTTCTTTCGCTACTTTTACCTCTTTATCATCATTAAAATAGCCAATGGCATGATCTAAATCGGCAATGTATTTCGGATTTTTTCCTGTAAACAGCAAAAATTCATTGAAAATCCTGTGTTTTATTTTAGCGTCTATTTTAGCATTTCCTAATACTTTATTCATGGCAATAACGGCTTTGTCGCCATCATTGTTGTCTAAATTTGTTTTAAACAAATTAACTTGTGCCCAATCGGAATTTGGAAATTCTGTTTCTAACTTCTTTGTTAATTCCAACGCTTCTTTTTCTTGATTATTGTTGTTGTACAATGAAATTAAAGCCACATAGTTGGATTCCTCTTTAGGATATTTTTTAATTTGATCCAATAAATTGGTTCTCTCAGCACTTTGAAACTCGGGTTTGGTTAAAATTTGTGCTTTGATTAATGTCCGTTTTTCGGATTTTCCAACTTCGTCATTCAACAAATTGATAAGCGTTAACGCTTTGTCATATTGTTGGGTTTTCATGTATAAAGAAACTAAATCTTCTCTATACCCTTTGTCTAAAGCAATCAACTTTTCGACTAAAAGAACCGCTTGATCAAAATCTTGTGTTTGATAGCAAACATCATACATGCCGTTTAAAAACCATTTGTTTTTTGGTTCAATTGTAGCTGCTTTTTCAAAAGAATCATAAGCCTTTTTATAGTCTTTTTGAAACAAAGAATTCTTGCCCATTTCAAACAATGCAGCAGTATTGTTGGGTTCTAATTCCAAACATTTCTCTAACGAAACAATCGCTTTATCGTAGTTTTCAATTCCTTTTTGCTTTAGCGATTCAAAAAAAGCATCTTCAAATTTTTCTGCTGCCGTCGGTTCCTCAGAAGGCATACCTTGTGCCGAAACACAAGAAGCATTGCTAAGCAAAATACCAAAAAAGAGATAGACAATTGTTTTTTTCATTGCTAATAGTATAAATTATAAACCACAGAGGCACAAAGTACACAAAGTTTTTTAATTTGATCTAAGAACCGCTGTGACCTTCGTGCCTTTGTGGTATTTTTTAATAAAACCTTACTCTAAAATCGAATAATCACCAATACTAACGCTCCTGAAATTTCCATCATAGCTCACGTGGCTTCCTATCATGGAGTTGTCTAAGTGAACATTTTTAATGTGCGAATGGTTTTGAACCAAACTGTTACTGGCGTTTGTATAGGTTAAATGACAACCGTCACCCAACGATACATTTGGCCCAACTGCAGAATTTCTGAGCACCACTCCTTTTCCAATATAACAAGGCGGAATGATTTTTGAATCTATCAATTGCACGTCGTCAGAAACTAAATTTTCGCCATCAGCATGAAGGAATCCTAACATTCTCGAATTGGTTTCAACCGTAACTGCTTTATTGCCACAATCCATCCATTCATCCACTTTTCCGGGCACAAATTTCATGCCTTTTGCCATCATTTGTTTGATACCATCATTAATTTGGTATTCGCCACCATGAATAATGTTGTTGTCAATCACCAATTGCAATTCGTTTTTTAATACTGCAACATCTTTAAAGTAATAAATGCCAATTACAGCAAGGTCTGAAACAAATTCAGCCGGTTTTTCTACCAATTCGATAATTTCATTGGCTTCGTTTAAATTGATTACACCAAAAGCTTCTGGCTGATCGACTTGTTTTACCCAAATCACACTGTCGGCTGTGGTGTCTAAATCGAAATCGGCACGAATCAAGGTGTCGGCATAAGCAATAACGGCTGGTCCGCTCAAAGAATCTTTGGCACACATAATAGCGTGACCCGTTCCTAATGCTTCGTTTTGGTAATAAATAGTGCCTTTAGCACCTAATTTTTGGGCAATTGCAATCAACTCCTCCTCGACTTTTTTTCCAAAACTTTCGTGAATAATAAAGGCTACTTCTTCAACATTTTGATTCAGTACGCCAGCAATATCTTCGACCAATCGGTGAACGATAGGTTTTCCGGCAATTGGAATTAAAGGTTTTGGAACGGTTAAGGTATGTGGTCTTAATCGGGAACCACGTCCCGCCATGGGTACAATTATTTTCATCTGATTAGGGATTTATTTATAAATTTATTTTTTATCATTATTATTGTTGATTGCACTTTCGGGAGTTAGGTGCCTACTTCACACCCGTACTACCAAAACCGCCTTCACCTCTTGAGGTTTCGGTTAATTCTTTTACTTCTAGCCATTCAGCACGTTCGTGTTTGGCGATGATGAGTTGAGCAATGCGTTCGCCGTTTTCAATCACAAAATCTTCATTAGACAAATTAACTAAAATAACTCCGATTTCGCCTCTATAATCGGCGTCAATTGTGCCTGGAGAGTTTAAAACCGTAATGCCTTTTTTGGCAGCCAAACCACTTCTTGGTCGCACTTGCGCTTCAAAACCGATGGGTAATTCTATAAAAAGACCTGTTTTTACAATACCTCTTTCTAATGATTTTAAAGTTATAGGTGCCGAGATATTAGCCCTCAAATCCATACCTGCCGAAGCAATGGTTTCGTAATTTGGCAATTCGTGTTGTGATTTGTTGATGATTTTTATGGTCATGGTTATGATTTTTTGAAGGGACAGGTCGCGTCCTGTCCGTACTTATATTTCTTATATTCTATTTTTTTCTTTTTATAATTCGAATCAACATTTCCTTTTCGCTGTAATAAATAAAATATAGATACACCGAAAGCAGCACTGCTTTTACATAGTAATTTTCTCTAATGTAGGGGATGTAAAACGAAACTGCCGAGAAAAAAATGGTAAGCACGAGGTAGCTGAAAATCTTGTTCATGTCATACGGAATAGGATATTTTTTTTGTCCCAATTTGTAGGATATAATCATCATGGAACCATAAGCTACAATTGTTGCAATTGCCGAGCCATAATAACTCATAATTGGTATTAAAAAATAGTTTAAAACCAGCGTTAAAAGCGCACCAATAATTGAAATATAGGCGCCAACAAAGGTTTTGTCAATCAATTTGTACCAAACCGATAAATTGGTATAAATGCCTAAGAAAAAATTAGCTAAAACAATTAGCGGCACCACTTTTATAGCATCCCAATAATCGGCATTGGGCACCAAAGGTCTTTTTAGAAGATCTATAAAAACAATCACCAAAAGACAAATAAAAGAACCAAAAATCACAAAATATTTGGTAATGGTAGCATAGGTTTGTTGCGCATTTTCGTTACTGGCATGACTGAAGAAAAACGGTTCGATGCCCAATGTATATGCTGTTCGGAACAATACCATAAACATGCCTATTTTATAGCAAGCCGAATAAGCACCAATGTCGGACATCGGAACGTGCATCCAATCTAAAAGAACTTTATCAAAATGTTCATTTATGGCAAACGCAACTCCAGCAACAAGAATGGGCACGCCATATTTCATCATTTTCTTCCATAAAAGTTTGTCGAAATGCCAAGTAATGTTGAAATAATTGGGTGATAAAACTAGTAAAGTAAACAAACTTGCGGTTAAATTGGAAACGAAAATATAGCCAATTTGAAAGTTTTCGAAGTAAATTGTCCCGAAAAATCCGTTGGGGTTGTTGATGGCTATGTCAGGCAATAGTGCTAAAAAGAACACATTTAACAACAAGTTTGTAGTAACGTTTGCTATTTTAATTGTAGCATATTGCATTGGCCTCTTCTCCGCGCGTAATTTTGAAAAAGGAATAATTGCTAAAGCATCAAGTGTTAGAATCCATATCGTATAAGTAATATATTCCACGCTAATATCTGACCCATTCGACAAGGCATTTCTAAACAATAAAGCCAGGAATAAAAACAGTAATGAAGACCAAAAAAGGGAAATTGTAGCTGTAGAAATTACATTCTTTTTGTTGTCTTCAGAATTGTAAAATCGAAAAAAAGCGGTTTCCATTCCGTATGATAAAACCACATTGAAAAAAACCAAATAGGAGAAAATTACAGAAACCTCACCCATTTTACTTTTGTCAGGCAAATAAATAACAAACAACGGATTTAGAATAAAGGCAATTATTCTCGGAAAAACCGTAGCCAGACCATAAATAAGGGTTTGCTTGAAAAGATTCTTGTATAAACTCAAAATGGTAAACTTGAAATTAATTTTTTAATTAAACAAAAATAACTATTTCATTTGTTTTTTTGCACATTATGAATTTAATAAAGGACAATTGTTTTTAAAAACCATTTACTCCTTATTTCAAACCATCAACCGTAACATTTACATTGCCGTTGATTGTCAAAAATGCAATAATGGCTTTGTTGGTTAATTGTATTTTTTGAAATTCAATATCGCCCATCGAGCCATTAACAAAAACTCCCGGGGTTGGCGAATAATTCTTCATATATTTCAACATGTTTTGTTTGCCGTCTTCCATATTTGCCTTAATAGAATAACGGCAACTTTCTTGAATTTTCTTTAAAATTAATCCAGAAGCCAACCAGTTTGCCGTTCGAATTAAAGTGCTTTTGGTATCTAAAACATAGTCCAATTGGTCAAAATAAATTTCTTTTGTCGTTGGGTTGTATTGAGGGAAACCAGCTAAATATACCGTTCCGTTTAAACTTCCAATCATATCCAAAGCAATAACCATTTTGCCGTCTTTGTGCCAAATGCCTACATTTTGAACCGTAACTTTTTTACTTCCAGAAGTAAATTCTTTGCCTTGAAAATTCGTATTCATTATTGCCGAAGCGTCTTTAAATGTAGAAATAGCAACAATATTAGCCGAAATACGATCGGGCATTTTAGCTACTGGCTTTAGAATAACTTTGTTTCGTTCAAATTTGTTTTCTGGTTTTTGTCCAACCATTGTTTCGATGTTGCATTTCAAACCCATTTGCATTGCAATAGCGTTCTTTTTTATTTGAGCATCTGTTGAATATAATTCTATTGGAACGATGCGCAACCAGGTATTAAACTCAGGATTCATCAATGTTGGCGTACAAATTTTCTCTAATGCATCGAGTACATTTGGTTTAAAATCCAATGATTTGTCGATGGCATCATCAATAGTTTTCTCGATTTTCGATTTAAAAATACGAATCGCGGGGTTGATTAAATAAGTAATTGCCACACTTTTCCCAGCAATGGTAACACTAGGACTTTCATTCCAATCTAAAGATTTAAATTGTGTTTCGGTATTTAATTTCCAGTTGGCGAGCGTAACTTTGCTCTCTAAATTGATTTTTCCGTTTAAATTAAATTCGCGGGTATCGTAAAGTGAAATACCCAATTGGTTGATTCCGTATCTGTAATTTATAATGACTTTTAAAGGCAAACCCGTTTTGATTTTTCCGTCTTCATCGTTTGAAAGCACAATTGGCGCTTGTTTCCAAACTTTTATAGTTAAGTTATCGTCTTCAATGTTGTTGTCTTCGTAAATTAATCCATTCAAAGATTTATTAATTTGATTTTCAACATCTTTTAATTTGATTGTTATCGGCAAATCTACAAACGAAGGTACATTATCATACAACAAAGGGGAAGCGTCGTCTGGTTCAGGTTTCAATGCGTTGATTTTTTGGGTAGAGGAGCATCCTGAAAAAATAATTACGAAGGCAAGAATCGAAAAAAAGGAAAACAATTTAGTCATGATATTAGAAAAAGTTACTGTTGAAGCGGCAAAATTAATTTAATTTTTAAGCTAAACAATGTTTTTAATTGTGAAGAACTATTTTTAACGTCGTTTACAATGACTATTCAATTAAAAAATTAAGTTTTGGGTTTAATTTTATACAAATTGTTATGATCAATATATTCCCAAACCTTTGTAGGCAATAAGGGTTGCACATTTTTCTTGTTTTTAATAGCGCTTCTTATAAAAGTAGCCGATATTTCTACTATTGGAGCATCTATGAAATGGATTTTAGAATGATTTTTGAAGTCATAATTTTCAATATCTTTTGAATTTACTTCACCAGCTGTAACTTTGTCTTCGATTCTAGGATAAACATAAATGGCGTGGTTTTGTAAAATAACTTCGTAATTTTTCCATTTATGAAAAGACTTCAAATTGTCTTCGCCCATGATTAACGAAAAAGTGTGCGTTGGATATTTCTCCAATAAATGTGCTAAGGTATTTACTGTATAATTGGGTTGTGGTAATTTGAACTCAATATCCGAAGGTTTAATTTTTGGGTACGCTTCAGTAGCAAGAAAAACAAGCTCCAACCGCTGATAATCATCAAGTAATGTTTCTTTCTTTTTTAATGGATTATGAGGCGTAACCACCATCCAAATTTGATCCAAACCAGAATATTCAGCCATGTGATTGGCAACAATTAAATGACCAACATGAATAGGGTTGAATGTTCCAAAATAAAGTCCGATTTTCATTTGTTTCAACATTAGGTGATGTGTAAGATTTGCGAACGTCTTATTTTACAAACTCTTTTACCAGAAGATACGCTTCTTCTTTAGCGGTATCCAAGTCATAGTTTTTAATGATTTTATCAAATTGAGGTGCTGTAGCCAGTTCTACCGAGGCTTTTGCGATTCGCATATTGATTTTATCATCACTTTCTGTAGAGCGTTTTTTCAATCTAATTTTTAACTCATCAATACTTGGTGGTTTCACAAAAACGGCCAATGTTTCTCCAGGAAATTTATGTTTTATTCGCAAACCGCCTGCCACATCGATATCAAAAATTACATTTTTGCCCAAAGCCCAAATGCGCTCAATTTCCGACTTTAATGTGCCATAAAAATTGTCTCTATACACTTCTTCCCATTCTAAAAAATCATCTGCTTTGATGTGCTTTTTAAATTCTTCGGTAGAGATGAAATAATAATCTTTGCCATTCACTTCGTCACCTCGCGCATCACGAGAAGCTGCCGAAATAGAAAATTCTAAATTGAGCTCGCCGATTCCTAATAAGTGTTTTACTATGGTTGTTTTTCCCGAACCTGAGGGTGCTGAGAAAACAATTAATTTCCCTTTTTTCATTTTTTAAATCTGAATTCTAAAATCGTTAATCTTCAATCAAAAATCTAAAGCACATTTAAAACTTGTTCCTTAATTTTTTCTAACTCATCTTTCATCATCACTACTAATTTTTGCATTTGTGCGTGATTCGATTTGGATCCCATGGTATTGATTTCTCGTCCCATTTCTTGAGTGATAAACCCTAGTTTTCTGCCGTTGGCTTCTGTTCCGTTGATGGTTTCTATGAAATAATCCAAGTGGTTGGTCAAGCGCACTTTTTCTTCAGTAATGTCTAATTTTTCGAGATAATAAATCAATTCTTGCTCAAATCGATTTTCGTCAACATTCACTTTTAGTTCCGCAATGGCGGTTTGCAAACGGTCTTTTATAGCTTGTACGCGTTCTGGGTCGAGTGCCAAAGCTTCATTCATATATTGACGAATATTTCCAATTCGCAATTGAAATTCTTTTTCTAACGAAAGTCCTTCGGACTGTCTAAAATTTAAAATATTAGCTAACGCTTCTTTGATTACTTTTTGAATTTCTGTCCAATCATTTTCGTCGATTTCTTCCCGCTCAATTTTCATGGTATCAGGCATTCTGACTGCCATTTTCATCAATTCGGTTTCATCAGCATCAGCATATACTTCGCGCAATTGATTGATGTATGCTTTAACAATTGGCACATTTACTTTTGTTGAAGTTTGCTCCGCAGTACTTTCTATATAAACAGAAAAATCGATTTTGCCTCGTTCTAATACTAAAGCAATTTGATTGCGCAAACCCAACTCCATTTCGCGATACTTCGAGGGCATTCGCACGCCTAAATCTAATCCTTTACTGTTTAGCGATTTTATTTCTACCGTAATTTTCTTGTTCGGTAATTGCAAAGATGCTTTGCCAAAACCCGTCATTGATTGTATCATATGTTTTTTAAAATAGCTACAAATATAGTAATAATAGAATTGTATTGATTTCACGCAACTCTACCAACTAAATTAAGAAATTTTATTATGAAAAAACAGTAGTAATATATAATATTTAAAAAAAATTAAACTTAATCAATTTTACAAATGTGGATGAATAAAAAAATCTATATTTATTAGAATATTGTATAATATTCCCAGAAAAATCTCAAGTTACTATTGATACATTGAATCACTAACAAATAGTTTAATTATTTTAAACAGCAACAACTAACAATGCTACTTTTGAAATGGCTTTTATAATTTTATTGATAAATCCTTACATAATCTACTTCCATGGCACATTCTGTAAAGCTCTGACTCATAGAAGATTGTAGGGCAACATTCAGTAATACAAATTGTTCAGCATCAAATGGCCAAGTGCTTGCATTTTTTGTAGTTGGATTGTAGGTGTAATGCACAATCCCGTCTACACTAAAAACCATTTTTTCTGCTGTCCAATCCAACGAATATATATGAAATTGACTTGATGCAGTTGAAATGACTTGCCCACCTAAATTTACAGTTCCACCGTAGCTTGAGGGCGTGTGCATGGCACTTTGTACGTAGTTTTGATTGGAACCCCAATGTTCCATAATATCCACTTCGCCACAGTAAGGCCAATTAACAGTCCCATAAGCACTTGACCAAAAAGAACCGGGTTCAATAATATTTTTGCCTAACATCCAAATTGCAGGCCAAGTCCCATTTCCTGCTGGTAATTTTGCACGAACTTCAACCCGACCATACTTAAATGCGAATTTAGAGTTTAGCCTTGCTGAGGTATATTGTTTGGTTTGACCTTGGTCTGTAAAAGTTTCTTTTTTGGCAACTAGGTTTAAACTGCCATTATTTTCAAAAGAATTTATTTGACGGTTGGTGTAATGTTGAACCTCTCCGTTGTACCAATTTACTCCATCTGGAAGTTGGGTTTGATGCGCCCATTTGCTAGAATTTATGGCGCCCGTTCCGTTAAATTCGTCTGACCAAACTAAAGTGGAGAAGGTTTGACAAGCACTCCAAATATAGACTCCATTACAATAACTCACCACTTGTCCACCCGTATTCATTGAAACATCAATCCATTGACAAGTACTTCCGGAGAAGAATTCTATACCCATATAATACGTTCCTTGAGACCAATTAATTTGAGAAAAATTACCCACATCGGCGGTTCCTGTACCTATAGTAACGCTAATGTTTCCTCCATTATCGGTATGAGGGTTTTGAGTTTCTCTGTAAACTGTCGAGCCATTATTTGAGTTTATTCTGATGGTAAAACGATGCTTTACATATTGATTTGTGACCAATTGATTATTGCTATTTCTAACAGTGGATTGATAACTGAATCCTTGAAGAGTTTGAGATGAAATCAAGAAATAGTGCAAAAAAAATAGTGTAGTAAAGATTTTTTTCATTTGTTATTTTAGTTTATATAAATCTAACTTAAAATACACTATCAATTCAAATATAATATATAAAGTAACTATACAGAAATGAAATTTGAAAAAATTAACCTCAAAACCATATATGTAGTTAATTAAAAGCGTTCTTAAATTTTTCAAAATTCACAAGAGGTATAAAATGTAGGGGTGATGTTGTGTAGAAATGCTTAAAAAAATGCGGATTTGCTAAAACAATAAAAAATAATTATGAATTTATCGTTTTTTTATTCCATTTTTTTTAAATCTATTCTTTGCTTCTTGAACAACTTGATAATGAAAGGAATTATTTATCGTTCGTATTTTTATCTCATTTATTCAAAAAAAAATCCTGATTTGCATCAGGATTGTATAATAATTTTATTTTGAAATAAATCAATGCCTTACTATCATATATAAAATAAGCTAAAAATGATTAAAATAATAATGATTATTTTACACTTATATTTTGAAATTAAAAGAATTTTTAAATCCTTTAAACTTTTTCGAATTTCTAAAGTTATCCTTTCATACTTGCAGAAAGATATTCTCTATTCATACGAGCTATATTTTCTAATGAAATTCCTTTTGGACATTCGATTTCGCAAGCGCCAGTATTGGTACAATTTCCGAAACCTTCTTCGTCCATTTGACGCACCATATTTAACACACGATTTGTGGCCTCTATTTTGCCTTGAGGTAACAGTGCATATTGAGACACCTTTGCTCCAACAAAAAGCATTGCTGAACCGTTTTTACAAGAAGCCACGCATGCACCACAACCAATGCATGCCGCTGCCATAAAAGCTTTATCTGCATCATCTTTTGCTACAGGCGTTGCATTTGCGTCAATTGTATTTCCAGAAGTATTCACCGAAACGAAACCGCCTGCTTGTTGAATTCTATCAAACGCGCTTCTGTCAACAACTAAATCTTTAATTACAGGAAATGCTTTACTTCTCCATGGTTCTACAAAAATAGTATCACCGTCATTAAACATTCTCATGTGCAATTGACAGGTTGTAATTCCTGTATCTGGTCCGTGCGCCCGACCGTTAATGTAAAGTGAACACATTCCGCAAATTCCTTCACGACAATCGTGATCAAATGCTATCGGCTCAATTTTATCATTAATTAATTGCTCGTTTAATTGGTCTAACATTTCCAAAAACGAACTTGCTGTAGAAACTTCGTTTAATGTGTAAGTCTCTAAATTTCCTTTAGCTTTGGAGTTCTTTTGACGCCAAATTTTTAGGGTAATATTTATATTTTTTGCTGAAGACATAATTGTATATTATTTGTAATTTCTAGCTGCAATTTTGATAAACTCATATTTCAATTCTTCCTTGTTAAGTGCTTCTTTAGTGATGTCGTCACCATTATATTCCCAAGCACCAACAAATGAGAAATTTTCATCATCACGAAGTGTCTCTCCTTCGTTGTCTTGATATTCTTCACGGAAATGACCACCACAAGATTCCTCTCTTTGCAATGCATCCATGGCCATCAATTGACCCAAATCAATAAAATCGGCAACACGAAGGGCTTTCTCCAATTGAGGATTGAACTCGTCGGCACTTCCTGGAACATTTACGTCTCTGAAGAATTCTTCTTTTAAAGCTCCTATTTCAGCAATAGCTTCTTTTAGACCCGCTTCATTTCGTCCCATTCCTACTTTATTCCACATAATTAATCCTAATCTTTTGTGAAAATGATCCACCGATTTAGAACCTTTATTATTCAGGAATTTACTAATAGTTGCTTTAACTCTACTTTCTGCATCAGCAAACTCTGGAGTATCGGTTGAAATTTTCCCGGTTCTAATTTCATCAGCCAAATAATTTGAAACGGTATATGGCAACACAAAATAACCATCTGCCAAACCTTGCATCAAGGCCGAGGCTCCAAGTCTGTTGGCTCCGTGGTCAGAGAAATTAGCTTCTCCAGCCACAAAACAACCCGGAATTGTAGATTGTAAATTATAATCAACCCAAACGCCACCCATAGTGTAGTGAACAGCAGGATAAATTTTCATTGGTGTTTCATACGGATTTTCATCTGTAATTTTTTGATACATGGTAAACAAGTTTCCATATTTTTCTTTCAACCATTGTTTTCCATAAGCAGTAATTTCTTCTGGTGTTGGATGGTGATTTCCTTTTGCAAAAGCAGCTTGTTTACCTTTGTTTTGAATCTCTGTAGAGAAATCTAAATAAACACCTTCATTAGTATCATTTGCTTCGATTCCTCTACCTTCGTCGCAAACTTCTTTAGCTGCTCTTGATGAGATATCCCTTGGTGCCAAATTTCCAAAAGATGGATATTTACGTTCCAAATAATAATCTCTATCTTCCTCCGCTATTTGTAATGGTTTTAATTTACCCGCGCGTATTGCTTCCGCATCTTCTTTTTTCTTTGGCACCCATATTCGACCTGAATTACGCAATGATTCAGACATTAAAGTCAATTTCGCTTGGTTAGTCCCATGAACCGGGATACACGTTGGGTGAATTTGAACAAAACATGGATTTGCAAATAAAGCTCCTTGTTTGTGTATTTTCCATCCAGCAGTAACGTTACTTCCCATGGCATTTGTAGAAAGAAAATAGACATTTCCATAACCGCCAGAAGCTATGACAACGGCATGAGCCGAATGTCTTTCTAATTCCCCTGTTACTAAATTACGTGCAATAATTCCGCGCGCTTTTCCATCCACTTTTACTAGATCCAACATTTCATGTCGGTTGAACATTTCAACACGGCCCAAACCGATTTGTCTTGACAAGGCAGAATAGGCTCCTAATAACAATTGCTGCCCCGTTTGACCAGCAGCATAAAATGTTCTTTGAACTTGAGTTCCACCAAATGAACGATTGTCTAATAATCCGCCGTAGTCTCTAGCAAATGGAACGCCTTGAGCAACACATTGATCAATAATATTTCCAGAAACTTCAGCTAAACGGTGTACATTTGCTTCTCTAGCTCTATAATCGCCTCCTTTGATGGTGTCATAAAATAATCTAAAAACACTATCTCCGTCATTTTGATAATTTTTGGCGGCGTTAATTCCTCCTTGAGCCGCAATAGAATGAGCGCGACGTGGAGAATCTTGAAAACAAAATGCTTTTACATTGTAACCCATTTCTCCAAGCGAAGCAGCCGCAGAAGCTCCAGCCAAACCGGTTCCTACAACAATAATGTCAATTTTAGGTCTGTTGTTTGGGGCAACTAATTTTAGGTGATCTTTATAATCGGTCCATTTCTGAGAAATATGTCCTTCTGGTATTTTTGAATCTAACTTCATTATCTATGAAATATTAATTATTGGAAAAATGATGAAATAAAGCAATAAATATGAATCCAAAAGGAACTATTATTGCAAAAGCATACCCTAATTTATGTAATGATTTTGAAAATTTATTGTTAAATCCAACCGATTGAAACGATGAATTAAAGCCGTGCCACAAGTGTACAGATAACAATAAAAAGGCGAAACAATATAAGCCAGTGCGTAATGAACTTTCAAATTTAGCTATCAATTCAGGATAGTATCTTGTTGTTTCAATTGCATTAACATCAACATATTTATATACTATTTCTTTTACCCAAAAATCATAAAAATGCAACCCAATAAATGCTAAGACTACAAGTCCGGAAACTATCATATTTCTTGAAGCCCAAGATGCATTTGCTGCTCCGTTATATTTGGCATAAGCAATGGGTCTTGATTTTTGATTTTTCATTTCCAAGACAATTCCCATCACAAAATGAAAAACTACTCCGGCAACTAAAATTGGCTGCATAACAAACTGAATTATAGGATTGTAACCCATAAAATGAGACACTTCGTTAAATGTATCGGCACTGAAAACCGAGGTCAAATTAATAAAAAAATGAAGTGCTAGAAACATAATCAAAAAAAGTCCCGAAAGTGCCATGGCTACTTTTTTTGCTATGGATGACTTTAAAAATGAAGTTTTTGCCATAATATTTATTTGTAGTTTTTTTAAAATTGGAAACAAAAATACAGCTATTTGAAATATGCTACAACCTTTTTGTGCTAATTTATAATGGTTTTAAAGTGTTTCCATTAAAAACCTATGAATTGTTTACTACAAACAATCTAATCAGGATTTTTTATTCTACGACGTTAAATAGATTGTATGTTTTGAATAAATTTTCATCAAATACCAAAAATAGACAAAAAAGATTTGTTTTGTTTTAATTGCAATTAAAGTCGAAATAGTAGAGTCGTATTGCTTTTGGTTTTTCTCATCCAATTATTCATCGCCAACAAAGCATCACGATTTTAACGATTAACACTTTGTCAGGATCTAATTCAAGGACATACAAAAACGGAATTGAAGTAGTATTTGTGATAGTAAACAGCTGTATCTTTAAGTGCTTTTTTTGGATATTTTTTTAAGACGTTGGTTTGAAAGCTGTTTTTGGGTAACGTTGACGAATGAAAGAGACAGCGACAGGTATATAGCACTACTTTTGAAAGTTAAACAATTTAAAAATTGTTACTATTCTAGTAAAAACATTACGTTTAAAAAAATTAAATTAAGAAATCAATAATTTTAAGTAGGGCTTTTTTTTAATTTCATAAAAACACTAAAATTCCCAATTTTAAATCTAAAAAAAACGAAGTTTAAACATCTATATTGTAATTTTATTTTTTAAAAACAAACCATGAAAACAGGAATAGACGCGATTGCTTTTGATGTTGCTAAACTGCATTTACCGATAAAAACACTAGCAAAAAATAGAAATATAGAAGCTGAAAAATTAGAAAAAGGACTGGGTTTAGTTAAAATGACTTTACCCGATGTACATCAAGATGTTGTTGTGTTTGGAGCAAACGCCTTAACTAAACTTATCGAAGAAAATGAGATTAATCCCAAAGAAATAGCGCGAATTTATGTTGGTACAGAGAGTGCTATTGATAGTTCAAAACCAATAAGTTCCTTTTTAGTTGCATTGATGGAACAAAAATATGGCACAAATAGCTTTTCGGAATGTGATGCGGTCGATTTTACATTTGCTTGTATTGGTGGGGTTGATGCATTGCAAAACTGCATTGATTTTGTTCGATTACATCCTGACAAAAAAACCATTGTTGTTACAACTGATTTTGCCAAATATGACCTCAAGTCGAGTGGAGAATATACACAAGGGGCTGGTGCTTTGGCAATGTTGGTTACTTCAAAGCCTCGAATTATTGCTTTCGATACTTGCTGGGCAACTTCTACAAAAGGTGTTTTTGATTTTTTTAAACCTTACCGAACGCTTTCTAAACAAGTATTAACCGGAAACCCTAACAACGAAAATTGGTTTGATAATTTGGAAGCCGAAATTGAAATCCATAAAGACCAACCTGTTTTTGACGGTCAATATTCCAATCAATGTTATATGGACAGAATTCGAAATGCTTATTTTTCGTTTAAAATAGAAAAAGATATTTCTACGCCGCTGTATCATACTTGGAAAAACATTGTTATGCATTTGCCATACTCCTTTCAAGGAAGACGAATGTTTACCGAAATTTATGCTTTGGACGCGCTGAACAAATCTATTTCAGGCAACGAAACAATCGATGAATACCAAAATAAATTAAAAGAAATTAGCAAATCCAAAGATTATCAAAAATTTGTCACAAATAAACTACTACCTTCGGAATTGGCATCTTCTGTAATCGGGAATTTATATACCGGATCGATTTTTATGGGATTACTATCCTCTTTGTCTCATTATTTCAATGCTAATACAGCAATAAAAAATAAAAAATTTGGGTTTTTAGCTTATGGAAGTGGATCAAAATCTAAAGTTTTTGAAGGCAAAATCCAATCCGAATGGAAAACGGCAATGGCTAAAATACAATTATTCGAAACCCTAGAAAATAGTTTTGAAATTGATTTTGAAACGTATGAAAAATTACATAAAAAGGAACAAAAAAAATCGGTTCAAGAGCCAAAAACGGAATGGATTTTAGATTTCATAGAAAATGAAAATCCGAACTTAATTGGTGCTCGATATTACAAATGGATTGATTAGATTTGTATTTTAAAATTTAATACCATGAAATACCATCAAATAGACCGTAATTTATTTATTAAAAATAGAGCAAAATTCTCGGCAAAAATGAAACCTAATAGTGTTGCCGTTTTTAATTCAAACGATATTTATCCTGTTTCTGCCGATTCCACTTTGCCTTTTGCTCAGCACCGCGATATTTTTTATTTATCAGGAGTGGATCAAGAAGAAAGTGTTTTGTTGCTTTTTCCGGATGCGCCTTATGATAACTTGAAGGAAATTCTTTTTTTGAAAGAAACCAACGAGCACATTGCTATTTGGGAAGGTGAAAAATTGACTAAAGAAAGAGCATTTGAAGTTTCTGGTGTGAAAACGGTAATTTGGCTGCAAGATTTTCATAAGACATTAAAAGAAGTAATGACTTATGCTGATACAATATATATCAATACTAATGAGCACTATCGTGCAGTGATTGAAACGGAAACCCGTGAAGCGCGTTTTATCAAATGGTGGAAAGAAAATTATCCAGCACATAAAGTAGAAAAATCGAATCCTATTTTACAACATTTACGTTCGGTGAAAGAAAGTGAAGAAATCGATTTGATTCAAAAAGCTTGTGATATTACCGAAAAAGGCTACCGCAGAATCTTGAATTTTGTGAAACCTAACGTAATGGAATATGAAATTGAAGCCGAATTTGCGCACGAATTTTTAAGAAATCGTTCGAAAGGTTTTGCTTATACACCAATCATTGCTTCGGGTAATAATGCCAACGTTTTGCATTATATTGAAAACAACCAACAATGTAAAGCAGGCGATTTGATTTTGCTGGATGTGGGAGCCGAATATGCAAATTATTCTAGTGACATGACGAGAATGGTTCCGGTTTCAGGACGTTTTTCTGATAGACAAAAAGAAGTATATAACGCGGTTTTACGTGTAAAAAATGAAGCCACCAAAATGCTAATTCCAGGAACGTTGTGGAAACAATACCACATTGAAGTGGGCAAAATAATGACTTCGGAACTGTTAGGTTTGAGATTGATTGATAAAGCCGATATACAAAGCGAAAATCCGGATTGGCCAGCCTATAAAAAATATTTCATGCACGGTACCTCTCACCACATGGGATTAGACACACACGATTATGGATTATTACACGAAACGATGCAAGCCAATATGGTGTTCACCGTGGAGCCAGGAATTTACATTCCCGCAGAAGGTTTTGGAATTCGAATTGAAGACGACATGGTGATTCAAGAAAAAGGCGAAGCGTTCAACTTAATGCGTAACATCCCGATTGAAGCAGAAGAGATTGAAAGTTTGATGAATCATTTATAAAAAAATCAAATATAATCGGCTTATTTTTGTATTAATTGTCTTTTGGGCATGAATGCAATAATAAGTCGTTTTTTTTATTCTGATTTAAGAACTTTTGACGGTATCGAAAAAGACTAATTTCTTCTTAAAAATTAAGTTTTTTTGTTTTTAAATACTCTTACGTGTGATTTTTTAACTATTTGATTACCAAACTTGGGGAATTGTAAACTTTACAATTTGTTAACATTGAAGTTGTGTTTTTTTTAGTTAATTTTGAAAGCTTGTTACTATATGCTTTATTGTCTACAATTAACCGACAATAATGAACTTAATCTAACTTTATTTTTATGAAAAACATTTTACTTTCCAAAAATCTATCCAAGATTTTTAAATCATTTTTTGTAGCCCTAACGCTACTGTTTGGCATGGTGATAGCTAGTGCTCAAACCAATCCTGTTGCCCAAACTTTGCCTTACAATCAAAACTTTGGAACAGCTACTTTCACAGCTATGCCAACAGGAATGGCAGCTTGGACAGGTGGTGGTAATAGAACAACACAAACAGCTGCAGAAGGTGGTACCCCTGGTGCTGATGCAGCAGTAACCGCTGCTACAGCAGCCCAGACGGGTGGAAATGTTTATGGATATGCTGTTAGCAGCAACGCAAGAGCTTACATTCAACAGTCTAGTAATGCGACAAACGGAACAAATACAATTGTAGCAGCAATCAGTACGGGTACAGCAACTGCAATTACTGTTAGTTACCAATTAGAATTAATCAATGGTGGGGCAACAACTCAAGATTTTGGTTTAGAACTTCAATACCGAGCTGGCACTGCAGGAACTTGGACTAATGTTACTGGATCTGCTATAACTTTCGGTGCAGTTACAACTTATACAACGGCCACTTTAAGTTATAATATCATCGGTTTGACGGCAAGCACAAATTATCAAATACGTTGGATTACTTGGAGACCAACCGGGTCTGGTGCGAGTAAAGGAATAGGAATTGATAATATTGCTATATCTGCTTACGCAGCTACACCTGCAATTACAGGAACCGCAACCGCAACTGCTTTTACTACAACTTACGGGACTGCATCAGCAGCACAATCGTTTACAATTGGCGGAACAAATTTAACAGCCGATTTAGTTGCAACAGCTGCAACTGGTTTTGAAGTATCAAGCGATGGCACTACATATGGTTCCACTGCTACTTTTACTCAATCTGCTGGAACTGCTAGTGGAACATTAAGAGTACGCTTATCAAGTACTGCAATTCCCGGAACTACTAGCTACAACGGAAAAACAATTACTTTAGCTTCAGGAACCGCATCTGGAAGTATTACAACTGCTGCTAGTGGAAACTCGGTTACTGCAAAAGCTTTGACAATTTCAGGCTTGGTAGCCAATAATAAAACACAAGACGGAACAACGGCAGCAACTTTTACAGGAACGCCCGTATTAAATGGCGTAGTGAATAGTGATACCGTTAGTTTAACAGGAACGGGGACAGCTACTTTTAGTGATTCAACAACTGCAAATAACAAGACGGTTACAATTACAGGTTATAGTTTAACAGGAGCCAATGCTTCAAATTATACATTAACCACATATACAACAACTGCAAATATTACAGCAGCAGGGCTGCAAAATCAAACCATCACTTTTGGTGCATTAGCTTCTAAAGCATATGGTGATGCGGATTATTCACTGGGAGCTACTTCAACAAATGTAACAATTAGTATTACTTATGCAAGTTCAAATACGTCTGTGGCTACTATCGTTTCTGGTAATATACATATTGTAGGTGTTGGTACTACAACAATTACAGCTTCACAAGCTGGAAATGCATCTTATAATGCTGCTTCAGACGTGCAACAATCTTTAACAATTGTTGCAAAAGCATTAACTGTAACTGGAGCAGCAGTAACCACTAAAACTTATGATGGAACAACTACAGCTACAATAACTGGAGCAACGTTATCTGGAGTTATAAGCCCAGATGTGGTAACTATCTCTGGAGGTGGAGTTTTTGTTGATGCAACTGTTGGAAGTAATAAAGCAATTACAACTTCTTTCACTTTAGGAGGTGCAGATGCTGCAAAATATTCTTTAACACAACCAACAACTTTAACAGGAACTATAAATAAGGCATCACAAACTATAACTTTTGGAACTTTAGTAGCCAAAGCAACTACTGATGTACCTTTTGCACTTACAGCAACTGCTTCATCAAATTTGACAGTTACTTATGCAAGTTCAAATACAGCTGTGGCAACAGTTTCAGGTTCGACAGTAACAATTGTTGGTTTAGGAACAACAACAATTACTGCATCACAGGTTGGAGATACTAACTATAATGCAGCTACAGACGTTCCTCAAACATTAACCGTGAATAGCATTCTATATTTGAATCAATTTACTGGAGCTTCGGCATGTCCTACAAATGGGAATACTGCAACAGTTTTATCAAACATGACAAGTACCGGTTTATCAAGAAATACAATTGTTTGTAATGCTACAGCAAATGTATTTAACTCTACAACATTAAATGCAACAAGCGCAATTGATAATACCTCTTATATAGAGTTTTCTGCTACTGCAAACACTGGATATAGACTAAATTTGACATCACTTACTTTCTTCAGACAAGCTAGTAACTCCGCTCCAAATCAATTAGAAGTGCGATACAGTACTGATGGCTTTGCCACTTCAACAACTTGGGGAGCAGCGCCAGTTTCACCTACAACAGGAACAAATATCACATGGGATTTCACCGATTTTTCTACTCCATATTCAGGAACAGTTACTTTTAGACTTTATCCTTATGGGACTACTAGAGCTGATTTAACTGCTAATTCCGCAGCTTCAGGAACATTTAGATTAGATGATGTAACTGTAAACGGAACTGTTTCGGCAATACCAGCTCCTTCAATAACAAGTTCTTTAACTTCAAGTGGATCGGTTGGGACATCATATAGTTATACGACTGTTGCGAGCAATTCTCCTGCAAGCTATGCGGCAACTGGATTGCCAACAGGACTTTCGATAAACACAACAACCGGTGTAATTTCAGGAACTCCATCACAAATAGGAACATTTAATGTTTCGTTGAGCGCGACAAATGCAGGAGGTTCCGATACTAAAACATTAGTTATTACGATAGCTCAAGGTAGTCAATCAATTACTTTTGGAACTTTACCAACAAAAACTTTTGGCGATGCTTCTTTTTCTTTAACAGGAACAGCAAGTTCAGGGTTGGCAGTTACTTACACAAGTTCAAATACAAATGTAGCAACAATTTCTGGCAGCACTGTAACAATTGTTGGCGGAGGTTCAACGACGATTACAGCATCACAATCTGGAAATGCAAATTATACAGCAGCTTCAGATGTGCAACAAACGTTGACAGTAAATAAAGCGAGCCAAAGTATTTCGTTTGGAGCATTGTCTAGCAAATTAGACACAGATGCAGATTTTTCACTTACTGCAACAGCTTCTTCTGGATTGACAGTTGCTTATTCAAGTTCAAATACGAGTGTCATTTCAATTATTGGGAATACTGCAACAATTATAGGTTCTGGAACAGCAACAATTACCGCTTCACAAGCTGGTAATAACAATTATAGTGCTGCTACAAGTGTTCAGCAAAACCAAGTGATTATCAATACGCAATTGATAAATCAAACTATTACATTCAATAGTTTAAGTCCTGTGACATATGGAGACTCTAATTTTAACCTCAGCGCTAGCTCCGATTCTGGTTTAACCGTTTCTTTTACTAGTAGCGATTCTACAGTAGCTTCTGTTTCAGGAACAACTGTAACAATTCATAAACCTGGAAGCGCAACAATTAGTGCTTCTCAATCTGGAAATTCAACATATAATGCTGCTACAGATGTACAGCGATCTTTAGTAGTTAATAAGAAAACACTAACGGTTTCAGGAATTTCAGTTGCTTCAAAAACTTATGACGGGACAAATGCGGCAACAATTTCAGCTGCTACTCTGAACGGGAAAGTAGGAAGTGATAATGTTAGTTTGTTAAACGCTCCAACATTTGATTCTGTTAATGCAGGAAATACTGTTGCAGTAACTCCAAATTTCACTTTGACAGGAACAAATTCAGATAGATATTTACTTACCCAGCCTACGGGTATTACAGGTGTTATTTCTAAAGAAACACAAACGATATCTTTTGGTAGTTTAACCGCAAAAACTTTTGGAGATGCTGCTTTTACTATATCTGCTACTGGAGGTGCTTCTGGAAATACAGTTACTTTTACAAGTTCCGATTCTACTATAGCTTCTGTAACTGGAAACACTGTAACTATTTTAAGTGGAGGAAGCGTTACAATCACAGCTTCTCAAGCTGGAAATTCAAACTATAATGCTGCTACAGACGTTGTGCAAACATTAGTAATTAATCAAAAAGCACAAACTATTACATTTAGTGCTTTAGCAAATAGATATACAACCGACGCTGCTTTTGCGCTTTCGGCTACTGCTACATCGTTAGCAACAGTAACTTTTACAAGTTCTAATCCTGCAGTAGCAACAGTTACCGGAACTACAGTTACTATTGTCGGAATTGGAACTACCAATATAACGGCTTCGCAAACAGGAAATGCTAGTTATTTAGCAGCAACTGATGTTGTGAGAACTTTAAAAGTTTCTCTACCTCCTGTTGCAGCTTGGAATGTTAACGGTTTGAATCAAACCGCTACTGCAACAGCAACTACTTTTAATAATTTAGTAACAACGAGCAATGCCAACAACTTAACTCGTGGTGCTGGTGCTGCAGCTAGTGCTGGTGCAAATTCATTTAGAACAGTAGGGTTTTCAAATAACGGTATTTCAACTTCAAATAATGATTATTTCCAAGTTACTTTACAACCAATAGCAGGAATGCAACTCTCCCTATCTTCTATTGATGCTGTTTTTAACGGAACAACAAATTATTTTGCAACACCTGGCGTTACATCTCAGTTTGCCTATAGTTTAAATGGAAGTACATTTACTTTAATTAGTTCTCCTGTGCAATCAACATCATTGACAATGGCTACAGTCGATCTTTCGTCGATTAATGAACTTAAAAATATAGCTAACGGAACAACCGTAACTTTGCGTTATTATGCTAGTGGGCAAACTACAACTGGTGGTTGGGGATTCTATTCTGGAACAGCCACTTCTGATGCACTAGCAATTGGAGGATCATTAATTACGGTTCTACCAACAGTAAGTAATCAATCTTTTTGCCAAGTTAACAATCCTAAAGTTGTTAATTTAGTTGCTACAGGTACAGCAATACAATGGTATGATGCGATCTCAGGAGGCTCCGCTTTAAGTTCAACAATTGCATTAACATCAGGCACGTACTATGTTACTCAAACAATTGGCGGAATCGAAAGTGCTAGAGCTGCAGTACTTGTTACCATAAATAATTCAGATGCAGGAACAATAACTTCTAACCAAACAATCACTTGGAATGTTGAACCTGATGATATTTCATTATCCAACAGTTCAGGAGCTGTCCAATGGCAGTCTTCTTCCAACGGTGTTGATTTTTCAAATATTAATGGAGCAACAGGAACGACGTTGTTAGGTTCAACAATTGGCGCATTGACAAGCAATACTTATTTTAGAGCAATAGTAAACGATGGTGGTTGTGGCAATGTAACATCGGCAGTACATTCGGTGACTATAATTACTACAACAAATATTAGATCATCACAATGTGGAACAACTCTAAATACAATGGATAGTCAAATTTTGGCGGATATTTATCCAGGTGCACAAATGTATCGTTTTCAAGTTTCAAATGGAACAACTGTAAATACGTATGACACGGCTAACTATAATTTTGATTTAACCAAAGTACCAGGAACTACTTATGCCACTACTTACAGTATTCGTGTAGCAGTTAAAATAAATGGTGTTTGGGGCAGTTTTGGATCATCATGTTCAATTACAACACCAACACTTTCT
>JBBALV010000007.1:0-14689 GCA_040402815.1 Flavobacterium sp.
AATTTAGTGAAATATATCAAAAAAACAATTAACCTTAATTAATTAACAATATTATTATAATATAATAATTATAAAGCTTTTTTAGATAAATAATATTTAAAAATAAATAGATTAGGTTCCAAATAAATAATTTTTGCGTTTTTAAAATCAAAAGATTTAATTATCATTCCCTATCTTTGAAATCTTAAATCTATTTCATGGAAATGACTTCTGGTAAAAAAATCTATTTTGCTTCCGATCAACATTTTGGCGCACCAACAATTGAGTTAAGTTTGCCAAGAGAAAAAAAGTTTGTTGCTTGGCTTGACGAAATTAAAAAAGACGCAGCGGCTATTTTTATATTGGGCGATTTATTTGACTTTTGGTTTGAATATAAAACGGTAGTGCCGAAAGGATTCGTAAGAGTTTTAGGCAAATTAGCAGAAATCAAAGACAGCGGCATCCCTATTCATTTTTTTGTTGGTAATCACGATTTGTGGATGACCGACTATTTTCAAACGGAGCTAAATATCCCCATTTATTACGAAAATCAAGAATTTACTTTTGGTAATAAAACGTTTCTCATTGGTCATGGTGACGGAAAAGGACCTGGGGATAAAAACTACAAAAGAATGAAAAAAATATTTACGAATCCTATTTCAAAGTGGCTGTTTCGATGGCTTCACCCAGATATCGGAATGCAATTAGGTCATCATCTATCTGTTAAAAACAAACTAATTTCTGGCGCCGAAGATGTTCACTATTTAGGAGACGATAAGGAATTTTTGGTGTTATATGCCAAACGAAAATTGGAACTCAAACCCTATAATTATTTAGTTTTCGGTCACCGTCATTTACCAATGATTCTTAAAATTGGGGAAAATTCCGAATATGTTAATCTTGGGGATTGGATCAGTTATTTTACTTACGGTGTATTTGATGGGACTACATTCGAATTAAAAAAATTTGAATAATTATATTAAATTATTTTACTTTTTTTAGCGACCATTTTAAACAAGAAAACCATTACAACATTAATGAAAATTGCTACAGGAACTGCCGTAAGCAACCATCCTCCAAAACCACAAAGCAACTCAAAAGACAAATTACTAAGTGTATTAAAAAAACTATTCTGAAACGAAAGTACAATTTCGTCAATGGAATGATTGCTTTGAGGAACACCAAAAATAGCTGCTCCAATGCGAATAAACGGAATTATCAACACAATTTGAACAGGCCACATAATGTAACTTAATGCAATCAAAATGGGCAAATTCAACTTCCATTTTACCGAAAGCATAGTGATTAAAAAAGTGCTAACTCCCAGAATTGGAATTATACCAATTAATATAGCAAACAAGATACTTTGCGCGACTTTTTTTGCCGACAAACCTTGCTTAAAAAGCGCTGTTATTTTAAATTTAATGGTGTTTATTTGCATACCAATTAACTTAGTTTTAAGGTTGTAAAAGTACTGTTTATAGTTTTCAATTTGTAATGCCATCCTACTATTTTTGAAGACAAATACCTATTTTTAAATTCGCAATTACACCAAAAAACGATACGATTTTGTACTTTTGAAGTCAAATTATAAAAAACATGACCACAAAACCTTTGAAAATTGGCGTTACTTTACTTGCTTCAAGCTTATTAGTATTTACTACCTGTAACAAAACCGAAAAAAAAGCCCCTTTACTTTCTGGAGTAATTTTAAAAAACATGGATACATTGGTGCATCCCGGAGACAATTTTGATGCTTATGTAAACGGAACTTGGGAAAAGAAAAATCAAATTCCAGCCGACAAAGCCTCTTATGGAATTTTTGAAATTTTAGACGACCAATCGCAAATGGATGTAAAAAAAATAATTGAAACCGCTGCAAAAGGCAATTTTAAAAACGGATCTGACGAACAAAAAATAGGCGATTTATACCACTCTTTTATGGACTCCAAAACGAGAGATGCAAAAGGATTATCGCCAATATCCGCCGAAAACAATTCCATTGCTGCCATTGTTACCTATACCGATTTGGCAACTTATTTTGGAGTTTGTAACAAAAAGGGCGAAAGTATTCCATTTTCTATATATGTTACCGAAGACGCCAAAGACCCAACCCAATATATTTCAGGTATGTGGCAAGGCGGACTTGGTTTGCCAGACAGAGAATATTATTTGCTTCAAGATGAAAAATCCAAAGAAATTCGTGCTAAATATGTAACACATATCACAAATATGTTGCTATTGGCGGGAAACAAAATGGCAAAAGAAGATGCAACTACCATCATGAAATTAGAAACTTCACTTGCGTCAAAACAAATGAAAAAAGAAGAAGCACGAGATGCTGTTGCTTTGTATAACAAATTTGCTACTAAAAATTTAAGTCAATTAATGCCTGATTTTAATTGGGCAGCCATGCTAAAAGCCGCAGGATTTGACAAACAAGAGAACATTATTGTAAGCCAAGTGGCCTATATGAAAGATTTAAATGCTATTATCAAAAATACCCCACTTGCCACATGGAAAACCTATTTGAGATGGGGACTACTTCATGGCAATGCAACTGTTCTGACTACTGCAATAGACAAAGAAAATTTTGAATTTTATGGCAAAACATTGTACGGCATCAAAGAACAAAAACCACAATGGCGAAGAGGCGTAAACGAAGTAAACTCCTTTCTAGGAGAAATTGTTGGAAAAGTTTATGTAAAGGAACACTTTTCGCCAGAAGCTAAATCTCGAATGACGGTATTGGTTAAAAATCTATTGAAATCGTATGCCGAAAGCATCAAAAAATTAGATTGGATGACGCCAGCAACCAAATCAGAAGCATTGGATAAATTGGATAAATTCATGCTAAAAATTGGCTATCCTGATAAATGGAAAGACTACTCTACTTTGAAAATTGATAAAAATGATTTGTATGGTAATTTAGTACGAGCAGTCGCTTTTGAATACAATCGAAACCTCAACAAACTAGGAAAACCGGTTGACCGAACCGAATGGGGCATGACGCCACAAACGGTAAATGCGTATTACAATCCAACCCTAAATGAAATTGTATTTCCAGCCGCTATATTGCAACCTCCCTTTTTTGATATGAATGTAGAAGATGCGGTCAATTATGGAAGTATTGGAGCAGTAATCGGACATGAAATTGGGCATGGTTTTGATGATCAAGGAAGTGCTTTTGACGGAAATGGCGTAATGAGAAACTGGTGGACATCGAAAGATCAAGTGGCATTTAAACAAAAAACAACGGCTTTAATTGCACAATACAATAGCTTTCATGTCTTTAAAGACCTAACTATAAATGGTGCTTTTACACTTGGCGAAAATATTGGTGATCTTGGAGGATTATCCATCGCAATAAAAGCCTATAAAATGAGCCTTAATGGCAAAAAAGCACCAGTAATGGATAAATTTACAGGCGATCAAAGAGTGTTTATTGGCTATGCCCAATCGTGGAACAGCAAAGAAAGAGACGAAGCGATAAGAAGTCAAGTGGCCAACGACCCACATGCTCCAGCAAAATTTAGAGTAAATGGTGTCGTACGAAATGTACCTGAATTTTACGAAGCTTTCCATATCAAACCAACCGATTCGTTATACCTAGCTCCAGAAAATAGAGTTAAAATTTGGTAATAAGCCAATAAAGAAAAATTAAAAACTCGGCTGTTGTTAAAACAGTCGAGTTTTTTATTGTTGTAAAATAGACTAAACCGCTTCAATTAAATACCCCCTTTGCTTGCTATGAAAGCGTACTTTTAGTTAGATATACTAGCTACTGAATCTATAATGAGTCTATACTGAGTCTATACTCACTCTAATGAATTACTATTTTTCATAGAGTGATACTAGAAACACTTTAGATTTGATTTAGATTTAATAGTAATTTAACCTGACTATAACCTACTTCTTAGTACCTTTATGCATCAATTAGTTATTGTAATTCATTATGGCACGGATAAATAAAAAAAGCATCATTAGCGGAAAAATTAGCAACTTGGTTTTTAGGAATATCGAAGGCAAACAATATGTGCAAAGTCAACCGAGCGACATGAAGCAAACTAAAAATACCAAACTAAGTAGCTCTGAATTTATTGCTTGTAGTAAATGGACTAAAAGATTGCGAATACACCTTAATTCGTTATTGATGGGATTGGCCGACACTTACATGTACAAACGTTTTACAGGTCATTTTTATGCTACATTACGGAGCAATACCAACTTGATGAAAGGGGAACGGAATCCTTTTAATGCCAACATGAGCGGTCTGGCTGGTTTTGAGTTCAATACCCACTCCCCTTTTGCAACCCACTTTTTAGCTGAAATAGCTGTGAGTGTGGAGGAACAAAACCAAGTAAAAGTAGTATTGCCCGTATTTAATCCTACAACAGCAATGGTTTTCCCTAAACGGATTGGAGCTGCTGAGCTAGTGGTCTATGTACTTACCACTACTTTTGACCAAAACAAAGCTGTTGTTGAAGCCCATTTTACCACTCCAATTGTAAAATATAGTCCCATTGAAGAAGCAATTACTTGGATTAGCCCTCCCATTCCTAATGACTATTTTATAGTAGTAAGTGCCCAGTTACTGTTTTATGAAACCAACGCTTTTACACAAAAAAATTATTTAAATACGAAGGTGCTGAATCCTGCTTGTATCCTTTTTGCTAGTGGGAGTTGATGGGTTTCACTTTAATGATGACTCTTTGAGTAATTTTATCAGGTATTAACAGTTGTTTTTTTATTTTATAGAAATATTTTTATTATTAAAATCAGGTAAAATAATTATTACCACGCCTTATTTTGGCACTCTAACCTAGTTTCTTTGTTGAAAAAACTATGGCTTTTATAGAATTTAAAACTTTAAGTGAACTAGCGTCCGAGTATAAAGGAAGATTAAATAATATCCCTAAAAATGAAAAAGGAATTTCTTCAGGATTTGAAAAACTGGATGTTATAACCAAGGGCTTTCAACCTTCTAATTTGATATTAGTTGGTGGCCTTGAAGGTATGGGGAAAACTGAATTTGCGGCATCCTTGATTAACAAAATGACGATTGAGAATCAATATCCTACGGCTTTTTTCTCATTAGAAATGACCTCTCATCAGTTTATGATGCAAATTATTGGTCAACAAACTAATATTTCTGCTGAAAAATTACGCTTAGGTTTGCTCAATGAAAATGAAATGGAAATTGTATCAAAAAAAATAGCAGCATTCAAAGAATCACCTTTATATATTTCGGATTATCCATTTCGTACCATATCTGAAATTGAAGATGTACTTGAATTTAAACCACCTGATTTTGTAGAAATTATTGTTATTGATTCATTACAACTAATTGCCAAAAACAAAAAGGAAAAAGTTGGTGCTGTTTTGAACAAAAAAGAATTGGCAAAGATTACTTTCCGTCTAAAAGAATTAGCCATAAAATTAAATATTGCTATAATAGTCTTTATTGAAACAAAAGAAAATTATCGTAAACATTCCAATAGGAGACCCTATTTGTCAGAAGTTAGAAGACAAGCTCCTATAGACACTTTTGCTGATTTGGTTTTACTTTTATATAGACCTGAATATTATAAAATTGACGAATGGGATGACGATGAGCGATTGTCAACAACTGGAGAAGCTGAGATTATTGTTGCCAAAAATAGTATAGGGAGTCTTGGCAATGTTAGAGTAAAATTTGAAAGAGGCAAAGGCTTTTTTTAATAATTTGTTCTAAGCAATAAGCTTGATGTGGAATACTATTTAATTTTTTTACTCCGTCACAAAATGGCAGACAAATAAATTATCTTTGAAAAATAAATCTAAATATTATGTCAAAATTAATCTATTTTAAAAGGTACTTGTACGTTATAGACCGCTTGAGAAGCCGACCTTGTAGCTTCAATGATTTGCAAGAACACGTCATGCACAAACTGGAACAGGACGACATTGACACTACATTCGAATATGCCATACGCACATTTGAACGCGACAAGAAAGACATCACTACCCTATTTGGAATTGTCATACACTATGACCGAAAAGACAAAACCTACGCGATTGATGAAGCTGAAATTGAAGACCAATCGGTGACCCGAATGATAGATGCCTTTTCAATACATCATGCGCTACAAGAAGGAAATAAATTGTCGCCAAGTGTGTTTCTTGAAGAGAGAAAATCCTTAGGTACTGAACATATTTACGGTATTATAAATGCCATACAAAATCTTGCTATTTTACAATTTACCCATCAAAAGCATTGGGATAATTTTAGTACCCAACGTGAAGTAAAACCAATTGCTGTAAAAGAATCGCAACAAAGATGGTATTTGGTAGCTTTAGAAATAAGCACCAATACCGTAAAGACCTTTGGGTTAGACCGTATCTCCAACTTAAAAATTACTGACACCAAATTTAAACCCATTGCTTATAATGTAGCAAAGGAGTTTCAACATGCTTTTGGGGTAGAAACTTATAATCCTGCTGAGAAACTGGTTTTGCAATTTTCTAAACAACAAGGAGAATATGTAAAGACATTTCCTTTGCATGAATCACAAAAAATAATTGAAGAAAACAAGGATAAGGTAGTAATCGAAATTTATATTCATCTTACCGATGATATTGTTATGGAACTGCTGAAATATGGTAGTGATGTTAAGGTACTAGCTCCAGAAAGTTTAATAGAAACCATGAAGGAAAGCATTAAACAAATGGCGAATTTATATCAATGAAAAACTTTACAGCAATAGATTTTGAAACAGCTAGCGGTTATAGAAATAGTATTTGTCAAGTTGGTCTGGTACAAGTAGAAAATGGTGTTATCATCAATTCACTTAATTTACTGGTGCAACCTCCCAATAATTACTATTGGTCTAATTTTATAGCCATTCACGGCATAACACCTGCAAGAACTATAAACGAGCCTACTTTCGGACAGATTTGGCATTTGCTTGAACCTTTTATAACCAACCAAAATGTAGTGGCTCATAATGGCTTTGGATTTGATTTTCCAGTTTTAGACAAAACCCTAGAATATTACGGTATAGCAACTCCCATTTACGAGAAACACTGCACCTACAAAATGTACAAAAGCAACTTGGCAGATTTGTGTAAGGAACACCAAATTCCTCTAAACCACCATGATGCTTTGAGTGATGCTAGGGCTTGTGCCGCATTGTATTTGAAGCATTTGAAAAACTAATTTGAAAAATATTAATAATTAAATACTAACAACATTATGGAAACTAAAAAAATCACTTTTACCAATTTTGAAATCGCTTATGATGGAATGTATGAACTAATTGCAGAAGGAAAAAGACACCTCATTTATTTAACACCAGCCATGCTTTTAAGACTTTTTGAAACGGAAGGATATACCTTTAAAGACGCACAGCATAAAGAAAACGAATACTTTAAATTGCCCTTTGCTAAATCCTCCATAAGCTTGATTCAATGCCTAACTGATGGTAAACCTGACGGCTACCTTACATCAGATTTTGCTGAACATTATCAGGATAAACGCCTAATTCTTTTGGACGTTGAAGTGGGGTAAATTAAAATTAATTAGTGTTAATTTTTAAAAAGAAAGATTAGATTTACAGAAAATAATAAAAACAAATTATGAAGCCAGAAAACTTTGATTTAGAGTATAAAAAATTAATTGATGAAATGATTATTAGAATGAATAAACCTGAGGAAAATAGATATGTTATCCCAGATGGTGTTATGATACCTGATGTTTATTTCAAAAAAGATATTCGCCTTGCTTGGATGTTAAAAGAACCGTATGACGAAGAAGATGGTACAGGAGGCGGATGGTCATATTTCGAAATGTTTAAGGGAAATGATTTATACCTTGAGCAATTCAATAGAAGTCACAAACCAACTTGGCATCCTATGATATATGTATCTTATAGTGTTCATAATAATTTTGTAAAATGGAACGAAATGAGTTTTATTAGAGATGCTCATGAAATGTGTGATGTTGTTCGAAATGTTGCCTTTATTAATTCACAAAAATTGCCTTCAAAAAATGTTACCAGAACTGATTTTTCTGATTTATATGAATCTATCGAAAAACATTCAGATTTATTAATAAGACAAATAGACTTACTAAATCCAAATGTATTTATTTTTGGTAATACTTTTAATTTATACTCTAAACTACTCAATTTAGAAAAATTTGAAATTAAATTTCAAGGCTCAGTAGGTTATATTATACATAATGAAAAGCTGTATATTTCTGCTTATCATCCTGCACAAACTTCAATAAAAAGGGATTTATACGTAGATGATATAATTACTACAATTGAGAAATGGAAGAAAAATCAACTAAGTTAATTTCTTTACTTTAATCTATAATACCTTTTTCAAATAAATTTAAACTAAATAGAAAAGCCGATAATAAAAAAATAGAGGCTATAAAATAACACCAGTGGTATTAACTTGAAAAAAGAATGTCTGTCGAAGTATTAGATAATGAATATGTTAAAGGAGGCTTGAAAAAGCCTCCTTTGTTTTATAAAATATTTTCATAACGACACCTTTTGGCTGGGTGGTGTTTTAGTTTTGTTAAATAAAAACGTAAACAAATGAAAACAAATGAGTTCACTATTTTAGGTGCTTTAGATAAAATTCATACTGTGTCAAAAGATGCAAAATTAAATTTAGAATCCTATGTAAATCTTAGAAACGAAATAGATTATGTTTCCAATTATTTTCAAACATCAGAAATACAAACACTTATTGTTGCTTCTGCCATAATATTAAGTTGTTTTGATGAAATTAATCTAGATTGTATTAATAAATATTTTGATATAAAAAAACATGAATTCCTTTCGTATAATAATGAGTTAGATATTCTTTTTGATAAAAATATATTGCTTGCTAAAAGATGTTCATTTTCATCAGAAAGAAATTACCAAACAAACACAATTATACTAAATTACATCATTTCAAATGAAAAAATACCAGACGAGTTAATCATAGTAAATCCTAAAAAAAATTCTATCATACAGTTTTTTGATGATATAGACGAACTAATTGATTTAAAAGAGCATAAAGGGACATCTCATCGTGTTTTTGTTGTTGAATTGAAAAGACTTGTTGATAAATACTATCGCTATAAATTAGTGGAATTTGCTTTTAAAAACTTAGATTTTTTAGATATGTTTATTTTTTTTAATGTCATTAATGACATATTAAACAAAGGAGAAAACAACTTTTGCACTTCATTACAAAAGAGTGCCGAAATATTTACAGATAAAAAAAGAGAAGCAATCACTTATATTTCTAAGTTTATAAATAATGAAACAAAATTAAATACGCTAAATTTAGTCGAGAAAGATGAGGTTGAATTTTCTAATCAACATGAAATACAACTTACTGAAAAGGGAGCTAAATTACTCTATGAAATGGAGGGAATAAAAATAGAATATAAAGAAGTTCAAAATAAAAAACTAATCAGTCCTCAAAATATAAAAAAAATCAATCTGTTTTATAATACTTCTGAAGAGATTCAATTAACACCAATTTTAAGAAGTATGTCAAAAACTTCTTTTACTAATTTACAAAAAAGATTAAAAAACAACAATTTACCAACGGGAATCACCGCACTTTTATATGGTGATCCTGGCACAGGAAAAACAGAAACGGTTTACCAATTAGCTAAAAAATATAACCGTCCAATTTTTAAAGTAGAGATTTCAGAAACCAAATCGATGTGGTTTGGAGAAAGCCAAAAATTAGTTAAAAAGATTTTTACTGATTATTACAAGTTCAAAAAACAAGAAAAAGCATGTCCTATACTTCTCTTTAATGAAGCTGATGCAATTATAAGTAAAAGAAAAAATGCAGGTTCGTCAGCTGTTGCTGATACCGAAAATGCTATTCAAAATGTACTCTTAGAAGAACTTGAAAATTTTGATGGAATTCTTTTTGCAACCTCTAATCTAGTCAGTAATTTGGATGCTGCTTTTGAGAGACGCTTTTTATTTAAAGTAAAGTTTGAAAACCCTAGTCAAGAAAATGCAATGAAAATTTGGAAGGCTAAATTGCCTTTTATCAGCAAAAAAGAAGCAGAAATATTAGCTAATAAATTCAAATTCTCTGGTGGAGAAATGGAAAATTTAGCTCGAAAATGTCTCATGGAAGAAGTGGTTTTAGGAAACAAATTGACCTTAGATAAAATCATTGCCTTTTGTGAAAACGAAAAATGGAATACTAATAATAGTAATGCTAAAATTGGCTTCTAAATAGTTTGTCTTCATACAAAGATTTAAAAAGAAAGATTAGATTTACAGAAATAATAAAACCCAATGGAAGAAAACACAAACAACCTTAAAAACTTATTACAAAACGTAGCGATAATTCAAAAAAAATATGATGAAATAGCTAAAATTACAGGAGAAAATTTTAATATTTTTTCAATAATGAGTATGGAAAATAGTGAACGTTATACTCATTCTGCTATCATTGCGGAACTGCTAAACCCTAAAGGGTCTCATCATCACGGGAATATTTTTTTAAAACTATTTTTTAGTGAAGTAATTAAAATTGAAAACTATGACAATTTAGATTTAGATAATGCAATAGTTTTAATTGAAGAGTATATAGGAGAAATTAATTCCGATTACACAAGAGGAGGATACATTGATATAGTAATCAAATATAACAATGGTAGTGTGATAGTAGTTGAGAACAAAATAAATGCTAATGATCAAAGAGGTCAATTGTTAAGATATAAAAATGCTTACACAAATTGTGATTTAATTTATTTAACGAAAGATGGCAAACCACCTTCAAAAGAGAGTTATCATATTGATGACCAAAATAAAATTGATTTAGAGGAAGTAATTCTAATCTCTTATGAAATTAACATTAAAAATTGGTTAGAAAAATGTCATAAAGAATCCATTGAACAACCAATGTTAAGAGAAATTATTAAACAATATTTAAATCTAGTTAAAAAAATAACTAATCAAACAATAAATAAAGACATGAGTGACGAAATTAGAAATTTAATCAACGAAGAAAATATTGATATAATCGTTCAATTAAATAATGAATTTAGAAGTATTTTTAATGAAGTTAGTCAAAAAATATTTAGTTGCATAAATTATCAAATTGATTTAAATCACGAAAGTTTTATTAAAGTATTTATCACTGAGGACAGTAGTGACGGTATTTACATTGGATATCAATATTTTGTTGATAATATAAATAATAGCAAAAGTGAAAAGGCTCAAGAAATTCGAAATATAATTGAAAAATCAATTGGCAAAAAAATTGATTTTAACAACAATTTTGTTACGTGGTACAATCCAATAACATTTAATAAAAAAGAAAGATTTGAAAGTATTGGTAATAAAGAAATAGTAAAAATGTATAATAACCCTGAATATCTTGATGCTTTTATAAAAACGATTATAGATGAAGAAAAAATAATTAGTGCTGAATTGGAAAAACTAATTTCTTTCCAATAATCTAGTTAAAATAACAAAGGAGGCAAAAGCCTCCTTTGTTTTATATAATATTTTACAACGACACCCTTTGACATTTCTTGCTATTACTTTTATTAAAAAAATAGTATGCTACTTAATCGAAAAAAGGAAATTCATTTTACTAAAAACATTCAGAAAAAGCATTTTCAGTTAACAATGGAAGAACAGATGAAACTGTTGGAAAGAAATAGAATTGTTAACTCAAAGTTTGAATTAAACTTGACCAATTGCAATAAACTAATGCTTTTAAACAAGAAGCTTTTTGAGGAAGAAAAAAGAATGTTCTCTTTGTATAGAAATATTGAAACTCAATGTAAAGAATTAGTAAAGAACCAATTGATTGATGATTTTGAAATTGAAATAGCACTTGAGTGTTGGAATAAAAACTACTATGAAAAATTTGATTCTGATTTAGAAGGAAATCCTTTTTTTGAAATATCGTGCGATTTTATGGATTTTCAAGATGATATCCAATATAAGAAACTGGATTTTTATGAATTTGAAGCAAACCTACCAATCCAAAGAACTGAACACTGTTACACTTTTCATCATTTATACAATCATACTATTTTAACTTTTTTTGATTTATGCAACATTGATGAAATTTGGATGGAACTTAAAGTGATTTACCAGAATTTTACAGTGATAAAATAATTTTTTTACAACGCCGCCCTTTGGCACTCTCTCCTACTTTCTTTGTGCTATGGGTAAGCTGAAAACCAACTAGAGTAGGCAAAATTATATTATAAAATTTATGAAAACGGTATCTTTAATTCTAGGAATCATTTGTTTATTGGCAATGCTATTGGCATTTATACCATTATTGGGTTGGTTAAATTGGATTGTTATACCAATGGCTGTTGTTGGCTTAATCATTAGTAGTGTATCTAATGCCGAAAGTGGTAAGAAAATTTGCACTATTGTAATAATTGTAGGTGTAATTAGATTAGCAATGGGAGGAGGAATGTTTTAAATTATGGGAAATTTAGAATTTATATACAGAAGACTAAATCATAATGTTTTACTCGACCTCTTAAAAAATAAAGACATTAATCAGTCTTTAGCTTATATGGTTGATTTTAAAGAGCACAAAAAACTCACTGTGGTTCCCAGAAACTACTCTATTGAAGTAGCTAACGATAAAATAACAATGATAATCATTTTGTTAATTGGTTTTGAAATAGAAGAATATGACGAAATAAAATCAAGACCAAATTTACATATTATAGCATTTGATGACGCTTACCAAAGAGTAAATGAATTTAAGAAAATCAAAAAGTATATCAAAGAAATTGACTTTATGTCTTTATTTTTTATGACACTAGCTCGAACAAAATCTAAAAAACTACATGATTTAATTCATTTAAGAACTTTAAGCATGAACTAAATAAACTTAAATGTTTTTATGTAAAATCACCGAGTTTTACTTTTTCCCTCTGGTGCTCATTTGCAACGAGTACCTACTTTCATTTGAAATCAATAACGGTGTGTTTGTAACGCGTCAACTATTCTTGTAGTAGTTCACATTTAATATCCCTACAAAAATCCCATTAGTGCTAGTCATTAAATCAACTCAACCAATACGCCGCCATCACTGCTGGAATAAAATAGATGACTATGGTTCGGGCACCATCATAATCTTTTGCCATGCGTTGCCCGATTAATAAGAAGATTAGCGTCAAGCAAGAGAAAATTGCGCCGTATAAGCCTACGGTTCTGCCATTGTTTATCAGCAATTGTAAGCATCCCGAAATACATAATATTCCCGAAATCAATTCCAAAACCAAGACATGAAACAAAGCCCAATGCACTACGTTTTTTATAGGTGTTTTGGCAAAATGCCCTTTCAACCATTCTAAATTGTCTTTCCAATAGATTGTTTTTTCATAACCAGATTGGATAAAAGTAACTGCCAAAAAAATCAAAACCAAAATAGAGGCAATATTGTTCATGAGCTTTATTTTTTATGAATTAAACGAGTAAGTTTTATAGACAAGTCGGTCAAAATAATTTTTGCGTTTCCGTTGCGTTCAATATGATACATTGCATCCGAAAGTTCTTTAAAAATATCTTGAATGTTGTTTCCGTTGACAAATGGAGCAAAATTTTCGAGCTTAAACCCGGCTATTTTGGGTTCAATATAAACCAAACTCGTGGTTTGGTAATTCAACAATAACGTCTGCCGAAACATATCGATGCAATAATGCAAAAATTTCTTCTGTGTTTCTCGACCTAAACCCGCAATAAGTTCACTCCATTGGATTAAATCCTGAATGGCTGCCGCATTTCCTTTGGCTCTAAAAGCAGCACGAACCCAATCGACAAACCATTTTTCAAAAAAATCGTCTTCACTGTCCGTTTGCAACAATTGCAATGCTTTGTTGAAATTTCCTTGGGCTTGATGCGCCATTTTGGTAGCGGTTCGAGGGTCTATTTCTTTTTGCAACACCAGTGCATCGGCAATAATTTTTTCGCTTAACCCACTAAAATGCAACACTTGACAACGGGAACGAATGGTCTGAATAATATCTTCTTCGTTTTCAGAAATCAGGATAAAAAGGGTTTTATCGGTAGGCTCTTCTAATAATTTTAATAATTTATTGGAAGCGGCAATGTTTAATTTGTCGGCCATCCAAACAATCATCACTTTATAACCGCCTTCATAGGATTTTAAGGCTAAAGCTTTCAACATTTCCTGAGCGTCATCCACTCTGATTTCGCCTTGTTTGTTTTTAACGCCCAACATTTGGTACCAATCAAACAAACTTCCGTAAGGGTTTTCATTTAAAAATTGTCGCCAATCGGCAATAAAATCAATACTTTTAGGTTTTGATTTTACATCTTCCGTACTCACTGTTGGGTAAATAAAATGCAAATCAGGATGTGAAAAGTGTTCAAATTTCAGATTGCAAGAAGCGTTTCCATTAGTGTTTTCATCCCCTGAATTGTTGCACAAAATGTATTGTGCATAAGCAATTGCCATCGGCAAAGTACCACTTCCCTCAGGACCTACAAACAATTGCGCATGCGGAATACGCCCAGAGGTAGCACTCTTGGTTAAATGATTTTTTATATAATCCTGACCTAAAATTTGTGAAAAAAGCATATAGCAAAGATATTTAAAAGTTATAAAGATACTAGACTATACTGTTGTAAAATTTAAAATGAACATCCGCTAAACGGAATGCCTCTGTTTTTTTGCCACGGATTCC
>JBBALV010000007.1:14789-121397 GCA_040402815.1 Flavobacterium sp.
ACAGATTCTCACTGATTGTGAAATTAAAACAGTAAAAAAATCCATGAAATCTGTGGCTTGTTTTTTCTTTTTGGTATCAACATAAGGCAGTCATACAATTTGGTAAGACCATCCGCTAAACGGAATGCCTCTGTTTTTTTGCCACGGATTCCACAGATTCTCACTGATTGTGAAATTAAAACAGTAAAAAAATCCATGAAATCTGTGAAATCTGTGGCTTGTTTTTTCTTTTGGAATATGCATAAGATTGTCCTAATATTGAATTTAGGAATCCGTAATCAATCATCGAATGGGTCAATTACAACCTTTTCGTTAACGAATCGGGTTAGTTTTAGCGCTTTTCTTATTTTTAAGTTCCAAAAAATTCCTATATTTGTGAATCTAATATTTTTTTAAATACAACTACACTGATGAAAACTATCAACGATTTCCATTTCCAAAATAAAAAAGCCTTAATCCGTGTTGACTTTAATGTGCCTTTAGACGAGAATTTTGAGGTAACTGATGCTACCCGAATTGAAGCGGCAAAACCAACAATCGATAAAATTCTTGCCGATGGAGGAAGTGTGATTTTGATGTCGCATTTAGGAAGACCAAAAGGAGTTGATGCTCAATTTTCATTAGAACACATTGTGAGAAAAGCCTCAGAAATACTAGGTGTTACGTTAAAATTTGCGGCTGATTGTATTGGAGAAGTGGCTAAAACGGCTTCAGAAAATTTAAAACCTGGAGAAGTTTTATTGTTAGAAAATTTACGTTTTTACAAAGAAGAAGAAGCGGGAGATGTTGCTTTTGCAAAACAATTGGCATCGTTAGGCGACATTTATGTAAACGATGCTTTCGGAACAGCCCATCGTGCACACGCTTCAACAACGATAATTGCTCAGTTTTTTCCAAACGACAAATGTTTTGGATTGCTTTTAGCCAAAGAAATTGAAAGTTTAAATAAAGTTTTAAAAGATTCCAAAAAACCTGTAACAGCAGTACTTGGCGGAAGTAAAGTATCGTCAAAAATCACTGTAATTGAAAACATTTTAGACAAAGTAGATCACATGATTATCGGAGGCGGTATGACTTTTACATTCATTAAAGCTTTGGGTGGAAAAATAGGTGATTCTATTTGTGAAGACGATAAAATGGAATTGGCTTTGGAAATTTTGCGCTTAGCAAAACTTAAAAACGTAGAAATTCATATTCCTGTAGATGTAGTTGCGGCCAATGCTTTCTCTAAAGATGCAGCAACACAAATTGTTGATGTTCGAGAAATTCCTGATGGATGGCAAGGGCTTGACGCAGGACCAAAATCATTGGTAAATTTTAAAGAAGTTATTTTAGCATCAAAAACCATTCTTTGGAATGGACCATTGGGTGTTTTTGAAATGGAAAAATTTGCACATGGAACTATTGAATTAGGCAATTATATTGCTGAAGCTACTGCTAATGGTTCGTTTTCTCTTGTTGGTGGAGGCGATTCGGTTGCCGCTGTAAAACAATTCGGTTTTGAAGAAAAAATGAGCTATGTTTCAACTGGAGGAGGTGCCATGCTTGAAATGTTAGAAGGAAAAAGCTTGCCTGGAATTGAAGCTATTTTAAACTAAGAAATCACAATTAACAATAATTAGGACAATTTTATGTTATAAGATTGTGACAATTCGTTATATAATTATTATGTTTGCAAATATAATGATTTGAAATATAGTCTTTTGCGAAAATATTTCATTACAAATTGAATTTTACACTAAAAACAAACACGAAATAAAGTTTTCTTTTGGTATGTTTTTTGCCATCTCGAAAACAAATAAACGTAAATATGAACATAAAACACATCACTTTATCCGTTCTTTTTCTGTTTGCAGGAAAGACATTTGCTCAAGATACGATTGCATCAACCAGCAATTTCTTAAAACCTCAAATAAAAATATCTTACTTAGATTCTATCAAAGCTACTTTTAAAAAAGATGATATTGCGTCATGTGTTGATAGTCTGTGGATGAAAGAATTGACCAATCTTGATTTGTACGATAATCTTTCCGCCGATATAAAAAACATAAATATTGACGAAAAAGTAGATTATGAATTACCAACAGAGCTTTTGAAAAAAAGGCTCAAAGAAATGGATGCAAAATCGCCATTTAACATAGAATACAATCAAGGTCTCGAAAATATCATCAAATCATTCTTGAAAAACAGAAAAAAATCATTCGAAAGATTGATGGCTATTTCTGAATACTACTTTCCTTTATTTGAAGACGCTTTGGCCAAACAAAATGTACCACTAGAAATAAAATATTTAGCCGTTGTAGAGTCCGCTTTGAACCCAAAAGCGGTGTCAAGAGTTGGTGCTACAGGACTTTGGCAATTTATGTATCAAACCGGGAAACAATACGGATTGAATGTGGATTCCTATGTGGATGACAGAAGCGACCCTTTAAAAGCGAGTGAAGCTGCCGCTCAATACATGAGTAATATGTATAAAATTTTTGGTGATTGGGAACTGGTTTTGGCTTCTTACAATTCAGGAGCTGGAAATGTTGCTAAAGCCATTAGACGTTCTGATGGACAACAAAATTTTTGGAATATCAGAAAACATTTACCACAAGAAACCCAAGGCTATGTTCCGGCTTTCTTAGCAACAATGTACATTTACGAATACCACACTGCGCATGGAATTGTGCCTAACAGAGCCATTATCAAACACTTTGCGACGGACACTATTATGATTAAACAACAAATGTCGTTCAAACAAATTTCTGATTTGTTGGATGTTCCTGTAGCACAATTGCAACTGTTGAATCCTTCGTACAAAATGAATGTGGTTCCGTTTTACAAAAATCAAAATCATTTTCTACGTTTACCGTCCGCTAAAGTTGCTGTTTTTGTTTCTAATGAAGACAAAATTTATGCTTATGCACAACATCAAGAAGATTTAAGAGAAAAACCTTTTACTTCCCGCACTCGATTGACAACGACAAAGGATTCTACAATGGTTTCTTCCGAGCGAATCGTTTATTCCAAATCAAATAAAACCAAGTTTTATAAAGTGAAACGAGGGGATAGTTTGGGAGCAATTTCAGATAAATTTGGTGTTGCAGTTTCTGATATTAAAAAATGGAATAAACTTAAAAACAATACTGCTCCATTAGGTAGAAAGCTGAAAATTATTACCACTGAAAAAGAAAGCATAGCCGCGGTTGAAAAGAAAGTAACCAAATCAAATGTTATCAACACAGAAATTAAAACGGCTGTTGTCGTCGCTTCGGAAGATACTAAAAACGGTAAAGATGTAAAGGCAGAAATCGCTTCATCACCTGAATTTTACACGGTTCAAAAAGGAGATAATCTGAACTCCATCGCGAAAAAATACAATGTTTGTATAGCCGATTTAAAAGAATGGAACAATATCGAAGACAATAATGTAATGTTGGACTCAAAACTAAAAATTCTTAAAGAAACAGTTTCCGTTGCCCAACTCAAAGACGAAGTGGACTTATCGAACAGTGCCTATTATGTGGTAAAAAAAGGGGATAATCTGGGAAATATTGCTAAAAAAGAAAAAGTAACGGTTGCAGCTATCATACAATGGAACAAGTTGGATGATAAAAATGTTCAAATCGGCGATAAAATTTTGATATTAAGATCTGAAAACAATCCGAGCAATACTCAAATTGCGGCTAGAGATAAACATGACAGTACTAGCAAAAACAGTCACTATTTGGTTAGAAAAGGGGATTCTTTATTTACAATCGCGAAAAAATACCCAGGCGTAACTGTTTTCGATATAAAAAAATGGAATGGAATCAGCGGAAATGATTTGAAACCGGGCATGAAATTAAAAATTAACGGGTAGTTTTCAGTCACAAAGCGTGATGCTTATTTATTTTATCTTCCATGAAAAAGGCTTGTTTTTTAGTTTTTTGGATTTCGTTACTATGCTGTTTCTGTACGCATAAAAATCAGAAACCCGCTGAAATTGAGTCTTCAGGTAAAATAAATTCACTAACCATTATTATTAATGACCAATTATGGAATGGTGAAATTGGGGACAGTCTCAGAAAAAAATTTGCTGCACCAGTAGATGGCTTACCTCAAGAAGAACCTCTTTTCACAATAAATCAATACCCTATAAAAGGATTAGATGGTTCTAAAACCAATAACAGGAACATCATAATTGTTAAATTAGAAGAAAAAAACAATTTTGAAATCATAAAGAATGAATTTGCAACACCACAAAATGCAGTTCATATTTCAGGAACAACCGTAGCCGAGATACTTGATCATGTGGAGAACAACTCAGAAGCTTTAATCAAAATGTTTAAAAAATCAGAGATTGAGGCCAATCAAAAAAACATAGATAAATCGGTACTGAACGATGCCAAAATTCGAAAGAAATTTAAGATCGCACTAAACCTCCCTTCTACTTATAAATATGTGTTGAGCAAATCGAATTTTCTTTGGTTAAAAAAAGAAATTTTGAGTGGTAATAACAGTATACTGATTTACAAAGTGCCTTTTAAAACGATACTTAAAAACAATAATCTTACCAATAACATTGTAAAAATGAGAGATTCGGTTGGCGCGCTTTATATTCATAGTAAAGCTAAAAAATCAAGAATGATAACAGAAACATCCTATGCGCCCTATTTCTTTTATTCGATGCTAGATAATAAAAGAGCTTATCAAACAAAAGGAACCTGGGATTTAAAAGGTGATTTTATGTCGGGTTCTTTTATAAATTATGCTATTTTGGATCGAAAAAAGAAACGGTTTTTAGTAATTGAAGGGTTTTGCTATGCCCCTTCTACCGACAAACGCGATTTAATGTTTGAATTGGAATCCATTATTAAATCAGTAAAATTTTTAAAATAACTTCATTTATACTAAACTATGTCCATTCAATTTCAGATAAAAACTTTTAATGAACTAACGGCAAATGAACTGTATTCCGTCCTTCGGTTGCGTTCTGAAGTGTTTGTAGTAGAACAAAATTGTGTATATCAAGACATTGATGGCAAAGACAAAAAAGCATTGCACGTTATCGGTTTTTTTGAAGGTGAGATTATAGCCTATGCTCGAATTTTTAAAAAAGGAGATTATTTTGGCAATGCTTCCATTGGTAGAGTTGTTGTTTCAGGGGATTATAGAACTCAAAAATGGGGATACAGCCTAATGGAAAAGGCGATTCAAGGGATTGAATTTCATTTTAATGAAACAAAAATTACGATTTCTGCACAATTGTATTTGCAAAAATTCTACGAAAGTTTAGGGTTTACAAAAGTGAGCGAAATGTACTTAGAAGACGATATTCCACATATTGAAATGCTAAAATAAAACAACTATACTATTATTCGTTTATAGTTTTAAATCCACTATTTTTAATAAAAACAAAAAAAATGAAGTTATTATTTCTTATGAAAATGACTTCATTAGCAAATTGCACAAAACGCTACGATGTATTATTTTGATTTATTTTCTGATATCTTTGCTTAAATCTTCTATTTGATTTCTTCGAATTTCTGTAAGCGCGATGTATTTGGTCTTCTGCTCTTTATTTAAATAATTCATGATATCGCGATCTGTTTTTTCAGAAAGTGCTTGAAATTCCTTAATTTGTTCCGACTTATCCGTTTCTTTTTTCATCAAAATACCTTGTGTTTTGGAATTTTCAATCATAATGTTTGTTATGGCTATTACTTGAAGCTCATCAAGATTTAAATCGGTTTTTAATTTTGCCACTACTTTACCAACACTTTCTTCAATAGGTACTTCTTTTTTGGATTCTGTTCGACGTTCCGTTCCCATTCCGTTATTCATCCGATTCATTCCCCCTCTTCCGCCATATCGATCATATCCACCACTGCCATATTGAGCAGCAATCGTTTGAAATGAAAAAAGAAGTATTGCAATTGCTACGATTTCTTTTACTGTTTTCATGTATGCAAAATTATTTGTTAGTTATCAAAATAGTTATCGCGTTTGTCTTTATTAGCGTTTGTATGCAACAAACTTATTATTAATGGCGCAATATAATTGTTAAAATTTATTAATTAATTGGCTCTCCGTATAAGTCAAACTCGGTTGATTCTGTAATTTTTATCATTGCAAATTCGCCTGTCTTTAAATAGTGTTTTGCTGCATCAATTAAAACTTCGTTGTCTACATCGGGGCTGTCAAATTCGGTCCGTCCTACAAAATGAGCTCCTTCTTTTCTATCAATAATACATTTAAAAGTTTTTCCTACTTTTTCTTGATTCAAATCCCATGAAATTTGAGATTGCAATTCCATAATTTCTTCAGCACGGGCCTGTTTAACGGCGGCTGGCACGTCGTCTTCTAACAAATAGGCGTGTGTATTTTCTTCATGCGAATAAGCAAAACAACCCATTCTGTCAAACTTCATTTCTTGCACAAAATCTTTTAAGATGTTAAAATCTTCTTGTGTTTCTCCGGGATAACCTACTATTAAAGTGGTACGTATAGCCATTCCAGGAACTGCTTCTCTGAAATCTTTAAGGAGTTTTGTGGTTTTTTCTCGACTGGTTCCTCGACGCATCGATTTTAATATTGCATCGGAGATGTGTTGTAACGGAATATCGATATAATTACAAATCTTTGGTTCTCGTTTCATAATTTCTAACACATCCATTGGGAAACCTGTTGGAAAAGCATAATGCAAGCGAATCCATTCGATACCTTCAACTTTTACTAAAGCTTCGAGCAATTCAGCAAGATTACGTTTTTTGTAAATATCTAATCCATAGTACGTCAAATCCTGCGCAATTAATATCAATTCTTTTACGCCGTTTTTTGCTAATCCTTCGGCTTCTTTGACTAATTTTTCGATGGTTTGCGACACATGTTTGCCGCGCATAATCGGTATTGCACAAAAACTACAAGGTCTATCACAACCTTCGGCGATTTTTAAATAAGCATAATTTTTTGGTGTGGTTGTTAATCGTTCGCCGAGTAATTCATGTTGATAATCAGCCCCTAAAGCTTTTAACAATGCAGGCAATTCTGTAGTGCCAAAAAACTGATCTACATTGGGTATTTCTTTTTCTAAATCAGGACGATATCGTTCGGATAAACATCCTGTAACAAAAACTTTATCGACCAATCCTCGTTCTTTTTTATCGGCATATTCCAAAATCATATTCACAGATTCAGCCTTTGCATTGTCAATAAATCCACAGGTATTGATTACAACAATATTACCTTCTTCTTCATGAACCACATCTTTACCGCTGGCTTTTAATTGTCCCATTAAAACTTCACTGTCGTAGACGTTTTTTGAACAACCTAGTGTAATTACGTTTATTTTATTTTTTTTTAACGATTTGGTTCTCATAGTGATACAATTCCTATTTTTTTGAATTTACAAAATTACGCTTTTTTAATTCAACTGTGCTTTATCCTTTTCAAATTATTATTGAAAAACAACTTCGAAAATAACATACGAACCCATAAAAAAAGACAATCGCCTACAAATTTACACATATGGGTTAGACAACTTTTTAGATTTAAACATTCCTTTCCTTATTAAAAAAAAGCAATACTACCGACCAAAATAATTTCTAAATTATAATTCTAGAGTTGAAGAAAAGTAAATGCCATAATTATTTCTTAACTATATCGTTTTCGGAGTTAAAAATAGATTAAGATGTTATTTTCAAATGCATTTTCTTAATAAGAAATAGTATATTTACAACTTATTTAATTTTTAGATGGCCCTCTTGAAGCTGCACCTTGACGAATTTGATGAAGTTGACTATGAGCTAATTGCCATTCATTCTGTATTAGAAGATTTTCGATTGGCGTATTTTATCAATCAAAAGCTACCTGTAATTTTATCAAAAAACAAAGAAGGCATGGCCGTCAAAACAAAAGATGGCGAAGCAGTATTTTCTATATTTTCTTATACTGATGAGTCGAGTGATACTAAGTGGAGTTTGGTTCAAAATAAAAATGAAATTATTGTAAAAAAGAAAAGTACAGGTCAAAATCTTTTTCTTAACAATGATGTTGAAATCGAGTACCCCGTTTTCTTATTGCAGGAACTTAGAAGAGTAGATTATTTTCTAAAAATTGAAAATAATTCTGGTGCTTTCGAAACCGAAACCCTTTTAAGAATTTTAAATACTATAGATAGAATTACAGCTGTTTATGCCGTAATTCCAGAAAAAATAAAATCAAAAAATAATTTAATTTTTTAAGACAAATGTCAACAAACAAAAAAACTAAAATTGTAGCCACACTTGGCCCAGCGTGTAGCACAAAAGAAGTGTTAAAAGATATGATTGAAGCTGGAGTAAATGTATTCAGAGTCAATTTTTCACATGCCGATTATTCTGATGTAAAAGCTAAAATCGATTTGATTCGCGGACTCAATGAAGAATTTGGCTACACTACTGCCATTTTAGGTGATCTTCAAGGGCCAAAACTTCGGGTTGGTGTTATGAAAGAAGATGTAATTGTTAAACCTGGCGATATTATTACTTTTCAGACTTCAGAGGATGTTCCTGGTTCAGCTGAGCGTGTGTATATGAATTATAAAGAGTTTCCAAGAGATGTAAATCCAGGTGAAAAAATATTGCTCGACGACGGAAAATTAATGTTTGAAGCCATTGAAACCAACCGAACAACTGAAGTAATTTGTAGAGTGATACAGGGCGGTCCTTTGAAATCTAAAAAAGGAGTAAATCTCCCAAATACAAAAGTTTCTTTACCTGCTTTAACCAAAAAAGACATAAAGGATGCTATTTTCGCTATCGAACAAAAAGTAGATTGGATTGCCCTTTCTTTTGTAAGAACTGCGGAAGATTTAATAGAATTACAAGAACTTATTGCGAAGCATTCAGCACATAAAATACCAATTATAGCCAAAATCGAAAAACCAGAAGGCGTTGAGAATATTGATAAAATTGTAGCCTATTGCGACGGTTTAATGGTAGCTCGCGGCGACTTGGGTGTTGAGGTTCCAGCACATGAAGTGCCATTAATTCAGAAAAAATTAGTCAATAGAGCCAAAACCGCACGTATTCCGGTAATTATTGCTACACAAATGATGGAAACAATGATCACAAGTCTTACACCCACTCGTGCCGAAGTAAATGACGTAGCCAATTCGGTTATGGATGGTGCCGATGCGGTAATGTTATCAGGAGAAACATCTGTAGGAAACTATCCAGTTCAGGTAATTCAACAAATGACACAAATTATCGAAGCAGTTGAAGATTCTCCTCTTATTCAAGTGCCTCAAAACACGCCACAAGTAAGAACCAATAGATTTATTACAAAAACGATATGTTACCACGCTGCAACTATGGCTAATGCTATTAAAGCAAAAGCTATTTCTACATTGACTAATAGTGGTTATACTGCATTTCAAATTTCGGCTTGGCGACCCTCTTCACATATTTTGGTTTTTACTTCTAATAAAAGAATTCTAACCCAATTGAATTTGCTTTGGGGCGTTAAATCATTCTATTATGATAAGTTTGTAAGTACAGACGACACCATAATTGACATTAATAACATAGCCAAATCGCATGGTTGTGTGGAAAAAGGAGATTTTCTTATCAATTTAGCCGCTATGCCTGTAATAGATAAAGGGATGGTAAACACCTTGCGTGTTTCTGAAATAGAATAAACTTTTCTGTTCTCTATAATAAGAAAAAACAGGCAGATTCATTTTAAATAAATGCAACTGCCTGTTTACTATTTACAAAAAACTTTTAGTTCCCAAAAGCCAAATTCAAAATGCAGTTTTGGAAATCCGTTTTGTGGCCTAAAGCCTCCCTAATGTACTCTTGTTCTCTTTTTTCTACATTAACGACTAAGCTAGCGAATCCGTTTTTTAAATAAATTGTTTTATTGCAAAATTTTAGATTCATTTTATAGGTATTATGATATAGCAACTTTGCAATTAGTAAAGCTAAAAAAAGAACTCACTACTCAATTTATAGCATTATAATTGAAATAGTACCGATAAAGAAACACTGCCGTTTCTATAGTTGATTTGAGGGGCATCGACTAAACCTTGGCTAAAAAACGCTTGTTGTAGGTTGCGTGTAGTATGAGTATAAGCTAAATCGATTTTGAAATCATTAAAATCATAACCAAAGCCTGTCGAATAACTATTTAAATCGCCTATTGTTTGATTGTTTTTATAAGGACTTTGCTCAAATCGATAACCACCTCTGATACTCCATTGATTGATTCTATATTCGCCTCCAATTCTAAATTCGGAAGCTAAAGCAAATGTATTTGCCATATCAGCATTTTCATTTTGATAGTTATTTTTAGGTTTAAACTTCGTATTTCCGAAATCTTTCAATGCGTAATCAAAACTTAATAACCCTTTTTTGCCAAAAACATAAGCCAAACTTCCCGTGTATTTGCCTGGCGTTTGCAAACTGTATGCAGGATAAATCATTTTTATATTAGGGTCAGCATAGAATGAATTTCCGTTAGTGCCACAATCTGGGCAACTTACATTTAAAGTTTGCAATAATTCATCGGTTAATTTATACCAAGTTGGAGATTCATAAGCCAATCCCAAACGGAATTCTTTAGTTACTTTAGCAATTGCACCTAATTGAAAAGAAAATCCAGTTCCGTAAGTATGCAATTCATTTTCAAATCGCAAAGCTTGTACTCCTGAAGTAGTATTATGACCTGGTGAATCGAGATAATCCTCATAAAAACTCGTTTTTCTAGTAAAATCATTAAAGTGACTGTTAAGGTTTAAGCCAAAATAAAATTTATCTTTATAAGAAGTAGCTAAATTGAAAGAAAGTTTTCCATTATAACCAGCACTTACGGTACTATTTTCTTGATAAAAATTGCCGTTTCCGCTAAGATTTGAGATGTATTGATTGCTTGTGCTTCCTGCTACAGGTCCAATAATATATCCTTGATATCCCAAATAAGCTTGTTGTCCTCTATAGGATAAATCTTCAAAATAATTATTTTTAATTGTGCTTAATGGAATTCCGTTAGCATAACTTGTGAAATAATTGGCTACTGAATTGGTCGGGTTAATACCCGCCGAAAACATAGAATTATCAAAATTGTTTGTGTTTTCGTAGTTAATAGCAAAGGAGAATTTTTTCCAATCACTTTTTATATCATAGTTTTCAAATACCCAAACGGCACCTGCTTGGTTCAAATCTATTGATGAATTGGTGTCGTTTGTTTTAGTATTAAAATAATTGGAATTGTTCTTAATGTTAAGGCTGCTTAATGTTAAGGTTGCTTGGTTGGTGCTGAAAACTGCTGAACCTGCTGGATTGATATTTAATGCCGACAAATCGCCGCCTAATGCGCCAAAAGCGCCGCCCATTGCTCTAAAACGTGCTGTCCCAGTTTGATTATCTAGAGCATAGCGCATGGCGTCAGAAATATCCTGTGCCTGTATTGTCTGTGCTACAATACCTAAAATAAAAAGGAAAAAAAGTTTTTTCATCTATAAGTTTATTGGTTCAAAAAAAATTTAATTATAATTTAGGATTGAGAAGATAATTAGCGTCTACCTCCGCCACCTCCAGAAGATCTTCCGCCGCCGCCGCCACCACCGCCTCCATTGTATCCACCACCACTTGGGCTATAGCTTCGAGTTGGAGTGTATGAATTGTTATTAGATGGAGTATAACTATTGCTTCTTGTCGGAGTATAGGTGTTATTAGATGGAGTGGAATACGTGTTGCTTCTTGTTGGTGTATAGGAATTGTTTGAAGGAGTTGTATAACTTCTCGTCGGTGCATAGCCAGAATTATTACTTCTCGTTGGTGTATAACTGTTATTATTTCTTATAGAATTAAAATTTGGTGTAGTATTCCCGCCACGTACACCACTACTATAATTAGTAGCACTGCCCCTATTAGGTGTAAAATAAGAACTTTGTCTTCCTGAATAATACCCACCTGATTGGTATCCTCTGCCTCCTGAATAATTTCTTCTACCATTGCTGTAGGCATAATTTCCATGATAGTATCCGTGGTCAATATAACCATAATTTGAGCCATACCAATTGTTATATCCCCAACCATAGCCATAACTTGGACCGTACCAACTATTATAGCCATATCCATAATACGGATAATACCAACTGTTCCAACCGCCGTAATAATAAGGAGAATACCAACCATAATAACCCCAACCGGTGTTCCATCCCCAATTGTTGCTGTAAACATTCACAGTTACGTTATCAGGATTTGAGCCCCAACTGGAATAGCCCGTATTGTAATTTTCAGAAGCGTTTTGTTGATTATTTGTATTACCGGAGTTGTAATTCTCGACATCTGTAAACGATTGAACAGAGTCGTTTTCTTGAATTTTTGAACCAAAATAATCCTTGTACTGATTGTTTTGTGGACTATTTTCATAGTTTCTATTATGAGACGCTACAACTTTCCTTTCAGAACTACCATAAATGCCATCGCGGTCATAATAAGAACTATTTTGATACGAACCGCAAGATGTTACCATACTGCCAATCAATCCTAGTAATAAATATAAGGAGTTGGATTTAAAAGAAATAAAATTTGTTTTCATATCTATAAGTATTTTTATTGTTGGACAATACAAAAATAGTTAGTTTTGCCAAACTATTTAGTTAAAATAAGTTAAACAATTTTTATGCCAACAAAATAAGATGAGCAAGAATTTAACAACACGATCTGAAGATTATTCAAAATGGTATAACGAACTCGTTGTAAAAGCTGATCTTGCTGAAAATTCAGGGGTTAGAGGGTGCATGGTTATCAAACCGTATGGCTATGCGATATGGGAAAAAATGCAAGCAGAATTAGATAAAATGTTTAAAGAGACAGGGCATCAAAATGCCTATTTCCCTTTGTTTGTTCCAAAAAGCATGTTTGAAGCTGAGGAAAAAAACGCAGAAGGTTTTGCTAAAGAATGTGCGATTGTGACACATTATAGATTGAAAAATGATCCAGACAAGCCTGGAAAACTGATGGTTGATCCAAATGCAAAGCTAGAAGAAGAACTAATTGTGCGTCCAACGAGTGAGGCAATCATTTGGAGTACTTACAAAGGATGGGTGCAATCCTACCGCGATTTACCATTATTAATTAATCAATGGGCAAATGTGGTGCGATGGGAAATGAGAACACGACTGTTTTTAAGAACTGCTGAGTTTTTATGGCAAGAAGGGCATACGGCTCATGCTACTCGAACAGAAGCCATTGAAGAATCGGAAAAAATGATGAATGTATATGCCGATTTTGCCGAAAATTTCATGGCAATTCCTGTTATAAAAGGTTTGAAAACAGAAACAGAACGTTTTGCAGGAGCGGAAGAAACCTATTGTATTGAAGCATTGATGCAAGACGGAAAAGCTTTACAAGCAGGAACCTCTCACTTTTTAGGTCAGAATTTTGCCAAAGCATTTGATGTTAAATTTGCTAATGCAGAAGGAAAACAAGAATATGTTTGGGGCACTTCTTGGGGTGTTTCGACCCGTTTGATGGGTGCTTTAGTCATGACGCATTCCGACGATAAAGGATTGGTTCTGCCGCCTTCATTGGCTCCAGTCCAAGTAGTGATAGTGCCAATTTTTAAAACAGATGAAGAATTTGATGTCATTTCAAGCGTTGTCGACGAATTGGTTGTTGAATTAAGAAAACAAAATATAGTTGTAAAATTTGACAATAGAACCACTCAAAAACCAGGATTTAAATTTGCGGAATGGGAATTAAAAGGTGTTCCAATTCGAATCGCTATTGGTCCCAAAGATATAGAAAATGGCACCTATGAAGTAGCGAGACGGGATACTTTAAGTAAAGAAGTTATTTCAAAAGAAGGCATTGTAGAAAGTATTTCCGTTTTATTAGCACAAATTCAGAAGGAGATGTTTGATAAAGCACTAAATTATAGAAATTCACATATAACGGAAGTCAATTCATTTGATGAATTTAAAGAAGTATTAGAAGGCAAAGGAGGCTTTTTATCAGCTCATTGGGACGGAACTCCTGAGACGGAAGAAAAAATTAAAGAATTGACGAAAGCATCGATTAGATGCATGCCTTTAGACAAGGCAAATGAGCCGGGAAGCTGTGTTTTTACAGGAAAACCATCGGCTGGTAGGGTTTTGTTTGCAAAGGCATATTAAAAAAATATAAAAAAATACACTTCAACTATTGTACAAATAAAAAATAGTTGTATTTTTGCATCCGCATTGAGAAACACGGTCCGTTCGTCTATCGGTTAGGACGCTAGGTTTTCATCCTAGTAAGAGGGGTTCGATTCCCCTACGGACTACAAAAAAATAATAGTAAAGAAACAACATTTAAAAAATGGCAAATCATAAGTCAGCTCTAAAAAGAATTAGAAGTAACGAAAAGAGAAGAGTATTAAATAGATACCAACATAAAACAACTCGTAATGCGATTAAAGCGTTAAGAATAGCTACTGATAAAACAGATGCTACTTCTAAATTATCGGCTGTTATTTCTATGATTGATAAATTAGCTAAGAAAAATATCATTCATGATAACAAAGCTTCTAATTTAAAATCTAAATTAACCAAGCACGTTGCAAAATTGTAGTATTTAAAAAATATTGTATAGCATTTTAAAAGCTCTCTTAATAGGGAGCTTTTTTTATGTATTCCATTGAGCAGCTAGGCCGTTTAACATTTCTATCGTTAAGGGTTTTGGGTAAAAATCGATTACCACATTAAAACCTTTTGATTTTTGAATATCCGCAGGATCAATTGACGATGTTAACAAAATAATTTTCAGTTCTATATTTTCCAATTTTCTAGTACTTAATTCTCCCAAAAATTGCCAACCATCAATTACTGGCATGTTTAAATCTAAGAAAATCAAAAGGGTTTCTTTTTTTGAGTTTTGTATATTTTGTTCATTCAGAAATTCAAGATGATTTATGGCATCTATTCCATTGGCAAAAGTGGTTGTTTCTGCCTTAAAATTTGATTTTGCTATTACCAGCTTAGACAATAATAGCGCTATGGGATCGTCATCTATGCAAATTATTTTTTGTATCATTAGTTACGAATTTTAAATTTTAAAATAAACGTAGCACCCTTGTCCAGTTCACTTTCTACTTCAATTTTACCCCCCATGCTTTTCATCTGCGTTTTTACTAAATATAATCCAAGACCCCTACTGTCAATGTGATTATGAAAACTTTGATACAATCCAAAAATTTTATCTTTGTTTTTAATTAAATCGATACCAATTCCATTATCTTTAAATTCTATTTGTATATAACCCGCATTTTCAAATGCGGAAATCTTAAGTTCTAAAATTCGTTGGTCTGATCTGTATTTTAAAGCATTAGTTATTATATTTAGAAAAACACTTTCTAGATATACTTTATTGAAATACACCTTTACATCTTCTTTAATATCTATAGAAATGTTTGGTTTTATATTTTTTATCAGAATTTCATTTTGGCGCAGAACATCTTCTAAAATGGCAACTACGTTAATATCTTGTCTTTCTGTAGATTGATTTTCCCTAATTACAACTACTTTTCCCAAATCAGAAATCGTTTCGTTTAATTTATATGTAGACTTTAAAAATCCATCAAAGATTATTTTTAGCTCCTCATTTTCAATATTTATTCCTTCACTTAATTTTAAAAGACCTATCAAATTTGACAAAGGAGCTCCAAGATTATGAGATGTAATATAAGAAAATTGTCTTAAATCGTTGTTCTTTTGTGTCAATTCATTAATTAATTCTTCTTTTTCATTTTCTTGTACTTTTCTTTCAGTAATATCTCTTTGAATCGAAATCCAATGTGTATTTTCCTTATCAGAATTAAAAATAGGCACCATTGATAATTCTACCCAATAAGCATCTCCATTCTTTTTATAACTAATAATTTCTATTTCGCATGCTGTAGTGTTTTTTATACTTTCTGTAAGTTTATCCAATTCATAATTATTGGATTTTTCTCCTTTAAAATGCAATAAAGATAATCCAATAACTTCGTCAAAATCGTAGCCAGACATGACGGTGAACGCTTCGTTAGCAAATATAATACTTGGAATAGCCGAATTTGAAACATTGGAATCTGCTATTATAACCGCATCATTGGTATTAGTGATAACCGTTTCAAGTAATTTAAGCCTATGCTCTTCTTCTTTTTGTTTTGTAATATCTTGCATAGTACCAATCATTCGAATTGGAGTTCCTTCGGCATCCAAAATCAAAAAGCCTCTGTCAAGGACATATTTATAACTACCATCTTCACATTGAAATCGGTATTCATCCTGCCAACGCTCTTCTTTTTTTTCTAAAAAAGAATATAATTTTACAGAAACTCTTATGCTATCTTCCGGATAAATTCTGTCAAACCACCACTTTGAATTAGTTCTAATTTCTTCTTTTTTATAACCAAAATAATCTTGAATCCCTTTATTCCATGTGAATGAATTATCAACAATATTCCATTCCCAAATAGTATCACTACTTGCTTTTACTAGAACATCATATTGCTCTTTTAATTTTAATGCTTCTTTGTTAGCTAATTTTACTCTTTTATAATAATTGAGATTTTTACTTTTATTTTGATTAATTAAATAACTGAAAATTTGTCCAACAACAATCACGAATATAATATCTATTATCAATTGAATAATAATGATATCATTTGTTAAATGGCTTTTTTTCATAATTCCAGCCTTTATAAGGATGATTAGTGCTGCAATTAATATAAATAAATAGTTTGTTTTGTTTGTTTCCTGTTTCATTTTTCAAAAGTAAAAAAAAAGTTTGTGATTTAAACAAAAATACAATAATCTATTTTAAAAATCTATTGTGCTAATTTCTTGTGAGTTATTAAAATGTGAACTCTGATTTTTTATCATATTTTATATAAAAATAAAGTGTACCTTTGCACCCATTAAAATTCACAGATGGAATCTATTAGAAATATTGCAATTATTGCCCACGTCGATCATGGTAAAACTACTTTGGTTGATAAAATTATGTATCACTGTCAGTTATTTCGTGACAACGAAAATACAGGTGACTTAATCCTTGACAACAACGATTTAGAACGAGAAAGAGGTATTACAATTACTTCCAAAAATGTTTCAGTAGTATATAAAGGTACAAAAATTAACATTATCGACACACCCGGTCACGCGGATTTTGGTGGAGAGGTAGAACGTGTTTTGAATATGGCCGATGGTGTTTGCCTTTTGGTTGATGCTTTTGAAGGGCCAATGCCACAAACCCGTTTTGTATTGCAAAAAGCTTTAGACCTAGGTCTAAAACCTTGCGTCGTTATTAATAAAGTCGATAAAGAAAACTGTACTCCGGAAGAAGTACATGAAAAAGTTTTCGATTTGATGTTCGAATTGGGTGCCGAAGAATGGCAATTGGATTTTCCAACGGTTTACGGTTCAGCAAAAAACAATTGGATGTCTGACCATTGGGAAAACATAACTGACAATATTGAAGCTTTATTGGACATGGTTATTGCTAATGTACCTGCTCCAAAAGTTTCCGAGGGAACACCGCAAATGTTAATTACATCTTTGGATTTCTCTGCATTTACAGGTCGTATCGCAATTGGTCGTCTTGAAAGAGGTGTTTTAAAAGAAGGGATGCCAATTTCTTTGGTAAAAAGAGATGGTACAATAATGAAATCAAGAATTAAAGAATTACACACTTTTGAAGGTCTTGGACGTAAAAAGGTGCAACAAGTAATAGCAGGTGATATCTGTGCTATTATTGGAGTTGAAGGATTTGAAATTGGGGATACTATTGCTGATTTTGAAAATCCTGAGGGGTTACAAACCATAGCAATTGACGAACCAACAATGAGCATGTTATTTACTATCAATGATTCTCCATTTTTTGGTAAAGAAGGTAAGTTTGTAACTTCTAGACATATTCGTGACCGTTTGACAAAAGAATTAGAGAAAAATTTAGCTATGAAATTGGGCGAAACTGATTCTGCTGATAAATTCATGGTTTTTGGTCGTGGCGTACTTCACTTGTCCGTTCTGATTGAAACCATGCGTAGAGAAGGATACGAATTGCAAATTGGACAGCCCCAAGTTATTATCAAAGAAGTTGATGGTAAAAAATGTGAGCCAATTGAAGAGTTAACCATCGATTTGCCAGAATCACTGTCTGGGCGTGCTGTTGAATTTGTTACTTTGCGTAAAGGTGAAATGTTGAGCATGGAAACTAAAGGGGAGCGTATGATTATAAAATTTAATATTCCATCCCGTGGAATTATCGGATTGCGTAATCAATTGTTAACTGCTACTGCTGGTGAAGCCATTATGGCACACCGTTTTATAGGTTATGAGCCATACAAAGGAGAAATTTCTGGACGTAACAAAGGTTCCTTAATTTCTATGGAAAAAGGAAAAGCGATTCCTTACTCTATCGATAAATTGCAAGATCGCGGTAAGTTTTTTGTTGAACCCAACGCTGAAATATACGAAGGTCAAGTTATTGGAGAAAACTCTCGTGGCGATGACATGTGTGTAAACGTAACGAAAGAGAAAAAACAATCGAATGTTCGTTCTTCTGGAAATGATGAAAAAGCAAGAATCATTCCACCTATTATTTTCTCTTTGGAAGAAGCTTTAGAATACATTCAGAAAGATGAATACGTAGAGGTTACACCAAAATCAATTCGTCTAAGAAAAATATATTTAACAGAAACAGATAGAAAAAGATTTAAAATCTAATTTTATCTTGATAGGAATTATCGATATCAATTATTAGATTATTTCCAATAATTTAAACAGCATCAAAAACTTATTTTGATGCTGTTTTTAGTTTTATACAACCCTAAACTTGTTGAAATAGTTTAAGTGTTTTGTATACACTAGCAAAAACATATCATTTGTTATTCAGCAAAAAAAAATATTCGGACAGTTGTGAATTCAAATAATTATTTCTTAAAAAATTGGACATTTAATAAAAAATATTAATTTTACAACCGTTAAATTGTGAAATCAAAATGGATTTGAATTTGAAATTGATATATAAATAGTAGTTTCCCACTTTAAATTAGGGGATTTAAATTTTAATAAATATTTTAATATGATACCTTTTTCAAGAATAGTAATGCTTTTGTTACTAATTAATAGCTCAGCCCTTTTTAGTCAAAAACTTCGAACTAGTTATGTAAAAAAACCTCAAAGTTCACTACGATTAAATCTTTATGGTTCCTATACCTTTGAAGATAGTTTTGATTCCTATTATGATCATGGAAATTATTATCAAGGAAAAATACAAGGTGGATTACAATATGGTGCTGGATTGGAGTTTGAAATAAAGCCTAAAACATTTCTTGAATTATCTTATTTAAGACAAGATACAAATGCACCAACACAGTATTATAATGGTGGACTATTTGATAAATATGCTGATTTTGATGTAGCTATGAATTATGTTATGCTAGGTGTAAATCATAGTTTTAAACAAGCCAATTCTCCCATTGAAGGTTTTGGAGGACTTATTGCTGGTATTGCCATTATAGATATTGAAAACCCTAAAACTGGTTTTTCAGATTCTGTAACAAAATTGGCATGGGGTTTTAAAGGTGGAGCCGTTATTTGGGCAACTCAATCAATTGGTGTTAAATTACAAGCTCAGCTTTTATCAGTAACACAATCCGTTGGAGGTGGTATTAGCTTTGGAACAGGTGGAGTAAGTACAGGTGTAAGCTCCTATTCCTCTGTTTATCAGATTTCTTTAGGAGGTGGTTTGGTTTTTGAACTCGCAAATTAACAAATTAATTTAATATATCATTTTATGAAAAAATTGTGCACATTATTAGTAATTATTGTTTTAGCATGCAGTTGTAAAACCTCTTCGGTTACAGCAACTAAATTAGATAAAAAGACAGAAGTAACCATTAAAGGCGATTGGGTTATTTCTTCCGTTGATTATTCCGGATCAAATTATATTCAAGTTACTTCTTTTCAAATTGCAGATTCAAAATGTTTTATTGGAAGTACTTGGAAATTTATTTCTAATAATAACAAAGGCGAAATGGCTTTGCCACAATCAAATTGCGCTGCTTTTAATTCTCCAATTACATGGTATGTCAATTCGAATGGTGAATTTGTATTAAAGTTTTTGAATTCTGGAGAGAAATCTAAAAACATTAGAGATGGATATATACTTAAAGTTGAAAATCTATCTGAAACCTCTTTTCAATTAGTTGATAAAATGAATGTTGGCGGCAGTACGACCAATATAGTGTATCAATTTAAAAAAGTAATATAAAAAATCAAAGTTCTAATTCTTTCTTTTAATAGATGTCGAATTTTAATAGTATTCAATAAAAAACAAAATATATAATTATGAAAAAATTTACAGTAGTTATTGGTTGTGTTGCTTTTGCATTTAGTTCTCTTTTAACGAGTTGTGAAGCGGTTAAAAACTCGAATAATACACAACGAGGAGCAGGAATAGGTGTGGTTGCTGGTGGAATTCTAGGAGCCGTTTTAGGAAATAATATTGGAAAAGGAGGAAATGCAGCTTTAGGTGCCGCTTTAGGAGCAGCTATTGGGGGTGGAACCGGAGCGTTGATAGGTAATAAAATGGACAAACAAGCGCGTCAAATAGACGAAGCTCTTCCTGGCGCTAATGTGGAACGTGTAGGTGAAGGAATTCGTTTAGTTTTGAAGGAAGATGCTGTTCGTTTTGATACAAACAAATCTACATTAACAAATCAAGCAAAAGCTAATTTAGATAAACTAGTTCCTGTTTTTTCTGAATATGCAGAAACGAATATTGTAATTTATGGTTATACAGATAGTTCTGGTTCAGCAGATTATAATTTAAAATTATCTGCACAAAGAGCAGAAGCTGTTAAAAGTTATTTATCAAGTAAGGGTGTAGGTTTAAATAGATTTAAAGTTGAAGGTTTAGGTATTGCAGACCCTATTGCTTCTAATGAAACAGCCGAAGGAAAAGCACAAAATCGAAGAGTCGAATTTATGATAACCGCTAATCAGATTATGGTAGAGGCAGCTCGAAAAGAAGCAGGAAAATAGCTTATTTGTTGGAATAAATTAAGATAAAATATCTTATATTATAAGGTTAATTTTAAATAAATAATGGAATTTGATAAATCTTAAGATTTTATAATCTCTATTTATAAAATAAATTGGAAAGTTGTGAATTCAAATAATATGACTTAAAATAGGTATAACTATTAAAAAAATAAATTAGAAGCTATTAAATTTAACATTAAAAACCATTTTAAATTTGAACTTGATCAATAATAACCGTTTGCCCTTTAAATTAGGAAATATATATTCAAAAGAATATTGTAAGAGCATAATGAATAGAAAATCGTACTTGCTCTTTATTTTTATTCTTCTTCTTTCTTGTAATGCTCTTGCACAGCAACCCACACCAGTGCTTAGTCTTGCTGACAGCAATTTGAAGGTTTTTGTTGGGGGTAAAATAAGAACCACCATGTTTATGAGTAACAAAAGAACCTTTCCATCAGGAACCGCTTTTTTGTTATTGCCTAAAGACGCAACAGGAGAAGAAAGTAGTTTTGATTTAAATGCGCGCTCTAGCAGTTTGTATTTCGCTTTGGATGGTCCTAAAGTGGGTGATTTTAAATTGGGTGGAATGATGTTTTTTATGCTTACTTCAAACGTAACAACTGAAAATTATGGCATACTTCCTAGTCTTTTGTATGTTGATTTAAAAAATAAACATTGGCGATTTGCCATTGGGCAGCAAATGGATGTTTTTGCTGAAAGGATTCCGAATATGATCGATAGTTATTTTGCATTGGCAGCATCGGGATGCGCAGGGAATAGTTCTAGGGGACAACTCCGAGCAGAAAGATTTTTCCCTCTTGGTAAAAAAGGTAATTTGTCCATAACAGTTGCGGCTACAGAGTCCATTACAACTTATTTTTCTCCTAATTTTAAAAATAATAGTGAAGGAAATGGAAAGCCAAATATTGAATGGGCAGCTAAATACTGCTCTGGTAAAGATGATGGTGCATGGGTACCCTATGATAATTTGGAATTAGCAGTATCCGGTGTTTCAGGTTCCTATAGAGTGTTCAAAAATGATAGTAATGGTGCTAATATTCGCGTAAATCATCCACAAGTTTTTGGTATCGCTGGTGAATATGCTTTCCGCTTCGGAAAGCGTTTCGGTATTCAAGGAGAAATATATAAGGGTCAAGCGTTGGGTAATTATGCTGCAGCTATTTTTCAAACTACTAAAGGCGATTTTGACAATGAAATAAGAAGCACGGGATTTTGGACGGAGCTTGCGTTCTATTTGAAAAAAAATCTTCAAACTAGAGTTGGATATGGTCAAGATAAATGTAATGAATCGGATTTAAAAGGTTTTGGTATACTTCAAAATAGTACACTTTTTGGAAACCTTATTTGGGATATCAATAACTCACTTCAAATTGGAACGGAATTAAGCTATAAACAAACAGAATATCTGGCTCCATTAAAAAATAACCAAGGTGTTATAGCTATGTTTATGACGCAATATAAATTTTAATATCAATAAAAAATACACAAACACATGAAACAACTTTTTTCTATTCTGTCATTTGTACTTATTTATTCTTTCAGTAATGCCCAACAAACTAATAATAGCCTTGCTGTTTATTATAACGGAGCTATTATTACAATGAAAGGCAAGACTCCTCAATATGTAAAAGCTATTGCGGTGTCCAAAGGGAAGATTATATATATTGGCACGAAAGAGAATGCCATAATTCGCGCTGGCAAAGGTGCTGCATTGATAGACTTAAAAGGGAAAACGCTGTTACCTGGATTTATTGATACACATGGTCATTTAATCAATTACGGTAAAAACCTTACTTGGGCTCAACTGAGAAGCGCTACCAGTGTTGATGAAGTAATCAATCGCATGAAAGAACAGGTAAAGAATACTCCTGAAGGTCAATGGATTGTTGGTTTTGGTTATATGATTAAGAATCTGGCAGAAAACCGAGTACCTACTGCTGAAGAGTTGGATCAAGTTTCTAAAGATCGTCCTGTCTTGATTATGGATGCATCTGGTCATGCGGGATCCATCAATTCTGTAATCATGAAGCAGGTTGGTTACACATCCGAAACCAAAAACCCTGAAGGAGGAGAAATTCTTCGTAAGCCTGGCACCAATGAGCCATCAGGCCCGATAAATGAAACAGCGCTTAATCAGGTATTGACATTACAACCCAATGCCTCTAGTGAACTGGCCGATAAAGTGATGACAGGTGCGGCTGATTTATGGGCACAATATGGACAAACAACTGCTATGGAATGTGGATTTGGCAGAAATCCAGATGATATTTTTATAGTTCAGAATGCTATTGACAAAAAGCTACTTAAAATTGATTTGCTTTTATATGCTAAGGAATCTGAAACAGATCATGCACTGAATGCAGCGATGCCAATTGTTGCGAAATACCAAGCACCCGATGCGGTTCGTAATGGTTTACTATCTTCCCGTCCGGATTTAAATAAAGGATATATCAATAGGGTTAAATTGGGCGGCGTGAAGTATTGGTTGGATGGCGACTTGTTTACGATGTGGATGAGTAAGCCCTATACCAATAACCCTCCGGGCGTAACAGGCTCTTATAGTGGTTTTGGTCAAATACCCGATAGTGTCGTTAATGCTGGTTTCGACCGATTTTGGAAAACTAATTTTCAGATACACCTGCACATGAATGGAGATGCTGCTGCTGAACAGGCGCTTGTGGCTATCGAAAAAGCGGTTAAGAAATATGGCAAAAGCGATCATCGACCAGTTTTTGTGCACGCCAGCTATATGCGTCCCGACCAAATCAAACGTATGAAAGCCGTTGGAGGCATCCCGTCATATCTTGTTGCGTCTATTCCTGCAGGGGGGGCAGTCGTACTTCACAATTTTGGAAAAGAAAGAGCAGACCATATGGTAGCAACAAATACTTTGATAAAAGAAGGAATGAAGTTTACCATTTCCCACGACGCACCGGTTTCAGGAACTCCGGCTATTTTGCCTTTGGTGTGGGCAGCGGTTAACAGAACAACTAATGAAGGTATTGTTATTGGTGCAGGTGAAAAAATCACACCCTACCAAGGATTACTGGCTGTTACAAATTATGCGGCTTATCAAATAAAAGAAGAAAAAAGCAAAGGGTCTTTAGAAGTTGGTAAACTAGCGGACATGGTTATTCTAGATAAAAATCCTTTAAAGGTTGCTCCAACAACAATAAAAGACATTGAAGTATTGGAAACAATAAAAGAAGGCGTTTCGATATATAAAAAGAAATAAGTATACTAATCAATAATAAAAATAAACGATGAGTCAGTTAAAACAGTTTCTAATCATTTTATTTGCTTTTTCAATTCTCTTAAGCTGTAATTCAACTAAAAAATCAACGGATACTGGTATTTCATCCGCCAATCCCAATGCCGAATTAACAGAAACCTATTGGAAGCTAACTGAATTAATGGGCGCGCCTATCGTTATGACGCCTGGCACAAAAACGGAGATGCGAATGATACTAAAAAAGGAAGGCAACCAAGTTTCTGGAAATGGTGGCTGCAATAGTTTTCGGGGCAATTATACCTTATTGGAAGGGAGTCGGCTTAGCTTTTCTCCATTAGTCAGTACTCGGATGGCTTGTGTCAATATGGAAAAAGAAACGACATTTATGGAGCTACTTCAGAAAGCAGACAATTATACCATACAGGGCAATGTACTGAGTCTAAATAAAGGCAGGATGGCGCCTTTGGCGAAGTTTGAAGCAGTCTATTTAAAATGAATCTAATTTTGTTTTTGGCTTATCAAACTCAATAAAATTAAGCAATAACTATTTATTATAAAATGTGCCTTTATAAAAAAGTGGTTTCCTAAGCTTTTCGGGTAACTATTTTAAAAAGTTTCCTGTAGATTGAAATAAATACCGCCGGAACCGTTTCTTCCCCTTCCATAATCAATGGAAATATTGGTGTTGGTTTTTTTGTTCATTTTAACGCGCAAACCCATTCCATAGCCTAAGGCAAACGCATCAAAAACAGGTTGATGCATTTTCGAATTACTCGCTGTAGTTGCATTTAAAAAAGCCACACCTCCCAATAAACCGTTTTTACTAATGGGGAAACGGTATTCCGACTCATTATAAACTAAGTTTTCGCCTCGTATTCTTCCTTGAATGTAACCACGGCCGGAACGATTATACATATCCCAACCAATAGAGGGTGTTGCAAGATAGGGCAATTTTCCGCTTGTCACCAACTGCCCCCATGTCCATAAAGCTAAAATATGTCTGCCTTTTTTGACGTCACCAAGATTTAAATAGGTTCTATATTCATAATATAAAGTAGCACTAGATTGGCTGCTTCCAAATAATTTAGCGTTTTCACGGAAAGTCAATTGTGCAAACTGGCCTGTTAATGGATTGACAGTATTATCTCTACTGTCGTACAAAAGATTAAACGTAATCCCATTGGTAGTGTATTTGTTTAAAGAAAATTCATTCTGATTAGAATAATCATAATGAGAAGTTATTGGAGATTTAACATCAAGTAATTGATCTTCGATAGCATAATGATGATCTATATTTAGTCCTAATCCTGCATACCATGCACCATTCAACTGACGATAAACATTTTCATAAAACCGAATGTAATTAAATCGCATTGGCTGTTCATCAGGATCGATTGAGACCGAAATACCATTTAAATTAAAATCTCCAGTATTACGAAAATTAACCCCTAATCCATAGGTGGGTTGAGAAAAAAGCAACAACCGATAATCTCCTTGCAATATCCATTTGTTATTGGGAGTGTATATATTGGTTCTAATATTTACATTTAATTGTTTTTTAGAGGTAACTGTTAAATTCGCTAGTGAAGAAGACAGATTGGTTGTTTTCCTGTCACCCAATAAGATGTTAGCACTAGCTCCTCCTCCTAATACAAATCCCAATGCTGGCGAATAACCAGGAATAGGGAGTATGTTTAAATACAATTTTCTTACAATAAGTGAGTCTTCTTGATTGGATGTGTCTAATTTCTTTTTTTTGAAAAATACATCTCCGATATCTTTGTGCAGAGATAATAAATTCTGACCGTAACAAATGCTACCAAATAACATTAACACTGTTACTGCTAATAATTTTGCTTTCAATAAATGCTTTTCAATCACTATATATGTATTTTAGTAGAAAAATAAATTTAGCAGCTATTTAATATCCTGCAAATTTCTAGCTTCACACAACTACCTGTTTTAGCTTTTTCATTATTTAGATTATTTTCGGAAAATAAAAAAACCTAATAATCTAACAGCAAATATATTAAAAAATTTAAAAAAACCTTTTTAATATATAAGGATACAACAAGTCCAATGTATTTTTTTATTAGCGCTATCCCTTTCCAAGTATTTTTAAAATTACAAATTCGAGTAAGTAAACACTATATTCGTACCAAATCAACCAAACAAGGAAACAGCGTCTTGGAATAAAAACTGAAAATACTCCAAAACAGTGTCTGTCTTTTTTGGTTCAGTACTTTCGAATGGGTTTTTTAAATCTATTTTCCTAACAAAAACAATAAGGGAATTGAAAATCGTTCCCGCCACGATTTTTCCGAATGGTCTTTGCCTGGAAAGAATTTTGTTGTCCAATTATTTTTTCTAAATCCTTTTTCTTTCATCACTACATCTACTTTTTCTTGAAAAGGTTGATACATGGCATCTAAGGTTTGGTCTCCATAATCAAAATAGATTTTGTGCTTTTTTGGATTAGGCAAATGAGCTTTCAAATAATTTACAAACGCATCTGGAATAGGATTATTTTCAACAGAAAAAATACCTGGCCAATGGGTTGACAAACAAGCAGCCCCACCAAATACTTTGGGATATTCACAAATGGCATACAGCGAAATCAATCCGCCCATACTTGAACCTGAAATAAAGGTGTGCGCTTGATCCGATTTTGTAACAAAGGTTTTGTCAATAAAGGGTTTTAATTCGGTTACTAAAAACCTTAAATAATTATCGGATATAGGGTTAAAATCAACTGTAATTCTGCCCATTTTTATCAATTCGGCAGTTACAAAATTTTTTTGTTCATTGTTCATACTCTCAAATGCTTTTTGAGGAAAATATTCCAAATGTCTTTTTTTATTGTTATTCCATACGCCAACAATAATAAATTTTTGTGTTTGCTGCTCTTGAATCAATTTTCCAGCAATCGAATCTACTTCCCAAGATTGTTTGTTCCAAGTGGTTGAGGCATCATACAGCATTTGTCCATCGTGCATGTATAAAACTGCATATTTCTCTTTCACTGAGTAGTTATTGGGCAACCAAACATCGATGTTTCGGGCGTCTACAAATTTTGATTTAAAATCAGGAAATCGTTTAATGCTTCCCGAAGTTACTTTTAATTCTTGTGCTGTTGAAAATACAATTGTTAGGTTGAAAAAAAGGAGACATAATCTGGTTTTCATTTTATTTCTAATTTAACGTTGTACTTTTTAAGTTCGGTAGCTGCTTTTTCTGAATTGAAATCAAACGTTGCTTTGTGGCGGTTTCTTTCTTTCTTTTGCTCTATTTGTTTTAAACAATTAAAAAACCGTCTGACTTCTTCTGCATTGGAAAGAATGAGTCCTGGAACACGAGTAGTTTTGCCATCACTATCTTTGGCTACCATTGTAAAATAGGAAGAATTGCAATGTTTGATAACCCCAGTTTGAATATTTTCAGACTCTACTCGAATGCCTATTATCATCGAACTATTTCCAACATAATTAACAGAGGCTTTCATTGTAACCAATTCGCCTACTTCTATTGGATTTAGAAAATCAACCGTATCGACAGAGGCAGTCACGCAATAGTATCCAGAATATTTAGAGGCACATGCAAAAGCAATTTGGTCCAGTAGCAACAAAATATAGCCACCATGAATTTTTCCGCTAAAGTTGATATGTGAAGGCAACATCAATTCGGCGATACTGATTTCAGAAGATTTTACAGTTTTGAACATTTAGTAGTATTTTTTATAATAATTTATCTTCGTTTTCGGCTCTGGAAATAATATTTTCAGGCAATGATTTTTTGGCTTTAGCGCCCATTTTCTTTAGTTTTTCAACACTTGTTATGAGATTTCCACCACCGGTATACAGTTTTTTCATAGCTTCTTGATACGCTTTTTTACCCTCATCCATTTTTTTGCCAACGGAAACTAAGTCAGTAACAAACCCTTCAAATTTATCATATAAAGCACCTGCTTGACGTGCAATTTCTAAGGCATTTTCTTGTTGCTTTTGGTTGGTCCACATGCTGTCAATCGTTCGTAAAGTGGCCAAAAGTGTCGAAGGGGTTACAATGACAATGTTTTTCTCGAAAGCTTTGTTATAAAGCGTAGTATCTTCATTCAATGCGGATGCAAAAGCCGGTTCTATGGGGATAAAAAGCAATACAAAATCAGGACTTTCGATGTGATATAAATCTTGATAATTCTTTTCTCCAAGTTGCTCAACGTGACGTTTAATAGAGGTTACATGTTCTTTGAGATAGCTCGATTTTAAATTGTCATCTTCTTCGTTAATGTATTTTTCATAAGCAGTCAACGACACTTTCGAATCGACAATCATTTTTTTGCCATCGGGTAAATTGATAACTACATCCGGAAAAACTCGATTTCCATCTGCATTGGTATGGCTTTGTTGTACAAAATATTCTCTATCTTTTTCTAATCCTGATTTTTCTAAAACCCGCTCTAGTACTAATTCTCCCCAATTCCCTTGCATTTTGCTATCGCCTTTTAAAGCTTTGGTTAAGTTGATGGTTTCTTTACTCATTTTTTCGTTCATGTCGCGCAAACCCAAAATTTGTTGCCGTAACGCTGCGTGGTAATCAATACTTTCTTTGTGAGTGTCCTCTACTTTTTTCTCAAAAAGTTGAATTTTGTCTTGCAATGGCGAAAGAATGTTTTTCATATTCTCTTTATTTTGCTCTGTAAATTTATTGGATTTTTCTTCTAAAATTTTATTGGCTAAGTTTTCAAATTCTTTGGTGAATTTTTCTTGTAACTGCCCTACTTCTTGCTTTTGTTCTAGATTTCTTTGCCAAAGATTCTCAAAATCGACTTCTTTTTTTGTCAACTGAATGTTGATGGCTTCTTTCTCGTTGCGAATGTTTTCTTTTTCCAAAGTAAGGATTTGCATCTGTTTCTCCAACGCCAATTTATCCGAAGTATATTGCTCCTTTTGTGATTGTAATAGTTTTTCTGTATTGATTAATTTTTCTTCTAAACTTATTTTTTCACTTTGAAAACGGGTAGAAAAAAGTAATTTTCCTATAAAAACTCCAAGTCCAAGAGCTATAATAAAGAGGAAAAGAAATTGAAGAAGAGTAGCCATAGGATTTGTTTTATTAAGAAGTAAATTTAAACAAATTTTTTAAAGTGAAATATATAAATCATTTACGGCGCATGAAAAATCATATTCAACATAATAAAAAAAAGTGTGAAATTACTCCTCTTTACTCAACCACCGAATATCTTCGATAAGACGTTGCATTTCGGCAGTTTTTGTACCGTCATAAAAACCACGTATGCGTTTTTTAGTGTCAACTAACACGAGATTTTCTGTATGCACCATGTCATACATTTGATCCGGACTACCTGTTTTAACGGCTAAATAAGATTTTCTTGCACTATAATAAATGGCCCTTTTATCGCCAGTAACCAAATTCCATTTGGCATCAATAACTCCTTTTTCGAGTGCATATTTTTTTAAAACAGGAACACTGTCTTGTTCCGGTAATACGGAATGCGAAAGCAACATTACTTTTGGATTATTGATAAACGCATCTTGAACGGTTACCATATTATGAGTCATTATTGGGCAAATGGTTTGGCAAGTCGTGAAGAAAAAATCGGCAACATATATTTTACCTTCATAGTCTTTTTGAGTAATGATTTTTCCGTTCTGATTTACGAAAGAAAAATCAGCTATAGTGTGATATTTACTTATATATTGTACCGTTGAATCCACTAATTCAGGATTTACATCTGAAGGATTCATTACTGGTAATGTCTTTTTAGGACGCAATAAATAAAAGGAAATAGTTAAAAAAACGGTTGAAAAAACAACTAAAATTAGGAGATACGCGCGGTACTTTTTTAGAAACAAAAACATAAAATTCTTTTGAGGCGAAAGTACAAAAAGAAGTGCTTTTATGACGGCTTTTTGTGAAATGAAATTTCTAAAGTAATTTTAACGTATTATTACACTTTTTATGAATAGTTTTGTAGCAATAATTTAAATTAAAACCAATAAATAGCGACACATGAAATTATCTTTTAAGAAGCAATTGCTCTTTTTACTTCCAGCAATAATTGGATTTACTCAAGGACATGCACAAAATGCTTTTGCAGTAAAAGCACCTGGAATTAACGTAAACTTTATGGATAAAACCGTAAAGCCTAATACTGATTTTTTTCGATTTGTAAACGGGACTTGGTTCGACAAAACGGAAATTCCAAGCGACAAAACCCGTTGGGGAAGCTTTGATGAATTACGCCAAAATACCGATAAAGATGCTTTGGAAATTTTGAAAGAAGCTTCAAAAAATCCAAATTTCAATTCCAAAACGGATCAAGGTAAAGCCGTAAACTTATACCGCTCCATTATGGATACCCTAGCGAGAAACAAACAAGGCATAACGCCGTTAAAACCGTATTTGGCAAAAATCAATGCGGTAAAAAACATCAAAGACCTCCAAGCACTGTTGATTGCTATGGAACCTATGGGTGGGATTGGTTTTTTTGGAGCAGGCGTAGGTGCTGACGATAAAAACAGTAATCGAAATATTGTAGAAGTAGGTATTGGAGGTTTGGGTTTGCCTGATCGTGATTATTATATTTCTGACGATAAAGATTCGAAAGAAAAACGAGAAAAATATGTCATTCATGTGGCAAAAATGCTTCAATTTCTTGGCGAAAATCCAGCACAAGCTAAAAACGATGCCGATAAAGTATTAGCGTTGGAAATTGCTATGGCAAAACCAAGATTTGACCGCGTTGAACGCCGCGATAGTAGAAAATCATACAATCCAATGTCAGTAGTTGGACTACAAAAACTAATGCCTTCTATTGCCTGGAATACCTATTTAACCGGAATTGGTTTACCTAAAATTGATTCTGTAATTGTATCTCAACCTAAATATTTAGCTGCTTTAGATGGCATTTTTAAAGAAAACAAAGTAGATGACTGGAAAGCTTATATGCGTTGGCAGTTATTGAACAGAGCCTCTAGCAAATTGTCAACTTCAATTGAAACGGCCAATTGGGAATTTTATGGTAAAGCGTTAACTGGAGCAATAAAACAAAGACCTCTTGACGAAAAAGCATTGCAAGTTATCAATGGTGCCGTTGGAGAATCTTTAGGGAAATTATATGTAGCGAAAAAATTTCCTGCTACGGCTAAAACTAAAGCCGAAAAAATGATTCGAAACGTAATTAAAGCCTATGAAAACCGAATCAATAATTTGGTTTGGATGAGTGCAGAAACGAAAGTGAAAGCCATAGAAAAATTAAATAAACTAACCATTAAAATTGGTTATCCAGACAAGTGGAAAGATTATTCTGCTTTGGTAATTAAAAGTCCATTAGAAGGCGGAAGTTATTTTGACAACGCCAAAAACATTACCCAATGGCGCTATAAAGAAGAAATTGCCAAACTTAAAAAACCAGTTGATAAAACCGAATGGGGTATGTCACCACAAACCGTGAATGCGTATTACAATCCTTCGTATAACGAAATTGTGTTTCCAGCAGCCATTTTGCAACCGCCTTTCTATAATTATGAAGCCGATGAGGCCGTAAATTATGGTGGAATTGGAGCCGTTATCGGACATGAAATCTCTCATGGATTTGACGATTCAGGCGCACGCTATAATGCCGATGGAAACTTAGTTGATTGGTGGACAGCCGATGATTTAAAACAATTTACAGCATTAACAGGTTCACTTGCAGATCAATATAGTGCTTTAGAACCTTTGCCAGGAACACATGTAGATGGTAAATTTACTTTAGGTGAAAACATTGGTGACTTAGGAGGGGTGAACGCCGCTTACGACGGATTACAATTGTATCTAGCCGAAAACGGAAATCCTCCATTACTGGATGGTTATACACCCGAACAACGGTTCTTTATCTCTTGGGCAACCATCTGGCGTTCTAAAATGCGTGACGAAGCCTTGAAAAATCAAGTGAAAACCGACCCACATTCACCCGGAATGTACCGTGCCTATGTGCCTTTGCAAAATGTTGATACTTTTTATAATGCTTTTGACATTTTGCCTGGTGACGGCATGTATATAGCACCTGAAAAAAGAGTAAAAATTTGGTAGTCTACATCCAATAAATAATACTTGTTTTAATATAAAAAAGCCGTCTAATAATCAATTTTAGACGGCTTTTACATTTTATGTCGCTAATGATATCGTCTGTGAAACGATTTTCGAATGACACTTTTAATCAGCTTTATCAAAATTTTGAATTAAGATAGTGCTGCTTATTTATCTTTTTATCAAATATTAAAAATGGGCTTTGAAAAAATAAAATTGAATATCGTTCGCGATGTTTTATAAGTTCGCTAAGTGCTAGCAATTGATGTCGCATTCCTTATTTCCAAAATAGCATTTTTGTTTATATGGATTTGCCAAGGTGTTTAAAATCTTTTAAACCTTAAAAATCAATGACAAAAATAAATAGTTACTTGTTGTATTTTGACATTGTCATAAGTATTTCTAAAAAATCGCCCTTTAATTAACTGTAAATAGGCTTTGATTTTCTATTTTTGTAACGAAAACAACTTACTACAAAAATGAATACAATTACTGCAACTTCCTTTAATTTTCCCAATCAAAAATCAGTGTATCACGGCAAAGTTCGTGAAGTATACAATATTAACGATACCCTTTTAGTAATGGTTGCCACGGATAGACTCTCCGCTTTTGACGTAGTTCTACCAAAAGGAATTCCATATAAAGGACAAATTCTGAATCAGATTGCCACTAAATTTATGGAACTCACACAAGATATTGTTCCAAATTGGCTTATTGCCACACCAGATCCAAATGTTGCAATAGGTCACTTGTGCGAACCTTTCAAAGTCGAAATGGTTATTAGAGGCTACCTTTCGGGTCATGCTGCTCGTGAATATGCCACTGGCAAAAGAATGCTTTGTGGTGTAACTATGCCCGAAGGATTAAAAGAAAACGACCCATTTCCAACACCAATAATCACACCATCAACGAAAGCCGCAAATGGTGAACACGATGAAGACATTTCGCGAGAAGACATTTTGAAAAACAAAATTGTTACTGAAAACGATTATTTAATTTTAGAAAAGTATACTCGTGCTTTGTTTCAAAGAGGCACTGAAATTGCAGCTAAGAAAGGATTGATTTTAGTGGATACCAAGTATGAATTTGGCAAAACAAAAGAAGGTAAAATTGTTCTAATTGATGAAATTCACACTCCTGATTCTTCTCGATATTTCTATTCCGATGGCTATCAAGAACGACAAAACAGAGGAGAAGAACAAAAACAATTGTCTAAAGAATTTGTTAGAAGATGGTTGATTGAAAATGGTTTTCAAGGTAAAGAAGGACAACAAATTCCTGTTATGACTGAAGAATATGTAACTACCGTTTCTGACCGATATATAGAATTATATGAAAATATTTTAGGAGACCAATTTGTAAAAGCACCTATTAATGACATTCATGGTCGAATTGAAAGTGCTATTTTAAACTATTTAAAGATTCACTAAAAAATTAAATCATTTTTCTAGCTTTTTCTAAATCTTCTGGAGTATCAATTCCAATACTCATATGAGAAGTTTCTACCATTTTGATGCGTTTACCAAATTCTAAATAACGGAGTTGCTCTAGTTTTTCTGATGCTTCTAATGATTTCATTGGTAAACGATAGAAATCCAATAAGGCTTGTTTTCTAAAAGCATAGATGCCAATGTGTTGAAAATAGTGAACTCCTACATTTGTTTCTCTTGGATAAGGAATAACTGAACGCGAAAAATAAAGCGCCATTTGATTTTGATCAACTACCACTTTCACAACATTAGGGTTATTGATTTCTTTTTCGTCTGAAATTTCACGCATTAACGATGCTAAATCGATTTGCTTTTTTTTGTCATTTTTAAAAACAGCCAATAGTTGTTCCAAAGGTTCTTTTTGTGTAAAAGGCTCATCACCTTGTACATTAACAATAATGTCAACATCAATATTGGCAATCGCTTCGGCAATACGGTCACTACCAGATTCATGCTCTTTGGAACTCATAATGGCTTTACCTCCATTAGAAATAATTTCATTAAAAATAATTTCAGAATCGGTAACTACAAATACATCGTCAAACAAATTTGTTTGTCTTGTAGCTTGAAACGTTCTAAAAATAACAGACATTCCACCCAAGTCTTCCATCAATTTAGCAGGAAAACGTGCGGAAGCATATCGGGCTGGAATTACAGCTATTATTTTCATATGTGTGAAATTTATTGCTTACAAAAATAGCAAAATCGAATCAATCTTTTATAAAATGGAACATTATAAGCAATTATACTATTTTAAAAACGAAATTTGAACCCTAAATTGTACAGAATTCCAAAATAAACCCCAAAACACTTGACAACGCCTATCTCACAATCGTATATTTGCTGGCGCTTAAAATTTTAGGAAAAAGTATTGATTTAAGCGCATAAACTTATAAATATAAAAGATGAAATTATCACATTTTCAATTCCATTTACCCAAAGAACTTCTTGCTGAATATCCTGCCGAAAATAGAGATGAAGCGCGTTTAATGGTTGTCGATCGCAAAAAACAAACCATAGAACACAAATTATTTAAAGATGTAATTGATTATTTTGACGATGGCGATGTTTTAATTTTAAATAATACCAAAGTTTTCCCAGCACGTTTGTATGGAAATAAAGAAAAAACAGGAGCAAGAATTGAAGTTTTTTTATTGCGAGAACTAAATTCAGAACAACGTCTTTGGGATGTTCTTGTTGATCCAGCACGAAAAATCAGAATTGGAAATAAATTATATTTTGGGGATGATGACTCTCTAGTAGCTGAAGTTATTGACAATACCACTTCTCGCGGTCGTACTTTGCGTTTTCTATACGACGGTACTTATGAAGAATTTAGAAATAAATTAACCGAATTAGGAGAAACTCCAATCCCAAAATACATTAATAGAGACGTTACTCCAGAAGATGCCGATCGCTATCAAACCATATATGCCAAAGAAGAAGGTGCTGTAGCGGCACCAACAGCTGGTTTACATTTTTCAAAACAATTATTGAAAAGACTAGAAATTAAAGGAGTGAATTTTGCAGAAGTAACGCTTCACGTTGGATTAGGAACTTTTAACCCTGTAGAAGTAGAAGATTTATCCAAACATAAAATGGATTCAGAAGAATTAAAAATAAATCAAGAAGCTTGCGATATAGTGAATACCGCAAAATTAAAAAAGAAAAACATTTGTGCCGTTGGTACGACTTCTATGCGTGCTATTGAAAGTGCTGTTTCATCCGACAGAACCTTGAATACTTATAATGGCTGGACCAACAAATTCATTTTTCCACCACACGATTTCAGTATTGCTACTTGCATGATTACTAATTTTCACACACCAAAATCGACATTGATGATGATGATATCCGCTTTTTGTGGACATGATTTAATGAAAAGAGCTTACGAAGAAGCGATCAAAGAAGAATACAAATTCTATTCGTATGGTGACGCCATGCTAATCTTATAATTAAACTTATAATCCCGCTATTTCAAGCGGGATTTTTTTTAAAAGCATGTTCTTTTTACCTATTTTTACCACCATCAAAATAACACCTAATGACTTTTCAAAACAACCTAGAATTCGCAAAACAACTTGACGCTCAAGACGGTTTACATCACTATAGAAATGAATTTATTTTTCCGCAGCACGAGGGTAAAAATGTGATTTATTTTACAGGAAATTCACTTGGATTACAACCCAAAAGAACCCAAAAATATGTAAACGAAGTAATGAACGACTGGGCGAACATGGCTGTAGAAGGTCACTTTTATGCGGAAAAACCTTGGTGGGATTATCACGAACGTTTTGCCAATCCGTTGGGAAAAATTGTTGGGGCATTGCCCAGTGAGATTACTGTTATGAATACGTTGACCGTGAATTTGCATCTGATGATGGTTTCCTTTTATAGACCTAAAAAAACCAGATATAAAATAATTTGCGAAGAAAAAGCGTTTCCTTCAGACCAATACATGTTTCAAAGTCAAGTGCAATTTCATGGCTATCACCCCGAGGATGCCATTGTTGAAATTAAACGAAGAGCTGGCGAACACAATATCCGTTTAGAAGATGTTTTGTCTAAAATTGAAGAAATTGGCGACGAATTGGCTTTGGTTTTAATCGGTGGGGTTAATTATTACACCGGACAAGTATTTGATATTAAAACCATTACCGAAGCAGGACATAAAGCGGGTGCCAATGTAGGTTGGGATTTGGCACATGCTGCAGGTAATATTCATTTAGAGCTGCATGATTGGAATGTTGATTTTGCTTGCTGGTGCAGTTATAAATATATGAATTCAGGACCAGGGAATGCTTCAGGCTGCTTTGTTCATGAAAAACACCATACCGATGCAACTTTGCCTAGATTTGCGGGTTGGTGGGGTCATAACAAAGAGCGACGCTTTAAAATGGAGTCCTCTTTTGATCCAGTTCATGGTGCCGATGGATGGCAAATTAGTAATTTACCGATATTATCACTCGCGCCTTATCTGGCATCTGTAGATATGTTTGCCGAAATTGGCATGGAAGCATTACTTGAAAAAAGAGATAAAATCACCGCTTACTTAGAATTCATTTTGAACGAAATCAGCAAAGAAGTTGAGGGAAGTTTCGAAATTATTACCCCTAAGAATCCTTTGGAACGCGCATCACAACTATCGGTTTTTTTACACGGAGAAGGACGTTCTTTATTTGATTATTTAATGAAAAACGGCGTAATTACCGATTGGAGAGAACCCAATGTAATTCGTCTGGCGCCAGTGCCATTGTATTGTAGTTATCAAGATATGTATAATTTTGGGCAGCTTTTAAAAAAAGGCATAGAAAATAAAGGCTGAAAAGTTTAAGGCTTTACAATCAACACAGAAGGTATGTTGCTTAGCCAAGTGCTTTGTGAATTGACTAATTTTTTCCAACTATCAAGACTTATTAGCATAATATCTTGTTGAGCTAAGAAATCTTTTTTAATTTCATGGTCTTCTATCAACGCTATTAAATCAGGAGAAACTTTCTCGATAGCTTTTATTTTTGCTAAAATAGTCGTGTTGTTTTTCAAGGAATCGTTCGCGGCAATTACGGAGATTTTTGAACTTGAATTGGTAATTAATTTTTGAGCAAATTCAATTAAAAAAGCATCCTCAGAAGAAAAAATAGGCATAAAAACGTGGTCTAATACTGTCAGATCTTTATCTACTAATATTCCAATTGGCATTTTGCTTTTAGCAATAATTTGACGTGTTCTCTCATCGAATGGAGCGTTTTCAAACAATCCCTCTTTTCCTATAAATTTATCGATTAATCGATCCGGATTAATGATTCTTGTGGTATAGCCCAACACTTTTCCTAGTAATGTGCCTTCAAAAATAGATTGACCTAATCCAATTAAAAGTAAATCATATTCGCCTTGATTGGCAATTTCTACTATATCCGCATCGATGTCATTCGAAGCTTTGAATAGCGTTACAATTTTTTGATTCAATTGAACTGATTCCGAAATAACGGGTTCAAAACTCTTTTTTTCATGTTCTTCCAAATCAAAAGTATGCAACTCATTGCTCAAAGTAAGGTGCATAGCGGTAACTATAGATTGGTTGCTTTCTTTTTTAACGAATCCATTGGCGAGTCGTAATAAAGATATTCCACGTTGCGAATTTCCAAAAGGGATAAGTATTTTAAATTTTTTGTTGTGAATAATTTCTTCAGGTAACAGTACATCTTTTGTTTTAAAAATAAAATTAATAAGGTTCAAAGCAGGTCCAGTCATAAAAGTAGTAACTAACGCCATGATAACCATCATCGTAAAAACAGCAGGCGAAAGCACTTTTAAATCCAACCCAATATTCAATACAATAAGTTCCATCAAGCCTCGAGTGTTCATTAAGGCACCAATTGTTAAACTGTCTCTCCAATTTTGACCTACAAATTTAGCTGCCAAAGCGCTTCCTAAAAACTTTCCAATTACAGCTACAAGAATAATTATACCCGTAATTTTCCATAGAAAAGGGTCATTTATTAATCCTATTTGGGTTCGTAAACCTGTGAATACGAAAAATAATGGAAGAAATAATATAACGGAAACATCTTCTATTTTTTCGATAATAATATTTCTAAATTTGGCATTATTAGGCATAATCGTTCCAGCCATAAAAGCACCAAACAAAGCGTGAATTCCGATGACTTCAGTTGAATAGGCAGAAATAATTAGGGTTAATAAAAAAATAGCCACCACTGGTTTACTTAAACTTTGTCTGGAATTTTTTAATTCCCCTACACGCTCAAGAAATGGTTTGACCACATTAACCATTAAAAAAACATAAGCAATTGCAAGACCTATTACATAAAGGGAACTCACAAATGAACCCGCTTTAACAATTGCAATAACCGTTGCCAAAATACACCAAGCCGTAATGTCATCTGCGGCAGCACACGTTATAACTATTGAACCCAGTTTGGTTTTATGAATGCCTCTTTCTTGAACAATTCTTGCCAAAACCGGAAAAGCCGTAATGCTCATGGCAATACCAATAAACAAAGCAAAAGAAGCAAACTGAACACCTTCTGGAGCAAATTGATGATAAATAAAGTACGCCAAACCAATGCCTAAAGTAAAAGGAAAGATTATACTTGCATGACTGATTACAACCGCATCATTGGCTTTGTTCTTTAATACTTTTAAATCCAATTCCATTCCAATGACAAACATGAATAAAATTAAACCAATCTGACTTAAAAATTTTAAATTTCCTAAAGAATCAATCGGGAATAAATGGGAGAAATAGCCTGGATAATACAATCCAAGTAGTGATGGACCAAGCACAATTCCGGCAATCATTTCACCAATAACTGAAGGTTGGCCGATTTTTCTAAATATCCAACCAAAACAACGGGCAACCAAAATGATGGCAATGATTTGCATTAACAAAATAGCTAATGGCTCTTTTAAATTGTGAATCATCGAAGTCAAAAACTCCGACCATTGTCCTTTTTTTGATATTGGTAGTATAATATTTCTACCCTTTTCTAAAATCTTCCCTTGATTTAGAATCCAATATATTAGAGCGGAAAAACCTCCGGTTATAGTAATGTAGAATATAGAATTTTTGTAATTCCTCATTGTGAATTATTGTGTATTTCCTCTGCAAATAGTATCGGAATTTGATTTCAAATATATAAATTTTTACTTCAGGAAAGAACATCTTATTTTAAATAGGAATAATTTAATGTTTTGTTAAAATACCACATTAAATAAACCAAACGAAACCGTTATTTTATTTTTAAATTAAATTGTCAGAAGCATACCATTCCGCGAAAGAGCTTTCTGTTTCTTGAAGTTTTAATGAAAAAAGACGAATGTTTTGGGGTAATCGTGCGGTTATTTTTGCTGCAAAAGCGACTACCATATTCTCACTTGTGGGTTGATAATCGACCAAAATCACGTGATGCCCCCGACTTTTCAATTCATTAGCCAACTCTAAATGTGGTGTAGTTGCATTAAAAACAGTAGCATGATCAAAATCCTCAACGATTTCCTCTTTTACTATTTTTTTTAAATCTGTAAAATCGATAACCATACCATATTTTACATTATTTCTATCATCAATTGGTGTTCCTATAACCGTTACAGATAGTTTATAACTATGCCCGTGTACGTTTTTACATTTTCCATCATACCCATAGAGCGCATGTCCTGTTTCGAAACTAAATTGTTTGGTAATTCTAATTTTACTCATTGTAAATTATTTAATGCAAATTTAGCAAATACTAATTATAATCTCGTCTGTTTTTAGACGATAATAAATTTATCGGGCAATATTAAAAATGCAATGAAAGAAGGAGTGAAAACAACTATTTAACAGCCACAGTTTGAAGTTACTTTTATTTTTTTTGGAAAGATTATGTATTAAAATTGAGCACTAATTTTCATTTTTGTATTTATTTCATACAATTGGGTAGTAATGTTACACTTTTTATTATGATGCCTTTTGAATTGCCATCTTAAATACTATATTTGTAAAAATATTGGGGGATTAGCTCATTTGGCTAGAGCGCTTGCCTGGCAGGCAAGAGGTGGTCGGTTCGAATCCGATATTCTCCACTACACTGTTTTTAGCCCTTTTATTGACTTAAAAGGGCTTTTTTTATACCTAAAAAAGACTATTTTTAGGATGTTTTAGCACTGTTTTAGCACTGATAATTTTATCAAAAACAATGAGAAAGCATCTATTTACTTAGCTTTTTAATATTAATACTTCCTATTTTAAATAATAATTTAGCACGGAATTATTCTGATTTTTCTTGTTTAGGTTGTTTTTCCTCTATTTTAAGTGGATAATCAATCTACCAAATTATAAGATTATCATCCGATTAACTATTATAAAGAGAGGAAATTTGATACCAATAGAAAAATGCTTCGGGATTAGATTTTTTAAGTTTATTCAATTTATTATTTAACGGTTCACCAATAGACCAATCTTTAATTTGAACAGGACTTTCAAATTTCTTTATCGCTAAAATGTCATATTTTATCAAAGTAGCTAAATAGGCTGCTTTTGACGCATGGGTAATTGCTTTTTCAATATGATAGTTTTCTGAGAAAATGAAACTCCCAATTCTTTGAATTCCATTTTGCAATTCCTCAAAGTTACCTTTCCCATCAATTCCCCTAGTCACTATACAAAGTGATGTTTGATAAATATCTTCTAGTACATCTGCTGCATTCATGTTATCTGAATTCCGATATGCTAATTCTGTCTTAGCAAAACGATAAAAAGTGGTTCTGATAACACTTAGTTCATTCACAACATCAAAAAGATTTCCGATGTCATATAACTGTTTGATAATTTCCATACTCATACTATCTTCTTTCTTGAAGTAGGGAATTCCAGTTGTGTTTGGAGCAAAAGCAGTTAATTTGTCTCCTAAAATATCTTCTAAAATAGGAACATTAACTGTTAGAGGTTCATCTATAATTGGAACAAATGTTGATTGAATAGGCAACAAAATTATTTTAGAATAATTTACTTCCTCGTATAATATGTCCAGAAGAACGTATTCTTCTACTTTATTAGTTTTGTGTAATGGAGTATAGAAAAATTTATAATGTTCTTTTTTAATTTTCGATTTAGCATCCCTATGTTGCAACTCTTTTCTTAAAAATCCTTGTTCTAAAGCTAATAAATCTAGGGTTTGTTCTAAATTTTGAATTTCTTGTGGCAATATAATATCAATATCTGTTGACAATCGTCTGGTTGAATTGAAATGTAACATCAAAGCGGTGCCTCCCTTAAATAGGAAAGGGATATTTTGTTTTACTAATCCTTCAAGTAAAAGTAAAGCACGAACAACCTTTTCTACTAGAATTTTGTCAGCATTTTTATTTTCTTTTGAAACCTTACTGAGCCATTCATTTGTTATTTCTTTTTGATTTATCATATACTATAAATTGGCAGCAAATAGCTATTGCTGCCGTAAATTAGAAATTGTATTTATGAATTCAATGAAATTTTCTTTTTTCCTTCTCCTATTTGCATATCGTAATATTTTACTTTGGTTTACAGTGTATTTAGTAAATGCAGTTTCAAAGATTGTTCGCATTTCAGAACCTTGCTGAGCAGAGAATGTTATCGAATCGCAAAAAATATCAACCAGCATTTTTTCAATTGAAGCTGTTGTTATTCCGTTAACTGTAATAAGTGGAGCTTCGGAAATCAAAGGTTTTATTATAATGATTTGTTTATTATCAGGCGTGTATTTTTCAAGTATATCAGTAGTTGGTTCAAGAAAGACAGAAAAATTCAAATCTTTTAAAAAATAGAATATTGAATTCATTGCTTCTTTTTCAATTTCAAGTATATAATAAAACTTGAACGGTTGATGAATCATAAACTCATTAAGCGAAGCCGTATTCCAAATACAAATATCGGTGTAGGGATATTCCTTTTTAACTTTTGAAAAAATTGATTTCATCAAAGGTGAAATCTCTGGAAGATAATTTCTTTCTTTACCAAATTTGAACTTTCCTCTACCAACCCGTTGAAGTATTCCATTTTGAATCATAGAATGTATTCGCCAATTGACAGTAGAAAGTTTTAACTCTTTCTCCATTTCATGAAAAAACAATGCTATATCTTTAGTTTCAAAAACATTTTTGTCTTTGAATTGGTTCTTTAATTTGTCAATATTTAGTTTTTCTGTTGCGATAAAGATTTATTTTGTGCAAATATACAAAAAACTATAATACGGCAGCAAATCTAAAAAAGTGCCAATAATTAGTCACTAGAAGCTACTCTTTCTTGGGTGTACTTTATAAGTGGCAAAATGCTAGAAAATGCACGATTTTGCATTACTCTAAAAAACACTATCCCCAGTAAAATAGAGCTTTCTTAAAATATAGGTGTTTCTGGCAGGCAAGAGGTGGTCGGTTCGAATCCAATATTATCCACCAGTAAAATCAAGCCTTACAGCGATGTGAGGCTTTTTTTATGGAAATAAAATAAAATGAGTCAAAGTAGTATTAAAAATTAGCCTCTATAATTGATGGTATCAGCTATAGAGGCTACTTATTTATAAAAATTTAAATCATCAAAAACCAATAGTTTTTATGATGATTTATTTTTTGGTTACTACTGGTTTTACAGTTGGTTTTGGTTCTGCTTTGTATTTGTCATTCAATAATGTAATGATTTCTTTAGTGATATCATATTTGTCTTCAGCGTACAAAACTGTATTTGCTTCACCCGTACCATAAATATAAGCATAGCCTTTTTCTTTACCATAACTTTTGATGAATTTCTTAATTGCAACTACCATAGTGTCTTTTTCAACACCCATCTCTTGTTGCATTTGCTGTACAATAGCTTCTTGTGCATATTGTAATTTTTGTTGTCTTTGTTGTAATGCCGCGCCATTTTGTTGTGCCCAAGCTTGTCCGTTTAAAGGTGCCTTTTTTTGAAAATCAGCGGCATCAGCTTTAAAACGAGCCACTTCAAGTTCCAATTCATGGCCCATTTCCTCTGTTTTGGATTTGTATTTGGCATCAATATCTTTGGATTCGGTGTAATCTTCCATCAATTTTGAAGTGTCAATATAAGCTGTTTTTATTTCTTTTACCTCAGCTGTTTTGTTGCATGAAATTATAGAAAGGGCAAGTGCGATAATTACTAATGATTTTTTCATTCTGTCTTTTTACTATTATTTAAATTGTTTCCAAAAATAGTAATTTTTTAGGGTTTGAAAAATTTAATTGATTAAAAACCTTTTTAATTTTCGTTTGCAGCAACATCTTTTAATCGGAATTGAATGGAAATTTTGTCCTTCCACTCGTTTTCATCAATACAATATACTGCTTGAAATGATTTTTTGTCTTGTACCAAAGCCATTTTATTGCCCAAACCAAAACCAATTGCGGCAAATCCTTCGGAATTGTTTTGCTTTACAAAAAGTCGCAAATGTTCTTCGTCTTGTCCTAAAAGTTTGGCATAGCCAGTATCTTTAACTTTTTTGGTTAAGAAAATGGGCGTCATGTTTTGTGGTCCAAAGGGTTCAAATTGTTTTAAAATTCGAGTCATTTTGGGTGTTATTTCAGCAAAATCAATTTCGGCGTCTATTGTTATTTGAGGAATCAAAAGTTCGGGGGCAATGGTTTCTTGAACTACTTTTTCGAATGCAGCTTTAAAACGTTCATAGTTTTCAGGTTTCAAAGTCATTCCAGCAGCATATTTATGTCCACCAAATTGCTCCAAATGTTCTGCACAAGCTTCTAGTGCATTATAAACATCAAAACCCGTTACTGAACGTGCCGAAGCTGCATATTTATCGCCACTTTTAGTAAAAACCAAGGTTGGGCGATAATAGGTTTCTATCAATCGGGAAGCCACGATTCCAATGACGCCTTTGTGCCAATTTTCTTGAAAAACAACGGTTGTGTTACGCTTTTGCTCTTGGTTTTCTTCTATTTGCAAAAGCGCTTCTTTTGTAATTTGTTGGTCTAACCCTTTACGGTCAGTATTATAAACTTCGATTTCGGAAGCGAATTGTTGGGCTTGTTCGAAATCAAACTCGGTTAATAATTCCACGGCGTGATTTCCATGTTTGATGCGTCCTGCGGCATTGATTCGGGGGGCAATGATAAAAACAACATCGGTAATGGTTAAAGCTGTTTTTTTAATTTGATGGATCAATGCTTTGAATCCAGGGCGCGGATTAGTGTTGATTACTTGTAAACCAAAATGAGCCAAAATTCGATTTTCTCCCGTTATCGGGACAATGTCGGCGCCAATTGCGGCAACGACCAAATCCAAATAAGGAAATAAATCATCAATGGTTTGATTTCGATTTTGCCCTAAGGCTTGAATGAGTTTAAACCCAATGCCACACCCACACAACTCGTCGTAAGGGTAGTTGCAATCGGTTCTTTTTGGGTCTAAAACGGCAATGGCAGCAGGCAATTCGTCGCCCGGGCGGTGGTGATCGCAGATGATGAAATCGATTTTTTTAGCTTTGGCATAGCCCACATGTTCGATGGATTTTATACCGCAATCTAAGGCAATGATTAGGCTAAAACCGTTGTCGTCGGCAAAATCGATTCCTTTATAGGAAATGCCATAGCCTTCGTCATAACGGTCTGGGATATAGGTCGCCACGTTGGAATAATAGGTTTTTAGATAACTTGACACCAAGGAAACGGCGGTTGTTCCATCGACATCGTAATCGCCGAAAATTAATATGTTTTCGTTGTTGGCAATGGCTTTCTCGATGCGGCTTACGGATTTATCCATATCTTTCATCAGATAAGGATCATGCAAATCAGTCAGACTTGGACGAAAAAATTGTCGTGCTTCTTCAAAAGTAGTAATGCCTCTTTGCAACAAAAGGGTTGCTATTAATGGATCGGTATTCAATGCTGAAGCCAATTGTTGGGTTTTACTTTTGTCGGGTTGGGGTTGAAAGGTCCAGCGCATTTTGTTTTAAATTTTATGTTGGAAAATTTTTGATGTTTGGGGTTTAGTTGTAATTTACTTGATTCATAAAATATTAACATATTGGTTTGTTAATCAGATAAAGTTTGAACTTTATCTGCCAAATATATAAAATATTCTGAACCAATAAAAAACTTCAAAATATTAATTAAGGTAATATCATTGAAAGCTATTTATTACAAAGCATGACTTTTTTTTGTTACTTTTGATATCACTCCATTTTTTAAATTAAACGTCATGCAAATTCAAGGTCAAATTGTAGATATCAGCAACCGTAGCATCTATTCGGGCGAAATTACGGTTGAAAACGGAAAAATTACGGCTCTTGTTGAAAAACAACACGAGGTAAAAAACTATATTCTTCCGGGGTTTATTGACGCGCACATTCATATCGAAAGTTCGATGTTGGTGCCTTCTGAATTTGCCAAACTGGCGGTGCTTCACGGTACTGTAGCTACGATTTCTGATCCACACGAAATAGCCAATGTTCTGGGTGTTGATGGGGTTTTTTATATGATTGAAAACGGCAAAAAAGTGCCGCTTAAATTTCATTTTGGCGCGCCATCCTGTGTGCCTGCCACTTCGTTTGAAAGTGCTGGAGCGGTTATAGATTTAGATGGTATTGCGGCATTAATGGCTTCGCCGGATATTTATTATTTGGCGGAAATGATGAATTATCCTGGGGTTTTATTTGATGATGCCGAAGTGATGAAAAAAATAGAATGGGCACAACATTTCAACAAACCTGTTGATGGTCATGCACCTGGATTGCATGGCGAACCCATTCGGAAATACATTTCGGCGGGAATAACCACCGACCATGAATGCTTTACGTTTGAGGAAGCCGAAGAAAAGCTGTCCCTCGGAATGAAAGTGATTATCCGCGAAGGTAGTGCTGCCAAAAACTTTGAAGCCTTGATTGATTTATTGCCTACCCATTATGAAAACATGATGTTTTGCTCTGATGACAAACACCCCGACGATTTGATTGTTGGACATATCAACCTGCTTTGTGCTCGTGCGGTTGCTAAAGGAATGGATGTTTTTAAGGTGTTGCAAGCCGCTTGTATTAACCCTATTCATCATTATAAAATGAATGTTGGCTTTTTGAATACGAACGATGCTGCCGATTTTATTGTCGTGGAAGATTTAGTAGATTTTAAAGTATTAAAAACCTATATTGATGGCGAATTGGTTGCAGAAAACGGCACTAGTTTTGTAAAAGATGTGGCATTTGAAACTCCTAATAATTTTACTATTAGTGCCAAAAGTGTAGCTGATTTCAGGGTGCCAAGTGCTGCTACTAAAATCAGAGTTATTGAAGCGCTCGAAGGGCAATTGATTACCAACGAAATTCATCATAAAGCCTTATTGATAGACGGAAACTTGGTGTCGGATACGGATAATGATATTCTGAAAATGGCTGTCGTGAACCGTTATCAAAACGAAAAACCTGCGATTGCATTTATCAAGAATTTTGGATTGAAAAAAGGGGCTATTGCGAGTTCAGTAGCACATGATTGTCATAATATTGTTGTGGTAGGAACGTCTGACGAAGCCATTTGTCAAGCGGTCAATTTGATTATCGAAAACCGTGGCGGCGTTTGTGCAGTAAATGGAGCCGAAAACAAACTTTTGGCCTTGCCTGTTGGTGGCATTATGAGTGACAAATCGGGTTGGGAAGCAGGAATATTGTACCAAGAAATTGATGCTATGGCGAAAGATTTAGGAAGCGAGCTCAAAGCGCCTTTTATGACGCTTTCTTTTATGGCTTTGTTGGTGATTCCTGATTTAAAATTGTCTGATAAAGGCTTGTTTAGTGGCAAATCTTTTTCGTTTGTGGATTTGGAAGTGGAATAAAGTAATTTTTTAGCACTATTTTTTTTTTACTACAAGTACTGCCATTTTTTATACTTTTCAAAAAACATCAAAATGAAAATAGCACTTATACAAACAGCTTTATTCTGGGAAAACCCAACTGCAAATCGGAACGCTATCGAAGAAAAAATCGATGCCATTGCTGAAAAGGTTGATTTGATTGTGTTGCCCGAAATGTTTAGTTCGGGTTTTACTATGAATTCAAAAGCAGTTGCCGAAACGATGCAAGGCGAAACGATTTTACGGTTGCAAACAATAGCAAAAGCCAAAAATAGCGCTGTTACAGGAAGTTTGGTTATTCAAGAAAACGGGAATTTCTATAATCGGTTGGTGTTTGTATTTCCTTCAGGCGCAATAAAAACGTATGACAAAAAACACTTGTTTACCCTTGCTGGCGAAGACAAAACGTACACCGCTGGAGCAGAAAAAATAATAATCGAATACAAAGGATTCAAAATTTGTCCCTTAATTTGTTATGATTTGCGTTTTCCTGTTTTTGCAAGAAATACCGAAGATTATGACGTCTTACTTTATGTTGCCAATTGGCCAACGCCAAGAATAAACGCGTGGGATGCCTTACTGAAAGCACGTGCTATAGAGAATATGTGTTACACCATTGGCGTGAATAGAATTGGCGAAGACGAAAACCATCACGACTATTCTGGTCATTCACAAGCTATTGATTTTCTTGGAAATTATCTGATTGCACCCCAAGAATCAGAAGGGGTTTTTATAGCGACTTTAGACAAAGAAAAAATGTTAGCAACGCGGGAGAAATTTGGCTTTCTAAACGATAGTGATGCTTTTGAAATGCAGTTTTAAGAATGCTATGGCGCTAAATCTACTGGTTGTTCCACGTCCCAATTGGCACGAACGTCAATTTGTTTTGAAAAATAAATCACTTCTTCTGCTTGACGTTTGCCTATAAAATTTCCGGAATCCCATTGTTTATTGCTATTTTCATCGTAGATAATTCTTAAATAAAATTTGGCAGGTTCTAATCCTTCAAAAATCACTTTTGGATTGCTTTCAGCATATTCGGAGGCCAAAACCAACCCTTTTTCATCCGTCAACTCCACTAGCACTGGAAAATGTTTCACATGTTCTAAATTCAAAGTTAAATTCCCATATTCTGTAGTAGTTCGCGTGTCTAATTTATAGTTCAAAGTGTCATTTGCCTTTTCGAAAAAATTTACAAATGCTCCTGGCAACATTCTAAAAGTATATTTTTGAGCTTCCTCTCTTTTGAATTTGAAATTTATTTTTTGATTCCATTCATCATATTCTGTAGTAAAAGGGATGGACAATGAATCTTTATTTCGCAATGAAATTTTGGAATTATCCCATTTCACAATCGGAATAGACGAGGTTAAAACAAAGGTGTCTCTAGGATTTAAAACACCTGTTGGTGTAGCGATAAAGCTTATAGTATCGCGTTTTTGGTCCTTAATTTTAAAATTGAAGTTTTTATTATAATCCCCATTTGTAACGGTCAGGCTTAAAGAATCGGTTTTTATTTTATTAAACCAAACTTGAAGTGAATCTTTCTTTGGAAAATGAGTCAATACGGTCGGCAAAATAGTGTTTCCGTTTTTTAAAACAATTTTACAATTTTTTGGATTGCCTTCATAGCCAACAATGGCTCTGTTTCCAGAAGCTTGAACTGGTTTTAGTGCCTTGAAAGCAGGAGATTCTTTAAATAATTTTAATTCGTATTTTAAAGTTGTAGGAATCGAAATTTCATCTTTATAGAAACCTATTTTGTCATTTTTAGGATCAAATTTAAAGTTATTGTTGAAATCTTTTAGAGCGATTAAAAGGTATTTACCCGCTTTTACGTTTTCAATTTTCCAGGATTTCAAACTGTCTAAAGTGTTGGTTACGTATCTTGGTTTTTTCTTATAAACAGTTGAATCATTGTATTTTTCATTAATTTCATAGAGCATCACGGTTACAAAATTATCGGGCTTTTTTTCTAATGCGTCTTTAATTGTCCCTTCAATTTTTAATGAATCGATACTGCTCCCAGTCGAAAATACATACTTGAATTGGGAAAATGGGTTGCCTTCATTATTGTCTTGAATGCTTTGTCCAAAATTGAAACTATAGGTTGTATTGGGCTGTAAAGTATCTTTTATTTTTATAGTAATTTCTTTGCTAGCAGCCGTTGGAAGTATCTCTGGAGGCGAATTCATTGGAGGCGAAACTACTAATTGTTTATTTACGTCTTTCAATTTTATGTACTCATCAAAGTTGAGTTTAATCTCTTTTCCTTTGAAATTGGTGCTGAAGTTTTTAGGAAAACTCGTCTTTAAAACAGGCGAAAGCGTATCTTTTGTACCTCCCGTAATGGCGCCTCTTTTCGCGCAACTTACAACTGTAAAAACAATACTAAGTAAGATATATTTGGACTGAATTTTAAACATAAAGCACATTTTTATAAGCCACAAAATAACAATTATATTTAGTGTAAACGAAATGTTTTTAATAAAAATTAGGATTTAATTATGTGACATTGCCATGGTTACAATGCTCAATTTTGCACCTGGAATTTTCAAAAGAGCCTTCCCACAATTTTCTAAAGTCGCGCCTGTAGTCAAAACATCATCTATCAAAAGGAAATGTTTGTTGTGATGACTTTCATTGTACACTACGTCAAAAATAGAGGTTTCAACTTCAGTGCGTCCTGTAAAACTCTTTTGCGATTGGGTTTTTGAATATACATTTCTAACTAAAACGTTGTCTGTATAAGGCAGTCCTATATTTTCTGATAGCGCTTTACCAAATGCAGTTACCTGATTATACCCCCGCTCTTTAAGTCTTTTTTTGTGCAAAGGAACTGGAATTATAGCGTCAATTTTTTTGATTATTGGATGTGCTTTCAAATCCTCGGCATACCAATTTCCGAACAAAGTACCCACTTCTTCATGTCCACGGTATTTTAGTCCGTGAATCATTTCTTGTACAATCCCTTTTTTATGAAAATAAACTAAAGCAGAAACGTGCTCCACCGGTAGTCGACCATAAAATATCTTATAGGCTGCATTTTCAATCTCGTTGTGAAATTGAGTCAATGGAATTTCATGTCGACATTGTGTACAAATTATGCTTTCATTTCCTAACAAAAACCCTTGACATCCGGAACAAACTGACGGAAAAAACAAGTTAATGAGATGTTTGAGCATAGTTGTAAAATTTGTTATTTGTATGTTTTCCCACCAACGACAACAACAATTTCTCCTTTTGGTGGTTTGTTTTCAAAATGCGTCAATACTTCATGCGCGGTTCCTCTCACATTTTCTTCGTGCAGTTTTGACAATTCTCGAGAAACACAAATGGATCGGTCCTCACCAAAATAGGTGATGAATTCCCCTAAAGTTTTTACTAATTTATGCGGAGAAACATATAAAATCATGGTTCTTGTTTCTTCGGCTAGGGCTAAATAACGGGTTTGTCTTCCTTTTTTGTCGGGCAAAAATCCTTCAAAAACAAATTTATCATTTGGTAATCCGCTATTTACCAAAGCAGGTACAAATGCCGTTGCGCCAGGTAAACATTCAACGATTATTCCGTTTTCGACACAAGCGCGAGTCAATAAAAATCCAGGGTCAGAAATTGCTGGTGTTCCTGCATCAGAAATCAAAGCGATGGTTTCGCCCGATTTTAATCTTAAAATTAAATTTTCAACCGTTTTATGCTCATTGTGCATGTGGTGGCTATGCATGTGTGTGCCAATTTCAAAATGTTTTAGTAGTTTACCGCTTGTTCGAGTGTCTTCTGCCAAAATCAAATCGACTTCTTTCAGAATCCTGATAGCTCGAAAAGTCATGTCTTCAAGATTGCCAATAGGCGTTGGAACTATATAAAGCTTAGACATACTATTTAAATTTGATTCATTTTTCTCGCAAAGATTTTATCTAAATTCTTTTTATTATGCTTTGTGTGAAAGAAATTTCACGCAAAGTTCGCAAAGATGTTTCCGCAAAGTTCACAAAACTCAAATATTTATAAATTATTTACTATTCTATGTATGCCGTTTTTCAATATTTTTGTGTTGAAATTAATTAACAAAGCGAGTTTTTTATTTGATAACTTTAGATAAGTTAATGTTTGAGCAAAATGGACTGGTGCAAGAATTTCAACAGATTTCAACTCTACAATTATTTTATCTTCAATTACTAAATCTAACCTATAACCAACATCATGTTTGATTTCTTTATAAATCATTGGCATTACAACCTGAGTTTCTACTTTTAAGCCTAACTTTCTTAAATCATAAGCAAATGCAGCTTCATAAGCAGACTCTAACAATCAAGCACCAAGATTTTTATGCATTTCTATCGCAAATCCAATAATAATGTAGGATAATTCGTTTTCGGTCATTTCTTGAAAAAATATAACATTTTTTGTGTTAACTTGACTCACTTTGCGTGGAAAAAATTTCTTGCAAAGTTAGCAAAGATTTCATCTAATTTCTACTTATTCTGCTTTGTGCCTGACTTAGCGTTCTTTGCGAGGGAAAAAATCGAAAATCATAAAGATGTTAAGCAAATTTTTTCTCTACAATATCCATAAAACGCTGAACATAATCCTCTTTACCTTCCCAATTGTCATAATCCGGTTTTACCATATCTTCAATAAAGTTTTGAACTTCTTCAAATGAATCAAAAGTACCTAATTGAGATACTACACGGTTCATGTCTTCACTGCTTCCTGCGAACAAATGTTTTTCAAAACCAATTCGGTCATTCAAACCAAAACTAATTCCTGTTGTGAATTTTTCATTCGTTGTAGCTTTCGTTTCCGCTTCTTTTCTATGAAGATCAACCAATGCGTCAATGGTTTCATTTTCTTTATCAAAATTAACTGAAGACTCGTCTTCTGTTGTTTCTGTTATTTCAACCGTTTCCTCAACCGGAATGTCAACTGTTTCATCAGGAACTTCGGTTTCAAACGATTCGTCTTGAACAGTTTCATCAGTTCCGTAAGCTTCAGAAATTGGAGAAATGGAATCGGCTTTTACAAATTCCAATTCATTATAATTTTGACCCAGAAGATCCTCAAAAGAAATTTGTTTTGGAAGAGTTTTTACAGCTTCTTTCGTTTCGAAAGTAAGTTCAAAAACAGGTTTAAAATCTTCTTCAATCGGTTTTTCTTCTATGATTTCTTGATCGAGAATGGCTTTATCTTCTTTTGCAGCTTCTTCTATTGATTCTTCATCCTCATTTTCATCAGAAACTTCCTCTTCCATTTGCATTTCTTCCAATTGTGGCGCAATTGTGGCGCTGTTTTCGGTTGAAACAGGAGTTGTTTCTTCTGGAAGTGAATCGATTACATCAGTAGCTTCTGAATCAAAAACAGTTTCCAATTTTTCTTCTATATCAGATTGGCCAATTGTAGGTTTAGTTGCTCCAAAATGTTCCTCTACAAAACGCAAAACAGAAAGCTTTTCATACAATTTTTGTGTTTCCTGATGCAATTGAATGATATCAGATTTGTTTTTTAGCTTTAAAATTCGGTGTGCAATGCTGATTAAATCGGCTTCCAACTTTTTTTTCATAACTTTTATTATTATAGTAAATAAAGAGTGTCTTTTTTAATAAATTTGTTTCCGTTACAAAGTAATAAAAACTATTCATTTTAAGCGCAAGAAAAATACAAAATGTTTCTCGAAAATACTGTAAATCATAAAGAACAATTTGGTTGGATTGAAGTTATCTGCGGATCAATGTTTTCTGGAAAAACCGAAGAACTCATTCGACGTCTAAAAAGAGCGCAATTTGCTAAACAAAAAGTAGAGATTTTTAAACCATCTATCGACACGCGTTATGATGAAGAAATGGTGGTTTCTCACAATAAAAACGAAATCCGTTCTACACCGGTTCCTGCGGCTGCCAATATTGCTATATTGGCGCAAGGATGTGATGTGGTTGGTATTGATGAAGCACAATTCTTTGATGATGAAATTGTAAAAATCTGCAATGATTTAGCCAATTCTGGTATACGAGTAATTGTTGCAGGATTGGATATGGACTTTAAAGGAAACCCTTTTGGGCCGATGCCAGCGCTAATGGCAACAGCTGAATATGTTACCAAAGTTCATGCGGTTTGCACTCGAACGGGGAATCTCGCCAATTATAGTTTTAGAAAAACAAATGATGACAAGTTGGTTATGTTGGGCGAAACCGAAGAATATGAACCTTTAAGTAGGGGCGCTTATTATCGTGCTATGAAAAAAAACGAAGAAATTCAAGCGGTTTCAAAAAACAAAACAAAGTAAAATTTTGAGTGTAAACACCAAAAATATTATCTCAATTCTAAACGCAGAATGGTTTGAAAGCACCAAAAACACAATAATTGAAAACATTTCAATTGATAGTCGTTCGCTTCAAAACGGTTCTAAAACATTATTTTTCGCAATCGTCGGACCCAACAATGACGCCCATAGTTATATTCATGAACTAATAAATATAGGGGTTCAAAATTTTGTGGTAACCCATATTCCAATTGGATTAGAAAAAAAAGCCAACTTTTTAGTCGTTGAAAATACATTGCATGCTTTTCAAGATTTTGCGACGTATTATAGAAATTTATTTGATTTTCCTGTTATTGGAATCACTGGAAGCAACGGAAAAACCATTGTAAAAGAATGGTTGAATTTTCTTTTAAGTCCCGATTACAACATTATTAGAAGCCCAAAAAGTTACAATTCACAAGTTGGTGTTCCCTTATCCGTTATTTCAATAAATGAAAAACACAATCTTGGTATTTTTGAAGCGGGAATATCTACAGTAAACGAAATGAGTAGATTACAGCCTATTATCAAACCAACTATTGGACTTTTGACTAATATCGGGTCAGCGCATGATGAAGGATTCTCTAATTTAGGCGAAAAAATAAAGGAAAAACTGAAGCTTTTTAAAGATGTAAAAGTTTTAATTTACAATAAAAACAAAACAATAGACGCATTTGTAAGTCCAACTATAGCGACTTTCACTTGGAGCTGTAAAGAGGACAAAGCAGACGTTTTTATCACTAAAAAAAGTATAGTTGACAAAACCGTATTGAAAATCAGATTTCATGATAGTGAATTTGAAATTAAAATTCCGTTTCAAGATGATGCTTCTATAGAAAATGCCATTCAATCTATGATGGTTTTGCTGTATTTTGGCTATGATTATAAAACCATCGAAAACCGAATGGAATTATTATTTCCTGTCGAAATGCGTTTAAAACTCAAAAACGGAATTAACAATTCGACTCTTATAGATGACAGTTATAGTTCTGATTTTCAGTCTTTAAAAATTGCATTGGATTTTTTAGAAAATCAAAAACAACATAAAAAGAAAACATTAATTCTATCTGATATTTTTCAAAGTGGATTAGAAACAGAAGAGCTTTATTCTAAAGTTTCGCAATTGTTAGTTTCTAACAAAATTAATAGAATTATTGGGATTGGAACAACCATTTCAATGTTTAAAAATAAATTTACCAACTGCATTACCTTTGCGAATACAACCGATTTTCTTGTTCATTTTAACACATTGTCATTTGGCAAAGAAACTATTTTAATAAAAGGTGCACGAACATTTGAATTTGAAAAAATTGTTTCGCTACTTGAAGAAAAAACACATGAAACGGTTCTAGAAATTAATCTAAATGCGATTAGTCACAATTTAAATTTTTATAAATCTAAACTACTTTCGAAAACCAAAATTATGGTTATGGTAAAAGCCTTTAGCTATGGCAATGGTGGGTTTGAAATTGCTAAATTACTCCAACATCATAACGTCGATTATCTTGGAGTTGCTTTTGCCGATGAAGGAATTACCTTGAAAAATGCAGGAATTAAATTACCTATAATGGTTATGAATCCTGAATCTACGAGTTTTTTATCCATTATTCAGTATCATTTAGAACCCGAAATTTATAGTTTAAAAGGATTAATTGCTTTTCTACAAATAGCCAAACAACGCAAATTGGTTGATTTTCCAATTCATATTAAAATTGACACCGGAATGCATCGTTTGGGATTTGAAGAAACCAATTTAGATGATTTGATAGCGGTTTTGAAAGAAACTAAAGTAGTAAAAGTCAAAAGCATCTTGTCGCATCTCGCCACAAGTGATGATTTAAACAACTCTCATTTTACAAATTATCAAATTGATTTATTCGAAAAATTGTCATTAAAATTAATTTCATCACTTCAAATTCAGCCCATTAGACATGTTTTAAATACATCGGGAATTACCAATTATAGTCAATTCCAATATGATATGGTTCGATTAGGTATTGGACTTTATGGCATTTCAAATAATTCAGAAGAACAACCTTTTTTAGAAAATGTGGGGACTTTAAAATCTATAATTTCTCAAATTAGAACTATCGGTAAAGGGGAAAGTGTAGGTTATTCGCGACGATTTATTGCGGAAAAAGAAACAAAAATTGCTACAATACCAATTGGATACGCTGATGGCATTTCAAGACTTTGGGGCAATGGCGTTGGATATGTTTCCATAAATAACCAAAAAGCTACAATAGTGGGTAGCATTTGTATGGATATGTTGATGGTCGATGTTACAACAATCAATTGTAATGAAGGCGACCAAGTCATTATTTTTGGTGAAAATCCAACTGTTTCTTCAATTGCAAAAGCAACAAATACCATTTCTTATGAAGTTATGGCAGGTATTTCTCAAAGAGTAAAACGGGTTTTTTATAGAGAATGATGAGAAAGAAAATTTAAAGATTTTTTAAATTCCAATGATAAGTTAAAAACTAAATAATACTAAAAGCTCTACAACCATTAATACTAGGATATATATTTTTTCGTTGCTTTCATTTTGAAATTTTATTTACAAAAAAATAATGCAATAGCGATTAAAAATAAAATCCAAACGAACCTTTTACGCCAAAGTTATTAGTTCCAGGTGCGATATAAGAACCTCTCCAACTGAATTCAATTCTAAAAACTTTAAAGATATTTCCAATACCGGCATTGTATTCCCAATATCCATTTTCTGGAGCTTTATAAACTAAATTGGAAGCATTAATTGCTCGATTCCCATCAGAAATCGAACCAAATACCCCTTTAGCACCAATTGTTTCCCTCCAATTTAATTTTCTCAAAAAAGGTATTCTTGAAAAAATTCTTCCACCAAAATTGTGTTGCAATTGTATTGTAGCATATTGATCCGCTTCAAATTCATAATAATTTAAAAGGTTGAAAGTGTTTTCTATGGCAAACAAACTTTGATTTCCAGGCACAATATTCATTAATCCTAACGGGATGTCTCCGAAGGTTTTTCCTACTTCGACAATAGCATCTAAACGTCCTATCCCTCCCATAATGAAGTGTTGTTTGCAATAAAATTGCAATTTTTTATATTCAAAATCACTGTTTAAAACTCCTTTTAATCCTTGGCTTAAATTTACTAAATATCGTGCATAAGGGGCTTCAACATAGGTTCGTTCTACACCATATCCGATAGGTTTTCTACCTGGTGTGAATTCCAATTGCAGGTTAATTTCGGATTGTCTAACATTACTTTTTATTATTCCAATTGGATTTAAAACTGTTGGCAAGTCAGTATAATAATCCAAACTAAACGTTGTAGAAGCCGATTCTAAAGTACGAAAAGAACCACCAATTTGTGTTCGAAAATTTTTTATTGGCTCCATTTCAATCGCCAAAGAAGTTAAGTCAATGTTGGTAAGTTTCCCATTATTTCCTATAGCAAAGATGCTGGAGGATGCAATACTTCTGCCCAATACGTCATTTGTAGTCGTAAGACTAGCCCCTATTTGTTCTACGTCTTTTCGGCTTCCTCCAGAAATTATGATTCTGTTCTGTTTGTCGAGTAACCATTTTCCAGAAAACCCATATTTGAATTTTGTGTCTTTTAAACCATAAGCGGTATAAACTTGTATGCGCCAAGGATCATTTTTTTGAAAATACGTCCTACCCCCCACTCTAAGCCGCAAGCCCTCTACTTCATTATAACCAATAGTAGAAAAAATAGGGCCATAATCAAATTTATCAAAGCGCAGATAACCGGTTCCTAAAATTTCTGCAATACTGTATAAATGCTTGAATTTTTTGACTGTTTTTAAAGTATCTAACATTTTGTAAATGCCTTTTTCGTCTTTATTGAGCCTTTCAAAACGATTTTCTTCCCAAAAATCATCCGATTTTACATAGACTGCAGCATCATCAACAAATACTTCTTCTTTATAAAATTTTTCTGGTTTAGGTATGTTAAATTTATGATTCCTAAACAAGGTGGTTCGTTTTCCATAAACCCCTTTTGATTTTTCTTTTTTACTAAAAGCAAAATCAGTCAACATATAATCTCTTTGGAGCAGAAAAATAGAGTCGCTGACCACATCAAATTCTTGCTCAATATAAACTTCTTTCACCCAGTTAATATTGGCACTTTTTGACACAGCCATATTAATTGTCTTTATAGCCCATGTAGAATCGTTTACCCAAAAATCGCCCTTAAAGGTCAACTCATTTTTTCTTCTAGGATAATAAACAATATTATAGCACCATTTTTTATCTATGAATGCACTGTCTGCCAAAACGTAATTGTAAACGTCAATTCCGGTGTGAGATAATGGACTTGTAAAGGTTTTGTCGTAAAATTTCAAATAATTATCATAAATATCATATTCATTATAAAGGTCTTTTACAAAACTTTCTACCCCTTGACTATTTCCTAAACCCGAATTTTTATTACCTTTTAAAACGTCTTTTTTCTTATTCAATTTATTATCACCATAGACATCTGACAAGGATTCATTAATGAAAATTGGCAAATAGGTTTTACCTGTAATTTTGGAAGTATCGACTTGTTTAAAAATAAACTCCATCCCTTTAAAAAGTTTATTTTGCTTAAAGGCACTATCAATAGAATTCATGTCAAATTCTACTTTTTCGTATTTTTCCATTTGATATTGATCAAACTGACGTAAGCCGTTTTTATGTTTCCTAGCCCAAATTTTTCTGAGAATGTCTATGGCAGGATTGTTCTTTTTGGATGTTTTACCAGCAAAAATTTTAATTTCATTTAGCACTTCTCCATCAGATAAGGTAATTGCCATGTTGTAGTTTATCGCTTTTGTCAATTGAATTTCCTTGGAAGTATAACCGACAAATGAAATGGATAAAATTTTATGATTTTTTGGAGATTCAAGATAAAAACGACCATCCTCATTTGTAATAACCCCTTCTGACGTGCCTTTAAAAGACACATTTGCATAGCCTATAGGTTTTTTGTTTTCGTCTAAAACGATACCGCTTACTTTGGTTTGTGCCAACATAATGGTAGTAAATAACATTAGAAAACTTAAAAATAATTTACTATTCATACTAAGAGAGAAAAAAAAACTTCATCAGTTCGGTGATGAAGTTTCAAATATAGTTATTTAGATTTATTAGAAGATTAGATTTTTATACTTCTTAGCTATTTTCTAACAATTTTATTATCTTATTTATACATTACTTTTTTAACTGCTTTGATAACGTCATTTGCATTTGGCAACCACTCTTTAAGTAAGGTTGGCGAATACGGAGCTGGAGTATCAGCAGTTGTAATTCTTTGTATTGGTGCATCAAGAAAGTCAAAGGCACGTTCTTGAACAATGTATGTAATTTCCGAAGCTACACTTGCAAAAGGCCACGCCTCTTCAAGTACTACTAATCTATTTGTTTTTTTAACAGAGGTTAAGATTGTCTCGTAATCCATTGGACGAACGGTTCTTAAATCAATAATTTCACAAGAAATACCTTCTTTTGCTAAGTCATCAGCAGCAAGGTGTGCTTCTTTAATTATTTTTCCAAAAGATACAATAGTAACATCGGTACCTTCTCTTTTAATATCAGCAACTCCTAAAGGAATGGTATAATCGCCATCTGGTACTTCCCCTTTATCGCCATACATCTGTTCTGATTCCATGAAAATTACTGGGTCATTGTCTCGAATTGCAGCTTTTAATAATCCTTTTGCATCATAAACAGTTGACGGAACAACCACTTTTAAACCTGGGGTATTAGCAAACCAGTTTTCAAAAGCTTGAGAGTGTGTGGCTCCGAGTTGCCCTGCAGAAGCCGTTGGTCCACGAAAAACCATTGGCATTGGAAATTGTCCTGCTGACATTTGACGCATTTTGGCCGCATTATTTATTATTTGATCAATCCCTACTAAAGAAAAATTAAAAGTCATATATTCTACAATTGGGCGGCAACCGTTCATGGTGGAACCCACTGCTATTCCCGCAAAACCTAACTCTGCGATAGGTGTATCGATTACTCGCTTAGCCCCAAATTCGTCAAGCATTCCTTTTGAAGCTTTGTAAGCACCATTATATTCTGCCACTTCTTCTCCCATTAAATAAACAGATTCGTCACGACGCATTTCCTCGCTCATGGCTTCACAAATGGCTTCTCTAAATTGTATTGTTCTCATATTTTAAATGTATGTGTCTATCTTTGAAACGCAAAAATAATTATTTTAAATTACTTAGAGCGCAAAATTGTTTTAAAATCTTATAAGAATAATGATTTACATTTTTTTAAGGCAATAGCCCCCTGGCATAAGTAAAGAATCTGCAATCAAAAATCGTTTTTCTGCAATCAAAAATCTTTTAGGCATTAGGCAAATGCAAAAACCACAACCTAATTGACCACCCCGCCATTTAGGCAAAACTTCAAAGGAGGGAATGTGTTAGCCAAAAGATAATAATTATTAATCTCTCATTTCAACTCGAATTAAATTTTTTCTTCAAAAGGACTATTTTCGTCCAATATTTCATTTATAAGCAAACACATTTGTTCCAAGTAATCCGATTGAATTTGCTTGTCGATAATTGTATTTATTTCTTTTCCAGTTTTAAAAGCAAAAGGTAAGAAACCCGCATTCAAGTTTTTAAATGAAATGATGCCCACCTCAATGGGTTTGTCTTTTGCCTCTTCTTCATACATAAAAGCATAAGCCAAAATCTGAATGATTTTGTCGTTTTTAATGTCTTTGGTAAGCCCTGTCCAGGAGCTTAGTGTAACATTTCTTTTTTCTACTTTCCCTGTTTTATAATCGATGATTCTAATATTCCCATTTCGCTCTTCAATTCTGTCAACAGAACCTCCAATTTTTACTGGAAAAGGCAAACTCGGATGTTCTAAAACCCGTTCATAGCGTTGCTCTAATGCTAAAATTTTAATTGTATCGCCATTTTTAATCGCAGCTTCTTCTGTCTTTAAAAAATTATAAACGTTCCGTTTAGCGACTTCAAAAGCCAATAAATTTCGTCCTTTTTTGATTTCGCCTTCTTTATAAACTACTTTGAATTGCTTTAAAACTTCAGAATCAATTTGTTTGAAACAATTAGAAATATCACTTTCAGAAATAAATTTGCCAACGAATGGATCGTATAATGCTTTTAATGTTTCGTGAATAATTGTACCTAAAGTGTTCAGCGCTATGTTTTCTTCGACTTCTTCGGTTTCACGAATACGCAGCATTTTTTGGAAATAAAACTGAATCGGATTTCGGATGTAACTGGTTAACGCAGATGGCGAAAAACCTTCTTCGGCAATTTTTTTTAACCGCAACAATACTGATTCTGATTTAGGAATAACAATTGGCGAATAGGCTATTTCAGGTAAAATAGCATTGTAAATGTCATGAGAAAGCTGATGCTTGTCTTGTTTTTCTACTTCCAATTGGGTAATGAAACGGCTTTTTTCACCTGCGTCTAATCCATCACTTTCGGTATTATAAAGTAAATAAATGTTTTTGGCGCGTTGCAACAAATGGTAAAAATGATAGGTATAAATAGCATCTTTTTCTTTGAAAGTAGGCAATCCTAATTCCCGTTTTACATCATACGGAATAAACGAATTTTGTGATTTTCCTGCTGGAAATTTACCTTCATTCATTGAAGTTACAATTACAGTTTCAAAATCCAACACTCGACTTTCAAGAACGCCCATAATCTGTAATCCATTTAAAGGTTCTCCTTCAAACGAAACCTCAGCAAGATCAATTACTTGTTTGTAAATGGCGTGAAGTGTTTCAATGGTGTCAATTTGCGGATGCTTTGTGTAATAATTTATTAATTTGTTGATAGTTTTAAAAATAGAAAAAACAAATGCTTTAGTGATTTTTTCTTCTTCATTATCGTCGTTTAAATTGTCTTTTATGGCTTGTAATACCTCCAAAATAATAGTTAAAACAGCAGCTGCTCCGTTTTCCCATTTTTGAAATAGCAGTGAAAATAAGTTGCTGGGGTTGGGATTTAAAGCTATAATTTTTTTATGGGTAATAAACGTATAATTGTTGGCATTTATAATAGTAACCAATCCGCTAGCATCAATAAAAGGTTCAATTAATGGATGCGTTAATATATCTAAAACATCTTTGTAATAGAAAACACAATCAGTTGCGTTTCTCGAAAGTGCATTAGTGTGCATTTTAAACAACTTTGCAATAGCAATTTGTGCTGGGTTGTTCTTACTCGAATAACCCATCGTAATGTTTAAAGCTTTTACAGATGCTGGTAAAGCATATAAAAGCGGCAATAGTACATTCTCTTCTCCCAAAACGATTGCTACTTTGTTTAATGATTCATCTGGGTTGGAAGCCGCAATTTTTTCAACGATACTACCTGCAATTTTGGCTTGACCAATCGTTTTTGGCGTTCCAATAATTTGAATGTTTTTACTTTGTGAGAAATCATCAACTATCCATTCAAAAGGATTGGATTTATAGTATTTCCAATTTGAAGCAAACCGTCGAGCAAATAAACCCGCATCGTGAAATGGATCATTAAAAAAAGTTTGATCGGTATCCCAATAGATTTTAGCCTGATTAAAAGCAATTAAATGTTGAATGATTTTTTCCTCAGAGGTGTTTAAAGCATTAAATCCTGCGAAAACAAAGGACTTCTCCTTAACCGATTCGGAATAATTATTAATTTTAGTAACCGCTTCTCTATAAATAAAACCTTGATAACCTATCCCTTTTTTTAACAAATGGTCGTACAGCGATTGGTAATAAATAGGCAACAATTTCCAAAAATCAATGTAATTTTCGAGTAATCGTGTTTTATTTTCTACTTCAACTCCCCAACGCTTGATATCTTCAATGTCTTTTAAGTAAGACAAAACGTGCAAAGGGTCTAATAAATATCGGTCAATTTCATTGAAATCTTGAAGTAGCGTCTTTGCCCAATTGGCAAAAAGTTCAAAAGATTGTTGGTTTGCTTTTTCAGTAATCGTTAAATAAACTTCATAGAACTCAAAGAGCAATTCAATGGGGTCAACTGTACGAACTTTAGCTATTTCCTGAATTAAATCTTCAATGCTAATGATTTCGGGAGCTAGAACTGTATTTGAAATTTGTTTTTTTAGTGCTTCAACTAAGAAAATTTTTGCTCTTTTATTTGGCAGTACGACAATGGTATTTGCTAAATTATGTGAATAATTTTCAATTAATACTTGAGCAATTTTGTCTAAAAAGGAAACTTCTTTCATTTTATAAAAATAAAAAAACGTCCCGAAATTCGGGACGTTTTAAAAAAATATTTTAAAAAATTATTTTACTAATTTCACTTCAACTCTTCTGTTGTTTGCTTTACCTGCTTTTGTTTTGTTGCTAGCAACTGGTTTAGTTTGACCAAAACCTTCAGAAGTTAATCGGTCAGCAGCAATTCCATTAGAAGTTAAATAAGTCACAACCGCCGCAGCTCTATCGCGAGATAAAACCAAGTTTTTAGCTGGAGTACCAGAATTATCAGTGTGTCCTTCTATAGCGAATTTTGCCGTTGGATATTCTTTCAATATTGCAGTAATTGATACTAATACTGGGAAAGTTTGTTTTTCGAAAGATGCTTTTCCTGTTTCAAATAAAATAGTTTTAGCAAATTCGTTCAATTTTTTCATAACAACTTCGTCAACTTCAGGACAACCAAAGTTAGCAACAGTACCTTTAACATCAACACATTTGTCATCTTTGTCCAATACTCCGTCTCCGTCAGTATCTGGCCAAGGGCAACCTGCATTTTCTTTTGGTCCTTTTACAGTAGGACATTTATCAGAAGCATCAGTTATTCCGTCATTATCGGTATCTGGACAACCTTTGAAAGCTTTTAAACCCGCAACTTCTGGACAAGCGTCATCTTTATCAGCAATTCCGTCGCCATCTGTATCAGGACAACCATTGAAAGCAGCTAAACCAGCCATTTCTGGACAAGCATCGTCTTTGTCAACAATTCCGTCGCCATCGGTATCAGGACAACCATTAAATTTTATTGGACCAGCCATTTCTGGACATGCATCATTTTTGTCATAAATTCCATCTCCATCTGTATCAACTCCACCAAATTTGAAAGTCAAACCAACAAAGTGCTGCATGTGAGATGGCATGTTACGTACTGCGCCTCTTTCTGATATTTCGTCAAATGAATGTTTGTAAGTAGATTGAACCGATAAACCAACTGTTTCTGAAAACCAATATGTTAATCCTAAACCAGCATTTACAGTTCCATGCTTTACTTTTTCTCCAAACCAAGTGTAACCTCCACCAAGATGAGCAGAAGGATCAATAGATTTAGATTTAATCATATTCATAAAGCTATATTTAACGGTTGCATCAATTGCATAATAGCTTAAATCCCCTGGATTTGTAACCGTATAATCACCTGGAATTGTCATTCTAGGGTTTACAAATTTTGAAATTTTGTTAACAGAACCTGTAATTCCAAAAGAGAAATCGTGTCCTACATATTTTGAAACACTCAAATAAGAAACCGAAGGAAGGATATTCCAATTGTTTGATACGTCAAAATAATGAGAAAATTGGTCTTGAATTGCTGAGTCTGCGCTAATTTTAGTATCAACAGCATTAGCTCCAAAAGACAAAGCCCATGGATTGTTACTGTCTTGTGCTTGAGAATTAAGTCCTACAAACATCAATGCAGTAAAAAATAATTTGTTTAGATTTTTCATACTTGTTTAATTTGATTAAAATATATTTTGAAGGCAAAAGTAGTATTTAAAAGTTAATTACAAAATTAATTGTTAAAAATAACGTATATATAGACTATAAATTACTAATCTGGCGTTGCTTACTACTCAAATTACAATTAATAATGCTCAATTTAAAAAAACGACCTGGATAAAAATAAAAATTCGCTTCAAAAATAAGTTTAATTTGATTTGAACAAATCATTTTTAACTCTTAACTAATTATTGAAAAGCGGACTTTGCGAACCGTTGCATAAAGTTTGAAAAATTGTAAATCTCGGCCTATAAATAAACTATTGTTCGTCAAAATAAATAGACTTTCTGTTTTTGAGGTGTTCCAATCCCACTTATAATCTCAATTCATTACCCAAATACCCTACCTACGCAAGAATAATAAAAAGTAGCGGTATTCTTTAATAATTAATACATCCCCTACTTTAACGTATCTTTTCTAGTGTATTAAAATGGTAAATCGTCGTGATCTTCTTCTTTAAAATCAGTAGCGGGTTCAAATGCTTGAGCCACTGGCATTGCTGGCATTGCAGCTACAGGAGCTTCAGCTTGAAGTTTTCCAATTCTCCATCCTTGAATGGTGTTGAAATAAACCGTTTCACCTTGTGGATTCGTCCATTCTCTACCTCTAAGGTTGATATCAATTTTTACTGCTTCTCCCGTCTGAAAGCCATTCAATAAATCACATTTGTCTTGAACAAATTGCACTAAAATATGTTGTGGATATTGTTCGTCGGTAGTAACAACGACATCTCTTTTTTTAAATCCTGCTGTGCCTACCTCTTTTGTGGTGTCAATCATTTTAATTCTTCCTGTAACTTCCATTTCGTATTGTTTTAAATAATTATTTTCTATTTTCTAATTAAATTCTTTCTGCCAAAAGCACTTTCCAAGACGACAAAACATCTTGTTTTTCGAGATATTCTTTTGCTTTTATTTGCACTTGATGCTCATCGTCGGAACTTAAAACACCTTTTACAGCAAAATTTTGTTTGACAAAGATATTAATTTCTTCTTTAGTAGGCAACGATTCTATATTTCCTAACATTCCTAAATCGTTTCCATTAAAAACGGGGCTTTCTTTTATAAAATCAGGAATAGCATCCACTCCAATTCCAATTGTAGAAATGGGTTTTGCCACTTCAAACAATCCTTTGTTAGCGCGAGAGTACCAATTACCACCCATTCGAGAAACTAAATCAATTTTTATGGGATCGATAACGCCATTTTCATCCAAAATAGCTGGGTCAATATGAATTTTTAGCACTTCACATATTATTAAATTTCCGGCTCCTCCTTGATTTCCTAAACTAATAATTTCATTTACCTTGCATTCAAATTGCACTGGTGATTCTTTTACCCGATATGGTTTTACCAGATGCGAAGGTAGTTGTGTTAATCCCGATTTCACAAATTCATTAACCCCATCCGCATATTCGGTGCTCGACAATGACATTTGTTGCACGATGTCAAAATTAACAACATTTATAACCACTTCGAGAGTATCCTCTGCATTGCGTAATGTATGTTTGTTGGTATTGTCTCGAACGCGACGTGCTGGTGAAAAAATGAGTATTGGGGGGTTCGCGCTAAAAACATTAAAAAAACTGAATGGGGAAAGATTGGGTTTGCCATTTTTATCTATTGTGCTAGCAAAAGCAATAGGGCGAGGGCCAACGGCACTTTGCAAATATCCTTGTAGTTTTCCGGGAGAAAGTTCTTTAGGTTCAATACTAATCATACTATTTTGATTTTAAACAAAAGTAAGAAATAGAAATTACATTGTTGAATTTTAAAAAAGGTTTCTTAACGAACTTCTTTCGTAGCCCCGATAGAAGGGAAAATCCTTTTTGAACGCTTTTTCAGCGGGCAAAAAGATTGGAATGACAGCGGGAATAGCTCCTAATAAATCAATAAAAAATTCTTATTTTTGCAGTAAATTAATCTTATTATGATACAAAATCCAAACCGATATACTATTACGGCGGCGCTCCCTTACACCAACGGACCTATTCACATTGGGCATTTGGCGGGTGTTTATGTGCCTTCTGATATTTATGCGCGTTATTTGCGGTTGCAAGGACGAGATGTTGCCTTTATTTGTGGTAGCGATGAGCACGGAGTGGCCATTTCTATGAAAGCCAAAAAAGAGGGTATTACCCCGCAACAAGTTATCGATAAATATGATGCTATTATTCGGCAATCGTTTCTGGATTTTGGGATTTCGTTTGACAATTACTCTCGAACTTCTTCCAAAATTCATCATGATACGGCTTCGGAATTTTTTAAAAAATTATACAACAACGGCGATTTCATTGAAGAAGTTACCGATCAATTATACGATGCCAAAGCCGATCAGTTTCTTGCTGACCGTTTTGTTATGGGAACTTGTCCGAAATGTGGCAATGAAGAAGCTTATGGTGATCAATGCGAAAAATGTGGTTCGACCTTAAACGCCACCGATTTGATCAATCCAAAATCGACCATCACGGGCGAAACGCCTATTATGAAATCGACCAAACATTGGTTTTTACCTTTAGACCGCTACCAAGATTTCTTAAAAGAATGGATTTTGGTAGGTCATGCTAAAGATTGGAAAACAAACGTTTTGGGACAAGTAAAATCCTGGTTGGACGACGGATTAAAACCGCGTGCAGTAACCCGAGATTTGGATTGGGGCATTGATGTTCCCGTTGCAGGTGCTGTTGGAAAGAAATTGTATGTGTGGTTTGACGCGCCAATCGGGTACATTTCAGCAACCAAAGAATGGGCGGAGCGAATAGGAAAAAATTGGGAAGATTATTGGAAAAAAGAAGATACTAAACTGGTTCACTTTATCGGAAAAGACAATATTGTATTTCATTGCATCATTTTCCCGGCCATGTTGAAAGCCGAAGGTAGCTATATTTTACCCGATAATGTGCCCGCTAATGAGTTTTTGAATTTAGAAGGCAATAAATTATCTACTTCTAAAAACTGGGCGGTTTGGTTGCACGAATATTTACTCGATTTCCCTGACAAACAAGATGTTTTGCGTTATGCCTTGACGGCAAATGCGCCTGAAACGAAAGACAACGACTTTACGTGGAAAGATTTTCAAGCTAGAAATAATAATGAATTGGCGGCTATTTTTGGAAATTTCATTAATAGAGTGGTGGTTTTAACGCATAAATATTACAATGGAATTGTTCCTCATCCCAATGAATTTTCAGAAATTGATGAACAAACTTTAGCGGAATTAAAAGCCTATCCAGCCGTAATTTCGAGTTCGATTGAGCGTTATCGATTTAGAGAAGCTCAAGGCGAATTAATGAATGTAGCGCGATTGGGAAATAAATATCTTGCCGACGAAGAGCCTTGGAAAATGATTAAAACCAATCCTGAACGGGTGCAAACCCAAATGTATGTGGCAATACAAATTGCTGCCGCTTTGCGAATTCTATGCGAACCGTTTTTGCCATTTACCGCGTGTAAATTATCGGGAATGTTAAAAACAGATTTGAATTTGAGTTGGGCTGCTGTTGCGCAACGCGACGACTTACTTCCTGCGAACCATCAAATTGGGCAAGGTGAAATATTATTTGCACAAATAGAAGACACTGAAATTCAAAAACAAATAGACAAACTAGAAGCTACGAAATTGGCAAACAAAGCTGAAAACAAAGTGATAGAACCACAAAAACCAACGGCTACTTTTGAAGATTTTGCCAAAATTGATTTGAGAGTGGGTACCATTCTAGAAGCGGAAAAAATGCCAAAAGCCAACAAACTTCTGGTACTAAAAGTGGATACCGGCATTGATGTGAGAACTATTGTTTCAGGCATAGCCGAGCATTTTTCGCCTGAAGAAGTGATTGGAAAACGGGTAACGGTTTTGGTCAATTTAGCTCCAAGAGCCTTACGTGGCGTGGAAAGCGAAGGCATGTTATTGTTGGCAAATGATGCCAATGGCAAATTGGTTTTTGTAAACCCGGATGCTGATGGCGTGGATAACGGCGCTTTGATAAGTTAGCAAATCACGTTTATTTTCATATAAAAAGCCTCAAATTTCGTCTTCTAAAGTTGAAATTTGAGGCTTTTTTAGTTTATACCTTCTTCCTTGATTTACATTAGATAGTAAAAAAAACAGAAAATAAATCTTTTCTAATTTAATTTGGTAAATATATAACGCATCAATCAATCCTCTTTCCGTAACTTTACACTTCAAAACTTTTTTAAAATGGAATTTATATATCAAGACCCGTATCCGATTTTAAAAGACGATACACAATACAAAAAATTGTCTTCTGATTTCGTGACAGTGGCTCAATTTGAAAACAGAGAAATTCTAACCGTTGATCCAAAAGGCTTGGAATTGTTGGCACAAGAAGCGATGAATGATGTGTCATTTATGTTGCGAACCGCACATTTACAAAAACTACATAACATTCTAAATGACCCTGAAGCTTCGGACAATGATCGATTTGTAGCTTATAATTTATTACAAAATGCAGCTGTAGCTATTGAAGGGCAATTGCCTTCTTGTCAAGATACAGGGACCGCAATCGTAATGGCAAAAAAAGGCGAAAATGTTTTCACAGGAGTTGATGATGCGGAATGGTTGTCAAAAGGAATTTTCAATACGTTTCAAAATAAGAATCTTCGATACTCGCAAATTGTTCCGATTTCAATGTTTGAAGAAAAAAATTCGGGTTCCAATCTTCCGGCACAAATTGATATTTATGCTAAGAAAGGCGCTTCTTATGAGTTTTTATTTTTAACAAAAGGTGGCGGTTCGGCGAACAAAACCTTTTTATATCAAAAAACAAAATCGCTATTGAACGATAAATCGATGGAGGAATTTGTTCGCGAAAAAATCAAGGATTTAGGCACTTCTGCTTGTCCACCTTACCATTTGGCTTTGGTGATTGGAGGTACTTCTGCCGAAGCCAATTTGTCGGCAGTAAAAAAAGCATCGGCAGGATATTTCGATAATTTACCCACTTCTGGAAACATGGCTGGTCAAGCCTTTCGTGATATAGCATGGGAGCAAAAAGTATTGCAATATTGCCAAGAAAGCGCTATTGGTGCTCAGTTTGGCGGGAAATATTTTGCACATGATGTGCGTGTTATTCGTTTGCCACGACATGCCGCTTCTTGCCCAGTTGGGTTAGGAGTTTCCTGTTCTGCCGATAGAAATATCAAGGGGAAAATTACTAAAGATGGTATTTTCTTGGAACAATTAGAGGTTAATCCACAACAATTTCTACCAGTAGTTCCACCCCATTTAGAAGCAGCTGTTGAAGTGGATTTGAATAAACCGATGAAAGAAATTTTAGAGGAATTGTCTAAATATCCTATCAAAACACGTTTAAAATTAAATGGAACATTAATTGTTGCTAGAGATATTGCTCATGCTAAAATCAAAGAATTACTTGATTCAGGAAAACCAATGCCAGAGTATTTCAAAAATCATCCCGTTTATTATGCAGGTCCTGCAAAAACACCAGAGGGAATGCCTTCAGGAAGTTTTGGTCCAACCACAGCGGGACGAATGGATGTTTATGTAGATGAATTCCAAAAAGCAGGTGGAAGTATGATTATGCTAGCCAAAGGAAATCGAACTAAAGAAGTTACAGAAGCTTGCCATAAATATGGCGGATTCTATTTAGGGTCGATTGGTGGTCCAGCAGCCATTTTAGCGCAAGACAATATTTTAAAAGTTGAAGTTGTCGATTTTGAAGAACTCGGAATGGAAGCAGTTAGAAAAATTACAGTTAAGGATTTCCCAGCATTCATAATTACTGATGATAAAGGAAATGATTTCTTTGCTGATTTGTAATTATTTCTAATCATTTGTAAAGCAATCCAATCTCAAATGCTTCTGAAAGTATTTTGATTTCAATAAAAAAACAGCTACTACTGTGCAAACCGTAATAGCTGTTTTTTTTAAGTTGAGTTCGCTATTTATTATTCTCCATCACATAGCTCAAAACCTTGGTCATCAAGTGCACACGGTCTTTTCCAGTAACGTTGTGTTTGTGCATGGGATAGGCAAAGAAATCCACTTGCTTTTGAGCTTCCACAAATTTTTTAATGAGTGAAAAGTTGTTTTGCATCACGACCACATCATCACTTGTACCGTGAATAAGTAGCAATTTGCCTTTTAAGTCTTTTACATAATTTAAGGTGCTGGCTTCTTCAAATCCTTTAGGGTTTTCGGCAGGAGTGTCCATATAACGTTCGCCATACATGATTTCATAATATTTCCAATCGGTTACTGGTCCGCCGGCAATGCCAACTTTAAACACATCGGGTTTGCGCAACATGATAGAAGTGGTCATGAATCCTCCAAAACTCCATCCGTGAAGCGCCAATCGGTTGCTATCCACAAAAGGCAAGGTTTCTAGATAGTCCACACCTTTCATTTGGTCGTCGATTTCATTCACGCCCAATCGTCCATGAATCACACTTTCAAAAGCAAATCCGCGATTGTCGGAACCGCGATTGTCCACCGTAAAGACCAAATAACCTTGTTCTGCCATCCAATACATCCAAAGGCTGGCGCCATCAAGATAGGAATTGGTTATCATTTGCGCATGTGGTCCACCATAAACATAAACCAAAACTGGATATTTTTTGGAGGCGTCAAAGTTGCTGGGTTTAATAAGTCTTGTGTACAAATCGGTAGTGCCATCAGCAGCTTTAATGGTTTTTATTTCTGCTGTTCCCATTTCGTAACCGTCATATTTGTTGGTGCTTTCTTGAAGTACTTTAGCATTTAAATTTTTGTCATACAACAACGATTTATAGGGTGTAGTGTGATTGGTATATTCATCAAAAAACCAATTACCATCAGTGCTTGCCGCAAAAGCATGAACACCTGGGTCTTTGCTAATCAGGGTTTGTTTGCCTTTTAAATCCACTTTATAAGCCAACATGTTGGTTGGATTTTCGCCAGTTGACGAAAAGTAGATTACACTACCTGAAGAATTACTTCCTAGTATTTCTCTCACCGGAAAAGCGTTATTGGTCAACTGTTTGATCAATTTGCCTTCAATAGTATAGTAATATAAATTGTTGAACCCATTTTTTTCACTTATCCAAACAAAGTTATTAGATTGGTTGTTCGGAAAGTAAGCCGCATGCTCTGGCTCTACCCAATTTGGGTTTTTCTCATTGAGCAGCGTGCGAACAAAAGCTCCTGTTTGGGCATCATAAAGATTCAAAGACATGTCGTTTTGCCCTCTGTTTAACTCGGCTATAACCACCTGTTTTTCGTCTGGAGTCCAGGAAAGATTGGTTAAATAATCATCGGGATTGCCTTTTGGCCTAATGAAAACCGTTTGCTGAGTTGCTAGATTATAAATGCCAACACGAGGTTTTTCGCTTTTTTGTCCCGTCATGGCATATTTAATATTCTCCAATTTGCCTGGTGTTTCTGTAATATCCAGCAAGGGATAATCAGCTACTTCGGATTGGTCTTTTTGATAGAAAGCAATACAATTGGCTTTTGGCGACCAAAATATGCCGCCTTTTATACCAAATTCATTTCTAGCAATAAATTGTCCTGAAACGATATTGAGGTTCGTTTCATTAGTGATGGTAACGATTTCCGATTTGTTTTTTAGCAAATAAAGGTTGTTCCCTTCTGTAAAAGCAAGGTGCTCTTTGGTAGCATCAAAGGTTGGGTTTTCTGCTTTTTCGGGCAATTCAAACAGTAATGTGCCTATTTTTGTAGCGGTGTTGTATTGATAGTGTTTGTTGCCACTGCCTATTTTAAAAGTATTGGCACTCGTCCACTCCATTCCGAAAAACGTTTTCAAATCGGCACCAATGGCTTTGTTGAGCTCCAAGAGCGACACGAGTTCGGTGGTTTTGGCGTCATTAGTATTGGCAGTCATTAATTTTTTACCTGAATCGGCAATATAAGTATAGCGCGTTGTATTCGGAATCCATTGAAAAACGGTCAGTCTATCGGCTCTAAATTGTTTGTTTTGTTGCATTACGGCATCGTCTAAACTCAGTTTTTTCAATTGCCCAAAAGAAGAAGTTGCTACAAAACAACTCAAAAGAAGTATCAGAAATTTGTTCATGTTTCCCTATTTTTATAAGTGAAACAAATATAAAAAAAGTTTTCGGTTTTTAGGCAATAGGCATTAGGCGATAGGCAAAAGCATAAAAGGAATAGCACGGTCTGTTAAAATTCCAAGTATTTATTTTTGTACTGCTGACAAAGGAAGACACGAGCGATAGCGAACTGGCGAAGCAATCACATAACTTGAGCAACAAACACTAGCAACTCATGTGATGCTTCCTTTGTCAGCATGACAAACGAAACACTTTGACATTAGTAACAAATCGTCTATTGTTTAAAATAAAATCCGTGTATATCGGTTTGCCATTGAAATTGAAATTGTCATTGAAATTGCTCTCGTTATGTGATGCTTCCTTTGTCAGCATGACAAAAGAGGTAAGTTATAGCGTTACGAAAAAACTTCTTTCAGAATGTCCAAGGATTTGGGGCGTCTAAAACCATCGAGGTGAAAACTGTAGTAATCCATCATGATTTTTAAAAGCAATTGGCGTTCCACGACATGAAAGGTTTTGGCTTGGTCGTCAAATTTTAGATGCAATAGTTTTTTGAGCAACGTGGTTTCGTGAGCGGTCAATGTACTGATGGCTTGAAAGGGCGAAAAAACGCCTTCGGTCATTTCAAAAAAAGCGGCATCGCTCTGGGAAACATCGGGGTAAAAACCAAAAAACTTGGTGCATTCTAACAGCAAGATGAGGTGAAAATTGGCTATTTCGTTATGGTTGTCGAGCCATAAGAGGGCGGCTTCTAAAAACAAAAATAGGGTTTCGTTTTTTTCTTCTTCTTGTATGGAATGGTGCAGTATTTCAGAAAGAAACAGCAGCAGCGTGCTTTTTGTAATACTGGTCGGAATAGACTGATAGGGCGTAGCAATTTTTATTTCTTTGAACGATTCTAATGTGCCTTTGTTTTTATGAACGGCTTCGATTTCTAAAAGCGTTAGCGGTTGAAAATAGGCTATTTTTTGACTGCCTTTTCGAGAGGAAAAAGCATCACGCACAAAATAAGACTTTAAACCATCGGAAAGGGTAAAGCATTTTACAATCAGGCTTTTCTCTTGGTATTTGAGCGTTGAAATGACAATAGCTTTGGTTTTGACTAACACTTTTATTAATGATTTAAGATTGCTGATTGCTTCGCCAGTTCGAGCAAAGCTCTCGGGTAACGATTTGTGAAAAACTTGCCACAGATTACACTGATTACACTGATTTTTTACAGTTTTAATTTTAAAATCCGTGTGAATCCATGCAATCTATGGCTAAAAATAAAGCAATGTTTAAAACCCAGTATTGAATTCTTTTTTGTCATTCCGACAAAGGAGGAATCACATAACGAGAGTAATTTAATTGAGCAACTTATGCGATTCTTCATTCCTCAGAATGACAAAAGCTGTAAATAAAAGAAATTAAGTCGATTCGTTTCAAACCGTGAACTCCGTGTGCCATTATTTTATACTAAAACTAAATCTGCAATGCTTCGCCAGTTCGCTATCGCTCGGGTCAAAAATCGTTACCCGAGAGCTTTGCTCGAACTGGCGAAGCAATCAGCAATCTACAATCAATTCGACTTTATCGAATAATCATCACTTTGGAAACTTTGGTTTCAATACCGTCTTGTGCCGAAATAAAAATCATGTACACTCCCGAAGCTACTTTATATTTACCAAAAGCGGTGGTATCCCATTCTATAGAACCGCCTTCTGATATGACTTCGAAAACCAAATTGCCTTCAATATCTGTTATTTTTACATTGGCTTTGTTCAACAATCCTGCTATTTTCACTGTGCCTTCAAATTCGGGACGCACTGGATTTGGATAAACCACTACGTTATCTAAATTGTCACTCGCTTTTATCGAAGTCCCTTTAAACGAAACCATTCCGTTGACCGTGGCAAAAAACACTTCGCCTGTTGTGGCATCTATATCCACATCGTTCACGTTGTTGCTCGGCAAAGGCGAATTGGAACTGGTGAAATGATAAATGGTCTGCTGCCCGTTCGACGAAACATAAAATACCCCCGCATCAGCAGTTGAAATCCACTTGTTGTTGGCGCCATCTACCACAATATCGGTTATTACTTGTTGGTACAAAAGCTCTTGCGCCACGCCTTCTTCTAATATAATTATCGGATAGGTTTTCATCACATCATTACCCAAAACGGCATCAACGCTCGACAAGATACGCAAACCTTGACGCGTGCCAATCCAAAGTTGATTCCGATTATCAACAGCCGCCACTTGTATCGCCGATGAAGGAAGATTGCCATCGGTATCGTCTGTTATTTTTTTGAGTTTGTTATAGGTTTCGTTAAAAGCGATAAGCCCACTACCCAAGTTGCACATCCATTTGGTGCCGTTTTTGTCAATAGCCATTCTCCCAAAAGGCGAATAGCCTGCTAAAACCGTTGACATATCATAGGATTGCCAAGTGCCATTGGCTTTCAATACTTTTAATGCTTTGGTTACCAATCCGTCTGTCATCCATAAATTTCCTGCTTTATCGTAGGCACTTTGTTCTATTCGAATATTAATATCAGGTGGGTCTGTAGCAAAAACAGGTTCTAGTGCACTGTTGGTTTTTATATATCGAGTTGTTAAAACGTCATTATCAAATTTTAATAAACCGGAAAAATAGGAACTTACAAAGATTTGATTTTCGTTATTTGGATTTACTGTGACCCGCACTAAATTACTTGCTCCATCTACTTCGCTAAAAGGAATTGTGAGCCAACCCGTTTTGGAGTTGTATTTGCTCAATCCATAATATTGCAACGGACTCGGGTCGTAATACTGGGAGTAGCCTCCATAGACCATCCAAAGATTAGAAGAAGCAGCATTAATACCAAAAATATTGTTCCGAATTGGGCCGCTTGGACTAATGAATGAATAATTAGCCGTATTGGAACTGGTAGTTATGATGCCATTTGCAGTGGTGCCCAAGTACAGTGTTGAACCCAAAAGCGTTGCACATGAAAAAGTAACTGTTTCCGTCGTGATTTGATAATTATTAACTTGTGTTTCGAGGGCTAATTGTTGGTTGTAACTGTAAACTGCGGTTGGAGTTGTTATCAATAAATGTTTTTCGTTGGTACGAATGTCAACTGCGGCAGCAGAAAGTAAAGGGCCAAAACTCAAAAAAGCAATCCCATCGGAGGACTTAGCAATTTGCCCCGTTGCTGCACTGCTAAAAAGAGAGGTACCAAAAGACGTAATGCCCTTGAAATTTCCAGCAACAACATCAATCCATTGGTTGGCATCGACAAGATTCGGATTGGTGAGCAACGCTTTTTTTATCCCTTGGGTTGCGGTAGCAGCATACAGATAACCATTAAAAACAGTGGTTTGGTTGACCACAATGTCGGAAATGCCTGTTCCAATAAAATAGGTATCACCAAATTGCAAAGTGCTGAGATTGAATTGCACAATACCAAAGTCGCAGGAAACATAAACTTTTCCATCAAACTCGGTAAAATGATTGATTTTCTTCACGTTTGGGGGCAATTGTTTTTGGATAATATCCACCACTTTTAGCATGCTCCCATCGGATTCGTTGATGACAATCAGCAATCCATTTTCATAACCAATAAGGGTTTTGTTGCCACTAGCGCTATGATAAATAGACGAAATCGTAAGACTTGAAAGGCCATCGATAGTGTTAGTTGTTTTTATAGATCCCGTTGTAGTGTTTTTAGAAAAGACCGCATTTTCAGAAGCTGCAAATAGCTTTGTTGTGGATTGCGAAACATCTTTAATCGTGTTGTATGAAAAATAGCCTTTCCAAATCGTATTGGTTTGTGCAAAAGCAATTTGCATCGAAAAAAGAGAAAGGGTTAAAAAATATTTCATTTAAAAGCTATTATGAAGTCACAAATATACTACAAAACGAAATTATTTAGGTTTTAATATACAAAGCAAAAAAAATGCCCCAAATAGTGTCTAACTTTTTGGGGCATGTTCAATAAGGAAAGCACTTTTAGTTGTATATAAAAATGGTTGGTTATACCACCCCTTGTGCTAGCATGGCATCAGCTACTTTTACGAATCCAGCAATATTAGCTCCTTTTACGTAGTCCACATAACCCGATGCATCTGTACCATATTTTACACATGAAGCGTGAATCGCTAACATGATGTTTTTTAATCTTTCGTCTACTTCTTCTGAAGACCAGCTTAAACGCAAAGAGTTTTGAGACATTTCTAAACCTGATGTTGCAACACCCCCAGCATTTGACGCTTTGCCTGGAGCAAATAAGATTTTTGCTTTTTGGAAAACCGTTACTGCTTCTGGCGTTGAAGGCATATTAGCACCTTCGGCAACACAGATACATCCGTTAGCAACAAGGGCTTTAGCTTCTTCTTCGTTCAGTTCATTTTGAGTAGCACATGGTAATGCAACATCGCATTTCACTTCCCATGGACGTTTTCCTGCAACAAATTTAGCATTAGGATATTGCGTCAAATAATCACTAATTCTACCTCTTAATTCGTTTTTAATTTCCATTACATAAGCCAATTTCTCAGCATTAATTCCGTCAGCATCGTAAATGTATCCTGATGAATCAGACATAGTAACTACTTTACCACCTAATTGCGTTGCTTTTTCAGCAGCATATTGCGCTACGTTTCCTGAACCAGAAACAACTACTGTTTTTCCAGTAAAACTATCGCCTTTAGTTGCAAGCATACTTTGTGCAAAATACACATCGCCATATCCAGTAGCTTCAGGACGAATTAATGATCCTCCAAAAGAGATTCCTTTTCCAGTTAAAACGCCTGTAAATTCATTTCTTACTCTTTTGTATTGACCAAACATATACCCTACTTCTCTTCCGCCTACTCCAATATCTCCAGCAGGAACGTCAGTGTCAGCACCAATATGTTTAGACAATTCTGTCATAAATGCTTGACAAAAACGCATTACTTCATTATCTGATTTTCCTTTAGGATCAAAATCAGCGCCCCCTTTTCCACCACCCATTGGCAATGTAGTTAAGCTGTTTTTGAATGTTTGTTCGAAAGCTAAGAATTTTAAGATACTTAAGTTAACCGATGGATGAAAACGAATTCCTCCTTTATAGGGCCCTATTGCTGAATTCATTTGAATACGATAGCCTCTGTTGACTTGTGTATTTCCTGCATCGTCGGTCCAAACTACACGGAACATAATAATACGATCCGATTCTACCATTCTTTCCAAAAGCATTTTGTTTTGGTATTTTTTATTTTCTTCAATAAACGGAATTACTGTTTCAGCAACTTCGTGAACCGCTTGCATGAATTCAGGCTCATTAGGATTTTTTTTTGCAACTGCTTCTACAAAAGATTGAATACTTTGTGACATGATTATTAGATTAATAACGTATTTAGAAAACGTTTTCGTTGATAAGGCAAATATACATAATTATTAAAATACTGACGTATATTTTTAAAATACTCAATAGAATTATCTTTTTTTTAAATAATCGCAATAAAATCAAAATTTAATGAAAGTGTTTAATCCAAATTATTGCCGTTTTCATATTTAAATAAGATTTTTTTTATTTTATTTAATTTATAACCGCTATTTTATACATTTGTAACGATTCGAATTCAGAACAATTAATGCGCAAACTACTACACCTTTCCGTGCTTTTTATATTGGGTATTACCAACAATATCTTTGCACAACTTGGTTTTTCCAGTGAAATCGGAGTTATTGCAGGTCCTGTTTCTTTTCAATCGGACTATGGTGAGCGTAGTGAATTTGGTGCTTACTTGGGCAATACTGGTTTTGGAATTGGTTTTATACATTACGTCAATCTTTCTTATATTGGCTATAATCATTACAAACCTGAGAATTATTTTGATGAACATTTTAAATTAAGAACAGAAATTTCTTATACAAAATCTAAATTTCAGCATTACGGTCAATGGGTTGATAATGATAATAATTCATTAGGCGTTCAACAACTTAGAAGCATGCGTGGTGAAACAGAAATTACAAATATAGGGTTGCAATTGGAATATTATTTAATGGATCTTCACGATTTTGAAAATACATCAAGTTGTTTTAATCCGTATGTAAGCTTTGGAGCTCATTATAGTTTTTATAATCCAAAATCTTATTCATTATTAGGACCCTTAGATAATTCTTTTACTACTTTACCAAAATATATAGGAGCTACTTCCAACAAGTCAGGAAGTGTTATGTCAATTGTTGGATGTATGGGTACCCGTTACAAATTAGACCCGTTGTCGGATTTGATTATTGAGTTAAAAATGCAATACTACTTTTCGGATTGGGTAGACGGACTAAGACCGGACCCTACAATACATACTGAAAACAAAGCCAACGACTGGTTGGTTTGGTTGAATGTAGGCTACATTTATTATTTACAATAAAAACAGCAAAGTATTAGAAATATTTTGCTGTTTTATAGCTAAACTTAGATTTTTATTCCAACGCTTGTTTTAAGTCTTCGATTAAATCCTCAGCATCTTCTACACCAACACTCAATCGAACTAAATCATCTGAAATGCCAATTGACTTTCTTTTATCTTCTGGGATGGAAGCATGTGTCATTAAGGCTGGGTGATTAGCCAATGATTCCACGCCGCCTAAAGATTCTGCTAAAGTGAAAACCTTTAACTTTTCTAAAAACGAAATCGCATCTTCTTTTTTACCAGAGGCAAATGTAAAAGAGACCATTCCACCAAAACCTTTCATCTGTTTTTTTGCAATTTCATGATGCGGATGACTAGTTAATCCTGGATAATAAACTGTTTTTATTTTAGGATGATTGCTCAAAAATTCAACTACTTTTCCTCCATTTTCGCAATGTCTTTGCACTCGCAAATGCAATGTTTTGATGCCTCGTAAAACCAAAAAACTATCCATTGGTCCTAGCGTTGCACCCGTAGCAAATTGCTGAAAGTGCAATTGATCCCCTAATAAAGTATCATTTACAATCAATGCACCCGCTATAACATCAGAATGTCCGCCTAAATATTTGGTTGCTGAGTGCATGACTATATCAGCACCTAAATCCAATGGTTTTTGAAGATAAGGCGTAGCAAAGGTATTGTCCACCGCAAAAAGGATGCTTCTTGCCTTGGTAATTTTGGCAATGGCTTCAATATCGGCAAGTTTCATTAATGGATTTGTAGGCGTTTCTACCCAAACCAATTTTGTGTTTTCGTTCAATAACGCTTGGAATTTATCCAAATCATTCATGTCAACAAAGTGGAATTTTATGCCTGAATTGGCGTATATTCTAGTAAACATTCGATACGTTCCACCATATAAATCGTCCATAGCAATGATTTCGTCTCCTGCTTTGAACGAGCGCAACAAACAATCCGTAGCTGCCAATCCTGACGAAAAAGCCAATCCTCGTGTTCCGTTTTCGATACTTGCTAGAGCATTTTCTAAGGCCGTACGCGTTGGATTTGCAGCTCTACTGTATTCGAAATCTGGATTTATAGGTTGCCCTGGGCTGGTTTGTACGAAAGTGGATGTTTGATATACGGGAGGCATAACTGCTCCTGTGCTGGGATCATGATGTTGTCCTCCGTGAATTACTTTGGTATTGAATTTCATTTGTCAGTATTTTTTTTGTAAAGATACGAAGTAAATTTTTGGAACAAAACGACAAAAATATTTGAATTTACACAAATAGTGTATAAATCGCCAAAATAAGCGTAGCCAAAACGACTCCTCGCGCCATTAGTTCTTTTTTGAAATACAACAATAAAAAGAAAATGATGATATTTAAAATCGTGCCGAGTGTGATTAGTTTTCCTAAATTACCTCCTGCTTTTACAAGTGTTATGCCATTTATAAAAGAGTAAGGTGTAAAAAGGGCTATAAAAAGGGCACATCCTAAAAGTGAGGCTAGAATGCCAATGATTAATCCGTAAACTATTTCTATTTTGTTCATATAAAAGGTTTTAATCTATTTGTTTTCAAAGTTCCAAGTGTTCAATTGCTGTATGGCGTGGTGTGCGGTCAAATCGAACTGTACTGGTACCAAAGAAACATAGCCGTGTGCCAGTGCCCATTCGTCAGTGTCTTCGCCTTTGTCGTTGTTGACAAATTCACCTGTTAGCCAATAATAATCTTTACCTTGAGGGGTTTTTCGTTTGTCGAATTTTTCCATCCAAATGGCATTGGCTTGCCTACAAATTTTCACACCTTTGATTTCGTTTTCTTTTAGTTTTGGAATATTAACATTCAGAATTACTCCTTTTGGTAAGCCGTTTTCTACAACTTGCAGTGCAATCTGCTTGATATAATTTTTGCCCGCATCAAAATCGGCGTTCCAATCGTAATCCAATAACGAAAACCCAATGGCAGGAATGCCTTCAATACCTGCTTCGACCGCTGCACTCATGGTGCCGGAATAAATCACATTTATAGAAGAATTGGACCCATGATTGATGCCCGAGACACACAAATCGGGTTTGCGGTGCAAGATTTCGTTGACGGCTAACTTCACACAATCTACTGGTGTTCCCGAACAACTGTATTCTAAAACTGTTGCGTTTTCGGCACTAATTTTATTCAAATACATAATGTTGTTTATCGTAATGGCATGCCCCATGGCGCTTTGTGGCTTGTCGGGCGCTACCACTACAACTTCACCAATTTCTTGCATCATGGCAACCAAGGCTCGAATGCCTGGAGCTGAAATGCCATCGTCATTTGTAACTAAAATTAACGGCCTCTTTTTCATTTGAAACAGGGATAATTTGTTAAATTAAATCACAAAAATAATCAATTTTAGAAGGAAGTTACTATTTTAGCACCTTTAACAAAAAATTATGTGACGGTTCTGCTTACTGGCACAGTTTTTATGTAATTTAGATTAAAAATTAGATGAATTCCATATTCCTATTTATGAAAAGAAATTATAAAATAATACTCGTTGTTTTAGCGCTTTCACTATCGCTATTTGCGTTCAAAATAAATACCGAAAAATCGGGTGATCCTGAAAAAGACAAACTCCTTTTGGAACTCTTAACTTTCGTTATTGACAAAGGCCATTATGACCCGAAGGCTATTGACGATAGTTTTTCAAAAGCGGTTTACAAAGAATATATTGAAGCTTTAGATCCCTCTAAACGCTTTTTGTTGCAATCAGACATTGATGAATTTGCGAAATACGAAACGTTGATTGATGATGAAATCAGAGACAGAGATCTTACGTTTTTTGATTTGAGTTACAATCGGTTGATGCAACGTATGGAAGAAAGTAAAAAATATTACAAAGAAATTCTTTCCACTCCATTTGATTACAACGTAAATGAGGATTTTAATGCTGATGCCGAAAAATTACCGTTTGCTAAAGATACTGATGAACTCAAAGACAGATGGCGTAAACAACTTAAATTGTCCACCTTATCGTCTTTAACCGAGCGATTAAAAATTCAAGAGGATAAGAAAAATGGAGTAGTCGATGAAAACGACAAAAAACCTAAAAAAGAGGTGGTATCGTTTGATGAAAAAATAGCTAAAAAAGCGGATGATGGCAAGCCAAAAAAGATGGAAGAACTCGAAGTGATTACTAGAGAAAGTACTTTAAAATCATTAGACGACTATTTCAGTTTTGTGAAAGATTTTGATAGAGAAAATTGGTTTTCTGTATATGCTAACACTATTGCCGAAAGTTTTGACCCACATACTTCTTATTTTGCTCCAGAAGCCAAAGAAAAGTTTGATGCAAGCATGAGTGGCAAGTTCTTCGGAATTGGTGCGCGTTTGCAAAAGAAAAACGATTATACCGAAATTACCGAATTAATTTCGGGTGGTCCAGCATGGAGAAATAGAGAATTGGAACCAGGTGATCTTGTTTTAAAAGTAGCACAAGGAAATAACGAACCCGTTGATATTGTTGGGATGAAACTTGATGATGTAGTTAAAAAAATCAAAGGTCCTAAAGATACCGAAGTGCGATTGACGGTTAAAAAAGCTACCGACGGTTCTATAAAAGTGATTAAAATCATTCGTGATGAGGTAGAAATTGAAGAAACGTATGCGAAATCGAGTGTTGTAACAAAAGATGGTAAATTGTATGGCGTTATCTATTTGCCAAAATTCTATATTGATTTTGAAAATAAAGACAACCGAGATGCTGCAAAAGACATCACTATTGAAATTGATCGTTTAAAAAGTCAAGGTGTTGAAGGAATTGCATTGGATTTGAGAGATAATGGCGGTGGTTCTTTACGAACAGTAGTGGATATTGCAGGATTGTTTATCGAACAAGGCCCAGTGGTTCAAGTAAAATCGGCTGGTAAAAAGAAAGAAGTGTTATCGGATACCGATAGTAGAATTCAGTGGGATGGCCCATTAGTAATCATGATCAATAATTTTTCGGCTTCGGCATCCGAAATTTTGGCAGCAGCTATTCAAGATTATAAACGAGGTGTGATAATTGGAAGCAAACAATCGTATGGCAAAGGAACGGTTCAGAACGTGATTGATTTGAACCAATTTGTACGCAACAGTTCGGTTGGCGATATGGGTGCGTTAAAAACAACTACACAGAAATTTTATAGAATTGACGGAGGCTCAACTCAACTTAAAGGTGTGAGTAGTGATGTAGAAATGCCAGACCGCTATTCGTATATCGAAATTGGAGAACGGGATAGTAAAAGTGCGATGCCATGGGACAAAATTGACCCAGCACAATATAATGTTTGGAACAAGCAAGCTAATTTTGATGTAGCTGTTGCTAATAGCAAAAAAAGACTTGCAGCCAATCCACAGTTTAAGTTGATTGACGAAGATGCCAAATGGTTGAGCAAAAGAAAAGATGAAAATGTGTATAGTTTGAATCTCAACAAGTTCAAAAAAGAACAAGAAACAATTGAATTACAAGCCAAAAAATTTAAAGCCATTTCGGATTATAAAAACAAATTAGAATTTAATTCTTTGCCAAACGAAGTTGCATTAATGGAAAAAGATTCTGTGCTTAAAGAAAAAAGAGTGCGTTGGCACGAAAGCCTTTCAAAAGATGCTTATGTAGAAGAAGCGCTTAATATCCTCGGCGATTTGCAAGCTAAAAAAGGGAATAAAACACCCATAGATGCTAAAAACAAAAAAGGAAAATTGGTAGGTTCGTTGTAATTACTAGCATATAATTACAATGAAAAGAGGCTTAAAAAACAATGTTTTTTAAGCCTCTTTTGTTACAGATAAAGACATAAAAAAAGGAGGCAACTTACATTAATACTATTGTTTTTTGTTAAAACTAATTACTCTTAAAATTTATAATTCAAATTGCCAAAACACGACTGTACAAGTCCGCAATAATAATAGTCAAACAAGATTTATGGCTGTTGTTCTTACTTCATCCAAGCATTGATTTTTTGTTCTAACAAAGCCAAAGGCATTACGCCTGATTCTAATACTTTTTCGTGGAATTTTTTAATATCAAATTGTTTCCCAAAATGAGCGGTAGCTTTTTGACGGAGCTCTATAATTTTAAGTTGTCCTATTTTGTATGACAAGGCTTGCCCTGGTATGGCCATGTAACGCTCTATTTCGGATGTGATAGATTCTACACTTTCGGCTTCGTTTTCAAGTGAATATTTGATGGCTTGCTCTCTGGTCCAGCCTTTGGTGTGCATACCAGTATCTACTACCAAACGGATGGCACGGTGCATCTCGTCGTTCAACATGCCTAAATATTGATAGGGGTCTTGATACAATCCTAATTCTTTTCCAAGGCTTTCGGTGTATAAAGCCCAACCTTCGCCATAAGCACCAAACCAATTATAACGTCTAAAATCGGGCAAATTGGTGTTTTCTTGTTGCAAAGACATTTGAAAATGGTGCCCTGGAATGGCTTCGTGCAAAAATAAGTCATCGTCTTCGAGCACATTGTATTCCGCTGCATTGGGCACAGGAACATAAAAAGTACCTGGCCTAGAACCATCTGAAGCACCTTGTTGGTATTCGGCACTTCCTGTTTTTTCTCTAAAAGCCTCCGTTCGTTTTATCACAAAAGCAGTTTTGGGTTGCAACGAAAATAATTTGTCAACATTGGGTTTTATTTTGGCATAAATAGCTTCAAAATGAGCAATAACTTGCTCTGGTTTCGTGAACGGTTTTAGCACTTTGTTGTCTCTTATCGAATTGAAGAATGCTGGTAAATCGCCTTTAAAACCTACTTGCACTTTCACTGTTTCCATTTCTAATTTCAAACGGGCTACTTCTTTTAATCCCAATTCGTGAATGGTTTCGGGTGTCATATTAGTAGTTGTCCATTGTTTTGCCAAAGTGGTGTATAGGGCTTTTCCAAAAGGTAAACTGCCAATACCACTAGTCGTTCTTGAAATAGGAAGGTATTGGTTTTGAAGAAAGTCCACCATTTTTTGGTAGCGAGGCATTAATTTTTCGTTGATAACAGCAGCATATTGAGTAGCAAAAGCTGTTTTAGTAGCGTCAGAAAAAGTGCTCGGCATGATTTTTATAGCCGAATAAAAGATATTGTCTTCTACTTTTGGCGTCATCACTTCTTTAAATTGTGGAATGATTTTTATAGTCAATTCCTTTGGCAAAACCACTCCTTTGTCTATTCCTTTTTTCATATACACCATGCAGGAATCCAACCAAGTACTGTACAAATTCATTCTTTTTAGAAAATTGGTGTAATCTTTTTCTGTTTTAAACGGTTGTGCACTGCTACCACAAGCATATTGCGTTAAGGTTAAATGCGTGCCTGAAAATTGATGAATGGGTAACAAATTGGTTGGTTGCAAGAGCATTTCTTTACCAACAGCTGTTTCCCATTGCATGATTTTGTAGCTGTTTTTTTCTTCGTCTTTGAGCTGATTAGTATCAATTGCAGTTAATGCTTTTTCATATTTATCGAAAAATTGTTTTTGAGTTGCGCGATACCCATCGGTCATTTCTAATTGCAGTTGGTCATTGTATTCATTTTGCCCATTTTGAGTAGCATCAAGTGGATTCAATACATTTTTTTCGTCAAAATAGCTTTTGGTTAAGGCGCTAAAGTCTTGCTTTGGGCTGTCTTTTTTGCAATTTACAAATAAAATAGCTACTGGTATTGTAACAAAAAGTAAGGATAGTTTTCTCATAGTGAAGAGCTTAATAAAGTGAAATGTAAAACTAAGGTATTGTTTGAATGATAAAGGTTAATAAAATCTTAATTTATTAGCCGTGATACACGCGTGAAGCAATGATTTTTCCAGCTTTGACATCCAATACTTCTGCAACGAGCATGTCGTCTTCCTCTTTTACCATACGGATGTATTCCATAAAAACCCTGTCGGAATTGGCGGTAAGCGATGTTACTTTATAATGTAACGTAGGCAATCGATCAAAGGCATCTTGCCACCATTCGCGCAATGCTTGCTTTCCGGAAACCAAACCATTCGTTTCGGGTTTTCTGATTTTTAGTTTTGGGCTAAAATGTTCGGCTTCATCATCATATAAGGACAAAAGTTGTTCGAGATTATGGCTGTTGAAAGCGTCAAACCATTTGAAAGCTATTACTTGTAAAGAATCGGGTGTCATAATTTTTATGGTAAAAAGAAAAATTCCTGCTTAGTTGACAAACAGGAATTTTAGTTAATTTGGTATAAATTTTTCAGTCAAAAGATACGGTATTACACGTTCTTCAAGTTGATAATTTCTTGATCAGTAAGGTGTCTCCAATTGCCACGAGGCAAATTCTTTTTGGTCAAACCCGCAAAAGCCACACGGTCAATTCGCAAAACATCATAGCTGAAATGTTCAAAAATGGAACGAACCACTTTTACATTTGACGAACGCAGTTTTAAACCGATTTCGCTTTTAGGTTCATTTTCAATATAGCTAACTTCTTCTACAAAAACGCGATGTCCATCAAGAACGAGTCCTTTACTTATTTTTTCTAAATCCTCGAATTTCAAATTTTTGTCTAATGAAACCTGATAAATTTTAGAAGACTTTTGACTTGGAAGTGTAAACTTACGAATCATGTCGGTATCGTTGGTAAACAATAAAAGTCCTGTCGTGTTTTTATCCATTCTACCTACTGCACCAATTTTAGAAGTGGTAGAACCCTTTACTAATTCCAATACATTTCGGAATTCTTGTCCTTCGTCTAATGCCGTTGTAAAGTTTTTAGGCTTGTTCAATAAAATGTATTCTTTTTTCTCAGGAGTGATTATGGCTCCATCAAAATTGACCACATCACCCGGTTTAACCATATACCCCATTTCAATAACTGGAATTCCATTTACTTTTACATTACCCGATTGAATATAAATATCAGCATCACGACGAGAGCATGCTCCAGAATTGGCGATGTATTTGTTCAATCGAATTTCGTCAGCTACTTTTGGTCGTTTTGGTGCTTGATTTGGTTTTTTCTCTACTTTATCTACAGCTGCTATAGCTGCTTTTGTACCGCCTGTTCGTGTTGGTTTTTCTTTTTTTGGTCCCTGGGCCCTTTTTGCCATGGCAGGTTTTGGCTTATTGGAACTTGGTCGCGAACTGTTAGGTCTTGCGCCACTTCCTTTTTTATTGCCTTCCTTGTTATTCATAATATGCTGTAATTTTTGCAAAGATACTATTTATATCATTGGCAATTGCTAATTTATAAAAGCGAGCAAAAGATATACTAACGATATTTATAATGAATGCTTTTGAATCCGATTTATAGGAAATAATACCAATCTGTTTTCAAACTTGTTGTTAAAGTACTTCTTATTAATTTATCTCCTTTTTTGATTTCACCTAATTTCTGATTTCAATAGAATCTAATTACCTTTTAAAATTGTATAAAAACAGTGCCGCTGTTATTGTTTTTGTAGAAAATAGCAGTTTCCAATAAAATAATAATTATTTTTGATAAAGTAATTTAACATCACAATAACTAGAAATGAAAAAAATAATATTCTTAATAATTATGAGTGCTTCCCTACCTAATGCCAAAGCTCAAACAAATGTAAATAATCCATTGCTCAATAAATGGAATGGTAAGTATGGCGGAGTACCTGCATTTGACCAATACGAAATAAAAGATTTTAAACCCGCATTTGAAGTCGCTATTCAAGAACGACTTAATGAAATTGATGCAATAGCCAACAATACAAACGCACCAACTTTTGAAAATACGATAGTAGCATTAGAGCGATCAGGAAAAACATATTCAAGAATAGTATCCGTTTTTGGAATTTACAGTTCAAACATGAACAGTCCCGAATTTGTTCCCATCGAAAATGAAATGGGTCCAAAAATGGCAGATCTTTCAAGTAAAATGTATCAAAATAAAAAGTTGTTTGTTAGGATAGAAAATTTATATAATTCTACTAAAAAAAAGGTACTTACAGGAGAACAAGAACGATTGCTATGGCTCTATTATTCGAATTTTATACGTGAAGGTGCTAAAGCAAATGAGACAAGCAAATTGAAAATTAGCGAAATCAATCAAAAATTGGCTAGGTTATTTTCAAAATTCAGTCAAAATTTATTGGCAGAAGAAAACAATCCTTATGTTGCATTAACTACAGCATCTGATTTTGAAGGTATGCCCAATGAATTAAAAAATGCAGCTATAGCTCAAGCCAAAGAAAGAAATTTAGATGTTATGGGCTGTATTGCAAATACGCGTTCGTTTATTGAGCCATTTTTAACATTTTCTAGCCGTAGAGAATTGAGAGAAAAAGCATGGAATATGTTTGTGAAGAGAGGAGACAATGACAACGCATTTAATAATAATTCCACGCTTAAAGCGATTTTAAAATTGCGAGCTGAAAAAGCAAAGTTACTTGGTTTTTCTACTCACGCACATTGGAGTTTATCGAACACCATGGCGAAAACGCCAGAACGTACTCTAGCTTTAATGGAAGCTGTATGGGATCCCGCTATTGCGCAAGTACACAAAGACGTTGCTGATATGCAAAAAATAGTAGGTACAGAAGGAGGTCGTTTTAAAATAGAACCCTGGGATTACCGCTATTATGCAGAAAAAGTTAGGAAAGAAAAATATGATTTAGATCAAAATGAAGTAAAAAACTACCTTCAATTAGAAAAACTAAGAGAAGGAATGTTTTGGGTTGCTGGCGAATTATTTGATTTGAAATTTAAACAAATTACTGACGTTCCCGTTTATCATCCTGACGTAAGAGTTTGGGAAGTTTCAAACAAAACAACTGAAACTATAGTGGGCTTGTGGTATTTTGATCCCTACGCGAGAGCCGGAAAACGTTCTGGTGCATGGATGAACGCTTATAGAGACCAACAAAAATTAGATATAAACACTATTACAGTTGTTTCTAATAATTGCAATTTTATTAAAGGAAATGATAATGAGCCAATCTTGATTTCATGGGAAGATGCTAGTACTCTTTTTCATGAATTCGGACATGCTTTACATGGATTGTGCTCCAACGTCACCTATCCTAGTCTTTCTGGAACATCTGTTGCTAGAGATTATGTTGAATTTCCATCGCAAATTTTAGAGCGCTGGCTGGCTACCCCAGAAGTTTTAAAAACATTTGCGTTACATTATAAAACCAATGAACCACTTCCAGAAAGTTTAGTTGAACGCATTCAAAAAGCGGCTACTTTCAACGAAGGTTTTTCTACTGTAGAAACCATTTCAAGCTCTTTAATTGACATGAAACTGCATCTTGCAGGAGCTACTGATATTGATCCAGCTAAGTTTGAATTGGAGACATTGACTAAATTAAAAATGCCTTCCGAAATTGTTATGAGACATCGTATTCCGCAGTTTGGACATATTTTTTCAGGAGACGATTACGCAGCTGGATATTACAGTTATTTATGGGCTGATGTAATAAGTGCTGATGCTTTTGAGGCTTTTACTGAAGCTAAAGGACCTTATGATAAAGATATAGCAAAAAAACTGTTAGTAAACGTTTTTAGCATTGGAAATACAATGGACCAAGAAGAAGCTTATAAAAAATTCAGAGGTAGAAAACCCAAAATTGATGCATTAATGCGCGCAAGAAATTTTCCTTTGAACACTAAATAGGTACTAAATGGCAAAATGTTAATTTGCTTTAAGTCAATCCCAATTAGTAAAAAAATAATTTTATTTTGAAATTATTGTGCATTTGAAATTTTTTGCATAAAGTTCATTTGAGCTCTCTGTATACTATTTTGTAATGAACTAGGATCCTTTATTTAAATAGAGTATTTCAAATTAATGCAACTGCTATTGAAATAGATTAACATTAAAAAGTCGACTATAAATTTCTTTTTTTTGAAATTATAATTGTATTTGCCTATCAATTTGTTGGTCTAATGAAATGAACGTTTCTGTTCGAGAAACGCCTTCAATAGCTTGTATATTGGTGTTGAGTAATTGCATTAAATGTTCATTATCTCGGCAAATGATTTTAATTAAAATACTCCAATTCCCCGTAGTATAATGACATTCCAGCACTTCGGGTATTTTTTTCAGTTCGCGAACCGCTTCTAAATTTCTAGCAGCTTTGTCTAAATAAATTCCAACAAATGACATGGTGCTATAGCCTAAAACTTTAGTGTTAACTGTAAATTTAGAACCTGAAATCACACCTGATTGTTCTAATTTTCGTAATCTTTGATGAATTGCTGCTCCCGAAATACCAATTTTATTGGCTATTTGAAGAATAGGTTTTCGCGCATCAGCCATTAAATCTCTTAAGATTTCTTTATCGATTCCATCAATTTCTACTTGTAAAGTATTAATTTTCATTTTGATTTCATTTTAAAAGCAAAAATACAACTATAGCTTTTATTTTAAACAAAAAAAACGAAATGAGTTAAAATTTCGTTTCATAAATAAAAATTAAAGTGTGACTTTTACAGTTTATCAGGATTATAACCAACGTAAGGCATTTCTGTTTCTTTAAAGACAACACCTAATGTTTCGAGCTCTTTTAAAATTGGCAAATACACCTCTTTTAGGATAGGCAACTGTACCCCAGACGTTTTGATTTTGCCATTCAAAATTTGTAAAGTCGCCATGCCTACTGGTAGTCCGACCGTTTTTGACATGGCAGTGTACGTTTGATCTTCGCCAATACACACCATTTTAGAATCAATTTGTTTTTGTACTCCATCAATTTCATAACCAAATTTATGATACATTACAATCATATCTTTATCATGTGGTTCCAATGTCCATTTTTCAGCTAATATATGTTCTAAGATTTGAGCTGGAGAAGCATTTTTGACACCACTGGTTTTATTCGCATTGAATAAATCCAGTTCTAAAAGTTTATCCCACATGATATCATCTTGTTCAATACCTAAATACAAACGCATTTTCATTTCAACGGAATCAGACGGATGATAGGGTAAAAACAGGTTTACAAATTCCCTATTGCTAATGGTTTCGGAATTATCAATACTATAGGAGTCATCAGTCATTCCAAGTTGAACAAACATATTCCATGCTTTTGAAAAACCTACTTTTCGGATAGTACCTCTGTATAAAGTCAGCACATCTTCTAGTCCATAAACGCTTCTATATTTCAGAGAATCTCTGTTGGCATAGCCTTCAAATTTTCCATAACCCTCCACTTCTAGAAATTCGGTTCTTCTAAATAATTTGTTATAAGGTATGTATTTGTATGTTCCTTCTTGAATGAATTTTGCAGCGCCTCCTTGGCCTGCTAAAACTACATTTCGAGGTGCCCAAGTAAATTTATAATTCCAAAGATTGCTGTCCGATTCTGGAGCAACAAGCCCTCCACAAAAAGATTCAAACAGAATCATTTTTCCGCCTTTTTCATGAATTTCATCAATTATTTTCATGGCACTCATGTGGTCTATTCCAGGATCTAGACCAATTTCATTCATAAAAATCAGATTGTTTTCTTTTGCCGCAGCATCTAAATCTTGCATTGCGTCACTAATATAGGAAGCCGTGACCATGTGTTTTTTATATGTAATGCAATCTTTTGCTACTTCAATATGCAAATGTGCAGGCAACATCGAAATTACAATATCTGCTTCTTGAATAGCCATTTGACGTTGGTTAGCATCGAAAATATCCAAAGCTATTGCAGTAGCATTTTTGTGATTATTAGTTTTCTTTTGTGCCAACGCTAAAGACAAATCGCCTATGATTATAAATAAGTGTTCAGCATCTGATTTAGACAATAAATATTGGATTAAAGTTGATGCTGATTTTCCAGCACCTATAATTAGAATCTTTCTCATACTGTTTTAAATATAACACAAATGTAAGTATTTGTTACATTTATAAAAAACAGAAAAAGATTATAAATAAAAAAACAGCTTAAAAAGATTTCTAAACTGTTTGTAATTTATAAAAATATGCGATTTTACAAGCCTTCGTCTTCTAAGTCTTTTTTTCCTTCGTTGGCTGATTCTAACTTTTTTTGTTCAAATTGTTTATCCGCAGCAACCATTTCATCTTTAGTGAAAAGAATAAATCCTAAAGCAATCGCCATGGTCAAAAGCGACACAATCAAAATTCGCTTTGAAAGTTTATTTTGATTCGAATCTGCCATTTTATAGGCTAAAAATCCAAATAAGGAAGCTATAGTTGCAGCGATTAATCCAAATTTTTCCATTGGTAAAATGGTAAATAAAATGCCTAAAAAGGCAAATATAATAGCTAATGATGTATATAGTTTTCTCATGGTTTTTATCAATTAAATGCCTGATGCTGTTGTTAGACTTAGTTGGCCAATACCTACAGGAATACTGAATTTAATAAGTGTTGGTATTTTTTTAGAATCGGCAGTTAGCCAAATTAAATTTTTATCCGTTCCTTTTAAAGCTTTTGTTCTTGCCGCAATTGAAATTTTGTAACACTCTTTTGTGCCAAGATTTCCAGAATCAATACTTTCTTTGCCCATATATTTCAAAACTACAGGTATTTCTTTTTCATCAAAAACCACTATAAATGAACTTGTTTGTCCAATTTTAAAAGTGTTGAAATTCAATGTTCTTAATTTATACAAAATGGAGATTACATCTTGTGAAGTAGCACCAATATTAAATTCTTTACTGTTTTCAGGTTTATTCTTAACTTTAGAAGTACTTTTTACGGTTTTGCCATCGGGTTTATAAATGTACTTTTCTGTCATTGAAAAACCACCTTCTGTAATGTTACGTTTATATAAACTAGGCTTTAAAGTAGTTGGGTTTACATAGGATTCATACAAATCACGTATTTTAAAAAACGAATCCCATTTGCTATATGTTGCCGCTTCACAACTCAAATGCAAATAAGTGCTTTTTGCCGTAGTTACGGTTGCTGTTGACATAGTTATTTGTGCTAAAGGCGTCATAATACCACTCATATTATAAGCTCCCGAAAACATCAATTTTTCACCTGATCTTAATTGTGAGAACCCAAAGAAAAAAAACAAACTTAAAGCAAAGGAAAGAAGTAACTTCTTCATTATTTTATATTTAAAAAAACAAATGTAACACTATTTTTTTGGAAGCAAAAACTAAAAAAGGAAACACAAAGCTTTGATTCTATTATATAACTGATAATTTTGTACATTAGTATAAAATCAAAAAAAATGAATAAAAAAATTATTGCTTCGGGAGCATTATTAGGTGCATTGGCTATTATTTTAGGTGCTTTTGGCGCACATGCATTAAAAAAAATATTGACTATAGAAGAGCTTTCAACATTTGAAACAGGAGTGAAATATCAAATGTATCATGCTTTATTTTTACTACTTATTAGTTCTTCTACCCTTTTGAATGAAAAAACAAAAAATACCATTTTTTATTTGGTAATGGTAGGCGTCATATTTTTCTCTGGTTCTATCTATTTATTAGCTATAAACCGTCTTAGCCCATTTGATTTTAAAACTATTGGATTCTTAACTCCTATTGGAGGATTCTTATTAATAATGGCCTGGATAGCTTTATTTTTGAGTATAGTGAAAAAAAAAGCATAAATTTTGAATATTCTGCAATGATGTAGTTTTTTATTTTTACTTTTACAATCTTTAATTCTCAAATTAATTTGTAAAAATATGGATAACAACGCTTTGTTTACGAAAACGATTTCGTTAGAAAAATATGGGATTTCAAATACCCATAATATTATTTATAATCCTTCATTTGACTTGCTTTATAATGAGGAATTAAATCCGAAATTAGAGGGCTATGAAAAAGGCTTTCTAACAGAACTTGGAGCCATAAATGTGATGACTGGTGTTTTTACAGGACGTTCACCAAAAGATAAATATATTGTTAAAGATGACGTGACTAAAGATACTATTTGGTGGACATCAGAAAAAGCGGTGAATGACAACAAACCTATTTCGCAAAAAACTTGGAACGCTTTAAAAAAGACTACTACAGCTCAACTTTCAGGGAAAAAATTATATGTTGTTGATGCGTTTTGCGGCGCAAATGAAAATTCGCGATTAAAAGTACGTTTTATTATGGAAGTGGCCTGGCAAGCCCATTTTGTAAAAAACATGTTCATTCGTCCAACAGATCTTGAATTAGAAAATTTTGGTGAACCCGATTTTATAGTTATGAATGGTTCTAAAACTAGTTTTAAAGATTTTGTTACTCATGGATTGAATTCGGAAGTATATGTCGCTTTTAATTTAACCGAAAAAATGCAATTAATTGGTGGCACATGGTATGGTGGTGAAATGAAAAAAGGTTTGTTCTCGATGATGAACTATTATTTACCGCTTCAAGGAATTGCTTCGATGCACTGCTCTGCAAACAAAGGTGCCGACGGTGATGTTGCTGTATTCTTTGGGTTATCTGGAACAGGAAAAACGACTTTGTCAACCGATCCAAAACGCGAATTAATTGGTGATGACGAACACGGATGGGACGATGAAGGCGTTTTTAATTTCGAAGGTGGTTGCTATGCAAAAACAATAGATTTAAGTGCTGAAAATGAACCTGATATTTTTGGAGCCATTCGTCGAGATGCATTATTAGAAAATGTCACTGTAGAAGCCAGCGGAAAAATTGACTTCAAAGACGGGTCAGTTACTCAAAACACAAGGGTTTCTTATCCAATAGAACATATTGATAATATTGTAAAACCCGTTTCAAAAGCGGGTCATGCAAACAAAGTTATTTTCTTAACTGCAGATGCTTTTGGGGTTATTCCCCCTGTTTCAAAACTAACTCCTGAACAAACTAAATATTATTTCTTATCTGGTTTTACGGCTAAATTAGCGGGAACCGAAAGAGGTGTTACAAAACCAGAACCTACTTTTTCAGCTTGTTTTGGCAAAGCCTTTTTGTCCCTTCATCCAACTCAATATGGAGAAGAATTAGTTAAAAAAATGGAACAAAACAATGCTACAGCTTACATGGTTAACACAGGTTGGAATGGCACAGGGAAACGTATTTCTATAAAAGACACTAGAGCCATTATTGACGCTATTCTAAATGGAGCTATAGAAAAAACAGAAACAAAACTGATTCCAATATTTAATTTTGAAGTACCAACAACATTAGAAGGTGTTGAAACTTCAATACTAGACCCTAGAAAGACGTACGAAGATGCTTCGGAATGGACTGCAAAAGCTACCGATTTAGCACAATTATTTATTAAAAACTTCGTGCAATATACAGTGAATGCAGAGGGAGAAAGACTAGTAAAATCTGGACCTCAGTTATAATACAATTCTTCTTATTTTATACACAAAAAGCTTTCAGACCAATTTCTGAAAGCTTTTTGTTATGTAATTGATTTTTGTGTCTATTCGTTTTTGAATATATACCTCACAAAATATAAAAAGGTAATTCGTGATTAAAATTATCTAATATCGTTGTTCTGAATCAAATCGATGTATAAATTAATTTTGTCTTTAAGCTCTTTTCTAGGGGTAATAAAATCTAGAAAACCATGTTCTAAAACGAATTCTGCCGTTTGAAAACCTTGGGGTAAATCTTTTCCTGTAGTATCTCTTACAACACGAGGACCCGCAAAACCAATTAAAGCACCTGGTTCAGAGATATTAATATCCCCTAGCATGGCATACGAAGCCGTGGTTCCTCCAGTTGTTGGATCAGTACACAAAGAGATGTATGGTAATTTTGCTTCAGCTAATTGTGCTAATTTCGCCGATGTCTTTGCCAATTGCATCAAGGAATAAGCCGCTTCCATCATTCTAGCACCACCCGATTTTGAAATCATCACAAAAGGCGTTTTATGTTTGATAGCATAATCAATTCCTCTAGCAATTTTTTCACCTACAACCGCTCCCATCGACCCGCCAATAAAGGCAAAATCCATACAACAAACTACTAATTCTTTTCCTTTTGAATTTCCAACACCAGTTCGAACAGCATCTTTTAATCCAGTTTTAGACATTACGTCTTTTAAGCGGTCCGCATATTTTTTAGTGTCTTCGAAATGTAACGGATCTTTAGAAGTCATTTTAGCATCCAATTCTTTGAATTCATTGTTGTCAAATAAAATCTCAAAATATTCCTTGCTACCTATTCTTACGTGAAAATCGTCTTCAGGACTAACCCAAAGATTTCGTGCCAATTCATCGGCATCGATAATTTTGCCTGTTGGCGATTTATACCACAGCCCTTTTGGCACATCTTTTTTATCTTCAGTCGCAGTTGTAATTCCTTTTTCTGTTCTTTTAAACCAAGCCATATTTTATTGTATAATGCAAAGTGTAAAAATAGTATAATGTAATTCAAGTTGATTTACGTTCTACTATTTACAACATTTAGTTTATAATGTGTTTACATTGTTAAGGTCAGCAAATGCTTGCTCCAGTCTTGTGTTGAAAGTTACTTCTCCTTCACGAACCCATTTTCTTGGATCGTAATGTTTTTTGTTTGGAACATCTGCTCCTTCTGGATTACCTATTTGGGTTCTTAAATACTCAATATTATTAATCATATAATCACGAATTCCTTCTGCGAAAGCAAATTGTAAATCCGTATCAATATTCATTTTAATTACTCCGTAAGATATCGCTTCTCTTATTTCTTCTAATGTGGAACCGGAACCTCCATGAAAAACAAAATCAACTGGGTTTGCCCCTGTATCAAATTTGTTTTGAACATAATCTTGAGAGTTTTTCAAAATTTTAGGTGTCAATTTTACGTTCCCTGGTTTGTATACCCCATGAACATTTCCAAAAGAAGCAGCAATTGTAAACCTTGGGCTTACTTTCAAAAGTTCTTCATAAGCATAAGAAACTTCTGAAGGTTGTGTGTATAATTTTGAACTATCTACATCGGAATTGTCCACGCCATCTTCTTCGCCACCGGTGATACCTAATTCAATTTCTAAAGTCATTCCCATTTTGCTCATTCTAGCCAAATAGGTTTTACAGATTTCGATATTTTCTTCAATAGGTTCTTCTGATAAATCAATCATGTGCGAAGAAAACAATGGTTTTCCTGTATCAGCAAAATGTTTTTCAGAAGCATCTAACAAACCGTCAATCCAAGGCAATAATTTTTTTGCACAATGGTCGGTATGAAGAATTACTGTTGCACCATAAGCTGCTGCTAAGGTATGAACGTGTTTTGCTCCAGCAATTCCGCCAGCAATAGCTGATTTTTCACCTGCATTTGACAATCCTTTTCCAGCATTAAATTGTGCACCTCCATTAGAAAACTGAATAATAACCGGTGCATTTAATTTTGCAGCAGTTTCAAGAACGCCATTGATAGTGCTTGATCCTGTAACATTAACAGCCGGAAGTGCAAATCCTTTTTCTTTTGCGTAAGCAAAAATTGCTTGAACTTCATCTCCAGTTGCAACTCCAGGTTTAATATTGTGTGCCATTGTATTTTGGTTTTAAATTTTAGTTTACAAAATTAATAATTCTAAAGTTAGAAAGGATAATTAATTCCGATATTTAAAACAGAATGGGCAAAATTATAATCTCTAAACCATTTTTTTTCGGTTTCATCCGACGACGGATTGTAGGTTTTGAATCCCATATCGACTCGAACGACGAAAAAACTCAAGTCGTATCGGATACCAAAACCAGAGCCTACAGCAATATCCTTCAAAGAACTAATTCCTCCAAAAACTGAGGGTTTATCAGTAATATTATCAAAAATATTCCATATGTTTCCGGTGTCGATAAAAAATGCGCCTTTAAAACTATTGATGATTTTGAACCGAAACTCTGCACTAGCAGTGAATTTTAAATTTGCTTCGTTAAAATCGTTGATAGCACCGCTACTTCCAGGTCCTAAACTATAAGGTTGCCAGGCCCTAATATCATTTGAGCCTCCAGCAAAATAACTTCGTGAGAATGGAATATTGGCCGAATTACCATAAGGAATAGCGATTCCAAAAAAGCCTCTCATCGCCAAAACTTTATCTCGATCCAATTTCCAATGCTTTATATATTCTATTTCAGCTTTAAGATATTGAGAATATTCAATATCAAAAATTTTCTTTTTGCTTTGTTGTCCATCAATAGTTTGTGTAGCAGCTGCAAAAAGAGACAAAACATTGCCGGCCGATTCTAATTTTGTTCTCAAGGAATAAAAGGTATTATCCGTGAGGCTTAGTTTAGTGGTTTTGAAATACGTAAAACTGGAAGCTAGAATAAGGTTGTTTTCGGTCAATCTTTTGCGCCTTTCTTCTATACTTCTAATGGTTTTAAATTCAGCATCAGGCAAAGTAAGGGAATTATTTAACACATCATTCGTAAAGGAGTTAGTCCCTGATGGAACCAATAAATCGCCATTGCCATCAACATAATTGGCATTTGTATTATATGCTTTGGCTAAATTATTTAACGCATTATAAGAGGATCGGTATACATTGTAATAATTATTTATATTAATGTTATTAACATATTGAATATTAAAAAGGTCAAATCGGTTACTACTATTTACTTTAGGCGTCCAATTATAAGTCCAAGCGCCTGTAAAATTTTCTTTGTCTAAACCAATATTTTGTTGTTTTGAAAAACCTAAACTCGATACCGTAGATGGAATCATACTTTTAGGTACAAATTTTTCTATTTTAACGAAAGGCACTAAGAGTCTTGGAAAATTTAATTTTAAGTCCAATCCAAATTCTGAAATATTAAAAAAAACATCGTTCGGATTGGCTAAATCTTTGGAAGAACCTATACTTCCCCTGGTAGCAATTTCAAAAGTTTCAGCACCATTAAAAACATTTCGTATCAAAAGCGAAGTACTTGCCGCAATCCCCACATTTTGAATATTGGAATGGGTGAGACTTAAATCATATCCAAAACCATATTTCTTTTTGGGGTACAATGTAATATTCGCTATCAAAGAATTTTTTAAGGAATCTTTAAGGTCAATGGTATAGGTAATTGACGGATAGTTGAAAATTTTTAAATTGTTCAAATACCTATTGGTTAGATTATGTCGAATGTCCGAATAATAGGTGCCTGGTGCTATAAAAACGGCATCTGTTAACGCTCTAGGTCTATATTTTAGTTTTTTGTAACTGTATAAATTAAAGTTTTTATAGGTTGTTGAATCCATAATTTTAGATTGCGATCCATCTTTTCGTGCATCCGTATAGATATTTACGGTACTGATTTTATAAAGTTTAAAGGGCTTCGTGGTTGTGGAATCGCCGTCTCGAACATTCTGATCGTTGATAATCAGTTTCACATTTGCTTTATTCCCCGTGCCAACAGTGTCTATTTCATAAGTAATGTGGCTTTGTTGAAAGTCATAAGCCCCTTTGTTTCTAAATTGGGTGGTAATTCGGTTTCGTTCGGCATCAAACACCTCATTTCTATACGGAATACCCGGTTTTATAAGCGATGCTTTGCTGGTCGATTGGAACAACGAGTCCAATACTGGCGTAGCAATTTCTGTTTCAATAGAATCTAAAATGGCGAGATTCCCTTTTTGAATGGTATATCTTATTTTGGCTTTTTGTTGACCTAAAGTGTCTATTTTATAAGCAATTTTCGATTTGAAATAGCCATTATTGAAATAATACAACTTCAGTTTGGTTACCGAGCGTTCTGCCAACGTTTTTTCGAGAATTACAGGTGCTTCGCCTGTTTTTTTTAGAAAATTATGAATGCCCAAATATAAAAAAGATTGTCCCTTGCGCTCCACTTGTTTGGCAGAAAGCAAGCGGGATTGCCGTTTGTATTTTTCAGGATTTGCAATAAACATCGCTTTGTAAGAAGAGTCTGGATTTTTCTTTGCCAAATTGTATAAATTCAACCGAAAAGGATAGCCTAAAATAGAACTATTGGGGGTTTGAAACAAAAGTTCCGAAATCGTATCGCTTTTAGAAACCTTGCCGTCTATTGTAATTTCGTTCTTTGTCAGCAATAATTTCGACTTTGGCACCCGCCTAACCGAATTACATGCCGTATATAGGATGCCTATTAGAATAATTAATGATATTTTTGTAGCACTGTTTTTCAAACTATAATAAAATTTATTCAAAAGTACATTATTTCTATGGTTACTAAAAACCAAATAAAGCTAATAACAAGTTTACAGCAAAAAAAATTTAGAGAAACGCACCAATTGTTTCTTGCTGAAGGCGCAAAAGTGATTCAAGAATTGTTGCAATCCGATTACGATTTAGCCCATTTGTACCAAACAACGCCTTTGTTTACTGAAATTTCGACTGAAAAATGTTCGCTGGTTTCGGAAACCGAACTCCAAAAGATGAGTGCCTTAACAGTGGCTAATAATTGCTTGGCGATTTTTAAAATTCCAAAACCAAAACCCCTTTTAGAAAAAGGACTGATTCTCGCCGTAGACGACATTCGCGACCCCGGAAATCTCGGCACTATTTTGCGATTGTGCGATTGGTTTGGCGTGCAACAACTCCTTTGTTCACAGCAAACCGTTGACCTCTATAATCCAAAAGTGGTACAAGCAACCATGGGTTCCATCAGCCGAGTAAACGTGACCTATTTGGATTTAGACGCCTATTTTTCCACTACAAAACAAACCCTTTTTGGCACTTTTATGGACGGCGAAAACCTCTATAAAACTACGCTAAAAAAAGAAGGCATCCTTATTATGGGCAACGAAGCCAACGGGATTTCGGCTGCTATAGAACAACACATCAAAACCCGATTGACCATTCCGAGATTTGGACAAGTGCAACAAACCGAAAGCCTCAACGTTGCCACCGCTACGGCCATTTTTTTAAGTGAATTTAGGAGGTAGTCATTAATAAAAAACAACCAAATTAATAATGTTATTAAGAAAAATACTTCCCCTCTTTTCGTATCTGTTCCATCCTTTGTTTATCTCGGTATATGCGGTTTTGCTATTTTTTGTATTCGCTGTAGGCTTTTTTGAATACGTTGAATTTTATGTCATCATCATTCAAATAGTACTGCTGACGATATTGATTCCCATAACCATTTATTATCTGTTACTCTCTATCGGTAAAGTCGATTCGCTGATGATGGCCAATAGAGCACAACGGAAAATTCCATTATTCATTCATGCTATTTTGCTTTTTTTGTTAGTTAAAAAAAGTATCACATTAGAAAATTATCCTGAATTATATTATTTCTTTTTAGGAAGTTTAATCAGCACGGTTTTGGCGCTACTCTTGGTTTATGCGGGATACAAAGCGAGTTTACACATGATTGGGAGCACGGCTTTAGTTGTATTTAGTATGGCAATAAGTTTGCATTTTCAAATACGCATGGTCTATTTTATTGTACTACTGCTCATCTGCAACGGATTGGTAGCTACTTCCCGACTCGAAATGAAAGCCCATACTAACAAAGAATTGCTCTTGGGTGCTTTTATAGGTGTGCTTCCTCAGTTAGCTTTGTTGTATTTTTGGCTATAAAATATAAAACATCAAACCCATATTAAAGGTTTTCATTTCTATTCGCTGCTGATTGATTTCCCCTGATTTAAAGATGGAATTTAACCCATAATACACTTGAACATTCCAAGTATTCCAACCCATAACCAAGTAAGGGCCGTATTGCAATTTATTAAAATCTGGATTGTTGATTACGGTATATATTTGCCCTAATCCGTCATATTTGGTTTTGCTATAAAGCAAACAGCTCAGTTTAAAACCAGAATAGATGCGCCAAAATTGATGACTTTCGGGAGTGGAATTTCGCCAACGAATTTCGAGAGGAAACTCCATAAAAACTTCTTCTAACTTATTGGTTGCATAGCTTCCCGCAGGAACTACTTCATAATTCATTGTTCCGTCAATTTCTGAAACTACTAAATTTTGATGGTATTTGTTGTAGGAAAAACCAAATCCAGCTGCAATAGCAAAAGTTCGATTTTTATTAATAGGCATATCCCTCAAAAAACCAAAATGAATAGTGGTTGATAATCCGTTTTGAGAGAAACTTGGTGGTGTTTTTTGAAGTCTATTATAAGTAACCCCAAAATAAAACTGATCTTCTCTGTACAATGAATCTACTTTTATAAAAGGCGATTCTATTTGCTTTTCTTGAGAAAAAACATTCAACGAAACAAGCAACAAAACTATTTTTAAATAAAAACGCATTTTAAGAAAATTGAGCGATAAAGATACAAAAAAAATAGAGTGATAACACCCTTTTTTTAAGACTATTGTAACTAAAGCCAAAAGCTATACTGCTGCAAAATTATAAAACTGATTCTATTGTTGTGTTCACTTTATCTATCGTAAACGAGAATGAAGAACCTTTCCCAAATTCACTTTCGACAACAATTTTTTCATGGTGGGCTTCAATGATGTGTTTTACAATAGAAAGTCCTAATCCAGATCCTCCCTCTGAGCGGGAACCACTTTTGTCAACACGGTAAAAACGTTCAAAAAGTCTAGGAATATTTTGTTTTTCTATACCTTCACCATTATCGATAACTCGAACAATAACTTTATCATTGCCCCAATTTTCTATTCCAACCTCAGTTGACCCATTTTCTTTACCATATTTTATGGCATTAACAATTAAATTTACAAGGACTTGTTGGATTTTTTCTTTATCGCCGTTTACAAGTATTGGCTTTGAATATTTATTGTCAAAAGAAAGTATGATGTTTTTTTCATCTGCTTTCATTTCTAATAAATCAAATACATTCTGTATTAATTCCACGATGTCAAATTCAACCACTTCTAAATTTAATTCTCCAACTTCTAATTTGGTAATCAAATCTAAATCTTCTACAATATAAATCAACCGCTCAACACCTTTTTCCGCGCGCTTTAAGTACTTTTTTCGAATATTTTTATCTTCCATTGCGCCATCCAGTAGGGTTGACAAATAGCCTTGAACTGTAAAAAGTGGGGTTTTCAGCTCGTGAGAAACATTCCCGAGAAATTCTCTTCGGTATTTTTCTCTAATTTGCAACATTTCAATTTCTAATTTTTTTTCTGTGGCAAATTTTTTGACTTCTTGCGAAAGTATATCAATATTGGTAGTAACAGGTTGGTCTAGCAATGTGCTGGATTCTAATAGGGAAACTTCGTCATATATTTTTTTGACGCGTCTGTAAATAAAATGCTCGACACGATATTGGATTACGAAAAAAGAAAAAATGTAGATACCAACAATAAAAACAACTCCAAAAAAGAAAGTATTTTTCAAAGTGCAATCAAATGCAGCAGTTGCCAAAAGAAGCACTAGACCAGTTGCAAAAAAACTAATATAGAATGATGATATCAGGGCAAAAACATAGGTTTTTTTGAAATTTATTTTCATCTGTTTTTTTCTATTGTTTTTTCATCGGTCAAATAGAACACCCATAATCAAAACCTTATAGGTCAAGAATTCTTGTCATGGGTGTTTCATTTTAAATGAATTACATTGGTATTGGTGCTATACCTCAAATTTGTAGCCCACTCCTTTTATTGTTTTAAAGAAATCATCGCCTATTTTTTCACGCAATTTACGAATATGAACATCTATTGTTCTTCCTCCAACCACGACTTCATTGCCCCACACTTTATCTAGAATTTCTTCTCGTTTGAATACTTTCCCGGGTTTTGACGCTAACAAATAAAACAATTCAAATTCTTTTCGAGGTAATGCAATAACTACATTATCCTTTATAATTTTATATTCTTCTCTGTTTATCTCGATGCCACCAACGTTTATAGTTTCACTATTTTTGTCTTTCTCTTTCAATCTTCGCAATAAGGCTTTTACTTTACTAACCAATAATCTTGGCTTTATGGGTTTAGAAATATAGTCATCTGCACCAGCATCAAACCCGGCCATTTGAGAATAATCTTCACTTCGAGCTGTCAAAAATGTAATAATTACGTTATTGAGTTCTGGAATTTTTCTAATATTTTCGCAGGCTTCCATCCCGTCCATCTCTGGCATCATTACATCCATAATGATTAAATCGGGCAATTCTTTTTTGGCTATTTGAATCGCTTCTTTTCCATTCTTTGCTGTAACAATATGGTAACCTTCTTGTAAAAGATTATAACCCACTATTTCCAAAATATCGGGTTCGTCATCTACAAGTAAAATCTTTGTATTGCGTTTTTTCATGTCAAAGGAAATTATCATTTGAGAAGGTAAATATAAAACAAATTCATTATACGAATTAACATTGCCTTAATAAGATAACGATTTGATAACAAGTAAACTATTTTACAATATATCTATTTTACAAAAATTAACAAAAATTATCCTCAAATGTGTACATTTGTTTTATGAAATTTCCACAAAATTTAGCAGCAAAATTAGAACTTCGCAAGCAAAATAATGCCTTACGAATACTGCCATCAACTAACAATTTGGTCGATTTTTCATCCAACGATTATATCGGTTTTTCTAAATCGAATCGTATTTTTGAAAATACACATCAGTATCTTAAAACCAATGCTATTATCCAAAATGGTGCAACGGGATCGAGATTGTTATCGGGGAATCATTCGCTATACGCTATTGCCGAATCTGCTATTGCACAATTTCATCAAGCAGAATCGGCGTTACTTTTTAACTCAGGTTACGACGCTAATGTTGGGTTTTTTAGTTCTGTTCCGCAAAAAAACGACTTCATTTTGTATGATGAACTTTGTCACGCTTCGATACGAGACGGCATACAATTGTCTTACGCTAAAGCGTATAAATTCCAGCATAATGATTTAGAAGATTTAGAGCGAATTATTCTAAATTCAAAGGCAAATCTTCAAGATGCAAATGCCATTTACATTGTTACCGAAAGTGTTTTTTCAATGGATGGCGACACGCCAAATTTGGCTGCATTGGTTCAAATTTGTCAAAAACACGATTGTCTAATAGTGTTAGACGAAGCCCATGCGCTTGGCGTTATTGGCGAAAAAGGACAAGGGTTAACACAAGAATTACAATTACAAGAATTGATTTTTGCTCGGATAATGACTTTCGGAAAAGGCTTGGGTTGCCATGGTGCCGCTGTTTTAGGCGCTCCTGAATTGAAAATGTATTTGATCAATTTTGCCCGAAGTTTTATTTACACTACAGGACTTGCTCCACATGCAGTTGCAACTATTTATATGGCTTATCAAGAGTTAGAACTGCAAAACACAGCTGTTCAAAAACTAAAAGAAAACATCAATCATTTCAATCGAGAAAAAAATCGTTTGGGTTTGAAAGCACTTTTCGTAAGAAGCAAATCAGCGATTCAAAGCGCCATTATTCCAGGAAATGAAATGGTAAAAAACATTGCGCAACAACTTCAAAACAAAGGATTCGATGTAAAAGCTATTTTGTCACCAACGGTTCCTGAAGGACAAGAACGCTTGCGAATTTGTTTGCACAACTATAATTCAAAAGAAGAAATTTCGGAAGTGTTAAGCATACTTACAAGTTTAATTTTCTAATCCATATTAAAATCAGATTCTTTGCGAACTTTGCATATTCTTTGCGAACTTTGCGGTTAAATTCAAAACATGAAAATCTTCGTCACAGGAATATCAACAGATGTGGGCAAAACGATAGCCTCAGCCATTATTACTGAAGCATTAGAAGCCGATTATTGGAAACCGGTTCAAGCAGGAGACTTAAACGATTCGGATAGTCATAAAATCCAAAAGTACATTTCAAATAATAAATCGATATTGCACCCAAACAGTTATGCGTTACAAACGCCTGCAAGTCCGCATTTGGCAGCAAAAATGGATAATATTACTATTGATTTGAAAAAAATTATTGAACCAAAAACCAAAAACCATTTAGTGATTGAAGGTGCTGGAGGCGTTTTTGTACCTCTGAGTGAAAGGGATTGTGTGATTGATTTAATTCAACAGGACTATAAAGTGATTGTAGTTTCTCGCCATTATTTGGGCAGTATAAATCACACCTTATTAACCATAGAAGCATTGAAAAATCGTGGGATAAATATAACTGGAATTATTTTTAATGGCAATGAAAATAATCCATCAGAATCCATAATTTTGAATAAAACGAAACTCAAATGCATCGGAAGAATCGAGGAAGAACCTTATTTTGACAAAAATGTTATTGCGGAATATGCCGATTTATTCCGGGATAATTTACTGAAATTATAAAATGAAATCAAAAAATATGATTCCAACTGGACTGACCAAAAGAGACCAAAAACTGCTTTGGCATCCCTACACCCAACATAAGACCGCTGCGCCAAACATTGCTATACTTCGCGGTGAAGGCGCCGTGCTTTGGGACGAAAATAATAAAGAATATATTGACGCTATTGCTTCATGGTGGGTCAATCCTTTCGGCCATTCCAACCGATTTATTGCCGATGCCATCTACAAACAACTTACTACTCTAGAACACGTTTTGTTCGGCGGATTTACTCACGAACCTGCTGTGCTTTTGGCTGAAAAATTAATGGAAATATTACCTAATAATCAGAAGAAATTATTTTTTTCTGATAATGGTTCCACCTCGGTTGAAGTGGCAATTAAGGTCGCCTTACAATATTTTTTTAATAAAAAAGAAAAACGAACTACTATAATTGCTTTCGAAAATGCATTCCATGGTGATACTTTTGCGGCAATGGCGGCAAGTGGCATTTCCTTTTTTACAGATGCTTTTCAAGGCATGTTTATCGATGTGGTTCGAATTTCTGTTCCTGTAAAAGGTCAGGAAGAGCTTAGCTATCAAGCCTTACGAAACGCTATAAATACGCACAATGTAGCCTGTTTTATTTTTGAACCACTCGTTCAAGGTGCCGCTGGAATGGTGATGTATGAAGCCGAAGCGTTAGCTATTTTAATTGCTATTTGTAAAGAAAACCAAGTCATTACTATTGCCGATGAAGTGATGACTGGTTTTGGAAAAACCGGAAAAACATTTGCTTGTGATTTTTTACAAAACCAGCCTGACATGATGTGTTTGTCAAAAGCACTGACTGGAGGCACAATTCCGATGGCAATTACCACATTTACACAAGATTTA
>JBBALV010000008.1:0-85560 GCA_040402815.1 Flavobacterium sp.
CTATCTGAAGAAACATTGTTTATTGGTGAGTCGTACATTCTTTTTGAATCCAATTCTTTTGCTCCATCTTCAGATCCAAATTTGAAGTAACGAGTTGATTGTTTATCACCATCTCTGAAATTAATATTGTCGCTTTGTGAAAAATTATGTCTTAGATAGGTTTCTTTTTCGTCAACTGGTATTTGTGTAATTTGTCCAGGAAGATTTCTAGCCATAATTCTTCCGTTACTAACTGTATCATACTTAATGTTGTCAGAAGTTACTAAGTCAACTTTACCGTCATCACCAATTTTATTTTTAGTGTAAACATTTCCTCTATAATAGTTGAAATCATTGGCTTCATCATCAACTATTGGTCTGTATACATCAGCAACCCATTCGGCAACATTACCAGCCATATCATATAATCCAAAGTCATTTGGCGGATAAGATTTTACTTTATTAGTAATATCTGCGCTATCATCAGACCATCCAGCAATTCCACCATAATCTCCTTTTCCTTGTTTGAAATTGGCTAATTGATCTCCTTTAACTTGTCTTTTTCCTGAACGAGTATAAGCACCTTTCCATGGATATTTCTTTTTACCTCTGTAATTGTTATATTCTCTATTTCCTACATCAGCTGCAGCTGCATATTCCCATTCTGCTTCAGTTGGAAGTCGATATTCCGGGTTTATTAATCCAGATGATCTTTGAGCATAAATTCCTGTTGGCTGTTTTGTAGTACCAGCTTGCCCTTTCGAGCCTGCAACTTTAGTTGGTTTAGCTTTACCACCTTTACCTTTTAATACAATTTTGTCATCGCCACCATAAGTTTTCGAGGGCACGTTTAAATAGGTTTCAGTACTAAATGTTTTTTCAGAACTTACATCAGTAATTTTAGCGTCCTTTTTTAGAAACCCTTCTTTCTCTAGAATACCTTCATTAACACGTTCTGTTCTCCATTTTGCAAATTCAACTGCTTGAATCCAATTTACACCTACTACTGGATATTCAGCATAAGCAGGATGTCTTAGATAGTTGTTCGTCATTGTTTCATTATAACCCAAACGATTTCTCCATACTAATGTGTCCAATAAAGCGCCATCATAAATGTTTTTGTATTTTTCTTCAGTAGGAGGAAACACCGATTTTATCCAATAGATGTATTCAGAATACATTGCATTAGTAACTTCAGCCTCATCCATATAAAAAGATTGAACATGCTGCTTGTTTGGAGAATTATTCCAATCATGCATAATGTCATCCTGTACTTTTCCCATTGTAAAAGTTCCGCCTTCTACCAAAACTAATCCTGGAGCAGGTGCCTGCTTTTTGAATTTAGTATTGAATTGAAAGCCTCCTTTTTTGTCATTAAGGTTCCATCCGGTTGCTGTGGATTTTCCTTTTGAGCTAGAGTTTTTACTGCAACTAGCAAAACCAAACACTAATGCTAATGATAACATCAGTTTAATCGTCATAATTTTGTTTACTTTCATACTTTTGGAGGTGATAAATTTCGAGGCGCAATATAATAATTAACCCTTACATTGCAACTACATTTTAAAAAAAATATTATTAATGATTAAAAATCCTTTTATTAATTAGAAAACGCAAAATTAATTTAAATATTATTCATTTGAACAATCAAAATAAATTATTTTTACAAATTATAATAAATTCGCTTTTGTGTCGTTATTTACCTTGATGAAAAATACAGTTATACTTCTGTTACTATTTTGTACTTTTTCTGGCAATGCTCAGTTAAACGGCAATTACTCAATTGATTGGAATAATAATTTATCCTATTCATATGGTGCTTATAGCTATATGATACCTCATTTTCAATCCAATTATTTTTTTTTTAACACAGCATCGAAATCAATTTTTTTTATTTCTAAAATAGCCGTTAATGCTCCAATTGATGAAGATTCAGTTGTAATTGACAAACTAGATTATGAAGATGTTTCTTTGCTTCAATTGGGCGATTTGTCTTTAAGTACAATTCCAAAACAGTTGACTAAATCGATAAAAAACTACAAATCAAGAAACGATTTCTATGTTTCTATCACTTTATCTCCTATAATTAAGGTAGAAAACGGATATAAAAGATTGAAGTCATTTTCGTATACGATGAAACAAAAAGCTAATTCTGGTTTTGAAACACAAAGAAATTTTAATGTTATCACTAATTCTGTATTAGCATCGGGAGATTGGTATCGATTTTATGTTGAAAAATCAGGTGTTTACGCCTTGTCTAAAGAATTTTTAAATCAACTTGGTTTGAATGTAGATAACATAGATCCTAGAAAAATCAAAGTATTTGGAAATGGTGGCAGAATGATTCCTTTTTCGAATTCGGTTGATTATCCATCGGACATAGCTGAAAATGCAATTCAAATTTTAGGTGAAAACGACGGTGTTTTTAATGATAATGATTATATTTTAATGTATTGTGAAGGTTTTGATAATTGGAATCAGGAAAATTTAACACACTTAAATTTGTATGCAACTAAGTCCTATTATTATATTACGGTGCAAGCGGATAACGGCAAACGAATCAGTGCTATGTCAACTATCGCAGAACCGACTACAAATACAATTACTACATTTGATGACTATCAGTTTCATGAAGTAGATTTAACGAATGTAGTCCGCCTTGGTCGAAAATGGTTTGGTGAAGCATTTGATATTAACAATGAACAAAGTTTTGATTTTTCTTTTCCAAATATTGTTTCAGCAAGTCCTATTTTGATAAACGTTGCGACTGTTGGTGCTGCCTTTACAGCAACCAAATTTGATATTACAGCCAATGGCACAAATATTGGAACTATTCCATTTTCAGCTTTAGCACAATATTCGGAACAAGGAGGAATTGAAGGGGCTTTATCCTCTTCCTTTTCTGCATCCGAAAACTTAACTATTAAGCTTAAATATGATAATGGTGGGGTACCAAACTCTAAAGCCTATTTGAATTTTATTACGTTAAAATCACAAAGAAACCTAAAGGGATATGGAAAACAGTTTCGTTTTCAATATGACATGGCAAGTTCTTTGCCAGGGGTCGGCGAATATCAATTTACAAATGCCAGTTCAATTCCTCAAATTTGGGATATTACCGATATTTACAATGTGACAAATATTGAAAATAGCAATCAAAATCAGTTTTCTTTTAAAGCTAACTTAGGGGAAACACGAAAATATGTGGCATTAGATAAAGGTGATTTTTACACTCCAGGAAAAGAGAGTCAATCTCGCGTTGCCAATCAAAACCTTAAAGGCACTATTTTTAATAATGCACAAAATCAATTTCAAGATATAGATTATTTGATAATTACACCGTCTTTTTTAAATAGTGAAGCTGAAAAATTAGCTAATTTTCATCGTTCTAATTCTAATTTGAATGTAAAAGTAGTCAATCTTGAAAACATTTATCAAGAATTTGCTTCAGGAAAACAAGACATTGGTGCCATCCGAAATTTTATAAAATACGTGTATCGTAATGCTTCTTCTGATGATAAAAAATTGAAATATGTAAATCTATTTGGAGACGCTTCTTTTGATTTCAAAAACAGAATTCCAAACAATACCAATATAGTTCCGATTTTTCTCGCCTTAGATAGTATGTCAGCCAGTGAAGCTTCCTTTGCGTCAGACGATTTCTTTTGTCTTTTAGATGATAATGAAGGTAATGTTGAGTCGAGCAATTCGGGAATTGATGTTGCTGTTGGTCGCATGCTTGTTAGTTCCAATCAACAGGCGGATGAAATGGTTAATAAAGTAATTGATTATTATGACATCAAGTCTTACGGCAGTTGGCGTAACAATTATGCGTGTATTGCCGATGATCCGGACAAAGAACATACTGGCGATAAACAATTGCAATTTTATCAAAATCGATTGGCAGATCAAATAGCATTAGAGAAACCATTTATCAATGTAAAAAAAATGTTTTTAGATTCCTATGTTCAAGAAACATCGGCTGGGGGAAATCGATATCCAAAAGCAAGGCAAGATGTATTCGATGCTTTCGAAAAAGGGGCACTCGTTTTTAATTACCTTGGGCATGGGGGCGAAGATGGATTGTCACAAGAACGAATTTGGGAAAAAGTGGATGGTCAATCTTTAAGTAATAGGTATAAATATCCTTTGTTTATTACTATAACTTGTGATTTTTCAAGATTTGACAATCCCTACCGACCAACCGCAGGTGAATATACGTATTGGAATCCTCGTGGTGGTGCAATTTCAATGGTCACTACCATTAGATCCATTCCGCAAAGTACGGGTCAAAACTTCAATGACGTATTGTCAAAACATTTATTTGCCTATAATTCCAACGAATATGTTTCTATAGCGGAGGCATTACGTCTAACTAAAAATGATCCATTATCACCTAATACAAATGTGGTTTTTTACCTCGGCGATCCTGCTTTAATGTTAGCCATACCTAAGCCAAAAGTAGTGCTAACTAAGATAAACGATATGCCGATAACCGGGCCAGTGGACACATTGAAATCATTAGCTTTAGTAAAATTATCAGGTCAGGTTACTGATGAAAACAACACCCTATTGTCCAACTATAATGGGGATTTGGCAATTACTATTTTCGATAAAAATAGTACAAAATCAACATTATCTAATGATGGAGTTGAGGCTTTAATAGCTTTACCTAATGTTGTTGCTTCGAGTATGCCTTTTACTACACTTGGAGAAACCATTTTTAGAGGCAACGCAACGGTTGTCAATGGAAATTTTGAGTTTAGTTTTGTAGTTCCACGAGATATTAGAATTCCTGTTGGTAATGGTAGAATCAGTTTTTATACTAAAAAAACAGGACAATTATCCGATCAAACCGGAATCGACACTTCTATCTTGGTTGGTGGAATTAATACGAATGCGGTTGCCGATACAACACCTCCAAGACTAAAATTATTTATGAATGATCATAATTTCATTTCAGGAGGAATTACCAATCAATCGCCTATTTTCTTGGCGTTTCTTGAAGATGAAAATGGAATAAATACAGCAAGTGGTATTGGCCATGACATTACCGCTGTGCTTGATGGAGCAATTACAAAACCCTATATTTTAAATGATTATTATGAGACCGAGCCCAATGATTATACAAAAGGAAAATTAAAATTTCCTTTACGAAATTTAGCTTTAGGACTTCATACCATTACTTTTAAAGCTTGGGACGTATACAACAATCCAATTAGTTCTGAAATTCAATTTCTTGTTGTTGGCGATGGCGACATCACTTTAACCAATGTGTTGAATTATCCTAATCCATTTGTCAATTACACTCAGTTTTGGTTTACTCATAACCGACCTTTTGAACCACTAGAAGTTCAAGTTCAGGTTATGACCGTTACAGGAAAAGTGGTTTGGACTAAAAATCAAATTATTACCACAGATGGCTTTCTTTCAAGAGAAATTACTTGGGATGGAAAAGACGATTTTGGTGATAAAATAGGCAAGGGTGTTTATGTCTATAAATTGACGGTAAAATCAACTTTGACAAATAATAAAACTGAAAAGTTTGAAAAACTTGTTATCCTTTAATAAAATGCTATATTTGTTGAATCAATATTGAATACTAGAATGAAAAAAATACCAGTAATACTAATCACTTTATTTGCGATTCAGTTAGTAAAAGCTCAAGAAAATAGAGTAATTACAACAGGCGTTCCCTTTTTGTTAATAGCAGCTGATGCACGTTCAGCGGGTATGGCTGATCAAGGAGTTGCTACTTCTCCAGATGCTTTTTCGCAACAATACAATCCTGCTAAATATGCCTTTGCGCTAGATAAAATTGGTGCATCGGTAAGTTATACTCCTTATTTAACTGAGTTAGTGAATGATATTTCGCTTGGGCAAGTAACTTATTATGATCGAATAAATGAACGAAGTGCTTTTGCAGGAAGCTTGCGTTATTTCAATTTGGGAGATATTGTCCTTAGAGAAAATTATGATGATCCAGGAAGAAACGTGAAGCCAAATGAGTTTGCTTTAGATTTATCCTATTCCTTAAAACTAAGCCCCCAATTTTCAATGGGCATAGGAGGTAGGTACGTTAGCTCTAGCTTAAGAATTGCCGATGCCAATGGCGATGCTACCGCAGCTACTTCATTTGCTGTTGATGTGTCTGGATATTATCAGTCAGAAGAAATTGCTTATGATAGTTTTGATGGTAGATGGAGAGTGGGATTTAACTTTCAAAATTTAGGACCAAAAATCAGTTATGATTCCGATAAAGTAAAATCCAATTTCTTGCCAGCCAATATGAAATTAGGTACAGGTTTTGATTTTATTCTTGATGAATATAGTAAACTAGCGGTCAATTTAGAAATTGCAAAATTACTAGTTCCCACGCCTCAAAGTGCTGATTTAAATGGAGATGGCACTATTACTGATGCTGAAAGAACAGAAAATTATAATAATTACAATAAGATTGGTTGGACAGAAGGAATTTTTAAATCATTTGGTGATGCGCCGGGTGGATTTAGTGAAGAATTAAAAGAAATAACTTATTCTGTTGGTTCAGAATATTTGTATCAAGATTCTTTTGCTTTACGTGCAGGATATTTTCATGAAAGTCCTATAAAAGGTGCGCGTAAATTCTTTTCATTAGGTGCTGGTTTCAAATACAATGTAGTGAAAATCGATGTTTCTTATTTGTTTTCAGCTTCTCAAGTTAAAAATCCATTAGAAAATACGCTTCGTTTCTCGCTCACTTTCAATTTTGGCGATAAATACGATGAATACTAATAAAAAAGCTATTTAATATAAAATCCAAATTTCTATTTTGAAATTTGGATTTTTTTTCCTTTAAAATAAAAATGAAAAAAATTACTATTACCACTCAATTTTCTGTTTTTGATTCTATTGACGATTTGCCTGAAGCTATACAAAGTTTGATGAATCAAGCGATAGAAGTTCGAAAAATAGCTTATGCACCCTATTCTAAATTTAGAGTAGGTACTGCCATACTTTTGGATAACGGAAAAGTAGTTTTAGGGTCAAATCAAGAAAATGCAGCTTATCCTTCTGGTTTGTGTGCTGAACGGGTTGCTGTATTTCAAGCAGGGACAATTTATCCAGAAGCCAAAATTATTAAAATGGCAATTACAGCAGCTTCTGATACTAATCCAACACATTCACCAATACCGCCTTGTGGCGCATGTAGGCAATCGATTTCGGAATACGAAATCAAGCAAGAAGCTCCAATAGAAATTTATTTTATGGGCGAAGTAGGAGAAATTTATAAATCTGATTCTTTAAAAAATCTACTTCCTTTTATGTTTGATAAAAACTTATTGTAAAACACTTAAAAATTACGTTTTAAATTTTACTACTCACGCAGAAAGTATTATTTTTGCCAATCGCAAATTTGTGTGAGAAAACTATTTTGCGTTTAAGTGAGTGATGTACATCCACAAAATATTTTAGCAAAGAAATTCAGATGAAAGAAGTTACAAAAGAAGTTTATTTAAAATGGTATGAAGACATGTTGCTTTGGAGAAAATTCGAAGACAAATTAGCAGCGCTTTATATTCAACAAAAAGTTAGAGGTTTTCTTCACTTATACAATGGTCAAGAAGCAGTTTTAGCAGGAGCATTACACGCAATGGATCTTTCTAAAGACAAAATGATTACAGCTTATAGAAACCATGTACAGCCAATTGGCATGGGTGTTGATCCAAGAAAAGTAATGGCTGAGTTATTAGGAAAATCAACAGGAACATCCAAGGGGATGGGCGGTTCAATGCACATTTTTTCTAAAGAACATGGTTTTTATGGAGGTCATGGCATTGTAGGAGCTCAAATTCCAGTAGGTGCTGGAATTGCTTTTGCTGACAAATATTTTAACACTGGAGGCGTTACAATGACTTATTTTGGTGATGGTGCAGCACGTCAAGGTTCACTTCATGAAGCATTCAATATGGCTATGTTATGGAAACTTCCAGTAGTTTTTATTGTAGAAAATAATGGGTATGCAATGGGTACTTCTGTAGAAAGAACCGCCAATCATTCTGATATTTGGAAATTGGGCTTAGGTTACGAAATGCCTTGTGGACCGGTAGACGGAATGAATCCCGTTAAAGTTGCCGAAGCTATGACAGAAGCTATTGATAGAGCTCGCCGAGGCGATGGACCTACATTTTTAGAAATGAAAACCTATCGATATAGAGGACATTCTATGTCGGATGCTCAATTATACCGTACAAAAGAAGAAGTGGACGAATACAGAAAAATTGATCCTATTACTCAAGTTTTAGACGTAATCATGGAAAAAAAATATGCAACTGAAGCAGAGATTGAAGCTATTGACGACAAAGTAAAATCACTTGTTGAAGAATGTGTCCAATTTGCTGAAGAGTCTCCTTTTCCAGAAATTCAACAACTTTACGACGTTGTATACGAACAAGAAAACTATCCTTTTTTACCTCATAGACTATAATATTATGGCAACAGTAATAAAAATGCCTCGCTTAAGTGACACAATGACAGAGGGAACAGTAGCAACTTGGCTAAAAAAAGTTGGAGATAAAATAAATGAAGGTGATATTCTTGCGGAGATTGAAACGGATAAAGCAACTATGGAATTTGAGTCGTTCAATTCTGGAACGCTTTTACATATTGGAATACAAGCTGGAGAATCGGCAGCAGTTGATTCTTTGTTAGCCATAATTGGAAAGGAAGGCGAAGATATTTCAGCATTATTAAATTCATCTACTCCAAATATAGAGACAATTGAAATAGAAGAAAAAACATCCGCCGCAGTTTCAACTGCATCATCAACTACTTTGCCAAAAGGAGTTGTCATAGTAACAATGCCTCGTTTAAGCGATACGATGACCGATGGAACGGTGGCAACATGGTTGAAAAAAGTGGGTGATAAAGTTGCTGAAGGTGATATTCTAGCAGAGATTGAAACTGACAAAGCCACAATGGAATTTGAATCTTTCAATGCTGGGACTTTATTATTTATAGGTATACCTGAAGGAGGAACAGCTCCTTGTGATTCTTTATTAGCAATTATTGGACCAGAAGGAACTGATATTAATGGAATTGCAGCTGATTTTAAATCTTTTGGAAAAAGTGGTTCAACTGTTGAAACTGTAAAAGAATCTTCACCTGAAACACCAATAAATAACGAACAACCTGTAACGGCAAATTCAAATGAGAGGGTTTTTGTTTCTCCCTTAGCTAAAAAAATTGCAGAAGAAAAAGGAATTAATTTATCTCAAATTAGTGGATCTGGAGAAAATGGACGTATTATAAAAAGTGATGTTGAGAATTATACTCCAACTACTATTACTCAAAATGTTCAACAAAATGTAAATGCTCAACCTCATGTTGAAGTTTCTGTAGCAAAACCCTTTGTCGCAGTAGGCGAAAAACTTACAGAAGAAATCAAGAATTCTCAAATGCGCAAGATAATTGCTAAACGTTTGGCGGAATCATTATTTACTGCGCCACATTACAACCTTGTAATTGAGGTTACAATGGATGAAGCTATGAAATCGAGAGTTGTTATTAATAGCGTTCCAGATACAAAAGTGTCTTTTAACGATATGGTAATTAAAGCAAGTGCTTTGGCATTGAAGAAACATCCAAAGATAAATTCTCAATGGAGAGAAGATTCAATTCTTATCAACTATCATGTTAATATTGGAGTTGCTGTAGCGGTAGAAGATGGTTTAGTAGTTCCGGTATTACCATTTACTGATGCAATGAGTTTGTCTCAAATTGGAGGTAATGTAAGAGATTTAGCTACAAGAGCTAAAAATAAAAAGTTACTGCCTGCAGAAATGGAAGGAAGTACCTTTACTATATCCAATCTTGGGATGTTTGGAATTACTGAATTTAATTCTATAATCAATCAACCTAATTCTGCTATTTTATCTGTTGGAGCTATAGTTGAGAAGCCAGTTGTGAAAAATGGTCAGATTGTGGTAGGAAATACCATGATGCTCTCATTAGCATGCGATCACAGAACAATTGACGGTGCAACTGGTGCACAGTTTTTACAAACATTAAAACAATATATAGAAAATCCGGTTACAATGTTGGCGTAAAATATTTTTTTATAAATTTTTAATCCCATCTTGAATAGTTCTCGATGGGATTTTTTTATTTATTTAAATCGATTGATATTTATTACCTTATCCAAAGGTCGATTATTTTCTATATAATCAAATAAGGCTTTTGCCATAGCTGGTCCTAACATAACACCACGTGTACCTAAACCATTTAAAATGTGGATATTATTAAACTCTGGATGTTTTCCTACCAAAGGTTTTCTATCTCTTACTGTTGGACGAACGCCAGCCAAATGAGTAATAATTTCAAAATCACAATTTAGTATTTCTCTTATTCGTTCAATCAGTTCTTGTCTGCCTTCAGGTGTTGGTAAATCCGTTTTATCGCTCCAATTGTAGGTAGCACCAATTTTATACAAATCATTTCCCATAGGTAAAATAAATACACTGGTATTTATAATTACATCTAAGTCTAATCCATAGGCTTTAATTATAAAAAGTTCTCCCTTGGTTCCGTCTAGCGGCAAGTGATTAAAAAATGGATTGGAATGCATTCCAAAACCTTCCGCGAAAACAATATTTCTAGCTTTAATGCCTTGGTAATCAATGTGATTTTTAATATTTTTAAGTTCTTTATAATCAAAGGTTTCTTCCTTTAATGAAGAATTTTTTAATAAATATTTTTTATATCCACTTAGTAATGCTTTCATATCTAAATAACCGGTATGTAAAACTTCTCCAAATCCGTAAGGAGAATCGATTCCAATATATTTTTTGTTACTAATGTTTGTTGATAGAAAAGGAGTAAGTTCTTTTTTGTCGGAAGCTTGGAACCAATTATTTTGTTCTTCAATAGAATAAAATTTTCTCAGAATAGGTAATTTATAATCTATTTTAATTCCTATTCGCTCTTCAATATTTGAATAAAAGGAATCCAATAATGCTATTTGATCTAGAGCATTCCAAACAGCACTAAATCGTTTTAAAATTACAGGATTATATAAACCTGTAGCTATATGGGATGAATTTTGTGTATTATTTTCAAAAACTAATAGAGATTTATCATTTTGCAAACAAGTTTCAGCAAAAGATAAACCCGCTAATCCGCTACCAACAATTATATAATCAACCATTGTGCTTTATTAAAATAGTAATATAAAAAAAACTCTTACCAAAAAATAGCAAGAGTTTAATATAATTAGAAATATTGAATTAATAATTCCACATGTCTTGTTCAAAGTTACGAATTTTATCTTTTATTCTTTCCGACTCTAATAACTCCATTTGAGCGTTGTCTTTTAAATAATCTTCAATTTTTCGATCTCCGTATACATTTTCTTCTTTTGTAATAACAGAGTTGAAACGTCTAGAATTTAGCAAATTATCAAAAGATATCGGCATTGATGAATTTCTATCATTGAAGGCATACGATTCGTGTAGTACTTCTCTTGCTGCAGGAAAATAAATCCAAAACAGCTCAATAGGATCTGGATTTTCATTGTCTTTATCCTTGGCTTCTGGAGACATAGGACAAATACCTAATAGTCTGTATTTCATTTCCCCTTGACGTTTATCAAAGTACCAAAATCCTTTTATTCTATAATCAGATATGTTAGATGCATCCAATTCTTTTTCATCGATAAATTGTTTGTCTAATTCTTTAGCAACTCCTTTTGATGCAGGAGTAGTAGATATTATCTTCCCTTTTTTATCTTTTTTAACAATTGCAGGAGTTTCTATTGGATAATACAAACTTCTATTGTTGTTTATTTCATCTCTTCCTGCATTTGTAGTATCTCTAAATTTAAAAACATTAGCTATATCTTTTAATGTTCGCTTATCAGTGAAATAACTATCAGCATACACTTCCGTAATTCTTCCAGATTTAATTCCATTAACTAACACAGTATATAAAGATCTTCTTTCTTTACCAATATTAGCTGTATCAATTGGAAAATACAAAGGAAAATTGATTCTTTCATCCAAATCTATTGTTTCCCAAACTGCTTTCCCCATCAAAACATCTCTATCATGAACGTAACCATAAGGTAATGGTTTGTCATTATCATAATTCAATTGAGCAGCCGTTTTTTTTCCAATATCAGCTGGAGTTTTGGCATTCAATAAATTAGATTGTGCTAAAGATGTACAACTAACTATTAAAATTAATAGAACCGATAAAACTTGTTTAAAATTCATAATTTCTTGGATTCAAGGTTTTCTTTTTTATAAACTGATAGTCTAATTTAATTCATATAATACTGGGGATGTTTGTTTCAATATGATATCAGAACCAATAAGTTTAGTTTTTATATCAGAAACAACAATAACATCTCCTTTTGTTGCTCTCGCTAATGCAGTTTTACATTGTGCGTTTACTCTGTCGCCGTTAACAATAACGGTTGGTTGGCCAGGTACCTTTAAACTGAACTGAACTACATTCAGTTTCAATTCAAAATCAAAATCTTGTAAAATAGCAGAAATTTGTGATACTTCTAATCTGGATTTTGCACCTTTAATGGTTCCCGGTGTACCACCAATTGCACCTACAGGAGCTGGAATGTTTTTAATTCTAAACATACGTTTGTCATTTACTACTTTTCCATCAGCTAATGTTGCAGATACGTTAATTGTAACTTCAGTTCCAGAACCTGGACTCATGTTATATTGCCCTTGTTTTCCTGTTGGAACTAGACCCGCAGCATTTGCTTTTACTTTATCAGCAGAAACACCTGCAAAAGATATAGTCATTGGATTTACAACACCTCTATAAACTACATTCATTTTATCTGCAGAAATGGTTGCTGAATTTGGACGAGGAACTACAACGTAGTTACCTTCAAATGGTACAGGTATGCTTTTACCACCTTCTGTAAATTTAAATTCACCTTTTATTGTTCTTTCACCAACTGCTCCTGCAGTTTGAGAAATCACCGCTTGTCCATTTTCAATTTTACCAATACCCGGCGTTATGTAGGTAGGATGAGTATCTGGGTCGTATTTACCCAATACTACAGTTCCTTTAACTGCTTCACCTTGGAAATAGGCATTTTTTTCTAAAACTACAAATCCTTTAAATTTAGAATAAGAAGCTGCATCTTGTGCTGCTTTACCTAACAAAGTGCTATAGATATCAAATTCATATTTTTTAACATCATTCTGCCAAGCCGTCAACTTAGCTAGAGATGCAATACCAGGAAAGTGAGCAAAATGATATTCTAAATATTTTTTTGTAACACCTTCATGATCTTTAACATCAGCAGTATTAAAAGAAATTTCTAAATTTTTAATAATTGGCGTCAACTTTGATGCCAATTTTGGCTCGCTTGCAGCAGCAGCTTTCATGTCTTTGACATATTTATTCATAGCTGTTACAATTGCTGTACCTTTAGCGGAATAGCCATCTCCAGCAAACCAAGTATCATCTATTATAGGTCCTTTATCCATAGATTCATATGGTAATTTACCCGTTTCTTTTTCAACTTCAACGCCAAATTTTGCATCAGCCTTTAATGTTTCAACATATTGGTAAAAAGTTTTTGAAATTTCTGCAACTTTATCGGCTGCATTTTTTGCTGGCCCAAATTCTCCCGCATTTTCACTACCTTTTTGATTAATTGTTGCTAATAATGCTTCATTACTCTCTGTAGATGCTTTATTTGAATTTTCAAATTTTTCATTCATTAATCCAAAAGCAGATAATACTTCTTTCGACATATTTAAAGCCAACATCGCGATGAAAACCAAATACATTAGGTTAATCATCTTCTGTCTAGGGGTCATTTTTCCTCCTGCCATTTTTTCTAATTAGTTTTGTTATTTATAAAATAGATAGTTTTTAAACTAATTATCCTTTGTTACTCATTGCAGAAAGCATTCCACCGTAAACGTTGTTTAAGGAAGCAATGTTTGCTGTCATTGACTGCATTTGTTCTTTTAATTTAGTTGCATTATCTGCAATTTCTTTATTAGCTTCCATATTTTTGTTTGCACTTTCCAATTGTAATTGGTACAAACTATTCATAGATTCCATTTGTGTTGCAGCTTTCGTCATTTCTTCAGCATATTTTTTCGTAGAAGCCATAGAATCAACAGAAGGCGTTATTCCTTTAGATGCAGCTTCAAAATTTTTAATACTAGTACCCAAACTAGACATTAATTCAACATCAACTTTAGCCTCTTTTAATAAGGTATCTAATTTTTGAGAAAGTAATCCATTAGCATCTTCTTTTGGTTTTGCATCTTTTTTACCTTTCTCACCACCAGCAAGTTCAGGATAAACTAAGGCCCAATCTAATTCATCAGGAGATGTTTCAAATGCAGACAATGCAAAGATAAATGCCTCAGTTAGCAAACCAATAATAAGGAATTGACTTGCTCCTGGCCAGTGCTGAATTTTGAATAAAGCTCCAACAATTACAACAGCAGCTCCCATTCCGTAGGTGAATTCCATAACTTTTTTTGGTAATAATCCCATGATAAAATAATTTTAGTTAGTTAATTTTAGTTAGTTAATTTTTAATTTTTTAATTTTTATTTTTTTCCGTTTCCAGTTGTTTGAGTTCCCATGTAATCTTGAACTGTTCTAAATCCAATATAGCTTCTTGCAGTATCTGCATATTCAAAATCACGTGTACTTACTTGTAACTGATAAGCAACGTCTTTCCACGACCCACCACGAACTACTTTACGCATGTTTTTTGTGTCAGGAACATTTGGATTCATTGTTGATACAAATTCGTAGGAACCAGGGTCATAAGAGGAATCAGTCCATTCCGATACATTTCCTGCCATATTGTATAGGTTGTATCCGTTTGGGTCATATGACTTAGCTTCAACCGTATACAGCGCTCCATCTGCTGCATAATCACCTCTATTAGGTTTAAAATTTGCCAAGTAACAACCTCTATCACTTTTAGCGTAAGGTCCGCCCCATGGGTATGTAGCAGAGGCTAAACCACCTCTTGCGGCATATTCCCATTCTGCTTCAGTAGGCAATCTAAATGAATTAATATTATCTCCGTGTTTCTTTTTTGATTTGATGTAAGCATTTTTGTTTAAGGTTCTCCATGCACAAAATGCTTTAGCTTGTTTCCAATTCACTCCAACGACTGGATAGTCGCTATATGCATGATGCCAAAAATAATCATTGTGCATAGGTTCATTATAAGAATAAGCAAAATCTTTTATCCAAGCTGTTGTGTCAGGATATATTTGAACTTGCTCCGTTTTGATATAATCTTTCCGTTTTCCTTTTTTTGCTTTTGCAGCTGCTCCGATATCCATCCATGAATATCTAAATTTTAATTTAGAAACATCAATTGTACGATTGCCATTGTATGCTTCAGCAATTGGAACATACATGGAATCCATTACTTCAGTATAAAATTCATCAGGATATTGAGATGTTCCAGTTTTTAATTTTACTTTATGATTTAATTTACGACCAGCATATTGATCATCACTTGTACCAACACTGTAATAATTTTCGTACATGTATTTATCATAAGGTGTCATTTTTGCAGGATCAGCATCATTAAAAGCATAGTCGCCAATGCTTCCAGATACTTTACTCCCTTTTGCTTGAGGAGCGGCCTTACCTTTCCCTCCTTTTGCATTAGTCATCCCTTGTTCGTCTGCTAATATAGCTAAACGAGTTCTTATTGTTGAATCTTTTACCCATTCTACAAATTGTCTATATTCACTATTTGTAATTTCTGTTTCGTCCATATAGAAAGAACGTACTGTTACTGTTTTAGTAGGAGCATCTCCAACATTAGCTACATCTTCATCGGATTTACCCATGATAAATGCACCACCCGGCACTAATGCCATTCCAAAAGGTTTTTCTGGATTCCATTTCTTTCCTTTAACACCTACAAGTTCTCCTTTGTCACTAGAACCACAGCTAATCATTAAAGACGATAATACTACAAATGCAATGAGCTTCTTCATATAAATTGGGTTATAATATATTCATATTTTTAAGGGCGTAAACCTATTTATTATTTTTGAAAAAAACAATACTTTATTCAAAAAAACGCTTAAATCCTTAATTTTTTTTATACTGTACTAATAATCATGCCTTAAGCAGTTATTATATTGTGTTTTTTCTTTGTGCTTTCCACCACCTTTCTGGTAATTCTTGGTTGCAAGCTCCCAAATAATCATCATATGTACAGGGTAATAACGTATTTCTTTTTAATTTATTGCTTGTTTTAGAAATAAATGGTATTTCAATCCACCATCGTTCTGTTTTATTACTTTTATAAAAAACAAGTTGTTCTTCTTCTATCGGAACAATATATTTTAAAAAATTTTCTTTACTTCCAAATGGATATTCTTTGGAACGGTAATGATAACCTTCTATAAAATACCAAACAATCTGTGCTATTAAAATAGCTTCTTGTTGCATGTTATTATGATTAAAAATACCAAATAAGGATGTTTTATCACTAATTCCTGCGTATCGTGATAAAGAACATATTTCTTTACCGCTAAAACCATTTGGCGCAAAAGTAATAAAATTTCCTGAATCTGACGACTTAACAGATGTTAAATCTAGACTAACTAGGTCACTATCCCTAAAAACAGGTTCTGCAATGGCTATATTGTTGGATAAATCCCCTAATCTGTAGGCTTCAAAAAACAATTTTTCCATTAAATCTATTTCTTCTTGTGAATTATAATAGGTTTGAAATCCTAAATTACAATAATTAAACAAATTATTAGGTTCATCAATTACAATTTTTGATAGATAACTAGAATTGTTAATTGGTCCATTATGATTTCCAAAATCAAATTTGTTGTCAATAGAAACGAGATTAACCATTTGTTCAAGCTCATCATAACTTCTATATAAAGCATAGGTTAAGTCTTGCGAGCCTCCAATTACAATTGGAATAATTTTAAGCTTCAATAATTTTGACACCACTTCTTTTAACGCATAATAGGTATCGTCTATTGTGTTTCCACTCAAAATATCTCCTAAATCAGCAATCGTCGCATCCCAATTACCTGGAAATAAACTATATATTTCTTTTCTAATATCGTCCAGATTGGCATTTTCTGACGTTGAATTTGAACCTCTATTGTCTAAAACACCAATTAAAACAATTTTAACAAAATCTAAATTTGGAAAATCTTCTAAAGTATGTACAGCTAATTTGCTCCCTAAATGTTGTGAAGACAATCCTTTTAAATAATCAAGAACGTTTGTAGATACGGGTGAAAGAAAATCAAAATCCATCTTTTATTTCTTTTTTACTGAGGTTGTTTTTTTTACCGCCGGTTTTTTTGGAGTGTTTTTTTTAGTCGTAGTTGTTTTTTTAACTGCGATTTTTTTTGCGGGTGTTTTTTTAGCAATCATTTCTTGAACTTCTGCCAAAGTCAATTGACTTGCATCAACTTCTTTGCTTAATTCAATTTTAATTTTGCCTTTGGTAATAACAGAACGTCCCCAACGGGCTTTTTCAACTAAAATACCTTCTGACACCCAATTATGCACTACTTTGTCAATATTTTTTTGAATTTTATCTTCAATAATTGTTTCAATGTCTTGCTGTGATAGATTGTTGAAATTATACTTAGTACTTACATTAATAAAAATGCCATTCCATTTTAAGAATGGTCCGAAACGTCCTGTTCCTTTTTGTACACCTTCCCCTTTATATATTGTAATTGGGGCATCTGCAAGAAGTTTTTCGTCAATCAGTTCTTGAGCGCGTGGTAAATCAACATTTAGAGGTTCTTCTCCTTTTGGTAACGAAACAAAAAGTGCTCCAAATCGAATGAATGGTCCATAGCGACCGTTACTAACTTCAATTTCTTCTCCTTTATATGTGCCTAAATTTTTAGGAAGTAAAAATAAATTCAAAACTTCTGCTAACGTAATGTTTCCTATATTTTGTTCTTTGAGTAAGCTAGCAAATTTTTTATCCTCATCGTCTGCTGCACCTATTTGAGCCATAGGACCAAATTTACCTAGACGAACAGAAACTGGTTTTCCTGTATTTGGATCTGTTCCCAAAATTCGTTCGCCACTTTCTCTGTCAGCATTCTCTTCAACATTTTTTACAGTAGGGTGGAATTTGTCATAGAATTCTTGCATCATTTTAGCCCACTCCATATTTCCTTCGGCAATTTCATCAAAATCTTGTTCTACTTTCGCTGTGAAATTGTAATCAAGGATATTGTCAAAATTTTTGACTAAAAAATCGGTAACTATCGTTCCGATATCTGTTGGAACTAATTTTCCTTTATCGGAACCTGTATTCTCTTTCAGAAGTTTTTCTATAACTTTACCGGATTGCAATGTAAGCTGGGTATAATTGCGCTCTTGTCCATCAAGATTTCCTTTTTCTATATAATTTCTGTTAATTATGGTAGAAATAGTTGGAGCATAAGTAGAAGGTCGACCAATTCCTAATTCTTCTAATTTTTTTACTAACGAAGCTTCCGTATAGCGAGAAGCGGCGCGAGTATAGCGTTCCGTTGCTGTAATATAATTGTTCGTTAGTTGTTCATTTATTTTCATTGTAGGCAGCATACCTTCTTGCTCATCATCATCATCGTCATTTCCTTCAAGATATACTTTTAAGAATCCTTCAAATTTGATAACTTCTCCAGAAGCCGTAAAAAGTTCAGCGTGATTATTGGCTTCTATTTTCACATTGGTACGTTCCAATTCAGCATCGCTCATTTGTGAAGCCAAGGTTCTTTTCCAAATCAAATCATACAATCGGGCTTGATCTCTGTCTATGTTTACGGTATGTAGGGACATATCTGTAGGACGAATCGCTTCGTGTGCTTCTTGGGCACCTTTACTTTTATTTACAAAAGTTCTCGATTTGGCATAAGCAGCGCCATACGATTTTATGATTTCGGCTTGAGCCGCTTCCATTGCATCTTTTGATAAGTTTACGCTATCGGTTCTCATGTAAGTAATAAGTCCTGCTTCGTATAATCGTTGTGCCAATTGCATGGTGATGCCAACAGGTAGATACAATTTACGTGCGGCTTCTTGTTGTAAAGTAGAAGTGGTGAATGGTCCAGCAGGAGTTTTTTTGGTAGGTTTCGTTTCTAAATCCGCTACCTTATATATGGAACCTAAATTCTTGTTGAGAAAATCTTCGGCTTCTTTTTTTGTATTGAAATTTTTTGGAAGTTTGGCTTTGAATGATTTTCCTATTTCATTTGTAAATTCAGCTTGAACGGAATAAGATGCAACGGATTTAAAATTGATAATTTCTCTTTCTCGTTCAACAATTAGTCGAACTGAAACCGATTGAACCCGACCGGCCGAAAGTCCTCCTTTTATTTTTCGCCATAAAACAGGTGACAATTCATAACCCACCAATCGGTCTAAAACCCTTCTTGCTTGTTGAGCATTTACTAAATTATAATCTATTTCACGGGGATTTTCAATGGCTTTTAAAATCGCAGTTTTGGTAATTTCGTGAAAAACAATACGCTTAGTCTTCTTTTTATCTAATTTTAATTCTTCTGACAAATGCCAAGAAATAGCTTCTCCTTCTCGATCCTCATCACTGGCTAACCAAACCATTTCTGCATTTTTTGCTAGCGTTTTTAGTTTTGAAACCAATGCTTTTTTATCGGAAGACACTTCGTATTTGGGTTTAAAACCATTTGCTACATCAACACCAATTTCTTTGGAAGGCAAATCGGCAATGTGACCATAACTAGATTCTACTTGAAAATCGGATCCTAGAAATTTCTCGATTGTTTTGGCCTTAGCCGGAGATTCGACGATTACTAAATTCTTTGCCATAGGTTTGTTTTTCTGCGGCAAAAGTAGAAGTTTTTTTTAAATATTGTTGTTTTGGGAATTTTAAAAATAAATTTTATTGCACAATAGCTTTTTCTTTTATGTTTTTTATTTCAAAAAACAACGATTTATTCGTTGTCATTGTTTGGATTAAAATGGACAAAAATATTGATATAAATGTTTCTAGCCCATCGCAATACAAAAGGATATAATAATATTGTAGAAATTAAAATTACAGCAAATGCAGTATTTAAATCAGAATTGAAAATGCCATAAGAGATAATAAATGATGCAACTCCTAGCACCACATTCAATCCATAACTCACATACATAGCTCCGTAAAAAAAGGAGGGTTCCATCTGGTAATGCAATCCACAATGGCTGCATTTCTCGTTCATTTTGAGCAATTTCGATAAATGTAACGGGTTTTTATCCTGATACATACTTTCTTCTTGACATTTAGGACAAGTTCCTGTTAAAATACTATATAGTTTGGATCCTTTTTTTAACATTTGCAAAAATTTTATGCGAAGGTACACTTTTGTACTTTTCTCAATGTAACAATAGTCACATATATATGTTAAATATACACAATTTGTCGGTTTCCTTTGGAGGCACTTATCTTTTTGAAGAAGTAACTTTTAGAATGGGCGCTGGCGATAGAGTTGGTCTTGTCGGAAAAAATGGCGCTGGAAAGTCGACCATGCTTAAAATTTTAGCAGGTGATTTTAAACCCGATTCAGGAAGTATTTCAACCGCCAAAGAAGTGCAAATTGGATTTCTGCGGCAAGATATTGATTTTGAAGAAGGACGAACCGTGCTCGAAGAAGCTTATCAAGCCTTTACTCAAATTAAAGAAGTAGAGAAAAAATTAGAAGAAATCAATCATCAATTGGTTACAAGAACCGATTATGAAAGCGAAGCCTATTCGCTAATCATTGAAGATTTATCCGAATATACCCATCGATTTGAATTGCTTGGAGGCTACAATTATGTTGGCGATACCGAAAAAATTCTTCTCGGTTTGGGTTTCAAGCGCGATGTTTTTGAGAATCTAACCGAAACTTTTTCGGGCGGATGGCGTATGCGTATTGAGTTGGCTAAATTGCTACTTCAAAACAATGACATATTACTCCTCGATGAGCCCACCAATCACTTGGATATTGAAAGTATCATTTGGTTGGAAAGTTTCCTGCGCAATTATCCGGGCGTGGTGGTGATTGTTTCGCATGATAAAATGTTTTTAGACAATGTAACCAATCGTACTATAGAAATTTCGTTGGGCAAGGCGTACGATTTTAACAAACCCTATTCGGAATATCTCGAATTGCGCCACGAAATTCGTGAAAAGCAGTTGGCTACTCAAAAAAATCAAGCTAAGAAAATTGAAGAAACCGAAAAATTAATCGAAAAATTCCGTGCCAAAGCTTCTAAAGCTTCTATGGCGCAATCGTTAATTAAAAAGTTAGACAAAGTAGAACGTATCGAGGTCGATGAAGACGATAATTCGGTGATGAATATTTCGTTTCCTGTGTCGAAAGTGCCAGGAAAAGTGGTCATTGAAGCTGAAAATGTAACCAAAGCCTATGGCGATAAAGTGATTTTGAAAGACATCAATTTATTAGTAGAACGAGGTAGTAAAATTGCTTTTGTTGGACAGAACGGACAAGGAAAATCGACTTTTATCAAAGCCATTGTCAATGAATTTGAATACCAAGGCAACATCAAAATGGGGCACAATGTGCAAGTGGGTTATTTTGCTCAAAATCAAGCCGAGTATCTCGATGGCGAAATTACCTTACTGCGCACTATGGAAGATGCCGCAACGGATTCCAATCGTTCTAAAGTGCGCGATATGTTGGGTTCTTTTCTGTTTAGAGGCGACGATGTAGAGAAGAAAGTAAAAGTGCTTTCGGGAGGTGAACGCAACCGTTTGGCGCTATGCAAACTGCTCTTGCAACCCATCAACGTTTTGCTGATGGATGAGCCTACGAACCACCTAGATATTAAATCTAAAAATGTATTGAAAGCCGCTTTGCAAAAATTTGAAGGCACCTTACTATTGGTGTCACACGATAGAGATTTCTTGCAAGGCATGTCGAATTTGGTGTATGAATTCAAAGACCAAAAGATAAAAGAATATTTGGGCGATATCAATTATTTCTTAGAGCAACGCAACCTCGAAAACATGCGCGAAGTAGAGAAAAAAGATGTTGCTAAAAAAGAAGCAACGACTACCACAGCAAAAGTTTCTTATGAAGACCAAAAGAAAGGAAAATCATTGCAAAACCGTTTGAGCAAAGTTGAAAGTCAAATCAAACAACTCGAAAAAGACATGCAACACGACGATAAGTTGCTCGCTTCTAATTATGACAAACACATCGAAGACGCTTCGTTTTTTAAAGCCTACAACAAGAAAAAAACAGACCTAGACCAACTTTTAGAAGAGTGGGCAATAGTTCAGGAAGAAATTGATGCGATGGGATAAGTTTTTAATTAGGAATTCATAATTCAAAACTCATAATTTTTTTACCTTTTCAATTCTAATTTTTCGGCAAAATAATCACAAAAATCTTTCATAGTATCTGCCATTTTATCATCGTTGGTAGCTTTCAGAAAAGTTTCGGTCATCGCAACTAAGGTTTGGTGAAAGAAAATTTTCATTTCGTCAACGGGCATTTCTTTCGTCCATAAATCAATGCTAAACATTTCTTTGGTGTTGCTATCCCAAACCGAAAGCATAATGGCTTTGGCTTCTTTATTAGCAATTCCGCCATCGAGTGCGGTCCAACTTAGTTTTTCGGGAACTCGATTTTCGTCAAGTTCTATAGAGAATTTTATTTCAGAAGTTATTTTGTTACTCATTTTTTTTGGGTTTGTATTTTGATTTATTGAATATTTCGGTAGCGTCCATCAACAGCATTTGTTGCATACTGACCTCGTTGTTTTTCATAAACGACCGCACAATTTGCCATCCCATCCAGGAGCCTACTCGCCCAGGCGTTTCGTTGTCTATTTCTAAATAAAATTTAGAGTAGGGTGCTGGGTTGATAAAGCGGCTGCCCAACTTGGATTCGGTGCTGTAAAGCATTTTTTCGCCAATGAAAAACTCCCACATATAGCTTTCATTTTGATTGCAAAAATCAATCTGTTTTTGGGTGTAACCTATTTTGTCCGCATCGGAATAATTGGGTAGGAGCAAGTCTTTTAGATACAACTCTTTGCCCGAAGCTATCATAAGCGCAAGTAGATTTTCATCTCTGGTTGGTGGAATTTTTGTTACCGCAAAACTCGACACAATGTCTGGAAGTATTTGGTTTTTCTCAAAATTTTGTTTTTGATATGCAGGATAGTCATAAAATTTATGAGTTTTACCCAAATACATTTCCAATGAAATTAACACCAAACTATCAGCATAAATGGCTTTGGTATTGGCATCCATTTCATAGATTAAAGTGGTGATTTTGGGCGTTCGCGTTTTGGGAAAATAGAATTTGATATGTCGAAAAAGAGCTTCGATTTCGAGTCTTTTGGGTTCAAAATTGCTGTATTTTTTTTCAACTTCGCTATACAATTCCCTCCAAATCGGATTTTTCATTTTATTGGTCCAAACGCTATCGGGCACATCGGCAGGAAAAAATTTTGGAAATTGTCTTTTTAGTTGAGGCAATTCGCTCACAGGCGTTTCAAAAAAAGCTTTGTCAAACCGCACCACTTTTATTTCCATTGGAATTTCTTCGACTTGTTTTTCTATTTTTGATTTTTTGTCACAAGAAATCAAAGCAAGCAGCAACGCAAATAAGAGAACCGTTTTTTTCATTGTTTTTAATTTAAAAGCTCATTATTTCTTTCAAAAATGTATTTCAGATACCGTTTGAAAAGTTTATTTTTGCAAATATACATTGCTGATTCATAAAATATCATAATACTATGCAAAAAAAGACTACAATAAACGTTGAAAAAACGAATACTCATATCGTAAATTGGTTGAAAAACTATGTTACTAACGCTAAAGTGAATGGTTTTGTTGTTGGAATATCTGGCGGCGTAGATTCAGCTGTTACTTCTACGTTATGCGCACAGACAGGTTTAGCCGTTTTGTGTGTTGAAATGCCAATTCATCAAGCTTCAAGTCATGTGAGTAGGGCTCGGGAGCATATTGAGCAATTAAAAAACAGATTTCCAAATGTGAAAAGTGCCGAAACTGATTTGACTTCCACCTTTGAACTGTTTAAAACGCAAGTGCCGAGTGTCGCATCAGAAGCAAAAGTAAATCTTGCTTTAGCCAATACTCGCGCCCGATTACGAATGACTACTTTGTATTACTATGCTGGAATTAATGGTTTGCTTGTTGCAGGTACAGGAAATAAAGTAGAAGATTTTGGAGTTGGATTTTATACCAAATACGGTGATGGAGGAGTTGATTTAAGCCCGATTGCCGACTTGATGAAATCGGATGTTTTTGCACTAGGTGCCTATTTGAAAATACCAAATTCTATACTAACTGCCGCGCCGACCGACGGGCTATTTGGCGACGATAGAAGTGACGAAGCACAACTTGGTGCCAGTTATGACGAATTGGAATGGGCAATGTTAGCCGGAGACGCCGGACAAGAATTAGCCGAATTTGAAGGAAGAGAAAAAGAAGTTTTTTCGATTTATAAAAAATTAAACAACGCAAATAAGCATAAAATGGGAGCAATTCCGGTTTGCACTATTCCTAAAAGTATAAAATTGTAATATTTTTTTTATTTTTTGACTATTAATTAATTTTTTAACTAAATTTACACACCCAAATACGTTAACTATTCTTAATATTATTAAGATTATGATACAAGTTTGCGTTGCTGATAATCATCCAGTTGTTTGTTTTGGGGTTAGTTCTTTTTTTTATAATCATCCTACCATTCAAGTAACAAATAGTTTTTCTAATTATACATCGGTTTTAAATTATTTAAAAAGTAATCCCATTACTGTTTTAGTTGTCGATTTGGAACTTGAAGGACTTTCGAGTATTAATGATTTGAAATATTTGATAAAAAATTACTCCAAAACCAAAATTCTAATCTATACCAATTTATCAGAAAGCATGTATGCACCAAATGCTATAAAAGTAGGTGCTGTTGCCTATATTAACAAGAGGTTAAGTTTAGAAACTCTAGCTGATGCAATTGAGCAGGTTTATACCGGAGCTATTGTTTATAACGAAGATATTAGAGCAAAAGTGGCTTTGATGGCCAAACGAAACAAAGTAGATCGTCCGTTTAGAAAATTATCTACTAGAGAAATTGAAGTTTTACGCTATTTTTCTGGAGGTAAAAAGAATATTGAAATTGCTGAAATTTTAAAATTGAACGAAAAAACGATCAGTACCTACAAATTACGATTGCTAACGAAACTACATGTAACGAACTTGGTCGATTTGGTTAATAAAGCCAAAGCATTGGATATACTTTTTTAGTTATAACACGAACGCATTCGACCAATACTGCGTGTGATGGCTACTTTTAAAAAGTTATATTCGTTTATGCCATTCATTAATTGCGCTAAATCCAACTCCGATTGTGAAGAAAAACTTCCTATTAAATCAGCGGTAAGCTTATTAATTAAATATTCGCGATAAGCAATAATTGTTTCAGAAACTAGACGTTGTAGAGTTTCAATATTGTTTTTGTCCTTAACGAAAACTTGTTTTTTATCAAGCCAACCATGTAATTGATGTTTCTCATCATCCATAAAAATGTCAGTAACTACTTGTACAAATTCAGGCTGTAACGAATTCAAATAATTTTTTGTATCGAAAGTGTCGTTTTGAAGAAATTGAACCACTAAATCGTCGTAAATCGCTTTGAATAAAGGGTTTGAAAATTCCACTTCATCTTCTTGAAGATTTAAATAAATTCTTTGATAGACTTTGCTTTTTACAATTTCTTTTACCTCAATTTCCTTTTGATTTTCATCAAATTTTATAAAAAAATTTTCAAATTCCACTTCTACATTTCCGTACAAAAGTAGAATTTCAAGAATAGATTTTTCAAGTCGACTGATGACGTCTATTTTCTCAAGGGTAGTAGGCTGTTCGGCCTTTACAATTTCAAGATATTTTTCTTCTTGTTTTTGTCGTTTACCAATTTCCGAAATGTCTTTTTGAACCAACTGAGCCAAAGTGCTTATCAAAACTTGCTCCGAAATGTCCATAATTCGGGAGCATTCCTGAACGTATATTTCCCGCTGAATTCGATCTGGAATTTTAGAAATACTGGTTACCATATCCCGAATTAAATCGGCTTTTTTAATAGGGTCGTTTTTGGCATCATTCATCAAAAGTGAGGCTTTAAACTGAATGAAATCTTTAGCATTTTCATCTAGATAAGTAACCAAATCTTCAAAGGAAGTTTTTTTTGCAAAGCTATCAGGGTCATCGCCGTCGGGAAAGGTGCAAACTTTTACGTTCATCCCTTCTTCAAGAATCAGGTCAATACCTCTAATGGACGCTCGAAGTCCTGCAGCATCTCCATCAAAAAGTACGGTTATGTTTTTGGTCAAACGATTGATTAATCGAATTTGGTCCGGTGTAAGTGCCGTTCCTGATGAGGACACTACGTTCTCAATACCGGCTTGATGAAATTGAATAACATCGGTATATCCTTCGACTAAAAAACAATTGTTTTGTTTGGCTATGGCTTGTTTGGCTTGAAAAATGCCATATAGCACTTTGCTCTTGTGATACAAATCACTTTCTGGCGAGTTCAGGTATTTAGCTGCTTTTTTATCATTGGTTAAAATCCGTCCACCAAAACCGAGCGTTCTGCCTGACATGCTTTCAATTGGGAACATAACACGCCCTTTGAAACGGTCAAAGGGGCGGTCGTCTCTTGGAATTGTAAGTCCTGTGCTTTCTAAAAATTCTAATTTATATCCTTTTCCTAACGCTTCTTTGGTAAACGCATCCCAAGTGTCCGGTGAATAACCAAGGCTGAACTTTTTTATGGTTTCGTTAGTGAAACCTCTTTCTTTAAAATAAGAATGTCCAATTGCTTTGCCTTCATCGGTGTTTAAAAGGGTGTCGTGGAAATATTTTTTCGCAAATTCGGAAACCAAATACATACTTTCTCTTACATCAGTATTTGCTTTTTCTTCGGCAGTTTGTTCAGTTTCCTCGATTTCAACATTGTATTTTTTTGCTAGATACCGAATGGCCTCGGGATAAGTGAAATGTTCATGTTCCATCAAGAAAGCAACAGCATTACCTCCTTTTCCAGAACTAAAATCTTTCCAGATTTGTTTTACGGGCGAAACCATAAATGATGGAGAACGTTCGTCTGAAAAAGGACTTAAGCCCTTGAAGTTACTTCCGGCCCTTTTTAAGACTACAAAATCACCAATCACCTCTTCAACACGAGCGGTTTCGAAAACGGTATCTATGGTAGCTTTTGAAATCAATTTGGACTGTTTAAATAAAAGCCAAAGTTACAAAGATTAGATTTTATAAGTGTAGAAAAGTTACTATAAACTTTTTAGAAAAGAAGTCAGAAAGAAATAAAAGAAAAAGCTCGCCTCAATTAAAAATTAAATTTAAATCACTCGAATTTAATTTGATTATTCCCCAAATAACAATTTTAGCGAGCTTAATTCCCTTAATTTAAACAATCTAACTTTCAAATATAAATTTAAAATTTATTAAACATGTGTTTTTACTTTTAACTTAAATAAAATTACTTATAATTCAAAAAAAGTAGATGTCGATTTTCACTCCAAAAAACCACTCGAACTTACTTTTTTAATAATTAGCCCAAAAGGTTAAGCTAAAGTTTTAATTTATTGAAACAAATTAAAATTTTTTAGGCAATCGAAACGCAATAACTCCTTTTTTTATATTTGAAATTGTAGTTCAATGCACCAAATTTAAAAAATATTCAATAAATTTCGCGGCAATTAAAGAAAATACTTTGATTCACAATTTGATAATTAATAATCAACTTGTTTTTATTTTAGTATAAAAAGAGGAAAGTATAATTATCTAAAAACTTCATACTTTTCGCCATCAAAGCTTGCAAATACCATTGTTGGGTGTGAATCTTGATGAAAGATAGTTCCGTTATTGTCGATGGCTATCGCACCTGCAAATCCGTCATAAGGCAATAGTTCCTGAAAAGTTTTTGAAAAAGCTTCTTCTAAAGAAAATCCATCTGTTACTCGTGTTACAATTTTTGCAGCAGTGGCATTACTTACAATATCTTCGCCAACACCTGTAAGACTTACTCCACAAAATTCATTTGCATAATTTCCAGCTACAGTAGCAGAATCAGAAATGCGTCCTGGCATTTCAAAACCCTTTCCGCCTGTTGAAGTAGCAACAGCAATTTTTCCGCAAATATCTAAGGCAACACAACCTACAGTGCCTGTTCCTGTAGCTTTTAGTTTGGCTTCAAATTCTACTCTCCGCTGTGGAATTTCGGTTGAAAACGATTCGAAACCATTGTTTATAGCAAAAAGATTGGCGCCGGTTCCGCCTAAAATACGATCATCTACTACCATTAATTTTTCGGCAACTTGAATTGGATTTTTTACATTTTCAATATTAATAACGCCACTCATTTTTTGAGTGTTACCGTCCATTAAGGAGGCACTCATTCGAATCTTTCCATCGCTTTGAATTTGGGAACCAATTCCTGCATTAAAGAGATTGTTGTCTTCTAATAAGGAAACAGCATGAACCACCGTTTCTAACGCGGTATGCGTTTTCATAAATGTAAAAGCATCCTTTACAATTTGTAGTAATGCTTCTTGCTTTGCCGTTTTTGTTTCGTGGTTGGTTGAAGATTCTGAAAAGAATCCCCCGTGAATTATTATTTTCATTTTAATTTTAGAAGTTATGAATTAGCGTTTAGCAAAAAAATAAACGCTAATTTTTAAATCACTATATTGAAATTTATACATATTGAGAAGAATGAATGTGCATTTTATAAGTATCTAAATCAAAAGTGTCGTACTTGCTCATTACATGAGTCACCAAATGCGAAATAGAAATCGGTTGTCCCAATTCTACTTCCGTTAAATTAGTGTCTTTCACTTCACGGCCATCGACCAAGATGACTAAACCAGACCCAATAGCCTCCATTTTGGTTCCGTCTTTGATCAATAGCCCTGTATCTTCTCCAAGTCCAACGCCAAGTACTTTTGGATTGCCTACAACAGCTTGAAACAATCTTCCAATACGACCTCTTTGAACAAAATGGGTGTCAATAATTACATTATCAATCAAACCGAGTCCGCTGGTTATTTTTACTTCACCCTTTAAAAGGGCTTCCCAACTGCTTCCTTGATAAATCATTGTGTTGGATGCTGCTGCCGCTCCAGCTGAGGTACCTGCGTAAATGAAATCTTCCTTGGTGTATTTGTCTAATAAAATATCATGAAAAGGGGTACCGCCCAATATAGAAGTCAATCGCAGTTGGTCACCACCCGTAAACATGACTACATCTGCGGCCTTGAGGCGATCCAAAATTTCGGGTTCAGAGGCTTGTTCCCGTCTTTCGATATTTAATACATCAGCATTGTTTGCACCAAGATAGCTTAATGCTTTTACGTATTCAAATCCAATTTCTTTTGGTATTCTTGAAGCGGTAGTGATCACTTCAATGCGGGATTGTTCTTTGTGTATCGACTCGTTTAAAATTCTTTTAAGAATACCTTCTTCAAAAAAGTTTAAATTTTTGGCCGCATTTTGATCCAAATCGGTTTCGGTAAAACTTCCTTTGTCAACCGCACCACCTATGATTATTAATTTTCCTCTTATATTCATTTTGTAAAAATAATTAAAAACTCAAAACAGACAATTTTTTTATGGGCTCTTTTTTTAAAATTATTTTTGGACAAATTTTAATATAATTAAATGCAAAAACAGGTTACTAATAGGCATATTCTTAGAAATTGCAACAAAAATAACCCTCGCCAATTTTCAATCTGACGAGGGTCTATATAGTTAAAAAAGCATCGGTTATTCTTGCATTGTGTGATACACGTTCATAACGTCATCATCTTCTTCAATTTTTTCGATTAGTTTTTCTACATCGGCAATTTCAGCTTCGGTGAGTTCTTTTGTAATTTGAGGAATTCGTTCAAAACCAGAAGATAAAATTTCTAATTGTCGCCTTTCCAACTCTTTTTGAATAGTACCAAAACTACCAAAAGGCGCATAAATTAAAATACCATCTTCGTCTTCAAATACTTCTTCGGCACCAAAATCGATAAGTTCTAGCTCTAATTCTTCGGCATCCAGTTGTCCTTTTGGTATTCTAAAATTACAAGTATGGTCAAACATAAATTCTACCGAACCTTGTGTGCCCATTGTGCCGTTGCATTTATTAAAATAGCTTCTAATATTAGCCACTGTTCTATTGTTATTGTCGGATGCCGTTTCAATTAAAATTGCAATTCCATGAGGCGCATAACCTTCAAAAAGAATTTCTTTATAGTTAGCCGTATCTTTATTGCTTGCATTTTTTATAGCACGTTCTACATTGTCTTTTGGCATATTAGCCGCTTTGGCATTCTGAATTACGGCTCTTAATCTCGAATTGGCATCAGGATTTGGGCCTCCTTCTTTAACTGCCATTACTATATCTTTTCCTATTCTGGTAAATGTTTTGGCCATTGCCGACCAACGTTTCATTTTTCTACCTTTTCTAAATTCAAATGCTCTTCCCATTTCTAAAATGTATTAAATTTTTGCAAAAATAAGGTTATTACTTGTTTTGACAACTTTTTTTTTAATGTATCGGAAGGTGTTTTGAAATAAACTCATTTTCAACAGCATTCCAATTATGGATAACATTGTAAAGTCTTTTATTAATAGTTATTTCTTGTAAAAAGGAAGTTTTACTATTTTGGCAGGCACATTATTTTTTCTAATGCGAATATAAATTTCACTGTCTAGTTTGCTGTTTTCGGTAGTCACATATCCCAATCCAATACCAACATTCATTGAAGGTGACATCGTTCCCGAAGTTACAATTCCAATTCCATTTCCAGATTTATCCACAATTTCATAATCGTGCCTTGGTACTGAACGTTCTTTCATTTCAAAAGCTACTAATTTTTTAGTAACGCCTTCTTCTTTTTGTTTTTTAAGATTTTCAGAATTGGTAAACTCTTTATTGAATTTAGTAATCCAACCCAAACCCGCTTCTAAAGGTGAAGTTGCGTCGTTGATATCGTTTCCGTACAGGCAAAATCCCATTTCCAAACGCAAAGTGTCGCGCGCTGCAAGACCAATTGGTTTGATTCCAAAAGCAGCACCAGCTTCAAATACTTTATTCCATATGGTTTCAACTTGATCATTTTTGCAATAAATCTCAAATCCTCCAGAACCAGTATAGCCAGTTGCAGAAATAATTACATGTTCAAAACCAGCAAAATCAGCTACTTCAAAATGATAATAATTGATAGCCGACAAATCAATCGACGATAACGATTGCATCGCTTCTACCGCTTTTGGTCCTTGAATAGCTAACAAAGAATAGTCATCAGAAAGGTTTTTCATTTCTACTCCCAGATTATTATGAGCTGAAATCCATTCCCAATCTTTATCGATATTTGAAGCATTAACAACCAATAAGTATTGCTCTTCTTTCATTTTATAAACAATCAAATCATCTACAATTCCACCGTCATTGTTAGGTAAACAAGAATATTGTGCTTTTCCAATGGTTAAAGTAGCAGCATCATTCGAAGTCACTTTTTGAATTAATGCCAAAGCATTTTTACCTGTTAATAAGAATTCACCCATGTGTGAAACATCAAAAACACCCACGCTATTTCTAACAGTTTCGTGTTCAGCATTAACCCCTTCGTATAGAATTGGCATATTGTATCCAGCAAACGGAAGCATTTTAGCTCCCAGACTTTCGTGAATGTGCGTAAGCGCAGTATTTTTCATTCTATGATTTTTATTTAAGATGCTAAATTATTGAATTATTATGAAGTAGTACCAATTCAATACATCGAAAATCAACAAAACTTTAAAAATTGTTTTGTTACACTACTAAATCTTAAAATTTTGGGTTAATCAATTTTTAGCATACATTTTTTTTCGGAACCAAAAAGCCACATTTACTAAAGCGATTAAGGCAGGAACTTCAACTAATGGACCGATGACACCTGCAAATGCTTGTCCACTATTTATGCCAAAAGCACCAATAGATACTGCAATAGCCAATTCAAAATTGTTTCCTGTTGCCGTAAAGGCTATGGCTGTTGCTTTGGAGTAATCAGCACCAAAATAGTTGCCAATAAAGAAACTTAATACAAACATGATTGCAAAATAGATTACAAGTGGAAGGGCTATTCGCAAAACATCCATTGGAATTTGAATAATCAAATCGCCTTTAAGGCTAAACATCAATACAATGGTAAACAATAATGCAATTAGTGTAATTGGGGATATCAACGGAACATATTGTTTTTCAAACCAGTCGGCACCTTTAAGTGCAATAAGCCCATACCTGCTGATAATTCCTAAAAGAAAAGGAATACCCAAATAAATGCCAACACTTTCGGCAATTTGACCAATACTGATATCCACTACAAAACCAGTATAACCAAAATAAGGCGGTAAGATGGTGATAAAAATATAAGCATAAACACTGTAAAGTACTACCTGAAAAATACTGTTTAAGGCTATCAATCCGGCGGCATATTCTCGATTTCCATCGGCTAAATCATTCCAAACCACAACCATTGCTATACAACGCGCCAATCCAATTAAAATAACTCCGATCATATACTCCGGATAGCCATTTAAAAGTACTAAAGCTAGTGAAAACATCAGTATCGGGCCAACAATCCAGTTTAAAACAAGGGATGCACCTAGAACTTTTGTGTTTTTGAAAACTTCACCCATTTGATCGTATTTTACTTTTGCCAATGGTGGATACATCATCAAAATCAACCCAATTGCTAGAGGAATATTGGTAGTTCCGCTTGAAAAAGAAGTAATGAATCCAGTACTTGATGGAACAAAATAGCCCATAGCAACGCCAATGGCCATGGCAAGAAATATCCAAAGCGTTAAAAATTGATCTAAAAAACCCAATTTTTTTCGTTCTACTACAGGTGTACATTGATTAGCTGACATCGTTTATTTTTTTATTTGCGAAAAGACATAACATAGCTCGGTTGCAATTTGCAAACTGCGCTCTGCATATTTGTCGGCTTGTTGTGGTGTATTGTCAAAGGCTTTTGGATCTTCAAAGGGAAGTGAAATTCGCTTTTCAGCTCCGGAAATATAAGGACAAGCTCCGTCTGCATGCGTACAAGTCATTATCGCTGCAAATTCATTTTGAGGATTAAATGCAGCATCATATTTTTTAGAAAATCCAATTATAGGAGCTTCGTTTTCTGCATATTTAATGGCATAAATGGGATTGTCTCCTGCTGCAATTGTACTAATTTCAAAGCCTTGGTTGATTAATGTTTTAGCTACCATAGGAAACATAGCCGTTGCTTCGGTACCACCAGAATAACAATAAACATTTTTAATTTGGTAATAATTGGCGGCCGTTTGTGCCCAAATTTGAGACAAATGACTTCTTCTGGAATTATGGGTACATATTAAATTCAGCCTGATGTCTTGATTGCTTGCTACTTTTAATTGTATGAAATCAAGAAGCGGTTGCAATTGATTTTTACGTGCTATTGAAATGGTGGAAAAGTCCAATGCAGCAATAGTTTTTTCTATTTCAGGAAACAGTTTTGATTTTGTAAATGTCATATTTTGATTTTTATTTAAAATGGAATTAGAATTAGCAACAACTCGAATTTGGAATGCAACAAGTTGTTTTTTCTTTCCATTTTCCCATTTTTACTTTTACTTTTTCGGCAGGAATGCCACATTTATCTTTTGCCAAACAATCCGTTAATTTTGAGGTCAATTGAAAAGTAGTACCGTCAAAATTCAAATTAAATTTTTCAATGGTTTCCTTCATTTGATATTCTACTTCGATTTCTAAATCGGGAATATGAAGTATTTTTTCAGAAAGTGTAATTATTGATAGTAATTTTTCTGGGTGCAAGCGATGGTCGTAATCGCTAGCTTCCCACAATTGAAAATTAACTGCTTCTTCTGTTCGAACACTACCGCCGCAATCGATAAAATGTTTGCTGACTTTGCCTACTTCGGTAACATGAAAATGTTGGGGCACAATTTCTCCATTGGGCAATTGAAACAAAATGGAGGTCAGAGTTTTTAATTCGGTTTTAATTTCAGAAAGTTTCATGACTTTTTATATTTAACAACATTTATTTTTTAATTGATGGGTAATAGAGCTAAAATGGTTTTCTATTTTTTGAATGATTTCAGGATTGATACAATAGCAAATAGCCTTTCCTTCAATATTTCCTTTGATAATATTTGCGTTTTTCAGTTCCTTTAAATGTTGCGAAATGGTAGGTTGCGCTAATGGCAATTCATTTACAATATCACCACAAATACAACTGTCAACAGAAAGCAAGTAGTCAACAATAGCTATACGTGCTGGGTGTGACAAAGCTTTAAACAGTGTTGCCATTTCGTTGTGTTCTGAAGAAAACGCGGCTGATTTTGAAGCTCCCATAGTTTTTTATCTTTATATTGCAATATTACGATATAATAATTTAAATAGTGTCAAAAAAAGCATTTTATTTATAAACTTTAAGCAAACTCCAGTTTATTAATCTGTGAATTCCGTGGCAAGTTTTTCTTTTGAGATTAGTAACGAATTGTCAATACAATCCAAATGCTTTTTTAAATAATTCACAAAACATCTAAAATAGGCTTTGTTTTTAAAATTATAACAATACTTTTGCAGCACTTAAAAAAAACGAACTTTAAGATGGACGATTATTATTCGGAAATGTTGAAATTAGTATAGCACTCTACTAGAATTCTAGAGGCTATATCACCTTTAGAACTTTAAAATGAGAACTTTTTATAAAAACAATAGCGGCTTAATTGAAACCAAAGAATGGATTCCGAATTGCTGGATAAACATTGAATGTCCTACAAAAGCCGAAAAAAAATATCTACTAGAAGAACTTCAAATCCCAGAAGAATTTTACAACGATATTAAAGATATAGATGAGCGACCACGTATTGAAATCGAAAATGGGTGGACACTTATTATCCTACGAATTCCTATAAAAAGCAACGATGTAAAACTCCCTTTTCATACCATTCCGGTTGGAATTGTATTTAAAGACGACGTTTGCGTGACCATCAGTTTTCACGAAACCGATATGCTGACTGATTTTGTAATTTACAGCCAACGAAAAAACATCGACGTCAAAGACAATTTTGATTTGGTATTGAAACTCCTGCTTTCGTCTAGCGTTTGGTTTTTGAAATACCTCAAACAAGTCAACCAAAAGATAAAATTGGCAGAAGACAATCTCGAGAAATCCATAAAAAACGAAGAGCTACAAGCCTTGCTTCAAATCGAAAAGTGTTTGGTGTTTTTTATCACATCGCTCAAAGGGAACGATATTTTATTGCACCGCATCAAAAACATCAAAAATCAAAAAGACAATTACGATTCCGATTTGCTCGAAGATGTAGAAATTGAGTTGCGCCAAGCCCAAGAAACCACCAATATTTACAGCGACATCCTCTCAGGAATGATGGATGCTTATGCCTCGGTGATTTCCAATAACATGAACAACATCATGAAACAAATGACATCCATATCCATTCTATTGATGATTCCTACTGTAATCGCCAGTTTGTATGGAATGAATGTGCCGAATTCGCTACAAGCAAACCCATTCGGTTTTTGGATAGTTGTTTCGTTATCCATTTTACTATCTATTTTCGGAGTGTTTTTATTCAAACGAAAACGCTGGTTTTAGACTACGAATTCAGCCTCCCGACTTGCTTTATTTCCACATAAAAAAAATCCTTTCAACATTTGTGTTGAAAGGATTTTCTATTAAAAACCAAAGCTAATTTAAATCATCACAGTTTTTTCAACAACACCAAAAGTTCAGTGGTTTCGTCTTGCCATAAAGAATGCACTTATAAAATTTGCCATTTCAATTTTAATTAGCAAAGCATACTATTTTTTGTATGATTAAGGTTTTATAGCATTTTGTGTTTTATTTTATATATTTGAAGAGTAAATAAAGCGTTACAAACCTTCACCAATCTACCCAAATTTGGGTGTATTAACGAAAATTTGTTTTGCCTATTTATAATTTGGTGGCAATTTCACGCGAAAACGAGAAAAATTAGAATTTTATAATATATTACAAAACATGAAAAGATTTATTATTTTAAGTTTAATTTTCACATTTATGATTTCGTGTAATCAGAAAAATGAATCATATGAGAAAGTGTTAAACTCAAAAACAGTAATTGAAGAAAATAACTCAAAAGTATCTAGTAATAATGAAGAAGAATTATCAGGAATTAATGATTCTAACAAACCAAAAGAATGGATAAAAAATATTTTTAAATGCAAAAATTCAAATAAAATTTGCTTTCATTTAGAAAAGGAAAAGGAAGTTTGTACCGAAGAATTCTATAAATTTATGATTGATTCTGAAGAATTATACGGAGCTTCTAATTTGACTCAAGAAGAATTTCCAAATGCATTAAAAAAATATAAAACAAAATGGTCCAAAATTTATAAATTAAGAAATGAAGAAACAGGAGAACCATGGCTTTTTGGGCGTGGACAAGATGATATGGAAAATATTCAAGAAGTAAAAATTAATAAAATTTCTGATTTAAAATATAGCGTTGATATTGATTTTGGAGATAATATTAAAACAAAAAATGTAATAACATTGGTTCGTAATAGTGAAAAATATAAAATTGATTATTGCGAAACAAAATTTGTAGAATAAGGAAACTGCCACTAGCCGCAAAACATAGCCGTCAGTTTGGCGGTACGCTCAAAAAAACAATAAATAAAATAATTATAAGTAAATTCATTAATTTTACTAACTTAAATTGAAAAAATCTAAAAATTAAAAACTATGACTAAATTCAAAAAAATTATTCTTTTACTTCCTGTTATCTTTTTAGGTTTGCATTCTTGTAGTAAAAGTGATTCTACTCCAGAAACTGCAACGGTTTCAATAGAAGGCAAATGGCAATACACAAAAGTTGGAACAATAACAAATAATCAAGAAATACTTACAGATTACCAACATACAGCAGGTTGTACTAAAGATTATATAGAAATACTTGCTGGCGGAATTCTTAAAAGTCACGAATTTAACAATCCCAATTGTCAAGAATCAATTAGTACAGGAACTTGGACTAAAAACAATAATTCTATAACGGTGTCTTATCCAAATCAGACAACTCTTAATGGCGAAATAATGGAACTTACAAATACAACACTAAAAGAGAAATTTTTTAACTCAGGAATTACTGACGTGGAAGTATTAACTCGAATTAATTAAAAAATAAATCAGCTCTGCGAAGTCTCCCGACTTCATATCCGTTCCCACAAACCATTTCCAACAAAAAAGGAGATTATTTTTCAACAACCTCCTTTTTTTTAAATACAAGAGTTATAGAAAACTGTTTATTGGAAATAGTTTATTTTAAACAGCAGTTTCCTATTTCATCATTTTTATATTTTATTCTCTATTATTTGCATTTTATTTCCAGTTTTAAAAAATAAAATTGAAGTAAAGTATCAAAAAAAAATGCCAAAAAATATTTGACAGTTTTTTTTTAGAATCTATTTTTATTGTTTTGGCTTCATTTCTTTTTCAATCATATCGTAAAACTCATCTATTTTAGGAAGCACTACAATTCTAGTTCTTCGGTTTTTTGCTCTATTATCAGCACTATTATTGTCAACTAATGGAATAAATTGACTTCTTCCTGCAGCAATTAATTGTGCTGAATTTACCTTTAATTCCTTTGTTAAAACTCTAATAATTGCTGTAGATCGTTTAACACTTAAATCCCAATTGTCTAATAAAATGCCATTTCCAGTAAATGGAATATTATCGGTATGTCCTTCAACCATGCACTCAAAAGTTGGTTTGTCGTTAATAACTTTAGCAACTTTGGCTAAAACTTCTTTTGCTTTATCACTTACCAAATAACTACCGCTTTTAAATAATAATTTATCAGCTATAGAGATAAATACGACTCCTTTTTCAACATTTACTTCTATATCCGGATCAGAAATTCCTACGGAACTTTTTAAACTAGTCACTAAAGCAAGCGTTACACTATCTTTTTTTGTCAAAGCATCTTGCATACGAGTGATTTTTAAATCTTTTTCCTTAATTGTTTCAAGTGCTTTTTCAATATTTTGAGCACCTTTAGTTGATAAAGTGGTCATATTGCCCATATTGCTAATCAAATCGGTATTGTTTTTTTTCAAAAAATCAATTTGTTCTTGCAAACTCGATTTGTCTTTAAAAAGCGCCTCTTTGTCAGTCAAACATAAATTTAATTTTACAGTAGCCGAATTCAATAAATCTTGAATTTCTTTATTTTTGTTTTCCAAATCAGCAATTTTCTTCTTCGAACCACACGAAGTAGTTAATAAAGCAACTAATGAAAGGGCTAAAATGATTTTTTTCATACAATGATTTTAATATATTTATAAATTAAATTTAAAAACAGAAGCAACATTTTTAAATAACTGTTACAAACTTTTCTTGAGGTTTTCAAAAACCTTGCCATTATTAACAAAATACTGATAAACGATACTTTTTTGATTAAAATAATTATTCTTTTGTTTTGAATCTCGTTTTTTATAATTAGTTAAAAGCATTCTGTAAAATGAAAAATGGGATTTTAAAATAGCAAACAAGTGCCTTAATTTTCCTTTAAAAAGAAATTGAATTCCAGCCAAACCATCTAAGATTAAACGAATAAACAACACTTGAAATAATTTGTTTTTAGGTAGATTTTTAACTAACATTGCTAATGAATTCCTGAAATTTAAATAGGTTTTTATTGGATTTCCTTGCGATAGCGTAGCTCCACCGACATGATAAACCGTTGAATCCGAAATATACTTTGCAACATACCCTTTATTAAAAGCGCGCCAGCACAAGTCAATTTCTTCTTGATGCGCAAAAAAAGCAGCGTCAAATCCATTTAGTTCATTATAAACTGAACTTCTTATAAAAAAACAAGCCCCTGATGCCCAAAAGATTTCGCAGGAATCGTTGTACTGCCCATTATCTATTTCTAATGTACCAAAAATACGTCCTCTGCAGAACGGATACCCGTATTTGTCAATAAACCCACCAGCTGCACCTGCATATTCAAAATTTTCTTTCTTCTTAAAATCCCTAATTTTAGGTTGAATTATGGCTGTTTGTGGTTCGATATTAAAAGTATTTAATACTGGTGAAAGCCAATTTTCAGTAACTTCAATATCAGAATTTACTAGTGCAAATATTTCGGCATCAACACTTTTAAGCGCTTCATTATACCCTAGTGCAAAACCTAAATTAGAACTATTTTCGATAATTTGAACCGTTGGAAAATGGTTTCGAACAAACAAAACAGAACCGTCTGTTGATGCATTATCTGCAACATATATAGTTGCTTCTTGAGAAAATTGAACAATTGAAGGTAAAAATTGTTCTAATAATTTTATCCCATTCCAATTCAGAATCACTACAGCTATTTTCAAAATATTTTAGATTTGTTTTGTTGTTATAAATTCTGGCAATTCTTTTAAAAACACATAGCTTTCATTTTCAAAATCCATAAGGCAAAAATAATGATTCAAACCGTTTGTTACCATTAAATAAGTAGCTTTTAAAGTCATATTATAACGTGCTATTTGGTCGAATGTTGTTTGAGTAATTTTTACTTTTGGCGCTTTACATTCTACTAACAAAAAAATTGAACCATCTGTATTGAATACTACTCCATCATATCTTTTGGTTAAACCATTAATTTTTAATACTTTTTCAACGTTAATTAATGATTTTGGATATTTTTTTTCTTCTAACAAAAACTGCACTACATGCTGACGCACCCATTCTTCTGGAGTCAGAATGATAAATTTTTTTCTAATTTCGTCAAAGATAGCTACTTTATTTTCGTTAATTTTGAAGCGAAAGTTATAAGTTGGAAAATTCAATTTTTGCATACCGTAAAATTAGTTAATTTAATTTCAAGTTAAAATTTAAAACGAGGTTGAAATCTAAACTTTCAAATCATAACCGAAACCAAAATAATGGACGAAGTAGTAAAAATAGTAAATGATATTAAGGCTGGAAAAATGAAACCCATTTATTTTTTAATGGGGGAAGAACCCTATTATATTGACAAACTTTCCGATTATATTGAGCAAAATGTTTTAACAGAAGAAGAAAAAGGTTTTAATCAGACCATTCTATATGGACGAGACGTTTCTATTGAAGATATTATTGGTACTGCCAAACGATATCCAATGATGGCAGAACATCAGGTTGTGATTGTCAAAGAAGCACAAGACTTAATAAAAACTATTGATAAACTCGAAAGTTATGCCGAAAACCCAATGCCTACAACTATTTTAGTTATTTGCTACAAATACAAAACACTCGATAAACGAAAAAAAATTACTAAGCTTTTAGATAAAAATGGTTTGATTTATGAAAGTAAAAAACTTTACGAAAACCAGGTAGGGCAATGGATAACAAGGGTTTTACAAGGCAAAGAATATGGTATTGAGCCAAAAGCTAATGCCATGCTTGTACAATTTCTCGGAACTGATTTGAGTAAAATTAATAACGAATTAGAGAAATTACAAATTATTTTACCAAAAGGAACTACTATTTCTGCAAAACACATTGAAGAAAATATTGGTTTTAGTAAAGATTTTAATGTATTTGAATTGCGTAAAGCCATTGGTGAGCGCAATCAATTGAAAGCCTATCAAATTGCACAATACTTCTCTGATAATCCAAAAGACAATCCAATGGTTGTCACTACGAGTTTGATTTTTAGTTTTTTTGTACAACTTTTACAATACCATGGTTTAAAAGATAAAAATCCAAAAAATGTTGCCACTGTACTAAAAGTTAATCCTTTCTTTTTAAAAGATTATGATGTTGCTTTAAAGAATTATCCAATGAAAAAAGTAAGTCAAATTGTAGCTGCCCTTCGTGACATTGATGTCAAAAGCAAAGGTGTCGGTGCTAATGCAATGCCTATTAGTGACTTACTGAAAGTGATGTTGGTGAAAATATTTAATTGAACCTTAGTTGCTTTACGTAAAAAGTAAAACCTGAGCTATTGCTAACTCGGGGATTTTACTTTTTAAATTTTCAATTGATTATAAGTGAAGAATTTGTTTGAAAAAAGTGAAGAACTATTCTAAAATTATTTTTTTCCAAGATTTTTCAGAATCATTTTGTAATTCTAAAAGGTACATACCCGTTTTTAAACCTTTTAGATTGATTTCGATACTTTTTTCTCCCGATTGTAATTCAATTGTTTTAACAAAAGAACCAGTTTGAGTATAAACATTAACTTTGTTTAAACTCGTTTTGGATTGAATTGTAAAAATTCCTTTTGAAGGATTTGGATAAACTGCAGTCGCATTTAACGAAAAGTCTTCAATTCCCAATAATGCAGTTCTTGTTAAAGTAGTTACATCGTGTGGGTTGGTACCATGATTTGCTAAAGCTGTTGAAGCCCCTTGTGCATAAATAATATTAATGGCAGAATTATTATTTAGAAAAGTAAAATCCCCTGAAGAAACAAGTGGTCTGGATGCAATAACGGTTCTTACACCAGAAGCCACTACATCAGATGAAATTGTCCAACTCTGTGCTCCCGCAGCATCTGGATTTGGAGTGGAATGTCCTCCTGGAGCCATATAATCTCTATTTGTAGTGGAATTCCAAATAAACATATCAGTTGTTTCAAACATACTGAATCCACCAAAGCCTATTCCAAACCATACGGTGCTTGGTGCAGTTAAGGTCATAGTTACCAATGTAGTATTGGTATCAATTTTAATGGTTCGTGCGGGAGTTAAATTTACAGTACCAGTTGTAAATTGTCCAAAAGAAAGGGTATTAATGCCCACAAATAGCATTGTAAGTAATGTTTTTTTCATGTTTTTTATTTTAAAAGGTTAATAATATTTTCGTCACCAGAAAAAATGGCGTATTCAAATGCTGTTTTTCTTTCGTTAGACAATATCGATTTATTTGCTTTGTGTAATAAAAGCAGTTTAATTATTTCTTTGTTTTTAAATTGTACCGCATACATCAAAGCTGTTTTACCTTGAGAATCAAATAAATCAAGATCAACTTTTGCATTTATTAAAGCTTTTACTAATTCCATATTTCCTTTTACTACTGCAGCCATCAATGCCGTTCCCATTCCAGAATTGTAGTTAATATCTTTTGTATTTGCAACGAGATATAAAGCTACATCTATATTACCTCGATAACAAGCCAAAATAAGCGGACTTGATTTATTTTCGTTTACTGTATTTATTATACTTGGATTATTTGCATGCAATTCTTGAATCTCTTTTAAAGAACCATTTCTAGCTATATCAAAAACATTTTTGTTTTGAGCGTTTGTAATTAAAAAAGAGAAGATTATAAAAAGAATATTTTTTTTCATTAAATTTTAGATTTTTTAACCAATAAAAATTTATCAAAAATAAACTATTTCTAAGATTGTTAGTGGTTTTAATTCATGTTTTTTAAATGGCAGGTTTTATTTCATTTTATTCAATAAAAAAACCGAGCAACTACTTGCTCGGTTAATTATATAAAAAATTGAATTTATACTACTTATCAGTTGATTTAACAGCTAAGCTGTAAACTACTAAACCGAATCCAATTTTGTTTATAGCATCTGCAATGTTGTAAGCAACATCAACGCTTCCTTTTCCTAAAACTGAAGTGTACCATCCGTCTGTTCCTAACATATATCCTAGAGGATAAATTGCCCAACCAACTAGTACGAACCAGCACAAAATTTTATGAGCTGCTAATACATCCCCACCAGCTGCTTTAGCTAATTGTGCTGCACTACCTAACCAAATTTCATAAGCAATTGCGAAATAAGCTAATCCTGAAATGAATCCCCACATAGCCGCTTGATCCTTGAAAACTGTTTCTCCTAAGTAACCAGTAACTAACATAACTACAGAATAGAAAATCATTTTCCATAGTAGTCCTGTTTTTGCTCCTGCTACTTTTAAGATTAAATAAAATTCCAAACACATTAATGGAACAGTTAGAACCCAATCCACATATCTAAAGAATGTAGGTGATTCATGAAACTCGCCCCAGTATTCTTTCATGTAAAAATAGTGCACTGCTGCAATAAATGTAATCAAACCAGAAACCAAAACTGAGGTACGCCACTTTTTATCAAATTGATTTAATGATAAAAAGAAAAATGCAGATGCAGCCATCATAGCCATACACCCAACGAAGAACGTGAAACCAGTATAATCATCTGGTAACATTTTTGTAACAGAAGCCGAAATAAACATAAAATTTGTCATCATAAAAAGTTTTTTTTGTTAGTAATAATTAATAAAATTGTTTTGTTGAAACAAATATATAAAACTTTAAACAGAAATAAATACATTTTGTATAATTTTTTTTTAGTATTTTTATAGAAAATTAAAATAAAATGTCAAAAAATTCGAATTTATCAATCCTATCAAGCTTTTTAGGGCTTTGGATAACTTCTTTTTTAAATGATAATTTTCAAATTATAGTTGGTTTTTTATTGATTTTTTCGTTTGGGATACTTCATGGAGCAAACGATTTAGTTGTTTTGGAGAAATTAAATGCAACAAAAAAATCGATTTCTTTTTTAAAATTAATTTTGTCCTACATTTTAGTAGTGCTTTTTTCGGCCTTTTTATTTGTTATTGTTCCTTGGCTAGCATTATTATTATTTATTTTAGTAAGTGGATATCATTTTGGCGAACAACATTGGCAAAATCTTGACGGTTTTAGTCAAAAATGGTTAAAGTACATTTTTCAATTCAATTATGGTATTTTTATTTTATTGCTTTTATTTGTTTTCCATATCAAAGAAGTGGAAGAAATTATTTTTTCTATTATAAAAATTGATGTTCACTTTATAAATATTTCATATTTCTTGAAGATTTCGGCCTTTATATTGAGTTTATTTTTTGTGTATTATAGTTACAAATCATTAGCATTTAGAAATAAAATAACGGAAGAATTATTGTATTTATTGGTGTTTGCCATTTTATTCAAAGTGGGTAGTTTGATATGGGGATTTGCGCTATATTTTATTTTTTGGCACAGTATTCCTTCTTTAAATGATCAAATCCGATTTTTGTATGGCAATTATAGTTTTAATAATTTCAAATTATATTTCAGATCTGCTTTTGTTTATTGGTTGATTTCACTTTTAGGAATCGTTATACTTTATCTAACATTTAAAAACGACAGTATTTTTGACGCTTTGTTTTTTTCTTTTCTCGCAGCAATTACTTTTCCTCATGCTTTTGTAATTTTAAAAATGTTTAAAAAATAAACAAAAAAACCGAACTATTTCTAGCTCGGTTTAGTCAATATCTTTTGTCTAAAAAATATTTTATTTTACTTCTTCGAATTCAACATCCTCAACATTGTCTCCTTGAGTTTGTTCTCCTTGAGCTTGTTGAGCACCACCTTGTGCTTGTTCACCTTGCGCATACATAGCTTCAGTAGCTGTTTTCCAAGCAGCATTTATGTTGTCAAGTGCTGTTTGAATAGCAGGAACGTCTTGAGATTGGTGCGCCATTCTCAATTCAGTTAGAGCATATTCGATAGCTACTTTATGATCGTCAGTTAATTTATCACCGAGTTCTTTCAATTGAGATTCTGTTTGAAAAATCATTCCGTCAGCTTCGTTCAATTTTTCAGCTCTTTCTCTTGCGATTTTATCTGCTCCAGCATTAGCTTCAGCATCTTTTTTCATTCTTTCAATTTCTTCAGCAGTTAATCCAGAAGAAGCTTCGATACGAATATCGTGAGATTTGCCAGTTCCTTTATCTGTAGCAGAAACTTTAATGATACCATTAGCATCAATATCAAAAGTTACTTCAATTTGAGGAACACCTCTTGGTGCTGGTGGAATACCATCCAAATGGAAACGACCTATAGTTTTGTTATCTGCTGCCATTGCTCTAGCACCTTGCAATACGTGAATTTCAACGGTAGGTTGAGAATCAGCAGCAGTAGAGAACACTTGCGATTTTTTAGTTGGAATTGTCGTGTTTGATTCAATCAAAACGGTCATTACTCCACCCATAGTTTCGATACCTAAAGATAAAGGTGTAACGTCTAATAACAATACATCTTTAACATCTCCTGAAAGAACTCCACCTTGAATCGCAGCTCCAATCGCAACCACTTCATCAGGGTTTACTCCTTTTGATGCTTTTTTACCAAAGAATTTTTCTACTTCATCAGCGATTCTTGGCATACGAGTAGAACCTCCTACAAGAATAACTTCGTCAATATCAGCAACCGATAAACCAGCATCCTTCAACGCTTTAGCCACTGGCGCCATAGAACGTTTTACTAATGAATCTGTTAATTGCTCAAATTTAGCTCTAGTTAATTTTTTAACTAAGTGTTTTGGTCCTGAAGCGGTAGCCGTAACATAGGGCAAGTTAATTTCAGTTTCAGCAGAAGAAGATAATTCGATTTTTGCTTTCTCTGCAGCTTCTTTCAAACGTTGCAATGACATTGGATCCAAACGCAAGTCAATACCTTCTTCAGCATTGAATTCATTAGCTAACCAGTCAATAATTTCGTGATCAAAATCATCTCCACCAAGGTGTGTATCACCATTTGTAGATAAAACTTCGAAAACTCCGTCTCCTAATTCTAGAACAGAGATATCAAATGTACCTCCACCTAAATCGTAAACAGCAATTTTTTGATCTTTTCCTTTTTTATCCAAACCGTAAGCCAATGCTGCTGCAGTTGGCTCATTGATAATACGCATTACTTTAAGACCTGCAATTTCACCAGCTTCTTTTGTTGCTTGACGTTGAGCATCATTAAAGTAAGCAGGTACTGTTATAACTGCTTCAGTAACAGTCTGACCTAAATAATCTTCTGCCGTTTTTTTCATTTTTTGAAGCGTCATAGCTGACAATTCTTGAGCAGAATACAAACGACCATCAATATCAACACGTGGTGTATTATTATCCCCTTTTACTACTTTGTAAGAAACTCTTTTTGCTTCATTTGTAATTTCAGCAAAGGAATGTCCCATAAAACGTTTGATAGAAGCAATCGTTTTTGTTGGATTAGTTACTGCTTGTCTTTTTGCAGGATCACCTACTTTAATTTCGCCACCTTCAACAAATGCAATGATAGATGGTGTTGTTCTTTTTCCCTCAGCATTAGGAATTACTACTGCTTCATTACCTTCCATTACAGAAACGCAAGAATTGGTTGTACCTAAATCGATTCCGATTATTTTACCCATTTTATTTATATTTAATTTAATTGTATACTTGTTTTAACAACTCCAGTTGCAATAGTCAATCTTTGTGCCAAGCTAAATATGATTTTAAATTGTCAGTTTTTGATTAAATTGGCGGATTTTTATATGACAACTTGGCGGATTTGAAGCTATTTCCTGCTTTCATTCCAAATTTTTGATTGTGAATGCTGTTTTTTCTAAGTCTAAAAACGAACTTCCGTTCGTCGTTGTTTTTTGCCAAGAAAAAATCAGTTTCAAAACCAAAAGATTTTTCTTTCCATCAGGGCTAGGGCAATCGCGATATCAAGAAATGTATTATGTTAAAGAATTACAAACACTTTCCAATCAATAAATCAGTATTTTTGTACAAAACAAAAGCCATGCAACCAAAAATAACAATCATAGGAGCCGGAATTTCAGGACTCACAGCAGCAGTTTATCTGCACAAAAAAGGATTCAAGGTTCAAATTTTAGAAGCTTCTGAACGGGCTGGTGGCCGCATCAAAACAGATCTAATTGATGGTTTTCGAATGGACAGAGGATTTCAAGTTTTGTTAACCGAATATCCTGAAACGAAAGCACTTTTAGATTACAAAAAATTGAATCTGAAACGATTTTTGTCTGGTGCAACCGTACTTTATGAAAACGGACAATTTGAAATTGCCGATCCTTTTCGCCGACCTTCCGCGTTGTTTACGACATTATTTGCTCCTGTTGGAAGTTTAAAAGACAAGTTAAACACCTTTTTCTTAAAAAATAAATTAATAAAAATTTCAATTCCAACCCTTTTTAAACAACCCGAAATCGAAACCCTCTCGCAACTCAGGAAATACGGTTTTAGCAGCAAAATGATCAATCGTTTTTACAAACCTTTCTTTTCGGGGATTTTTCTAGAAAACGATTTGAAAACTTCAAGCAACATGTTTGATTTTGTTATGAAAATGTTTTCAGAAGGAGATGCGGCAATTCCTGCGTTAGGAATGGAGGAAATCCCGAAACAACTTGTGGCGTTGCTTCCAGAAAATTCGATACTATATAATATACAAGTTAGCGCAATCGAAAAAAACAAAATCATTTGCAAAAGCGGACAAGTTTTTGAAACCGATAAAATCATCATTGCAACCGAAGCCACAGGTTTTGCAAGTCAATATATTTCAAAAAACAAACAAAATTTCAATCAAGTGACGAATGTTTATTTTGAAGCCAAAGTCGCGCCAACAAAAAAAGCAGTTGTCGTATTAAATGCTTCTTTAAACAAAAAATGGGTCAACAATTTGACGGTAATGACGAATATTTCTGATGAATATGCTCCAGAAAACAAAGTTTTAATTGCAGTTTCATTAAATGGAATTCCTTCAATTTCAGATGAATTATTGGCAGAAAACATGAAAAATGAACTCAGAAGATGGTATGGAAATCAGGTTGAAGATTGGAAAATGCTAAAAACTTACCGCGTCAATTACGCTTTACCTAGTCAAGAAAAAGTAGCCAATGAAGTGACACAATCGGAAATTCAAATCAGTGAAAATTTATTTATTTGTGGAGATCATTTGATGAATGGCTCCATCAATGCCGCCATGAAATCAGGTAGACTAGTTGCAGAATTGATAGTTCAATTAGAACACGAAAGTTAATTTTAAATAAAATCCTAGCAACCGATTCTCATTGCGGTTTACTGCGCTTATTTTTGACTAGTGCAAAAAAGAAAAAACCCTTAAAATCATACGATTTTAAGGGTTTTAATTTAATTTATATTTCTACTGGCGGAGAGTAAGGGATTCGAACCCTTGGTACAGTTTCCCATACGCATGTTTAGCAAACATGTCCTTTCGGCCACTCAGGCAACTCTCCAAGCTCGATTAACATAATTAATTTAGCGGTTGCAAATATATACGTTCATTCTATATTTTACAACAAATTAATCATTTTTTATTGATTTTTTTACCATCTAACTAAAATCATCTAAAAATCAATATGATACTGATGTTGTTATTTATTTCCAAAATTAAAGTCCCCATTTCATGATTCAAATTTTGATATAGTAATTACCAAAAATTGATTTAAAATTAAAAATTATGCGTTAAAATTAATAAATTTGTACATCGCTATTTCAAAACACAATTATGAAATATATATTACTATTATTCCCTGTTTTTTTTCTCTCCTGCAGCACTAATAAGCTAATAGTAGATAATGAAAATTGCAATTCAACCAGTATAAATAATGCTGTAATACATAGTACAGAATTAAATCCTTTAATTGATGATACAACGTATGTCAATCTTAAGTCGTATAGTAAGGATTTTGTATATAATCTGAAATATGCCACAACAGACAATTTTTTAAAAACTAAAGTATATGATTGTGCTGCATGCTATTTACGCCTAAAAACAGTTAAAGCGCTAATTAGAGCTAATGTCTCATTTATGAAGTTGGGTTATCGCATTAAAGTATTTGACTGTTATCGACCTCTAGATGTTCAAAAATTGATGTGGCAAATACTTCCCAATTCTAATTATGTTGCTAATCCTAGTAACGGATCCATTCATAATAGAGGTGGTGCAGTAGACATAACGTTAGTAAATGCAAAAGGAACGGAATTAGATATGGGAACTGTATTTGATTACTTTGGAGTACAAGCAAGTCATGATTATACTCAATTTTCAGAAATAATTATAAAAAACAGGTTTTTATTAAAATCCATAATGGTAGAAAATAATTTCATTTTTTATAATTCCGAATGGTGGCATTATAACCTATATGGTTCTTCGTCTGATATGATTTCAAATTTCAAATGGAAATGCGACTAATATAGACATTAAGTTAATTTTAACAATAATGATTGATTCTATTTGTAAATTTGCACTTTAATAAAAATATATATTTATATGAAAAATGCAATCTTAACACTATTAATCCTAATTACCGCTAACGGAATCGAAGCGCAAGTAAAAACCCCACAACCAAGCCCAAAAGCTGTTGTTAGTCAAGTCATTGGTCTAACAGATGTTGAAATTGATTATTCTAGACCAAGCGCGAAAGGTCGTACGATTTTTGGTGATTTGGTTCCTTTTGGAAAAGTTTGGCGAACAGGAGCGAATGAGAATACTATAATTTATTTTAGTGACGATGTTATTATCACTGGAAAAACTTTAAAAAAGGGAAAATATGCTCTTTATACTTTGCCAAAAGCGGATTTATGGGATTTTATCTTTTATGCTACTACTGACAATTGGGGAACTCCTGAAACTTGGGACGAATCAAAAGTAGTTTTAAGAGTTGCTGCAAAACCTGAAACATTGACTCGAAATGTTGAAAGTTTTTTAATTTCATTTACTAATTTGGATAACAACTTTGCTAATCTAGAATTGGCATGGGAAAAAACGGTGGTAGTTTTAAAAATTGAAGTTCCCACTCAAAAAACGGCTATTGAGAGCATTGAGAAAGCACTCGCTGGACCCACTGCAGGGGATTATTTTTCTTCATCACAATTTTTCTTTCAATCCAACGGTGATTTATCAAAAGCAATGCTCTACATAAACAAAGCTCTTGAATTGAATGAAAATAAACCCTATTGGTATAACAGACAAAAATCATTAATACAAGCTAAAATGGGTGATAAAAAAGGAGCTATAGAAACAGCCAAATTATCTTTAGCAGCTGCTGAAATTGCAAAAAACAACGATTACGTTAAAATGAATAAAGATAGTATTGCAGAATGGAACAAGAAATAATATTTATGTAACAATAACATTTCTTAGAAAATTTACTTTAAACTCCTACTCCATAAAAAAGATTATCAAATCTAATAAATGGTGAAGGAGTTTTTTAGTAAACTCAGAATGAATTAGCAACAAAAATTATTAGCATGTAATTAAATATAATTCTTACTTTAGTTTATCCTACTATTGATTATAGAAAATAAGAAAAGTTATTAAAATCATTTATTATAAGGTTACTGAGTAAATCATTGCTTATTTTTGCGTTAGAAACTTTTTTAAATTTTTAAAAAAACTAAAAATGAATAAAAATTATTATGCCATATTGATGGCCGGAGGAGTTGGTTCTCGCTTTTGGCCCGTTAGCACTTCTGATTTTCCAAAACAATTTCACGATATGTTGGGGTCTGGAGATACTTTAATACAAAAAACTTTCAGTCGTTTATCCAAATTGATTCCAGTTGAAAACATTCTTATTTTAACCAATGAAAAATACAATTCGATCGTTTTAGAACAATTACCAATGGTAAAACAAGAACAAGTTTTGTTAGAACCTGCCATGCGAAACACTGCACCTTGTATTTTATATGCATCTTTGAAAATTCAAAAAAAAAACCCAGACGCAGTAATGGTAGTAGCTCCGAGTGACCATTGGATCGAAGATGAAGATGCTTTTACAGCCAATTTAGAACAATGTTTTAATTTTTGTTCTTCTGAAAATGCATTAATGACATTGGGCATACAGCCAACTTTCCCAAATACTGGTTTTGGTTATATAGAGTATGATAAATCAGATAAAAAAACTATTAAGAAAGTGAAACAATTTAGGGAAAAACCTAATTATGAAACTGCAAAATTGTTTTTAGATAGTGGAAATTTTCTATGGAATGGAGGTATTTTTATATGGAGTGTAAAGTCAATTACAGCGGCTTTTGAAAAATTTCAACCAAAAATGAATGCGCTGTTTATGAAAGGAATGGAAAGTTATAATACAACTTCAGAAAAAGCATTTATTAATGAAAATTATAGCTTATCAGAGAATGTTTCTATAGACTATGCAGTAATGGAAAGTGCTGACAATGTCTATGTTTTACCCGCTACTTTTGATTGGAATGATTTAGGTACTTGGGGTTCGTTACATGAAAAATTAGATAAAGATGGTAATAATAATGCTGTAGTAAATGCGACCGTTTTACTAAATAATTCATCGAGCAATATGATTAGTACTTCCAAAGACAAATTAGTTATTATCGATGGATTAGAAGATTTTATAATTGTAGATAAAGACAATGTTTTGTTGATTTATCCTAAAAGCAAAGAACAAGAAATTAAAGGTATAGTAGCAAGTTTAAAGGTTTAAAAAGTTACTAACAACCGATTGAAATTATTTTAGCCCAATTAAAATCAACCTTTTAGTTGGGCTTCACGAACTTTTTTAAATAAATTAGAGGAGTAAACAAATTCAATTATCGATTCATTATCTGTTCTGAAAATTTCTTCTTTATTTCCTTGCCAAACTTTTAAACCATTTTTTAATAAAATAATATTTTCTCCAATTTCCATTACAGAATTCATGTCATGTGAATTAATTACGGTTGTAATATTATACTCTTCGGTAATCTCAGCTATCAAATTGTCTATTAATATTGCAGTATTAGGGTCAAGTCCTGAGTTTGGTTCGTCACAAAAAAGATATTTTGGATTGTTCACTATAGCCCTTGCGATTGCAACTCGTTTTTGCATTCCTCCAGAAATTTCAGAAGGTAATTTTTTGTGTGATTCAATAAGATTTACCCTTTTTAAAACAAAATTTACACGGTCTTGAATTTCAGATTTTGAACTTTTGGTAAACATTTTTAATGGAAACCCAACATTTTCCTCTACAGTCATACTGTCAAATAGGGCACCTCCTTGAAAAACCATACCTATTTCTGTTCTTAATTCTCGTTTTTCATCTGAGGAAAGTTCGGAATAAATACGCCCATCAAATGAAATAGTGCCAATATCTGGCATATAAATTCCGAGCAATGATTTTAATAAAACTGTTTTTCCTGAACCGCTTTGTCCAATTATTAAGTTGGTTTTTCCAGTTTCAAAAACCATTGAAATACCTTTCAAAACTTTGTTTTCTCCAAATGATTTTTCGATGTTTTTTACTTCTATCATTAGGTTAAGAGTAACTGGGTTAAAATATAATTCATTAAAATTATAGAAACTGATGTCCAAACAAACGCAACGGTACTAGCTTTGCCCACCTCAAGCGCACCACCTTTCATGTAATAACCATGAAAAGACGGAATAGTAGCAAGAAGTAAACCGAATACAAATGTTTTTATAAAAGCATAGGTTATATGAAACGCTATGAATTTAATTTGTAAGCCATCAATAAAATCTGAACTTGCTCCAAAACCTCCATAAACTGCTGCTACCCATCCTCCTAAAATCCCTAAAAACATGCTGATACCAATAACAAATGGATAGAGCTGTAAAGCTATTATTTTTGGAAAAACAAGATAGTTCAATGAGTTTACCCCCATCACTTCTAGTGCATCAATTTGTTCTGTAACTCTCATAGAACCAATGCTAGATGTGATAAATGAACCCATTTTTCCTGCCATAACGATTGAAATAAAAGTAGGCGAAAATTCCAAAATCACTGATTCGCGTGTAGCAAAACCAATTAATGTTTTTGGAATTAAAGGATTCGTTAAATTTAACGCGGTTTGAATAGCAACAACACCTCCAACAAAGAATGAAATGAAAGCAACTATACCAAGTGAGCCGATAACTAAATCATCTATTTCTTTAAATATAAGACCTCTCATTACCGACCATTTTGTTGGCTTGTTGAAAATTTCTTTCCACATTAAGAAATATTTTCCAATTTGTGATATATAGCGAAGCAGCATCATGGTTTTTAAATATCGTCAAAAATAGTTATAAGTTATGAATTATGAATTATAAGTTAGGAGTTTCCTGTATGTATATACTGTCTTTTTAAAAGTCTTATTTTAAAAAAGTTTTTCCTTCATTTTTTGAAGTCTATAATTCCGAATAAATCTTGCTTGCTGCTCAGTTACTAATACTGGTTTTTTATTTATTTTTGCTTTCCAAAAACCTTGAATATAATCTAAAAACAATAATGGTTTTCGTTTCATGAGCGCTAATTTTAAGGATGCGATTACAGTAATATAAAAACCATATCCTAAAGAATAAAAGGCTTCTCCTTGTTTGAAACGTGCTGATTTATTGTAATTTGTACCTGTAGATTTTAAATGTTTTACTTTTAAATCCGCAACGGTAATTACTTTCCAATGATAAAATTTTGCTAATAATTCATCTACAGTATCCCATCCCATTGCTGGTTTTAAACCACCAATTTGTAAAAAACAGGATTTTCTATAAGCTTTAAAAGCCCCGCGAATGTGATCTTTGTCGGTTAAATTTTCTAAAATCCAAGCACCTTTTTTTTCAATGTATGCAAAACCGCCAACAATTCCAGCAGTAGCATCATTTTTAAAAATATTCAGAATCGTTTCAAAATAATTATTGGGTAAAATTAAATCAGCATCTAATTTCACAATAATATCAAAATTGTCATCGAGTGTGTCAAAACCCTTTTGAAAAGCTTGTATTACCTTGCTTCCAGGCAAATGAATGGCGTCTGAAGTAGCGTTTAATAAAGATATAAACGTATTTTCTTTGGCAAAATCCAAAACGATGGAAGCCGTATTGTCCACCGAATTGTCGTTGACAACAATTACTTTTGATGGCAAAACCGTTTGAGAAACCAATGATTGCAAGGTTAATCCAATAAACTTTTCTTCGTTATGCGCAGGAATGATAATGTAATATTTCATTTTATTTCAAAGTCTTGCGCAAATATCCTTATTTTTGTTGTCATTAAAAAAAATACTTTCGATTGGAACTAAAAATCACAGTAGTAATCGTTACTTATAACGGTGCAATTTGGTTAGAAAAGAATCTCAATTCTTTGCAGAAGTCAAATTATCCACTTTCAATAATTATAGTTGATAATGCATCAACTGATACTACATTGGAAATCGCGTCGAAATTTTCTCAAGTCGAAATTATTAAAAGTGACATTAATTTAGGTTTTGGTAAAGCAAATAATTTAGGTATCATAAAAGCACTAGAAAATGGAACTGATGCCGTTTTTCTTTTAAATCAAGATACTTGGGTTTTTGAAAATACGTTATCGGTTTTGATCAATAAATTGAATTCAAATCCAGATTTAGGAATTCTTAGTCCAATGCATTATTCAGCAAATGAAATTACTCTCGACGAAAATTTCCAAATTTATTACAATCGAAAAATTGCAGAACTGAGTTCAGAGAAATTAGTCGTAGTACCTTTTGTTAATGCTGCTGCTTGGTTGATATCGAAAGAATGTATTGAGAAAGTTGGCCTTTTTGAACCTATTTTCAATCATTATGGTGAAGATAGAAATTATTGTGATAGAGTTTGTTTTCATGGTTTTAAAATTGGAATTGCTATTGAATCTGCCATTTGTCATGATAGAATAATTGTTAGAAATTTCAAAAAAGATATTTTGCAATCCCAATATAAAGTTTTGAATGCCCTATTGAATATCAATCAATCCCTATTTAATTCCTATCGGTATGGTTTTAAAGAAGTTGTTGGGTTGCCTAAATTCTTTTTTCGTTTTTATGGTTTTAAAAAAAGTGTTTTCATTTTATTTTCATTGTTTATTTATTATATGAATTTACTATTCGACATTTATAAAATTAGTAATACTAGAAAAAATTCAAAAGAAGGTAAGACTGGAACATTAATGAGTACTAATGCAAAATAAAGCCAATCATAAACAAGCCTTTTTCTTTACCATAATTAATTATGTAGGAATTATTATTGGCATTGTTTCTACGCTTTTCATTTATCCGAAAAACAAAGAATTGCTCGGCGTTTTTAGATATGTTGAAGCGTTGTCGCAACTTTTATTTCCAATTATGGTTTTGGGCGCCTCACAAGCATTGATTAACTTTAGTCCAAAACTGAACGCACATCATAAGAAGCAATTGTTTAATTACAGTATATTTTCAGTAGCAATAATTAGTGTAGTTCTACTAATTTTGCTTTTTTCAGCTTCATTTTTGCCTTTTCTAAAAGGGATGAAATATGTTTATTTTGCCTTTCCTATAGCCGTTTTCTTAGCTTTTGTTGAGTTGTTCAAAAAGCAGTCTACTATTATTCAAAAAATTGCTGCCCCAACTCTTTTTGACAATATTATACCTAAAATTGCGCTACCTATTTTGTTTTTATTGCTCTTGCAAAATGTAATTTCAGTGAATCAATCGCTCGTATTTTATGTAATTTCTTATGGTTTGATTTTACTTTTTGTAACGCTCTATTTGTTTTATCACTTCCAACCCAAATTCAATTTTAATTTTAAATCGCTTTTTGTTGAAGTTCCCAAAAAAAAGTATTTAAAATTCAGTTTGTTTGCTTTTGCAGGAAGTTTAGGTTCTGTATTTGCGTTTAGAATTGACGCAATAATGATTCCTAAATTTATTTCAATGGAAGCTAATGGTACTTTTAGTATTGGTGTAACTTTAGCATCTGCTTTGGCGGTTCCAGCCACAGGGATTTTTACTTTGTACGCACCAATAATATCTAATTATTTAAAAAACAATAATTTAATTGAATTAAATCTGAAATATAAAGAAGTGTCCAAATTACTTTTTTTTATAGGTGCATTGCTTTATAGTTGTGTTTTTTTAGGGATTGAAAACTTGTTTCTTTTACTCCCTACACACGAAAATCTAATGGCATCTGTTCCTGTAATTTTGATTTTAGGGTTTAATGTGGTAATCAATATGGGTACTGGTTTTAATGGAGAAATCATTACTTATTCGAAATATTATAAATTCAATTTGATAGCCATTTCATTGTTAATTATTTTGAACGTGTCTTTAAATCTGTTTTTTATAAACGTACTGCATGGAGGCATTGAAGGAGTTGCTATTGCGTCTTTAATTTCAATGGTTGTTTTTAATCTTGCCAAATTGCTGTTTATTTATAGAAAATTCGAACTTTTTCCTTTCGATAAGTCTTATTTGAAATTGGTAATTATTTTTTCAATAGTTGTAACCATTTTGAATTTTCTGCCTACTTTTGAAACTGTTTTATTAAATTTTGTATATAAAACAAGCCTTTGTTTATTACTAAATTTAATTATCATTTATAAAATGAAACTGGTATTTTCTTATAATTTTTGGTTAGATAAGTTGCTTTTTAGGAAAGACAAATAATTTAGTTTGTGTTTACTATTTTTTATTTAAGTTGTTATATTTAAAGAACGCCGTTTTTCAAAAATTTTATTTCAAATGGCTATATTTGTATTCTAATGCAGTTTATAACTTCAAATTAAATAGTAATGAAAAATAAAGTTCTTTGCGTTTTAATAGTTTTTTCGCTCACAGCGAACGCACAAAACAATAAAAAAGTATCAGTTAAAAAGAAAACAATAGTGAATGCAGAAAAAAAAGCAGTTGTTTATCAGGTGTTTACCCGATTATTTGGTAATAAAAATACCACTAACAAACCGTGGGGCACCATTGAAGAAAACGGAGTTGGTAAGTTCAACGATTTCACCGACAAAGCTTTAACAGAAATCAAAAAATTAGGAGTTACACATATCTGGTATACAGGCGTGCCACATCATGCTTTGGTTCGCGATTACACCGCTATTGGTGTTTCAAACGATGATCCCGAAGTGGTGAAAGGGCGTGCCGGATCTCCTTATGCTGTGAAAGATTATTATAATGTAAATCCTGATTTGGCAGTAAATCCGGCAAAAAGATTAGAAGAGTTTGAGGCACTTATTGCACGTACGCATAAAAATGGATTGAAAGTTATAATTGATATAGTTCCCAATCACATTGCTCGAAAATACGAAAGCAAATCCAACCCAAAAGGTGTACGCGATTTTGGTGCCGATGATGACACTTCTGTCGAATACAAACGTGATAATAATTTTTATTACATTCCGGGACAACCGTTTCAAGTGCCAACATCAGAGCATTACAAGCCTTTGAATGGAGAACAAAATAATTTAATCGATGGTAAATTTGATGAAAATCCTGCCAAATGGACAGGAAATGGATCTCGTTTAGCCAAACCAGATAGCAATGATTGGTATGAAACAGTGAAAATTAATTATGGAATTCGACCAGACGGTTCCAAAGATTTTCCGGAGTTGCCATTCGGATTTGATAAAAAAGATTACGCTGAACATGCCGCTTTTTGGAAAAACCAATCCGTACCCAATTCTTGGAAGAAGTTTCGAGATATCGCTTTGTATTGGACTGCTAAGGGTGTAGATGGTTTTCGATATGATATGGCTGAAATGGTGCCGTATGAATTTTGGAGTTATATGAACTCCGCTATAAAAACCAAGAATCCAAATGCTTTTTTAATAGCAGAAGTATACAATCCCAACGAATACCGAAACTATATTTATCTTGGTAAGATGGATTATTTGTATGATAAAGTTGCTTTTTACGACAAATTAAAAGAAGTGATACAAGGCAAAAGTTTACCAGATCCATTATCTGATATTCAACATGCAATGGCTGATATTGAACACCACATGTTACATTTTTTAGATAACCATGATGAGCAAAGATTAGCAAGTCCCGAATTTGCAGGAACTCCAGAAAAAGGCAAACCAATGATGGTGGTTTCGGCTACCATTAGCACCTCTCCAACTATGATTTATTTTGGTCAAGAAGTAGGCGAATCTGGTAATGAAAATGCTGGTTTTGGCTCTCATTCACGTACATCGATTTTCGATTATATTGGGGTTCCCAATCATCAACGTTGGATGAATAATGGTAAATTTGATGGAGGACAATTGTCTGAAAGCGAAAAAGCATTACGTGATTTCTATAAAAGACTTTTGAATTTCACCATCAAAAGCCCTGCATTAATGGGCGATTTTAAAGAAATTCAAACAATTAACCGTCAGTCTACTCCTGGATATGATCCGGAATTATACAGTTATGTGCGTTGGTCAGCAACTCAGAAGCTCATTGTTGTTTCCAACTTTTCATGGATAACTACAAGTTATTTTGATGTAAAAATACCAAATGAAGTAATTAAAATTTGGAAATTAAAAGACGGCACTTATACATTAAAAGACCAATTGTATGGCATATCCAAAGCGGTTTTACACGTTGTAAATGGAGAAGGAAAAGTTTCACTTAGCATTTTACCTTCGGAATCTTTTTTGTTGGAGTTGCAAGAATAGATATTGAAGCCCATAGTTTATTGTTTTCACATAAAAAAAATCTTTATACCAAACAATCTTTGCATTGCTTGGTATAAAGATTTCTTCCTTGAATCTTATCTTTATTTGTCAATAGAACCCAGAACCCGTTTCATAAAACCGTTCAAAGCTTCTTTTTTGTCCATGCCACCTTTGACCATTTTATGTACTTCAAGGGCACCATACATATTGGATATAAGTTCACCAATGACGTCTAATTCTTCCTCTTTTAATGAAGGAATTTCGGTTAATGCTTCCAAAACTTCGATTGTTTCAACCAAATAATCTTGGTCATTATCATCAATGAATTGTGTTAAATGTTTGATTACAGGTAATTTCATAATTAAATTACTTCGTTTACCAATTCGGCTAAAACTTCTGCTTTGTTGGTTTGGGTTTGATTTACTAAAACGCCATTTTTAAAAGTAGCAAAAGTAGGCAAGTTATCTACATTGGCTAATTTTCGAGATTCGGGAAATTGTTCTGCATCTACAATTACGAATGGAATGCTTTCATTTTCTGAAGCCAGTTTTTTGAATTTTGGTTTCATAATTCGGCAATTTCCACACCAAGAAGCAGCATATTGCACTACAACTGTTTCGTTAGCAGCAACAATTTCGGCTAAATTATCTTTTTCTATTTCTTGAAACATTTTTTTAAGTTTAAAGTTTCAGGTTTCAAGTTAATCGAACAGTTAACTTGAAACCTGAAATAAATTTTTAGTGAGAACCTAAATAAGCTGCAGTACTGTTTCTATCAGCGTGCATGGCGTCTTTTCCTTTTTCCCAATTGGCAGGACAAACTTCACCGTTGGTTTGCACGTGCGTATAGGCATCAATCAAACGTAAATATTCATTTACATTTCTACCTAATGGCATGTCATTTACACTTTCGTGGAAAATTTTTCCCGTTTCATCTACTAAATACGTAGCTCTGAAAGTAACATTTGAACCTTCAATAATTATGGAATCGGTTTCTTCACTATATTCCGTTGAGTCGATGTCTAGAATCCCTAAAATATTAGACAAATTTCGGTTGGTATCTGCTAAAATTGGGTAAGTTACACCTTCAATTCCACCGTTATTTTTTGGTGTATTCAACCATGCAAAATGTACTTCGTTTGTATCGCAGGAAGCACCGATAACAATAGTGTTTCTTTTTTCAAATTCTGGCAAAGCCGCCTGAAAAGCATGAAGCTCTGTTGGACAAACAAAGGTGAAATCTTTTGGATACCAAAAAAGAATTACTTTTTTATTGTTTTTTGTGGCTTCATCAAATATGTTAATTTTTAAATTATCACCCATTTCAGAGATAGCATCAACTTCAATACTTGGGAATTTTTTTCCTACTAATGACATAAATTATTACTTTAGATTTTTAAATATTTTCAATTACAAATTTAGGTATAAAAAGAAGTATAGATAATCAATTTCAATTATATATTTTTATGAAGTAATAGTTTTTAACAATACAGTTTGATTTCCTTTTTTTAATTTTCGTTTCAAAACTGAATAATCCCGTTTGGTTTTATATATTTGTTTTATACAATTCTTCTGATTTTTATAAAGAATACACAAAATTGCCTAATTTTTTTAATTGATAATAAGCATCATCAAATATGAGTTTCTCCAGTTTATTTAGAAAGAAAACCGTTCAAGATATATTAAAACAAGTTGCGAAAAATGAAGCGGACGGTCATGAATCTTTAGGAAAACATTTAACCGCTAGAGATTTAACCGCTTTTGGAATTGCGGCTATTGTAGGTGCTGGTATTTTCAGTACTATAGGAAAAGCAAGTGCTGATGGTGGTCCAGCGGTAATTTTTTTATTCCTTTTTACAGCAATTGCCTGTAGTTTTGCTGCCTTTGCTTATGCCGAATTTGCTTCAATGGTTCCCGTTTCAGGGAGTGCTTACACCTATTCTTATGTTGCTTTTGGCGAAATTATAGCTTGGATAATCGGTTGGGCCTTAATAATGGAATATGCGATTGGCAATATTACGGTGGCTATATCTTGGAGCGATTATTTTACAGGATTGCTCGATAGTATGGGGCTTCATTTGCCGCAATGGATTCAAATGGATTATTTAACCGCTTCCAACGGATTTAATCATGCAACGGCATTAATGCAAGGGGGCAAATTGTATGAAAATTTAGATGATGGACTAAAAACGGCTTATACCGCTTGGACAACTGCTCCAACACTTGGTGGTTTTCATTTTGTTGCCGATTTGCCAGCATTATTTATAATTGTATTAATAACCGCGCTGGTTTATCGTGGAATGAAGGAATCTAGAAACGCTAGTAATATGATGGTCGTGGTTAAACTATGCATTATTTTATTAGTAATTGCAGTAGGTGTTTTTTATGTAGATACAAACAATTGGCATCCATTTGCTCCAAATGGTGTGGGTGGAGTTTTAAAAGGAGTTTCGGCAGTTTTCTTTGCTTATATTGGTTTCGATGCCATTTCAACCACTGCGGAAGAATGCAAAGATCCTCAACGGGATTTACCAAAAGGAATGATGTGGGCCATAATTATTTGTACTATTTTATACATCATTATAGCATTAGTTTTAACCGGAATGGTGCGTTATGCTGATTTGAATGTTGGCGATCCATTGGCATTTGTATTCGATAAATTAAATTTAAAATGGATGTCAGGCATAATTGCCGTTAGTGCAGTTATTGCTATGGCCAGTGTTTTGTTGGTTTTTCAAATGGGGCAACCTCGAATTTGGATGAGCATGAGCCGCGATGGTTTGTTACCAAAACAATTTTCAAAAGTGCATCCAAAATATAAAACGCCTTCTTATGCCACAATCGTAACCGGATTTGTTGTAGCTATTCCCGCTTTATTTTTAAATCTGACCATGGTTACTGATTTGTGTAGCATAGGCACTTTGTTTGCCTTTGTTTTGGTATGTGCAGGTGTTTTGGTATTGCAAAACAAACCGAATATTCCTAGAGGAAAATTCAAAACACCCTATATGAATTCAAAATACATCATGCCTTTATTACTTCTTGCAGGGTTATATTTTGCGTTTCAATTCAATTCAACTGCAACCATTGCTTTTTTAACCAACGAAAAGCAAATTAAATCACCCGAATTAATTGTGACCTCTTTAAATAAAGATCAGGCAGTAAATGTATATAGTTATTTATCTCATTTCGATAAAGGAAATACCACAACGATACGTCCTGATTTAGAACAAATATTGAGTAAATACAGCGACAATACCAAAAAATATGAAGCCGTTATAAAAGCCTTACCTATAGCTAGCACTCAGAAATATGAAACCGGTTTCAGCTTGTTTAAACATAAAATTCCGATGTGGATTTTCTTCATTGCATTACTAGGTTTGACGGTTTGGTCCTTTAAAGAAAACCTGTCGTTAATACCCCTTTTAGGGCTGATTTGCTGCTTGTATATGATGGCGGAACTGAGTATTTGGAACTGGATTTACTTCAGCATTTGGCTACTCATTGGGCTTTCTATCTACTTTGGTTTTAGCCGAAAAAACAGCAAACTGAATGTGATTAAAATTTGAAAAATAGAAACCATAAATTAATTTCCTTCATTATTAAAAAATAATCTTATAAATTTATCTCACGGGCTTAAAAAGACCCAAGCGAAAGTGAACTAACAAATTTACCCCCTAGTGCAATAGCCTAATCTTTCTTTGCGTCTCTTCACTACTAATTTGATGTTTTTTATACTAAAAAAACGAAATTCAAACCTATATTTTTTTTAATTCAATTATTTTAATTAAAAATTTATTTGGTGTTATTTTGAAATGCTAATGTATTATTGTTTTAAGTTTTATTGCAAATTGAAATAAAAGAAACCTTTCAAAAACGAAAAAAGAGGAGAAATCAATTATATTTGCAAACTTAAATTTTACGCGTGCAAATAGCTCAGTACACCAAAGAATTCTCTTATACCTTAAAACTCGCCTACCCTGTAATTCTTGGCATGTTAGGGCATACACTTATCGGAATTGTCGATAATTTTATGGTTGGCAACCTGGGTTCAACGGAATTGGCGGCGGTTTCTTTAGGCAATAGTTTCATCTTTATTGGAATGTCGTTAGGAATTGGTTTTTCAACAGCCATAACACCCTTAATTGCCGAAGCGGATGCTGAAAAAGACGATAAAAAAATCAGAACTACCTTTCATCATGGCCTGCTCCTTTGCACATTTTTAGGAATTGCCATTTTCATGATGATTGTTTTAGCCAAACCCATTATGAATTTAATGAATCAGCCCGCAGCAGTGGTTGATTTAGCAGCACCTTATATTGACTGGGTAGCTTTTTCATTGATTCCAGTGATCATTTTTCAAGGCTATAAGCAATTTTCCGATGGATTATCACAAACCAAATATTCAATGTATGCAATTTATTTGGCTAATGTTGTCCATATTTTTTTCAATTATGTTTTGATTTATGGCGTTTGGGGATTTCCAAAATTAGGCATTCTTGGAGCAGCATTAGGCACCGTAATTTCTAGGATTATGATGGTAATTTTTATGCACTATTTGTTGCGAAGCAATGCCAATTTTAAAAGATATTTTAAAAATTTTAGTTTTAAAGAAATCCGAAAGTCGATTCTAAAAAAAATCATCAACCTTGGACTTCCTTCGGCAATGCAAATGTTGTTTGAAGTCACTTTATTTACAGCTGCGATATGGCTTTCGGGTTCTTTAGGTAAAAACAGCCAAGCAGCCAATCAAATTGCTTTGACACTGGCTTCGTCCACTTTTATGGTGGCAATGGGTTTTAGCGTGGCGGCAATGATTCGAGTAAGTTACTTAAAAGGAGCCAATGATTTAAAAAAATTGATTGTAACAGCCCGTTCTATATTTTTGTTAGCGATTCTGTTAGAAACTGTTTTCGCTTTGATTTTTGTTGTTTTTCATAATTACTTACCGCATCTTTTTTTAAACATGACCGATGCCACCCAAGGAATTGATAATGAAGAGATCATTATAATAGCATCAAAACTATTGTTAGTTGCAGCTATATTTCAAATTTCAGATGGCATTCAAGTTGTGGTACTTGGCGCTTTGAGAGGATTGCAAGACGTGAAAATCCCAATGTATATTACTTTTGTAGCCTATTGGGTCATTGGTTTTCCAATATCCTATTATTTAGGAAAACACACCGATTTAAAAGCTACGGGCATTTGGATTGGTCTTTTGGCAGGATTGTCGGCAGCAGCTTTATTTTTGTATATTCGCTTTGCGAGATTAACAAAAAAATTACTTTTAGAAAACGAAAACTAAATGAATTTGATTTATTGTAACTTCTAGTTACTTTTCTCGTATAATCAACATACATTTTAAAATTATAAAAATGATACTATCAATTATTCTCGGAATTATTCTATTTGTTATAAGTTTTACATTAAAAAACAACGCAACTCCTTTTTCTAAATATGCCGGTGCACTTCAAATGATTGCAGTTGTTGTTGTGCTTTTAGGACTTTTTTCTTCTATGTTCAAACAAATTAATGCTGGAAAAGTAGGAGTTCAATCCCTTTATGGAAGTGTGAAACCTGACGTTTTAGAAAGTGGTTTGCATTTGATTAATCCACTGTTAGATGTAACTGATTTTGACATTCAAACCCAAAATTATACTATGTCTGCCATTCATGGAGAAGGTGCACAAGATGGCGATGATGCCATTCGTGTATTATCTAATGATGGTCTCGAGGTAGTTATTGATTTAACTGTTTTGTATCGAATTACACCGACCGATGCTCCGAAAATTTACAAACAAATTGGCGTGAATTATACGGATAAAATTGTTCGACCTGTAACTCGAACTCGTATTAGAGACAACGCTGTTTATTATGATGCCGTGGCTTTATATTCTACAAAAAGAAATGAATTTCAACAACGAATTTTCAAAACTATAGAAGCTGATTTCAAATCTAGAGGGTTGGTTTTAGAACAATTATTAATTAGAAACATCAATTTGCCAACATCGGTTAAAGCTTCTATTGAAAGTAAAATCAATGCCGAACAAGATGCCCAAAAAATGACTTTTGTACTTCAAAAAGAAAAACAAGAAGCCGAACGTAAACGGGTCGAAGCACAAGGTATTGCTGATTATCAAAGAATTATTTCTTTGGGACTGACCGATAAACAATTGCAATACGAACAAATTAAAGCACAAAAAGAGATTGCAACATCATCCAATGCAAAAGTGATTTTCATGAATGGAAAAGGCAATACACCTGTGATTTTATCAGATAAATAAAAAAGAATTTTTAGAGAAAATAAAAAAAGAAAAGACTTGTAGCAAGTTGATCTTTTTTGTCTTTATTCTATTCTCTATTTTCTAAAAACTAAATTATTAAATATGGAATTACCAAAATTTTTACTAGGCGACAACACCGATTTTCCTGATGATATTTTCATCATTCACCTTGATTATCCTCGTTTTATCATTAATCTTAGAGATGATGAAGTGGAGTTTATGGAAGAAGCAGAAGACCTTGACGAAGCAGAACTAAATGCCGAAATGGAAGGGTTGATTCAATTAGCAAATGACTTTTATGACAGAGAAGTACTCCGATATGAAGAGTAATTTTATGAATCAAAAGTTACATTTTCAAAAGAAATCGTTATCCGTTTTTTTCTTTTTACTTTTATTTCCAACGTTTTTATTTGCACAACAAACATCAGTTGCAACAGGAGGAAATGCAGTTGGAACTAATGGTAGTAGTAGTTATTCTATTGGACAAATTGTATATGCATCAACGAATGGGACCAATGGATTTCTGACACAAGGCGTTCAACAACCTTTTGAAATTAGCGTAGTTTTAAATGTGAAACAAGATACTGTAATAAACGTTCAATTCAATGCCTATCCGAATCCTACCACAAATACGCTCCTATTAAAGTCCGAAAATAGTGCAGATTCTATTCTAAATTATCAACTGTCTGACGCATCAGGAAAGTTAATATCCAACAAAAAAATAAGTGACGTAGAAATGGCAATACCCATGGAGTATTTGGCGTCGGGCATCTATTTTCTCTCTATTTTAGAAAAAAATGCTGTTATTAAAACATTTAAAATCATTAAAAAATAAATTCATGAAATCGATTTCCTCTTCTATTATTAAAATAGCTTTTATATTCTTTATTTATAGTTGTGTAACGCCTCTATTTGCGCAAGCACCGCAAAAAATGAGCTATCAAGCTGTGATTCGAGGAGCTAATAATAATTTAATCACATCATCAATTATTGGTATTCGAATTAGTGTTTTACAAGGTTCATCAACGGGCAACACAGTATATTCTGAAACACAAACACCTACAACTAATAGTAATGGTTTAGTTAGTTTAGAAATTGGAACCGGAAACGTTGAAACAGGTAGTTTTTCTGCTATTAACTGGGGTTCTGGAAATTATTATATAAAAACGGAAACCGATCCGACAGGTGGATCAAACTACTCCATTGTAGGTTCAAATCAACTTTTAAGTGTTCCTTATGCTTTATATGCTGCCAACAGTGCGCAAGGTAATTTTCCACAAGGAACAAATATTGGAGATATGCAATATTGGAATGGAACTTCATGGGTAATGATTCCAATTGGTCAACCGGGTCAAACTTTAAAAGTAACTCCTACAAATATTCCTCAATGGTCACAAAATATGTTGTCCAGTGTAACAACTACAAGTACTTCTGATGTACTCGCTCAACAAGCTATTTTAAACGGGAATGTTACGAACGCTGGTGGTGAATTAGTTTTAAGCAGAGGATTTTGTTTAAATACTACAGGAAATCCATCCGTTTCCGATAGCATTGTGTTGTCGGGTGCTGGAATTGGGACATTTAGTGAAATTGCACAAAATTTGTTACCATCTACACTTTATCATGTTAAAGCTTTTTCTACAACAATTGCTGGAACTTCTTATGGTGCCGAATTGGTTTTTACGACTCAAAACGGTATTGCTTCAGTAACCACAACTCCTGCAACAGCTATTGGATTATGTGCTGCAAATTCTGGAGGCACACTACTTTCGGATGGTGGAGCTCCAATTATTACATTTGGCGTTTGCTTCGGAATAAATCCAAATCCTACCATTGCAAACGAATTTGTATCAGGCGATTCAAGTGTATTTACTCAAGCAACAATTACAACAAACAGTTCCAACACCGTTTATCACTATCGTGCATTTGTAACGAATAGTGTTGGCACTTTTTATGGGAATGAGCTCACATTTACATCAGAAAATATTACTACTTCTTTTACTGTTTCACCTGCAACTGCTATAAAATCATGCGCTGCAACTATAAATTACACCGTTTCATCATCAAATCCATCATCAATTTACAATAAAGGTATTTGTTATGCTACAATGCCTAATCCGACTATATATGATAATGCCCTTTATGACAATAATAATCAAATAGTTATTAATTGTCTCACCGCAAACACTACCTATTATGTTAGAGTATTTTCTACAAATTGTATAGGAACAACTTATAGTAATCAAATCAGTTTTACAACCCCAAATGTAAGTTTTACAATAACTACTCATTTACCACTAGTTGTTGCAGCATGTAGAATTACTAATTTTCCATTAAATACAATTAACAATAGTGCAGGCGATTTAACGTGTATTGCTCAAGAAGGGCTGTGCTTCAGTACAGCACCTAACCCAACGTATACTGATACTAATGCAACTAAATACGACTTTTATAATTATTATATTATAAATGATTTAACGGCAAACACAACCTATTATGCAAGAGGATATGTATTGAGTTGTAGCGGAACGGTACTCTATGGAAATCAAGTAACCTTCACCACACCTAGTAAGTATACTTCAATTGCAACAAACGCAATAACTAACATAACTGCGGGTTCAGCGACACTTAATGGAACAATTATTGGAAATAATGTTGATAGTTTATATTCTGGATTTTGTTACGGAACAAACCATAATCCTACTTTAGCCGATACTACTATTGGAGGAGGTAATGATATTGGTGCATTCAATTCAGGTGCTATAATTATTGCATTAACAGCTGGAACAACTTATTACGTAAGGGCTTATGCAAATGGTGGCAACGGAAGTTGCATAGAAACTTTCTACGGAAATGAAGTGAGTTTTACAACACCATCGAGTCCTCCTTATGCCGTAGGACAAATTTATGGTGGAGGAATTGTTTTTTGGGTAAATGCTGCTGGTACTGGGGGGCTTATTGCCGCGACAATAGATCAAGGAACAGCATCTTGGGGTTGTGAAGGCACATCAATAAGCGGAACTTCTGGCATACAAGGAACGGGCCAAGCCAATACAAATGCTATAATCACAGGTTGTACTTCGTCAGGAATTGCTGCTAAAATATGTGATACTTTGGTTTTAAATGGAAAAAGTGATTGGTATTTGCCATCCGAATCGGATTTGATAGCCGTCGGACAATTGAATTATTTCCCAGCGGGAAACTACTGGAGTTCAACACAAACTTCAGCAACTCAAGCAAAATATGTAAATGGAATCATTAGCAGTAGTAGCAATAAATCAGAATTCAGTTACAAAATTAAGGCCATTAGAAGCTTTTAATATTTTATAAAGGCAGATAAATTTCTTTAAACTATTTTTTTAATCGCTTCTAATGCTTTTGGAATGTGTTTGGTTGCCATGATACTGTCAAAAATCATCGTAATCGTTCCAGTTTTGTCAACGATATAAGTCACTCTCCCCGGCAGTAAGCCCATCATTGCAGAGGGAACTCCAAATAATTTTCGGATTTTTCGATCCGAATCGGACAAAAGTAAAAATGGCAATTTATATTGTTTAGTGAATTTTTGATGCGATATTATGCTATCGCTACTAATACCTATAACTTCTGCTCCTAAATCTTTAAAATCCTCATATTGATCTCTAAAGCTACAAGCTTGGGCTGTGCAACCTGGCGTGTTATCTTTTGGATAAAAATAAAAGACAATAGGTTTCTTTCCAACAAAATCTTGGCATTTAAATTCATTTCCCTTGGTATCCAATGCGTTAAAATTCGGTATAATATCGCCAATTTGTAATGCCATTATTCGCCTTTATAGGTTACAAAATTACGTGGAGTTTCATACAATATTACTTCTAAATCAAACTCAGCTTCGATTCTTTTTCTAATTTTGTTCCAAATTACAACTGCAATATTTTCAGCAGTAGGATTCAAATTTTCAAATTCTGGCACGTCAAGATTCAAGTTTTTATGATCAAAAGGGTGCTCCACTTCTTCTTTAATAATAGCAGATAAAATTTTAACATCCATCACAAAACCTGTTTCGGGGTTTATGTTTCCGGTTACACTTACAGTTAATTCATAGTTGTGTCCGTGAAAATTGGGATTATTGCATTTGCCAAAAATAGCATCATTTTTCTCGAAAGACCAGTCTTTTCTATACAAGCGATGTGCGGCATTAAAATGAGCATTTCTAGATATGGTAACTTTCATTTGTTTTATAATTTATGGTCTTCAAGAAAATGATAAAATTCATCAAATATAATTTTAAACCAGATTGTGTAGATTTCAGGATGAATTTGAATGTCATTTTTTATCGCTTCAATACCCATCCATTTCCAACTTTCTACTTCATCATTGTTAATAATCGGAGATTCATTGTAGTAACCAATCATGACATGATCGAGCTCGTGCTCGGTTAATCCGTTGTCAAAAGGGGCTTTGTAAATAAAGTGAAAAAGTTCTTTTAATTCGGTTTCAAAACCCATTTCTTCATTCAATCTGCGAGTTCCAGCTTGGATATTGCTTTCTCCTTCCCGTTGATGACTGCAACATGTGTTGGTCCACAATAAAGGTGAATGATATTTTTTATGGGCACGTTGTTGCAACATAATTTCATTTTTATTGTTTAAAATAAAAACTGAAAAAGCACGGTGTAAAACGGCTTTTTCATGTGCTTCTAACTTTGACATTAAACCAATTTGCTCGTCTTTCTCATTAACCAAGATTACTTTTTCTTCCATCATATAAATATATTGTTTGCCAAAAATACAAAATTACTATTGCTCTTTGTCCAAAATTTGAAATTAGTTTAACTTTAACTACTGTTGAAACGCTACTAAATCAGTACTAGTTTTCTATTTTAAAATATACATGTAAATAAAAAATAGAATTTATGTAACCAAAGAAGAAAAACCATATTCTTAACATTTAATTGTTATCTAACCTTATTTAAAACGAAGAATTCCAGCAACGAAGTTATTTTTCATGATGATTTAATCGTCATTCAATTAAAACCATTTTTTGCGCTTAAAATACAGTACCATTCCAATTGTGATTAATAACATTATTGCAACAACGGTGTAGTATCCGTATTGGTATTTAAGTTCGGGCATAAACTCAAAATTCATTCCGTACACACCTACTACAAAAGTAAGCGGCATAAAAATAACAGAAACAGCTGTTAAAATTTTCATGATTTCATTCATCCGGTGACTTTGCGAAGAGAAATAGAAATTTGAAGCACTATCTAAGGTGTTCATGTCATATTCGATTTGGTCTAAAAGTTCTAAACTTTTTTGATGCAAACGAGCAAAAAAGGTATAATTGGCTTTTTCGATCCCATCATAATCATCGTCTTCATGTATACTTTTTAAATTGAATAAGGCATCTCGCAAAGGTAATATCGAACGTTTTAGAAAATTTAAATTTTCTCTATTCTTCTCAATCTGAACTAAAACGGTTGGTTTATCACTTGTTTTTGCTTCAATCATCAACTCTTCGATTCGATCTTCATAATATTCGATTGTAATATAGAAATTTTCCATTATTGCTTCAAGCAACAAGTATAGCAAATAGTCATTTTTCTTTTTACGAACAATACCGCTATGAGTTTTTATACGCTCTCTAATATGTGTAAAAAAATCACTCTTTTTTTCTTGGAATGAAACTAATAATTTATCTTTTAATAAAAAGCTAATTTGCTCAACGTGAACATGTTCGTAATCTTCACCTGGTAAAATAGATTTGATACTAAAAAACAAAATATCATCCAACTCTTCCATTTTACTGCGACGAGTCGTGTTTAAAATATCGCTAATAATGAAATTGTCAATAGAAATTAAGGCACCAACTTGTTTAACCAATTCAATATTATGTAAACCATGTATATTTAACCACTTTACATCATCTACTTGTAATTCATCTTGAATTTCTATTTGAACACTATCTAATTCAACCTTTTTATATTCTTCATATCCTTGATCATTATAAACAAAGAGCTGCATTTCAACTGGGTCTGATTTATGAATTCCAGTGTATTCAAAATAATTGGGTTGGACTTTCCTTACTTTTTTATATTTAACTCTCCTCAAAACTTATTTTTTTTGATAAAGATAGGAGTTTTTAAAATTCCAAATTACATTTACAAAAAAAATAAGCATGCTAACACTACTCATCAACATAAAAGAGCTTTTACAAATTAGGGAAGCAACTATCGAAAAAGTTTCGGGTGCTGAAATGGCAACACTTCCAATCTTGAAAAATGCTTACCTTTTAATTGAAAATAATTGGATTAAAGCTTTTGGTACAATGGACAATTTGCCAAAAATTGAAATAGACAAAATAATAGATTGTTCTGGCAGAATGGTTTTGCCTTCATGGTGTGACAGCCATTCCCATTTGGTCTATGCCGGCAATCGGGAGCAAGAATTTGTGGACAGAATCAATGGTTTGAGCTATGAAGAAATAGCCAATCGTGGAGGTGGTATACTAAACTCGGCCAAAAACCTCAACGCTGCTTCCGAAGATGAAATTTATGAACAATCACGTGTTCGATTGGAAGAAGTGATGCGTTTGGGAACAGGTGCAATCGAAATAAAATCGGGTTATGGACTTACGGTTGAAGGAGAACTCAAAATGCTTCGTGTCATTCAGCGTTTGAAACAAAATTATCCTATAGCTATAAAAGCTACTTTTCTCGGTGCACATTCTTTTCCAACTGCATTTAAAGACAATCATTCGGCATATATTGATAGCATCATTACTGAAATGCTACCCAAAATTGCCGAAGAAAACCTAGCCGATTATATCGATGCTTTTCTAGAAACAGGCTATTTTTCTGTAGAAGAAACGGAAAGGATTATGGAAGCTGGTGCCAAATATGGTTTGCAAGCCAAAATTCATGTCAACCAATTTACTGCTATAAACGGAATTACCGCTTGTGTAAAGCATCAGGCGCTCACAGTAGATCACTTGGAAATTGTAACCGATGCAGATATTGAAGTTTTAAAAAACGCTATTACTATGCCAGTAGCTTTGCCTTCGTGTTCTTATTTTATTAGTATTCCGTATACACCGGCTCGAAAAATGATTGCAGCGGGTCTGCCTCTTGCTTTGGCTACCGATTTCAATCCCGGAACTACCCCATCCGGTAATATGAATTTTGTTGTAGCTACTGCTTGCATTAAAATGAAAATGACTCCAGAAGAAGCTATAAACGCAGCAACCCTAAATGGCGCATATGCGATGGGACTTGCTGCAACTCACGGAAGCATTACTATCGGTAAAAAAGCCAATTTAATTATTACAAAACCGATTCCTTCATTTTACCAAATCCCATATGCTTTCGGAAGTAATTTAATTGAAAATGTGATTCTTGAAGGAGAAACATATTAGTTAATTTGGGTAAATTCTAATAATTGAAAATCAAGCAATACTAAGCTAATTAAAAAATGGATTTACTAAATTTTGACACTTTTTACATTAATATTCTGTTCCCTTGGGCAAAAGATTTTCCATAATAAGGTTCTTTTGTAGAAGAAATAACAACCCCTTTTTGGTTGGATGCATGAATAAATTTTATTTCGTTGTCGTTGACTTCAATAACTAAGCCTACATGATTGATGACACTTTTTCCATTGGTTTTAAAGAAAATTAAATCCCCTTTTTGGATTTCCTCTGACTGCAGTTTTTTTCCCATTTTAGACATTTCTGCCGAAGTTCGTGGCAATTTAATGTCAAATTTAAGGAAGGTAGCATAAATTAATCCCGAACAGTCAAAACCATCTACAGTGATTCCTCCTGACTTGTAACCCGTGCCCAGATTCTCAGTGGCAGTTCTAATCAATTGTTTTACAAATTGATTGGAAAGTGCTTTGGTGTTGTTGTGTTCTTTGCTACTAGAAGTGCTACTATGCGAAGATTTACAAGCGCTGAAAAACACGAGAAGCAATAAAAGGGATATACTTTTTTTCAAAATTGGTTTGCTTTGGTTGAAAATAATGGTTTTGTGTCAGGGCGTTCTATTATTCCTTTTAAATTGGTAACAAAAATATTTTTTTATTTTTAATAAAGATAAAACTTTTCGCTTTTTGTGGAATTAATGTCTCTTTTATCTTATAATTCCTCTCCAAGAGCAAGTTACGCTAAAGCAAAAACTTTTAGGTTATGAGCAAAAGGGTTCAGGGATTTCCTTGAAGTAAATTTAGAACTCTAAAAAGCTAGTTATAAGATACAGAAAAACAATTTTAAGATACTTGGAAGTAATTTATGTCTTTGAGTAAATGTTTCAATTGCATCTATTCTTTAAAAAAACCGCTTACATTTTATAAACACTATAATCGTTCTTTTAATAACCTATTTTAGTGTCTCGTGAATTTTCGTAATAACGAATAAAATCCAGTATCACAATGTTTCCTGGATTTTGTTTGTGAATGACTTGTTGATTTAAAATTAATGGAGTCATAAAAAGTTTCAAGAATCAATATTCGATTTTATTACTATTTTTAGACCAAATTTGAAAAGCTTCTAAAGCTTCTTCTTGCATCATTTGCACGGTTTCTAATTTTCTGTTCTGATACGGAAGTTCCAATTCTTCGTATATAAATTGGTCATCAAACTGAATGTCGGCAGCATCTTTTTTAGTATTTGCAAAATACATTTTATCAGGTCTCGCCCAATAAATGGCACCCAAACACATCGGGCAAGGTTCACAGCTGGTATAAATTTCGCAACCTTCTAATTGAAAAGAACCGAGGGTTTTACAGGCATTTCGGATCGCAACCACTTCTGCATGAGCCGTAGGGTCATTGGTTGATGTAACACCATTAGCGCCTCGGGCAATAATTTTACCATCTTTTACAATAACAGCTCCAAAAGGACCACCGTTACCAGAAGTTACATTTTCAATAGACAGGCGAATCGCCTCTTGCATAAACTCATTTTTTTTATTGAAACTCATGGTATTGATTATTTGTAATTATTTGTTTAGTGTAGCAATTTATTCTTTAACAATTATACGATAATTAGTTGAATTTAGAACAAATCAATTTATTTTTTTACTAGAGACCTCGGCAAAAACAAATTTTATATTGTTACTTTGGCTTTTTTAATTTAAAGAATCAAAAAGTTGAAGCTTCGCTACAAAATATCGCTTTTGCTGTTGTGGATGGTGTGCCTGTCGCCTTTGTATGCACAACATCACTCAACGCTTTCGGTAGTGGTTCATCCGGACAAAAACACCTTAGAGGTAACACAGGAGCTTGTTTTCTATAACGCCTCTCCCGACACGCTGCACCAATTGGTGCTCAACGATTGGAACAATGCCTACACTAATGAAGAAACGCCTTTGGCAAAACGCTTTTCGGACGAGTTCAACAAATCGTTTCATCTCGCTAAAGAAGCCGCACGCGGCAGCACGATAGCCCTTCAAATCACGAATGAAAACAACGAAATACTTTCTTTTTCCCGACCTGGCACCCATCCTGATTTGGTTACTGTTGCGTTGAAGAATGGCCTCCTTCCAAATCAACGCTTAAGGCTGCAACTTCGGTACACGCTAAAACTGCCAAGTGCTGTTTTTACGGGTTATGGATTTGAGAAAAACGGCAAAATAAATCTTAAAAATGCGTTTATAACTCCGGCGCGATATGAAAACAAGTCTTTTATTAGCTACAGCAACGAGAACATAGACGATTGTGCCAATGCCGCTTCCGATTATGATATGGAGGTAAAAATGCCCGAAAACTATACGCTTCAAACGGATTTAAACGAAACCAAAACGGCGCTGTCGTCTAACCAAAAAATATGGTGTTTGTCAGGGAAAAACAGGCTCAATTTCAGTTTGTATATCGATTCCAAATTGGCATTCGAACATTACAAAAATGACCTTGTGGTGGTGGTTACTGATTTAAAAAGTAATTCGTTAAACGAAATTCAAAAAGCCATTTTAATTGACAAAATGGTTCGCTTTGTAAATGACAATACAGGGACGTTTCCAAACCAAAAAATAATTGTATCTCAAACGGATTATGAGCATTATCCGTTCTATGGGCTCAATCAATTGCCGTCTTTTTTGAGTCCGTTTCCAGATGATTTTATCTACGAAATTAAGTTTCTAAAGACCTATTTGAATCAGTATTTCAAAAGCAGTCTCAACATTGATTCTCGAAAAGACAATTGGATTTCAGATGGCTTTCAGGTGTATTTATTGATGAAATATATAGATGAAAATTACCCAAATAGCAAAATGATGGGGAGCATTGCTAAACTCAAAATCCTGAAAGCTTATCACTTAATCAATTTAGGATTTAACGAGCAATACAGCTATTTCTATATGCTTACGGCTCGAAAAAACCTGGATCAACCATTGGGAAATCCGAAAAACACACTCATAAAATTTAACGAACAAATAGCCAGTAAATACCGAGCGGGCATCAGTTTTAAATATTTGGACAGCTATCTCGAAAAAGATATTGTTTCCAAAAGTATGCAGGATTTTTATACCCTAAGCACCGAAAAGCAAACCAGCCGTGCCGAATTTGAATCCATAGTAAAACAGCGTACTTCTAAAAATATCGATTGGTTTTTCAAAACCATTATTGACACTCGCGATTTGATTGATTATAAGTTTGGAAACGTGTCCAAAACCAACGATAGCATCACTTTTACGATTAAAAACAAAACCCAAACCAATGTGCCCATTCCTGTTTATGGGTTCAAAAATAAAGAAATTGTTTTTAAAAAATGGTTCGAAAACATTGCTACTGACAGTACCTTTACAATTCCAAGAAGTGATGCCGATAGAATTGTATTGAACTATAAAAATGAAGTTCCCGAATTCAATTTAAGAAACAATTGGAAAAAATTAGATGGTTTTTTTCCAAACAATCGCCCGTTAAAGTTTATCTTTTTTGAAGATTTAGAAGACCCCAATTACAATCAAATTTCTTATGTTCCTACATTGGCCTACAATCTTTACGACGGACTTTCGCCAGGAATCGAATTGCACAATAAAAATTTATTGAACAAACCTTTTAATTTTGATTTGAATCCCGCCTATTCTACTACTACTAAGTCGTTAATTGGAGGAATTTCGTTAGGACTGAATCAACAATTCAGAAATTCAAATCTCTATAATATTCGCTATACCGTTGGGGCTTTCTATTCGCATTATGCACCAAATGCAGGCTATTCTAAAATTAATCCTGCCATCGCTTTTCGGTTTCGCAATCCCGATTTTAGAGACAATCGATTCCGAACTTTAATGATTCGTCAAGTTATTCTGAACCGCGAAAAATTAGAATTGAATAATGCCCTTGCAAGCAATCAAAATTACAATGTTTTCAATATCAAATATTTAGATACAAAAACCGAAATTACTCGACATTTTAATTTTTTAACTGATTTTCAACTGGCTGGGAATTTTGGAAAATTAGCTTCCGAAATCCAATACCGAAAGCTGTTTAAAGATGATAGACAAATAAGTATTCGCTTGTATGCCGGTACTTTTTTATACAACACATCAACGACTGATTTTTTTAGTTTTGCTTTGGATCGACCAACTGATTACTTGTTTGATTACAATTATTTGGGGCGTTCCGAAAGTACGGGACTTTTCAGTCAGCAAATTATTATGGCGGAAGGCGGCTTTAAATCGAAATTGAACACATCGTTTGCCAACCAATGGATTGCAACCCTAAACGGAAGTTTTAATGTATGGAATTGGGTGGAAGTTTATGGTGATTTTGGAGTTATAAAAAATCAAAATCAAAACGAGAAAATCGGCTATGATAATGGCATCCGATTGAATTTAGTAACCGACTATTTTGAACTGTTTTTCCCGGTTTACTCCAACAACGGTTGGGAAATTGCACAACCAAAATATGGTGAAAAAATAAGATTTATGGTTACTGTAAGCCCACGAATCTTAATCAATCTGTTTACAAGGAAATGGTTTTAAATATTAAACTGAGATATATATGAAAGTATATGACTTTCCGTTACTAACATAAAAAGAAAAACTTGCCATAGATTTCGCAGATTTGTTTACAGTTTTAACTCTAAAATCCATAAGAATCCGTGAAATATGCGGCTAAAAATAAAGGATTGGTATAAGTTAAGGATAGTCATAAAAAAGTAAACCGCAAATTCGCGGATTTACTTGAATGATAGTACAAAATTAAAAATCACACTCATTTGTTTTTGAGCAGGATTTTAGGATTATGGTTTATAAACTCTTATTTTTCTCTAATATAAATATCGATAGGTACACCCGAAAAATCCCAGTGTTCCCTAATTTTATTTTCTAAAAATCGTTTGTAAGCTTCTTTTACATATTGTGGCAAATTGGCGAAAAACACAAATTGTGGCGTTGCCGTTGGCAATTGCATGCAATATTTTATTTTTACATATTTACCTTTCAAAGCAGGCGGTGGATAGCCTTCAATTACTTTCAACATATAATCGTTGAATTTTGAAGTGGGAATTCTTTGTTTTCTGTTTTCAAAAACTTGAACTGTTGCTTCCAAAGCTTTCAACAAACGTTGTTTGGTCAATGCAGAGACAAAAAGAATCGGCACATCCGTAAATGGCATCAATTCTTCTCTTATTTTGGCTTCATAATCCCGTGTTGACATGGTGTCTTTTTCGACCAAATCCCATTTGTTTACCAAAATTACTACCCCTTTACGGTTTTTTTCTGCCAACCAAAAAATGCTTTGATCTTGTCCTTCAAAACCTCTTGTTGCATCGATGATTAAGATACAAATATCAGCATGTTCAATGGCACGCACCGAACGCATCACTGAATAAAATTCTAAATCTTCTTTTACTTTCGCTTTTCTACGAATTCCAGCAGTATCTACCAGATTAAATTCAAATCCAAAACGATCAAATTTAGTGTCGATAGCATCACGAGTCGTTCCTGCAATATCAGTAACTATATAACGATCTTTTCCGATCAAAGCGTTAATAAAGCTTGATTTTCCTGCATTTGGACGTCCAACAACAGCAAAACGAGGTAAGTCGATTTCCGCTTGAGTAGGTTCTGGTTTTATTGGAAAAGCGTCAATTAAGGCATCTAATAAATCGCCTGTTCCACTTCCAGAAATACTAGCAAAAGTATAATATTCGCCTAAACCTAAATTGTAAAACTCTAATGCATCTTTTTCACGCATCGAATTATCCACTTTATTTACGGCTAATAATACTGGTTTTTTAACTTTACGTAACATTTTTGCTACGGCATCATCCATTGGAGTAATACCTTCCTCTACATCAACCACAAAAATGATTACATCGGCTTCGTCAATGGCTAATTCGACTTGTTTGCGGATTTCTCCTTCAAAAACGTCATCGGAACCACGCACATATCCGCCTGTATCAATTACAGAAAATTCCTTCCCGTTCCATTCGCTTTTTCCATAATTTCGATCTCGAGTAACTCCCGAAACCGAATCAACAATAGCTTCTCTTCTTTGTATCAATCGATTAAAAAGTGTCGATTTACCTACGTTTGGCCTTCCTACAATGGCAACAATGTTATTCATTTTTATGATTTTTGCGTTTAGATATAAGCTGTATTACTTTGTATGTACAAAACCAGTACAGGCTTAAAATCAAACAATAAAATATTTTTTATTTTTGCAAAGGTACGCTATTATTTCGTTTTGCTGCTATCTTGGGTGCGTGAAGGATAGTAGTGAAAATCCTTTGTTGCCATTCTTTTGGCAACAAAGATTGCAACGGATAGCCTGACCCTTGTGGTCACGCCCAAAAGCTAGTTGTTATACCCAAACCGTTTCAACATATTGGCGTTGCTTCTCCAGTTTTTGTTCACTTTTACATACAATTCGATGTGGATTTGTTTTCCAAAAAACTTTTCTAAATCAGCACGTGATTCTACACCCACTTTTTTTAAAGCAGCCCCTTTATGCCCAATGATAATTCCTTTTTGGGTTTCGCGTTCCACCATAATAAGCGAACGAATACGTATTATGTTTTCGTCTTCAAAGAACTCTTCCGTTACGATTTCTACTGCATACGGAATTTCTTTACTGTAGTTGAGTAATATTTTTTCACGAATGGTTTCGTTTACAAAGAAACGTTCCGGTTTGTCTGTAAGTTGATCTTTTGGATAGTAGGCTGGTGATTCTGGTAATAATTCAATTATTCGACCAAAAACTTCAGGGACATTAAAATTTTGTAACGCTGATATTGGAAAAATCTCGGCATTGGGCACTTTTGCCGTCCAAAAAGCCACTTGTTCTTCGAGTTTTTCTTGATTGGAAGTATCTATTTTGTTTAATAAAAGTAATACCGGAATTTTAGCATGAATAATTTTATTAAAAAAAGCTTCGTCTTTCAATTCTTGTTCCCCAATTTCGACCATGTAAACCAATATATCTGCATCCTCGAAAGCTGATTTTACAAAATTCATCATTGATTCTTGCATTTCATACGCGGGCTTAATAATTCCAGGCGTATCGGATAATATCAATTGAAAATCTTCGCCGTTAACAATTCCAAGAATTCTGTGGCGTGTCGTTTGCGCTTTTGAAGTAATAATAGACAATCGTTCTCCAACAAAGGCGTTCATTATTGTTGATTTACCAACATTTGGATTACCAATAATATTTACAAAACCTGCTTTATGTGCCATTTACTATTTTTATTTATTCGGCAAAGGTAGACATATCAGTCCAATAGATAAAATAAAACATTTTTCGGAAAAATACTTGTAGTATTGGATATTGGTTGTATATTTGCCACTGAAACAGCGCGGGATAGAGCAGTAGGTAGCTCGTCGGGCTCATAACCCGAAGGTCACTGGTTCGAGTCCAGTTCCCGCTACTATAAAAAGCTTCAGAGAAATCTGGAGCTTTTTATTTTTAATTATTATTATTCCTTTTTATTACAGTAATTTTATAAAAAAAACGAGCCTTTTGATTCATTATACTATTTATAAAAACTCAAATACTTCTCCCTGGGTCACCTTTGTTCATGGTGCTGGCGGAAGTTCTTCTATTTGGTTCAAACAAGTTCGCGATTTTAAAAAGAACTATAATGTGCTCTTATTGGATTTAAGAGGCCATGGCGATTCAAAATCCACTATCATCCATTCGATTCAAAAAAAATACACCTTTCCTGCTTTAGCCAATGATATACTAGAAGTTTTAAATCATTTGAATATTAAAAAATCCCATTTTGTGGGTATTTCTTTAGGCACTATTTTAATCCGACAATTGGCTGAAACCAATCCAGAACGGGTGCAAAGTATGATTATGGGTGGTGCTATTTTAAAAATGAATTTTCGCTCTCAAATATTAATGAAATTAGGTAATATTTTTAAATATGTCTTGCCGTATTTGGTGCTTTATCGTTTTTTTGCCTTTGTGATTATGCCTAAAAAAAGCAACAAACAATCAAGAATTTTATTCATCACTGAGGCTAAAAAATTGTATCAAAAAGAGTTTATAAAATGGTTCAAACTTACTGCTGAAATAAACCCAATGTTACGATGGTTTCGTCAATTTGAATTGGACATTCCTACGTTATATGTTATGGGAGAGGATGATTATATGTTTTTACCATCAGTAAGAAAAGTAGTTGAAAAACATTATAAATTTTCAGAATTATGCGTCATTAAAGCATGTGGGCATGTTGTTAATATTGAACAACCCCTAATTTTTAATGCAACTGTAATTTCATTTATGAATTCTAAAAACTAAAAAAGGTTTTTTATTTAGAAATATAAACAATCAAATCAATAATTCGCGATGAATAGCCAATTTCATTATCATACCAGCCTACGACTTTTACCATTTTGTCAATTACTGAGGTCAATTGTGCATCAAAAAGACAAGAGTTTTTATTGCCTATAACATCAACTGATACAATTGGGTCTTCCGTATAAGCTAAAATTCCTTTGAATTCGTTTTCTGAAGCTTTTAGAAAAGCAGCATTGATTTCGTCGATAGTTACAAAGCGTTTTACATTGAAAGTGATATCGGTCAAAGAACCATCGGGCACAGGAACCCGAATACCACAACCTCCAATTTTGTCCTCGAGTTCTGGAAATATTTTAGTCAATGCTTTGGCAGCTCCTGTTGTTGTTGGCACAATCGATTGACTTGCGCCACGAGCGCGTCTTAAATCTTTGTGCGGTTGATCGTGTAAACTTTGGTCGGTAGTATAAGAATGAATGGTGGTGATATAAGCTTGCTCAATACCGCACAAATCGTGTATAATTTGTATCATCGGAGCAGCATTATTAGTTGTGCAACTTGCATTAGAAATAATGGTCTCAGAACCGTCTAAAATAGTTTCATTAACACCTATTACAACGGTTTTAATAGCATCTACTTCTGAAGGTGCAGAAAGTATCACTTTTTTTGCTCCAGCAATACAATGTGCATTAATTTCGTCAAATGTTTTATATTTTCCTGTAGATTCAATTACAACATCAATTTTTAAGGATTTCCAATCTAAATTTGAAATATTTTTTTCGTGAAAAAACAAATAACATTTGTCTCCAACAAGTATGCTCGATTCATCAAAACTACAAGTAAAAGGTAGGATGCCATGAATACTATCATATTTTAAAAGATGCGACATGGTTTTATTGTCTGCAATATCATTAATAGCAACAACTTCTATAGAAGGGTGGTTAATGAGTAGACGAAATAAATTTCGACCTATTCGTCCAAAACCGTTTATGGCAATTCTTGTTTTCAATTAATTTTATTTCAAATTTCAAGTTTCAAGTTGAGTAACTTGAAACATTTTTTTAAAGAATATGTTTCTGTGCTTTATAGGAAGAACGCACTAAAGCACCACTTTCTACATGACGAAAGCCTAATTCTAGGCCTATTTTTTCATATTTAGCAAATTGTTCTGGTGTGATATATTCTTTAACGGGCAGGTGCTTTTTGCTCGGTTGTAAATACTGACCAATGGTTACAACATCTACTTTAGCAGCATATAAATCATATAAGGTTTGAATCACTTCGTCTTCGGTTTCGCCCAACCCCAACATAATTCCCGATTTGGTTCTGTTAATTCCTTTGTCTTTCAAATAACGTAAAACTTCCAAACTACGGTCATATTTGGCTTGAATACGAACCTCGCGCGTCAATCGCCGAACGGTTTCAACATTATGAGAAACCACTTCTGGATTGGCTTCAACAATTCGGTCAATATTTCTTTCTATTCCTTGAAAATCTGGAATCAGTGTTTCTAAAGTCGTTTTAGGATTCATTCTACGAATGGCTTTTACGGTTTCTATCCAAATAATCGAACCGCCATCTTTTAAATCATCGCGATCAACGCTTGTTATTACTGCATGTTTGATATTCATTATTTTTATGGAACGGGCTACTTTCTCTGGTTCATCCCAATCTACCGTTTCGGGTCTGCCTGTTTTTACGCCACAAAATCCACAAGAACGCGTGCAAATATTACCAAGTATCATGAAAGTTGCTGTACCTTCGCCCCAACATTCGCCCATATTAGGGCAACTTCCTGAAGTGCAAATGGTGTTTAGACTGTATTTGTCAACCAATCCTCGAAGTTCTGTATATTTTTGACCAATAGGCAACTTAACTTTCAACCATTTAGGTTTAGCTCCGCTCAATTCGGCTTTGCCTTGGGTACCTACTGCATGGGCATTTTCTAAAACAGATTCCATAAAAGTATATTGTTTTGTAAATTACAAAGATAATTATTTATACCTAAAAACAGCAAATCCTTAAGTTTTAAACATAGCAACCAATGTAAAACAAAAATTCTAATTATTGAATACACAAAATGTATTCATTTCCACTACCGTAACTTGACTATTAATTCACTTTGCACTTATCCGACGAAGTTTTTAGCAAAGTATTTGAAGTAATCCGCCAATAAGTTACGGTTTTCTTTTTACAGAATACTATAACCTACTGGCGGAAAATTGAAACCAAAAAGTGGAACGTGTTAGCTATAACGATAACTGTTATAAGTTAAATGTGATCACTTTATGGTATAGGACTTAAGGTAATTATTACTTTTTCATCTCATTTCTTGCCACTAATTCTTTGGCTTCGCTTAACATTGAGTCGCACTTATCGTTTACATTTTCATACAAATCCTGAAATTTGCTTTTAATGTCGTCGGCATAATTCTCTCCTTTTTTCATGATTCTTCTTCTTGTTTTTTTGCCTTTTGCTGGTGCAAATAAGATTCCTGCAATTGCTCCCGCAGCAACACCGCCTAAAACGCCTAATAATACTTTACTTGAGTTCATAATTTCTATTTTTAAATGTTTAAATAAATTTGTTTTATACTTTTCTGCCTTGAATAAGCCGCAATAATATGGCAACAATGGCTAGAACAAGGAGAATATGAATAATTGCTCCGGCACTATAGGCAAAAAATCCGATCGCCCAAAAGATGATTAAAATTACTGCGAATGTGTAGAGTAGATTGCTCATTTTCGTTGATTTTTAAAGTATGGAATAAGATAAGTATACACTGATTAAACTGTTTTTACCGTCAGGAAAAGTGTATGTAGTACTACCATAATTTCTTTCTTTACCTACTTTTATTAATCCGTAATTGTAACGTGCACCTAGGCTCAATGACCCAAAATCAAACCCTACACCAGCAGCAAGACCCGTATCAAACTTGTTGAAATTTTCAGAATCAATGTTACTTTCAAAGTTGTAAAAACTAACGTCTGATACGTTTTTAACTTTGGAGTTAATTAAATATGCGGCATAAGGACCAAAATGTACGTTGAAATTTTCATTAATATTGAGCACCAGCAATACAGGTATTTCAATATAATTCAGATTAAAATCGGCAGTACCATCTACAAAGACGTTGTTATAGGTGAGTGTTGCACCTTTTGTAGTAAAATAAAACTCAGGTTGAATAGCAATTGCATCTGATATAGGTAATTTAGCAAAAACTCCAAAATTAACTCCAGTCAACATTTTGTTTTGATCGGTATTACTTGTAGATACATTGGAAAAGTTAACCCCTCCTTTTACACCAAATTTTAAGTTACTTTTCTGTGCAAGGCTATAATGAGTTATACTTAAAAAGAGTACAAAAACCATTATAAATTTTAGATTTTTCATTTTAATACGATTTAGTTTGTAACATTATTATTACAATACAAAGGTGCGACCGTATTAACGAAAAGGGGTTACATAACTCTTTTGGTAAGTTATATCATTCACACCTTTTAAAGGGAAATTTTTATTTTACAACTTGATTCAACTACTCTTTATACCAACTGGAATACATTACATAATTATTGGAGATGCGTTCAATTTCACCCGCAAAATCAGATTGGTTAATGTCTTTTATTTTTTTGGCAGGCACTCCTGCATATATAGTTCCAGATTCAACAATTGTGTTCTGTGAAACAACTGCTCCTGCAGCAATAATCGAATTACTTTCAACAATACAATTGTCCATAACAATGGCACCCATTCCTATTAAAACATTATCTTTAATTTCACATCCATGTACTATGGCATTATGACCAATAGATACATTATTACCAATAATAGTTGGATGTTTTTTATAGGTACAATGTACAATTGCACCGTCTTGAATATTGACTTTGTTGCCAATTTTTATAAAATTAACATCTCCTCTAATTACTGCATTGAACCAAACGCTACATTCTTTTCCAAACGATACCTCACCAATAATAGTTGCATTTTCGGCCACATAACAATCGTCAGGAATTGAAGGACTTTTACCATTTATAGATTTTATTAACATAGTTAAGTTTTTAAAATTAGTGTAAAAAAAAGTCCCGATAAATCGGGACTATATAATATAGCAAATTAAAATTAATTGATTGCTGGACAATTACAATCGTATTTTTCTCTTTGACAGAAAAGATTAATACCTAAAGTGATTTGATGAAAACCTCCTTGATCAAACTTCACGTCTCCTACTAAATGAGAATAAGTGTAAGCAAACATAAATTTATTGTAGTTAAAGCCAAGAATTGGTGTGATGTATTGTAGTCTTTGAGTAGCAACTGATCCACCGGATTGGTATTGCGCTGCATCAAAACTTCTTCTATAAGATAATCCGCCCCAAATTTTTCCAAAATCTAAATCTTTATAAGCTTTTAAATTTAAGTCAATTGATTTTTCTTTTGTGCCATCGACAAGTTGAAATAAAACAGATGGTTCCCATTGCAATTGTTCACTATTTCCGAAAACATAACCCATACTCAATAAATATTTTCTTAAATTGTTTGATTCAACATCCGTATATAAACTTCTTTTGCTTGCCAAAGCATTCTTTATAGTAAAGTGTGTGTAGAATTCTAAATAATTATAAGAAGCCCCCATGTCAACATTAAAATAAGAATCTTTTTGTACAATTCCTCCAATAATAGGATCAGGTTGGGTGAAAGAAGTTTCATCAAGTTCTGCTTGAACAATACCTGCGCTCATACCAAAAGACAACTGATTCAAATCGGCATCACTTCTTGAAAACATGATGTGATGTGCATAGGTCAGTTTCATGCCTTTTTGAGAATGATAACCATTTTTATCATTAAATAATATAACCCCAGCACCTGACTTTTCTCCAACTCGTCCATTGAAACTTAATGTTTGTAATGCCGGAGCATCTGATTGACCGAACCATTGTTGGCGAGCTGTTAATCTTATTTTTGCGCAATTTGCTGCACCTGCCATAGACGGGTGAATTAGGTAATAATTATCTGACAAATAATCAGAATAAACTGCAATTCCTTCTTGTGAGAATGAAATTTGTGCTAAAAAAAATGACAATACTACTAAATATCTCTTTTTAAAATTCATTGGATTAACGTTTTAATGTAAAATGTGCTTTAAATACTTTATTAGTTCCTGCTTCAAAATATTCTGCTACAAACCAGTAATCGTCTGATTCCATGGGTTTTCCGTTAAAAGTTCCATCCCATCCTAAACCTGTTGTACTAATTTGTTTCAGTAATTTT
>JBBALV010000009.1:0-12694 GCA_040402815.1 Flavobacterium sp.
TTTAAAATTTATAATTATGTAAACATGTTCAAAAAAACAAATTACATCCAACTTACATCAAAACAGTAAAAATGGTGCTTATAAAAAATTAAAAAAAACTGCTTTAGTAAGTATGTTTTATCCTTAAAAAATGTATATTTGTCTATATACTCCATTTTTTTGCTCGGATTAAATCGGGTTTATTGTGATTGACTTGTTCTATAAAAATACTTTAATTTTTATTAGATGAAAATTGTATATACAATTGTTTTCAATTTAATGCTAACCGCTATAGGTTATGCGCAACTAACGGCTTTTTCGATTCAAGTTGTAACGACTAATGAAACTTGTAAGCAAAATGGTTTGGCTGTCGTAACAGCAACTAACACGACTGCAGGCGCACAACTCTTGTTCAGTTTATATAAATTGCCTAATCTTACTGCTCCAATAAGTTCAACGACCCAAAATATTTTAAGTGGTTTGGTCTCCGGAAATTATAGCGTTGTCGTTTCACAAACTTTAGGCACACTCACCAATTCACAGCAACAAAATTTTAGCATTGTAGATCAGGTCATTCCATTGTCTTTTTCAATTACTCCATCAATTACTACAAATTGCGACACAACAGGAAATATAACAGTTAATACAATTACAGGATCTGGTCCTTTTAAATATGAAATAATTTTAGGACCACTTACTTTTCCGCCACAACAATCCAATCAATTTACGGGCTTGCCAAACGGATTTTATAGAATTAGAGTCATTGATTCCTGTGGTGCAGCAACTGTTTTAGATTATACATTGGCAGTTGGTTCCCCAATATTAAATATTTCAGTTAGCGGTTCAACTGTTTCTATTTCTTGTACAACTATTGCTATTTTAAATGCTATTACACCACCGACTGGTACCACATTGGTGTATCCATTAAGTGTTGTTTATACCATTCATCCTCCATCAGGACCTGATCAGATTATTACACAAAATTATCCTACAGGGCCTCCTGAAGCATTGTCTTTACCATTGACTTTACCTCTTTTTTTGAATGCGATATATACGTATGATATTGTTGTAACCGATAGTTGTAACCATCAATTTCCGAGTTTAGGTAATATAATAAATCCAAATCCAACAGCCTCTTTATCAGGAACACCCGATCCTTGCGGTCGAGAGTTTCTAAAATTGGGGGTTACGCATTTTACACCTCCTTATACAGTTAATTTCACCATTGCTCCAGCTGGATTTAATCCTTTGTCATTTAACACTGCATATCCCGGGCCGTTTACTCAAGCAGCAATTGATTTTGGTTCTTTGACCAATACAGTTCCTTTTGGGAATTATGAAGTTGAGATTACAGATATTTGTGGCAGAACTGTAAAAACAACTTATAATATTTTGGATGTTCCTTTAGTACCTATTCGAAGTAATGGATTTGCCACTTGCCTGAATGCTTTTGGCACGATTAAAATTAGCATTCCAAAGAACAGAAAACTAGTTTCGGCAATTATTACTGCTACAACATCCACATATACCCCTGTACCAAATAATGTGTCCTCTTTTATCAGTGTAAATGGAGTATTAATCATTCCTAATTTACCCATTGGAGAATATCATTTTGATTTAGTGGACGAATGTGGTAGTCTTTATAATGATTTCAAAGCATTTGTATATGCTTTTGTTCCTCAAGGTTTGATAGCAACTCCTCAATCCAACTGTACACCAGGTATTGGGAGCATGAAAGTTTCTTCTGGAAATGGAGCTTTAACTTCGATTATTATTACTAATGCGCCTCCATCTTTTATTCAAACGCATACCCTTCCTTTTGATGCGTCTTCAAACATAGTAGCAGGCGTTTTTAATATGAATAATCTACCTGAAGGTCCATATACTTTTTCAGGAACTGATTCGTGTAATATTACTAGTCAAGTTACTAAAAGTATCGTTTCTTACAATCCAGGAACTAATAATTTTACCGTAGTTCGTGGATGTGGTTCGTTTACATTAGCAGTAAATGATCACAGTAATTTAATTGGAAGTTCCTATTGGTTTCAAAAACAACTTAATACAACTACAGACACATGGGGACATCCAAGTACCGGCGTTGCATACCCAATCAACACAACCCCTGATGCTACTAATTCTATAAGTTTATCCAACAACACCACACTTACAAATATTACTTATACAGGTACTTTTAGAATTATAAAAATTATAAAAATTCAAGGCATACCCGATTGTATTGAAATATATGATCCTAAATTTACTTTTTCTGGTGATTTAGATATACTTGGTGTGTATAGTTTGGATTGTATAACGGGTTCAGGCCCTTCAAGTGTTTATGTTGATGTGCAAGGAGTAGCACCCTATTTATTTAGAATTGTAGAAATAAACAATGTCCCCCTATCGCCCTTTATTGAAAATGGAAATAGTAATATATTTTCAAATCTTACACCTGCTTTATACGTTTTTGAAGTAGAAGACAGCTGTGGTAGAAAAATTCCAGTTCATGTTAATGCCACAACATTATTACCTCTAGTGCATGCTGCAACTCCTGTACCAAATGAAGTATTGAATTGCAATAGTACAAGCGCTACCACCGATGTTTTTGATTTAACCGCTTTTGAACCCACTATTTTGGCCTATCAAGCTCCAGGAAATTATACGGTTACTTATTTTACTTCGCCATCCGATGCCAACGCTGGAATCAACGCCATTACAACGCCAACGGCCTATACCAATACAACGAGTCCACAAAACATTTATGTGCGTTTGGAACATAAAACCATACATATTTGCTATGACCTTACTAGTTTTACAATAACGGTCGGTGCAATTCCTGCCTTACTAAGTACAAATACTTTTTTATGCAAAGGTGATACTATAACGATCTCAGCCGATAGTGGATATGATGCTTATAACTGGTCAATAGGAGCCACAACACAATCTATAATTGTAAATACTACTGGCATTTATGCGGTTGAAGTAAAAAAGAAATACGGCACTTTATTTTGTAAGGCTTCAACTACTATAACAGTAAATCCTTCTAGTATGGCTGTATATCCACATTTTACCGTTGAAGATTGGACAGAAAACGAAAATAGTATAACCGTTTTTCCAGATGGAAGTGGCGATTATGAATATTCTTTAGACGACCACACCTATCAAGACTCGCCTATTTTTACAAATCTTGTACCTGGAATTTATAATATATTTATCAAGGATAAGCACGGCTGTGGTACAATTAATAAAGAAGTGGTAGTATTTTATTACCCTAATTTTTTTACACCCAACGATGATGGAGCTAATGATTATTGGCAAATTCCCAACTCCGTATTTGAACCAAGTATGCGCATTAACATATTTGATCGATATGGAAAATTAATGGCCAGAATTGACCCAAAAGGACTCGGGTGGGACGGCAACTATAATGGTTATCAAGCACCTTCCACTGATTATTGGTTTGTTGTAGAGCGCGCCAATGGCAAAGTATACAGAGGACATTTTGCTATGAAACGGTAAATTCAATAATTTAATTAAACTTGTAGTGAAATTTAATTCGTTGATAAAATCCGTAATCTAAAAATAAAAATGAGAATCCTATTCCAAAAAATCAACTTTATTTTTTTTTCCTTTTTGAATCTATAGAAAAGAATAAAATTTAAAGTTCCTTATCACATTGACTATGAAAGAATTACAACAGCTTTTAAACTTATATAATGGATAATTTATTCTAGTAAAAGTCCCCTTTGGAAATATTAGTACGACTAACATTAAGACAAGAAATAAATATTTACAAGATTTTTTAAAAAATTTTTAAAAGCGAATGCCTTAACTAGTTTAGGGAATACATTAGTTAAATTCAAATTCATTATTTTTGTAAAAAAAATAATATGTCTTTTCTTAAAAAATGTTCTCCTTTCTATAATTTAGCTCTTTTTTATGGTTTAGTAAGTATCTTTTTGCGACTTATTTTACTTTTTCACCCAATCACTCAAACCACTTTTCTAGGAAAGGATATTTTAAAAATATTCACCTTTGGATTGTTCTCTGATTTATTCGTTTTTGTAGTTGCTAGTTTTTTTTTATGGCTCTATATAATTTTTATTTCAAATTCAAAATATTTCAAACCAATCGGTTATTTTGTTTTTGGATTGCATTTATTTTTTCTTACTTATGTAGTTTTTTTCAATACAATTCTCAATGAATATGGCGGCGTTTTGCCAGAAATCGGAGCTGCTTTTATAGCTATTAAAACAATTTTATTTGGATTTTTATTGTTTTTGCCAAAGTATCGAAACAAAATTCGCTTTTGGCTATTTTCATTTGTAATTTTTTTATATGTTTTATTGATTTTACAAAATGCTATAAGTGAATACTTTTTCTGGAATGAATTTGGTGTAAAATATAACTTTATCGCTGTTGATTACTTAGTTTATACTAATGAAGTCATTGGTAATATTATGCAATCTTATCCTGTAATCCCGCTTTTTTCAGTTCTTTTTATTGTAACAATCTTTTTTACTTATCTTATTGTCCAACGAAGTAAAAATTATATTATAGCTATTCCAACGTTTATTGAAAAATTAAAAATTTCCGTTACTTACCTTACTTTACTTTGCATTTCCTTTTATGCAATACCCTATTTTGCTGCGAAAGAAAATGCACAAAATATATTTTCAAATGAGTTGCAATCAAATGGAATTTATAAATTTTATTTGGCTTTTATGAATAGCGAATTAGATTATTTTAAATTCTATAAAACAATTCCTGATAATCAAGCATTCGCTTTATTACATCAACAAATGGGTTCAAATACTGCGAGTACAACGCTAAGGACAATAAGCAGTAACAAACCCGAAATTCGTAAAAACGTAATTTTAATAACTATAGAAAGTTATAGCGCAGCGTTTTTAAAAATTTATGGAAATGAACAAAATATAACTCCTTTTATCGACAGTTTAGCATCTAAAAGTTTATTATTCACTAATCTTTATGCCGTTGGTAATAGAACCGTTAGGGGATTAGAAGCTGTCACTTTATGTTTACCACCAACCGCAGGAGAAAGTGTAGTAAAAAGAGTTGATAATAAGAATAAATTTTCAACAGCTGCCATTTTTAAACAAAAGGGATACAACGTAAAATATATGTATGGAGGCGATTCTTTTTTCGATAATATGCAGGATTTTTTCTCAGGCAATGGTTATTCTATCGTAGATAAAAAATCATTTTTACCCAGCGAAATTACTTTTCAAAATATTTGGGGCGTTTGTGATGAAGATATGTATAATAAGTCCATAAATGTAATGAACATAGAAGCTAAAGAAAACAGACCTTTTTTTAATCATATAATGACAGTTAGTAATCATAGGCCGTTTACTTATCCAAATAATAAAATTGACATTCCTGGAGATGCAAAGTCTAGGGAAGGTGGCGTGAAATATACGGATTTTGCTATGAGAAAATTCTTTGAAAAAGCGATGAAACAAACATGGTTTAAGAATACCATTTTCGTTATCCTTGCAGATCATTGTGCCTCAAGTTCAGGAAAAACTGAACTTCCTTTAGATAAATATAGGATTCCTGCTATGGTGTATAGTCCAGGATTTGTTACTCCAATGAAATATACAAAATTGATGTCTCAAATAGATGTTATGCCAACCGTATTTGGACTTTTAAAATTTAATTATCAAAGTAAATTTTTTGGACAAGATGTTTTAAAAACGGATTATAAACCCAGGGCTTTAATAGCTACTTATCAAAATTTAGGATTGATAAAAAACGATGTTTTAACTATTATTTCACCAAAACAGGAAGTAAAACAGATGCAACTTACTTTGCAAAAAAACCCTAAATTATCAACAGAATTCCAATTATTTTATGACCAAAAGCCATTATCAAAAGTACAATCAGATTTAATTAATGAAACAATATCGTATTATCAAACAGCATCAAAACTACTAAAAGATAAAAAATATGAAAAGGATTAAATAAAACTGTTTATGGATAATTAGTGTTTTTATTTTTTTTTAATTAATGAAAAACAGCGCGATAACTCCAAAAATCGGTAAATTATTTTATGTAGTCTGATAATTCATAATAGCAAAGAGGGCATTGAGTTCTCCCTCTTTGTGTAATAATATTAAAAAGTTATTCTAGAATTAACTTTCGGGTAGTACTTCCAGCTGCATTTTTAATGGAAATAAAATAAATTCCTTTTGAAATGGAAATAGGGATTTGATAATTAGCATCAATAGTTTGATTACTTTTATACAACATAGTTTTCCCCATTACATCAACTAGGGTGACAGTTGCATCCGTTATTGTTTCACTACTTTTAATTTCAATTGTGTTTTGAGTTGGATTTTTAATAAACAAATTAGAAAACATAAAATGATCAACTGCTAATGGAGTATTCAATATTTCATTCCATGCAAAAGAAGTATTTTGTGCATTAAGAGTTACGTGATTTTCATTTACAAGTGGTACTGATTGTGCTAAAAATGGAGTATTTGAGTTTGCCGAAACAGGTTCAAACCAGTTGGTTGTATTAGAAATTGACAAAGCACTATTAGTAGGAATAAAATCAAAATATTGAATCAGTAAGTTGTTTAAGAACTCCGTTAAAACAGTATTTGTGCCAGCAGATGCAGCGATGCTGCTCATGTCGAATCTTCCTCCTGGCGCAGCATCGAGTCCATTTGATGTGTTTGGTGACTTAGAATTTGCCATACTTTCAAAACCCGTAATCCAAAAGTTGAGTACTTTTTGTTGCGATTTAAAATGGCTTACTTGATTTGTTTGATTGGATAGTGGAGTAAACCGTAAATCAATAATGGCTCTTTGAGTAGTTGAAATATTAAATGTATGCGCCATAACAACCATGTCCGGTGTACCTGTCATTGTGCCGTTTCCTGATCCATTAGCAATTGCAACATTTCTTGTGGTTAAAGGAAACCCCATAGTGTTGAGTTCATTTTGAAAAGGGATTCTATAATTTGGACAACCGATAGGTAACAACGAAGCAGCAGAAGTATTGAATTCAAAAGCGCTTCCGGATTGTAAGTGTCCTTCAAATTGATCTATTAACATTTCTCGTCCCGCTGGACTTTTAAGCATGCCGTCAACCAACCCTTGAAGTGTAACATCGCCTAAAGGTCCATATCCCATATAATTAAAAAGATGTTGAAAACCAATTGGAACATTTGCTCCCAAATGTGGTGCATCAAACGAAATATAAAGACGGGTATCATGATTTAAACTATGGGTTTCCATATAACGTAAGCCATATCTGGCAATTAAACCACCCATACTTGGTCCAATAACCACGTTTTTTTCTATACCAACTTTTAAAGCATTAATTTGATTGATAAGTTCCACCAGAATCATCGCATTTCGCTGTATATAATCTACACCACCATCAATAACAGTGGTTGATCCAAGACGAGTATACGTTGGGAAATTTAAAATAATGATGTCAAAACCTTGAGCTCGAAGATCGTCTGCTAAATTACTGCCTGTAGTACCATAATTCATTAAACTATAAATTGTAGGAATTTTTCTAGCATCACCTGGATCAAAGGCATCCAAAAGAAAAATAGGCTTGTCTAAAATTCCATTTACTACATCTGGAAAAATTTCATATTCACCTTGTCCTAAAAAAGCTTGTGTTTCTCCATATCCTTGATAAGGAATTGTTGACGAAATGGAATTCACAGTGGTAATATCTTGCGGTATTTTTGAATTTTTCGAATTTGTACTTTCAACAATACCCGCTTGAAAAGTAAAAAATTGATCTATGATTTCTCCATTGGAAAGTTGAATTCTAAATTGAATTTTTTGTTTTCCAGCATTTAAAAATTCAACTTTTATAGCGTGATTAACAGTCAAAATACGAAAGCCTTTGCCGTCGTTAAAATCAGCAGTTATCTTTTGTATACTTTTATTTGTGGTATTAAAAATAAGGTTATCTTTCAAAATAAAAGTAACTACTTTAGATGTAAAGGAATCAAGTAATGGGGCTAAAAGTGCAAGATTATGTTTATCAAAAGCATCTGATATTGAAGCAACATTCCATTGTCCGTTTGCATCTAGATAAAAGTTATGATTTTCTATTGCCACTTTGTTTCTGCTTTCAAATTCAGTTATCAATACTGAAAGTGGCACTTTGTTTTCGGCAAAACCTAAATTGGATTGCTCTTTCAGATAATCATATTTTTGTAATCGATTCAGAAAATCAGCTCTTTGAATTTCATGATATACTTGTTTGAAAAAAAGAGAAGAAACAGGTTTGTTGTCCAGATTTGTAGCATTTGAAATTCCAAAAACTCTGTCATAAAGAATCTTTGTTTGAGTTTTGTCTTTTAACAAATCGAATTTATGTTCTTGATTTTGAGCGGAAGCAAAAACAGAAATTAGAATAATAAAGGCTAAAGTAATTTTTGATTTCATTTTTTTTCATTTTAAAGGAATTCAAATATATAAAAAAAAAGTCAAACGATTATTTTGTAAACTTTTTTGTTTAAATAAATGTCTTGTCCTGAAATAGCGATGCTCAAAAAGTATCCTTATAGAAAAAAATGGAAAAAGTCGCTATGTAAAGCGCAAACAAAAAGACTATACTATGTCTTTTAAATTGCACTTTTGCCTCCTCTTGGGACGTTTTCCAATTTTTAATTGAACTACTTTTAAAAAAAAGTCTAAAATTCAAAATTTAAGGAGCTAGATAGTTGGATGTTTACAGTTTTTTCAACATCCAAACGGGACATGAAGTGTGACCTGTATTTCCCATGGGCGAGTTAAGATAGCTAAATCCAGTTTTTAGATACAGTTTTTGGGCATCAATCATATTCGGTAATGTTTCGATATAGCAACTTTCAAAACCAAAAGTAACGGCTTTTTGCAAACATATTTCCATCAGCTGCTTACCCAAACCGAGACCTCTGCCTTCATATAAAACATACATTTTTTGCAATTCGCAAATGTTCTTAGATTCATTTTCTAGTTGCATAATGCCTGCTCCACCAATAATTTTATTTTCTTTTTCGACAACGTAATATATAGCATTATCAATTGCGTAATTTTGAAACAAAAAATCAAGTTGCGGATCGGCATAAGCGGTACCCACTTTTGGCACATTGTATTCTGACAAAACCTCGCGAATTACACTAGATATAGTGGCATTATCTTCCGGTTCTATGGGTCTGATCTTTATCATTTTTAATTTAATGTTGTTTTTTAAAGTTTACTTTCTTTGCTTAAAGCCACTTCTAATCCTTCGAAATCCAAGAGCACTTTAGCTATTTTTCCTTGTTTGTTAATAATAAAATGCGTCGGAAAAGCATTCAAATGAAGCGTGTCATTCATAAATAATTTCATATTAGGAACAACCGCATACAATAGAGGTTTACGGGCTAAAAACGCATTCAATTGTTCTGGAGTATCTTCAGCTAGGCTAACAAAAACAATATCTTTTCGATCTTTGTATTCTAACACCATTTTGTTTACAGCTGGAAACTCTTTGACACAAGCTGCACAATGAATGTACCAACATTTTAAGACAATAATTTTTCCTTTGAGTGATTCATTGATGAGCACATTTCCGTTTAAATCAGTGAAATGAAACGTTGGAAATAACTGTCCTTCCATTTTATAATGTTCATATTCTTCGATAGCTACGGCAACCATAGTGGCTTTTATGCTAGAATCAGAAGTGGATTGAATCTTGAAAAGTTTATAATAATATAATCCATCGTGAGAAACCAATCGTATCGGAATTACGTAACCTTGCGTCAATTGATTTAGAAATTCATCTTTTGAAATGGATGTAGAATTTTCATTTAAAGCAACGAAATCTCGGGTAAGCATAATATTTTTGGAGTGATAATTGTACCATTGCCCAAAAGTCTTTTGAATAGCTATTGGGTCAACTTCTGGTTTACCATACTTTGATTGACCTATACAGGAAGTAAAAATAAGGAAAGAGAAGCAGATGGTAATAAACGTTTTTTTCATTATACAAAAGAATCAAATTGATAGGTCAAAAATAGAAAAAGAATAAGTAAGAACTTGAATTTATTTTTCAACGCCGTTTGCATATGATTGTTATAACTACTTTCTTTACACTACAGTTGTAAATACCTCCTTTTATGAAAAAAATAATTCTACTTCTAATAATATCATTAATTTTTATTGGATGCAACTCTGTAAAAAATCATAACCAGCACTTGAATGATTTGCTATCAGAGCAAAAACTGCAATCGGATGTCGATTATATTTATGCTAAACTACAAAAGTTGCATCCTAATTTGTACTGGTATATTTCTAAAGAAAACTTGGATTATAAATTTGATAGTTTAAAAACAACTATTACCAAGCCGATGAATCGATTTGCTTTTTATACGAAGCTGAGCCCAGTGCTTGCCTCGATCCGACAAGGTCATCTCTTTGTATATCCATACACCAAATTGTTTTCTAAAAAAGAAAGCAAAGCGCTTGTCAAAAAAGGAGTTGGTCCTTTTTCACAATTTGAATTTGACGTTTTTGACAATAAAATGTATGTTGTAAAAAACAAATCGTATGACAAAAGCATCCAAAAAGGCTATGAAGTTGTTGCTATTAATGGCAAAAATCCAATGGAATTAACTGCAAATTATTCGAAATGGTTTACTTCAGACGGCTACAATCAGACATTTAAAAAAGCCCGTTTGGGTAAATACCTGCCTACTTTTTATACTAATGAAAACGGCGTTCAAGACAGTATAATTTATAATTTTAAATTCCATGATTCGGTTAAAATAGTAACTATCAAAAGGAAAGTTACTGATACCGCAGGCACTAACAAAAAAGAAACCAAGAAAGTCGTAACAGAGTTGGAGAAAGCCAAAAAGAAAGCGGACAAGAAAGAAAAAAGTGTTTTTGGCTATGACGAATCGACTAAATCGTATAATCGAAATTTAAGGTTTTTAGAAAAGGACAGTACTGTTGCTGTAATGAAAATAAAAGGCTTTTCGATAGGCGATTACAGCACTTTTTACGAAGAAAATTTCAGCAAATTAGACCAGTTTAAAACCAAAACATTGGTACTTGATTTAAGAGACAATCCAGGCGGAAGATTGTCAGAAATTGCAGAATTGTATTCCTATTTGTCTGACTCTACCTTTGTTTTTTTAGAACCTTCAGAAGTGGTTTCAAAAACGAGTTTGTTTCATGCCGATTATTTTAAAGGAGGTTCCCTTGGTATTAAAGCGCTTAAAATTGTGTTCTCACCATTGTACTATGGTTACACTTTTTTTAAAATTCACAAAAAAGAGAATGGAAAATATTATTATAACTCCGAATCGACCCCTCAAAAAATAAAAAAAGATGCCTTCAAAGGAAAATTATACGTGCTTATTAACGGCGGAAGTTTTTCGGCTTCTTGTATTATTTCATCGAATTTAAAAGGAGCGAATCGCGCCACATTTGTTGGTGAAGAAACCGGCGGCGCTTATAATGGAACCGTTGCAGGTCAAATGCCGATTCTGGAATTGCCCAATTCTAAAATAACAGTTCGACTTGGATTAGTTGCGATTGTGCCTCATTTTAAAACCAATTTGGAAGGCCACGGCGTTTTTCCAGATATAGAAATTGTGCCTACTTTAAACGATAGAATTAAAGATATTGATGTAGAAATGAATTGGGTATTGGAGGATTTAAAAAAGAACAAATCGCCTCAAAAAGAAGTGGTTTCCAAAAAAATAAATTGAAAAAAAGATGAAAAAAAAGCTATTGTTAATGCTCATACTTGTTGGATATAACCTACTTTCCGCACAAGAAACTTTCACTAAAAAAGATACTTTGAGAGGAAGTTTACGAATAGAACGAAACTGCTTCAATGTGTTGCGCTATGATTTAAATATTACAATCAATCCTAGTGCAAAATCAATTATTGGTTTCAACGACATTACGTTTAAAACGATGGAAAACACAAATAAAATCCAACTCGATTTATTCGAGAACATGTCGGTGGATAGTATCGTTTTTATGGGCGAAAAACTAAATTACAAAAGAGAATTTGATGCAGTTTTTGTTTCGTTTCCAATTCCATTACTTCCAGATTCGGAACAAAAAATTCGATTTTATTATTGTGGAAATCCAATAATTGCAAAACATGCTCCATGGGATGGTGGTTTTGTTGTCAAAAAAGACAGTACTGATTTGGATTGGATTGGCGTTGCCGTTCAAGGTACAGGAGCTAGTTTGTGGTATCCATGTAAAGACACGCAAACGGATGAACCCGATTACGGTGCAACTATAAAAGTGGCCGTGCCTAATGGATTAATGAATGTTTCGAATGGAAAATTAGTCGGCAATGAAGATTTAAAAAACGGTTATACTCGTTGGGATTGGGAGGTTAAAAATCCAATAAACAATTATGATATTACAATAAATATTGGTGACTATGTTCATTTTGGTGAAACCTACAAAGGCTTGGATTTAGATTATTATGTGTTGCGTGAAAACGAAGCTAAAGCAAGAATGCAATTTGAACAAGTGAAACCCATGTTGGATTGTTTTCAATCTAAATTTGGCGACTATCCTTTTAAGGAAGATGGCTATAAATTAGTTGAAACATCCTATTTGGGTATGGAACACCAAAGCGCTGTGGCCTATGGCAATAAGTATAGACAGGGTTATTTAGGAAACGATTTGTCTAATACGGGCATCGGGTTGCTTTTTG
>JBBALV010000009.1:12704-85394 GCA_040402815.1 Flavobacterium sp.
GTTGATTTTTGATTACATCAGCATTCACGAAAGTGGTCACGAATGGTTTGGCAACAGTATTACATCCAAAGACATTGCAGATATGTGGATACATGAAGGTTTTACAACCTATGCTGAGTCTGTTTTTGTGGAATGTCAATATGGTTATGAAAAAGGTCAAATTTACATTAATGGAATGCAAAATAGAGTTCGAAATGATAAACCCATACTTGGAAGATTTGATGTAAATAATGAAGGATCGGGAGATATGTATCCAAAAGGTGCCTTGCTCTTAAATACTTTACGACATGTAATAAATAATGACACCTTGTGGTGGAAAATGCTCTATAAATACACAACTACATTCAAGCATAAAATAATTGATTCAGCAACCGTGATTGCGTTTTTCAATAAAGAAAGCAAACTATACCTCACTCCTATTTTCAAACAATATTTGCAGTATGTGGGGATTCCATTATTGGATCTAAAATGGTCTAAAAGTGAACTCGAATACCAATGGCGAACCGATGTTCCCAATTTTGAAATGCCTGTAGATATTATAGTTAAAGGAGAAAAAATCAGGTTGTATCCAACCAATAAAACAAAAAAAATTCCACTTAAAATTAAAAACAAATCGGCTATAGAAGTGCTTCGGAATGATTTTTATATCCATGTTCTTATCAATTAAAAAAACTAAAAATGAATCAGAGAAACCAATTTATTAATGAATTTAGAGGGGAAGCACTTGGAACAATAAGTCCAGAATCCACCGACATCGAACGATTTCAAAACCAAACCTTGCGTCCTATTTTAAAACTACAAAATGAGTTATTGCTGGCTATTTTTAGTCATTACATTTACAAAAACAAGACCAGTTTTTATGATTTTAGCAGCGCTAAAAAGACTACTTTTATTGAAAATAGTATTCAAAAAGATACCAAATTACGAAATACATTACAAGGAATGATTATTGGGCTTTTTACAAACGTAGAATATGCATTTTATATCGAAAATCCTTCAGAATTAAATAAGCGAATGATGCAAATGCTTATCGAACGTTTGAAAAGTCAATTACAATTATTCGACTTTCCGAAATAAAAACTTTAGTGCCTCTTGTTTCCTATGATCCTACTTGTTATAACCGTAGTTTTTTTATAGGAATTAAATAACAATCTGTTAGCTATAAAGTCAGTTTGTTGTAAAGAATCATTTCTACATAAATAAATTTATGTAGCTTAAATCAAAGATTATTTACAATAAATTTCTGGAAAATTTAAAAAAAATAAGGCAAAATTATCCTAAGAATATTAAGCTGATTTCCAATCGTTTCCTATAATTTTTTTTATGAATAAAAAAGGAATAATTTTTTTATATAATATGTTAAACCAATTATTTTTTTTCTTAATATTGAATTTTAAATACTATTCAAAAAATAAAATTTATCTGAAATTAATTTTCAAGTAATGAAAAAGAATAAAAATATAGAATTAGACAGAGATCAAACCGAAAAATTGATTTCGTTGGCGTTAGAAGAGAGAAATCCGTTTGAAATTATCAAAAAGGAATTTGGTTTAGCCGAAAAAGAAGTTCTTGAAATTATGAAGAAAAAATTGCCAGCAGATAAGTTTGAAATTTGGAAAAAGAAAGCAAATGCGATTAAACCTAAACCTAAACCAATTAAAATAGACGATTTTGATGACGATTTAGACGGTAAATACTACATAAAAAACAAATTTGATTAACATATAGACTCCCGATTTTGGGAGTTTTTTTATAAACTATATTCATTTTATTTAAATAAAAATAAACAATATTTATTTTTATTTAAATATTGTTTATATTTGCATACATTTAATTAATAAAGTATGCTTCCTAAACTTCCGGTTCAATGTCCCAGTTGTGAAAACGCACTCGCAGTTACTCAACTTTCCTGCACCAATTGTACGACTGTTGTTTCGGGCAACTATTCCTTGCCTTTATTACTACAAATTTCAGAAGAAGAACAAAATTTCATTCTTCAGTTTTTTTTGTCTAGTGGCAGTTTAAAAGAAATGGCCTTACAAATGGGTAATAGTTATCCTACTGTTAGAAATAAACTCGATGATATTATTCAAAAAATTACTGTTTTAAAATCAAAATCATAAATTATGAAGGCATTACTTTTTAATCCATTTTCTAAATATTCAGATCGTACTTTAATTCTTTTGGGTATCCTATTTTCCTTGATTGGAAGTATTCTAGGTTATTTTTTTAATGCGCGTTTTGATGGGGTTTTAGACCTGCATTTTGTTGAAAATGTAAAAGTATACGTACCCTTTTTAGACATTTTAATCAATACGCTTGCAACAACTCTTTTTCTATTTATTGTTGGGAAATACATTAATAAAAAAACGCGTTTAATTGATATTCTGACTTTGAACTTGCTTGCTAAATTTCCTGTATATATATTGACTTTAACCAATATTGGCAATTGTATTTATAATATATCTACAAGAATAATTCAGTTCGTAAATCCAGCCAAAATCAATCAATTAGTGATTTCAGATATAGTCGTAATGTTATTATTTGCTATGCTTTCCTTGTTGTTTTTAGTCTGGTTTGTATTACTACTTTTTAACGGATTCAAAACAGCAACTAATGCAAAAGAAACCAAGCACTCATTACTTTTTGTATTTGGACTGCTTGCTGCAGAAATACTTTCAAAATCAATAATTTATTTAATTCAATATTAGCTCAAATGAAAAAATCAATCGCAACGTATCTGCTCTTTGTAATAGCAATTATGACTACTTATTCTCAAGAAAAACTTTTGTTTAAAACGGAAGAAATAAACATTAATCCACTGATTAATGGAAGTTTATTTTCGCCTCTACATTCGAATAACAAGACAAATCTTGTTATTCTTATTGCGGGTTCCGGACCTACAGACAGAAACGGAAATCAGAGTGGAATGACTAATAATTCATTGAAGTTGCTGGCAGAGGCATTAGCACAAAATGGAATTAGTGTATTTAGTTATGACAAACGAATTATAGCGCAAATAAAAGCCAAAACCGTTAATGAAAAAGAATTGTCCTTTGATGATTTTATAAAAGATGCTAAAGATGTAATACAATTTTTTAAGAATCAAAAAAGGTATAACAAAATCACAATTGCTGGACACAGCGAAGGATCCTTAATTGGAATGGTAGCCGCATTGGATGAAGCAGATGCGTTCATTTCGATAGCTGGAGCAGGAAGACCGATTGATTTTGTTTTAGTTGACCAAATAGAAAAGCAAGCACCATTTTTAAAAGAAGAAGTAAAACAAGATTTAGCACTACTAAAAGAAGGGAAAACATTTGAATTAAAAAATCAGTTATTGGCATCACTTTTTAGAGAATCTGTACAACCGTATATGATTTCTTGGATAAAACATGTGCCTCAAGATGAAATTCGAAAACTCCGTATTCCGGTGCTCATTTTAAACGGAACAAAAGATTTACAAGTAACCACTTCGGAAGCCCAATTATTGAAATCAGCAAAACCAAATGCATCTTTAGTAATTATAGATAATATGAATCATATTTTTAAAGAAATAAAAGGGGATGATATTGAAAATAAAAACAGTTATTCTAATCCAGAGCTACCTATAATGTTGGAACTGGTTGCTAGCATTTCAGGATTTATCAATTCCTTTTGAGTTCTTAAAAAACGTTTTTTAGTTTTAAATTTCCGTAAAGATTTCTTAGCTTCTTCTTTTATTTTATTTTGCATAAATACCGACCAACCTAGTAAAATTCCCTTTAAACCAAAGGCTTGTTGATTCCAATTCCAAAAATTGAAATCATCGGTATGACGATAAATTAAACCATTTTTGAATTCAAATTGGGCACGAACACTATTTTTTATTTTTCTGTTGGTTGCACTAAAATGGTAGGTCGCAATCCATTTTATATGAACCTGATTTTCAATAGTTTTAATATTTAAAAAGTCTATTTGCAATTCGTCTTTACTATTTTCAATAAGCATTTCCCACATATAAATGGGATCTCTATTTCTTAATACACCGAAAATTGGGTTTTCAAATCGAATGTTGTCGTGGTAATATTCGGCCATTTTTGTACAATCTTTTTTTGCAAATGCGGAATAAAAGGAGTGTACTAGTTGTTCGTTTTTATTCATTTTCTATTATCTGTTAATTACTTTCAAATCAACATCTGTTTGGTATTTATTTTTTGATTTGTCATAAGGATCAAAATATTGTATTTTATTTATAGCAGTAAAAAAGCCCATTGGACTACTAAATTTTGATTCCTTACCGATAATTCTAAAACGAATCGATGCAATTGGGCTGCTTTTAAGTTTGTTGATTTCGGTAGTAGATAAATTATAAAAGGTATTGGATTCATTTGAAATGTTTTGTTTAATTCCTTTGTCTGCACAATAAATATAAGTTCCATTTTCTAAAATGATATAGACTCGGTCACCAATATAAAGTTGATTATTACTGACTTGAATGGCTAATTTTAAAATTCCTCCTTTGTCGGTTTTCGCTAATTGTACTTTCAAAATTCCCGTATAAGCATAATCGTCACAAATGAAATTCCAATTGGGTGTCCCTTTAAATTGTTTTCCATCTTTATAGGTCATCATTTCTTGCGCAAAAGCAAAACAAAAATGAAGGTATATTAAAACAATGACTAATTTTTTCATAAACCGAAAATCTAAATTTCCTAAAATAATTAATAAAGTAAAATAAACGTAAAAAATGCGAAATAAAAAATTTAATTGGGCATTATAACTTTATGTTAAGAAATATTTTAGTACATGGTAGGAAACTTCTTTGGATTGCTATCGCTCATTATTGCATAAATTTTTTCATAAATATCATCAATTGACGGTTTAGAAAAATAATCACCATCTGATCCGTAAGCAGGTCTGTGTGCTTTTGAAGCTAGTGTTTCCGGTTTACTATCTAAAAATTGATACCCATTTTGAACATCTAAAATATGTTGTAAAATATAAGCTGATGCTCCACCAGGAACATCTTCATCAATTACTAAAAGCCGATTGGTTTTTGCTAAACTTTTTGCGATGTCGTGGTTGATATCAAATGGCAATAAAGATTGTACATCAATGATTTCGCAATCAATATCTTTCTCTAACAATTCTTTGGCAGCTTGTTCCACTAATCGCAAGGTCGAACCATACGAAACTAAAGTGATGTCAGCTCCTGTTTTGATGGTTTCTACGATACCAATTGGAGTTTTAAATTCACCCAAATTAGAAGGCATTTTTTCTTTAAGTCGGTAGCCATTCAAACATTCGATTACAAGTGCTGGCTCGTCAGTTTCTAATAAAGTAGTATAAAAACCTGCAGCTTTTGTCATGTTTCTTGGAACCAATACATGAATACCTCGAACTGCATTGATAATCATTCCCATTGGGGAACCAGAATGCCATATACCTTCTAAACGATGTCCGCGTGTACGAATAATTAGAGGTGCTTTTTGTTTTCCACGAGTTCTATATTGCAATGTTGCTAAATCGTCACTCATTATTTGGATGGCATACAGCAAATAATCCAAATATTGAATTTCTGCAATTGGTCGTAATCCTCGCATTGCCATTCCAATACCTTGTCCTAAAATAGTGGCTTCACGAATACCAACATCAGCAACTCTTAGTGCCCCATATTTTTCTTGCATGCCCTCTAAACCTTGATTTACATCGCCAATAGTTCCGGCATCTTCCCCAAAAATTAAAACTTCAGGGTATTTGGCAAAAAGCACATCAAAATTATCTCTTAAAACCATTCGAGCGTCTGTATCTTCAGCAGTATCACTATAAATTGGCGCTACTTCATTTACAGAAAATACATTTTCTTTTGAAGCAGAAAACAAGTGTGAACTGAATTTTGGTTGTATTTTTCCGGTATAATTTGTTATCCAAGTAGCCAATTTTTTTGGAGTACTTTCGTTGACTGTCATTCGCAATACTTTCCGAGCTGTTGTAAGAATGTCTTTCCGAATGGGTTCTTTGATGGCTTTTAAATCATTTGTTATATTTGAAATAAAAACTCCATTTTCACTAGTCTTCGCAATCGCTTCTAACAAATTAACCAATTCATTTTGCTCTGCTTTCATAGGGGCTACAAATGCATTCCAAGCGGCTTTTTTACCTTCAAGCACATCTTTTTTTATTGCTTCATCAATAGCATCTAACTCTTCTGGACTGGCAATATTGATGGCTATCATCCATAATTTCATTTGACGGAGACAATCAAAATCGGCTTCCCATGCTAAACGTTCTGCATTTTTATAACGCTCATGCGAACCTGAAGTGGAATGTCCTTGAGGTTGGGTGAGTTCTTGAACATGAATTAATACAGGTACGTGTTCTTCACGAGCAATCATCTCAGCTTTTTGATACACCTCGATTAATGAAGCATAATCCCAGCCTTTTACGCTAAAAATCTCAAATCCTTTATTGTTTTCATCACGTTGAAAACCTTTTAAAATCTCCGAAATATTTTCTTTTGTAGTTTGGTGTTTCGCATGTACAGAGATGCCATACTCATCATCCCAAACACTCATTACCATTGGTACTTGAAGTACACCGGCAGCATTTATCGTCTCAAAAAACAAGCCTTCGGAAGTTGATGCATTTCCAATGGTTCCCCAAGCAACCTCATTTCCATTTATTGAAAAATTAGTCTTATTTGTAACGCCTTCAACATTTCTGTAAATTTTTGAAGCTTGTGCCAAACCTAATAATCGTGGCATTTGACCAGCAGTAGGCGAAATATCAGCACTCGAATTTTTTTGAGCAGTAAGGTTTTTCCAATTACCATCTTCATCCAACGAATGGGTTGCAAAATGCCCTCCCATCTGACGACCTGCAGACATTGGGTCAAACTCAATATCCGTATGTCCATATAATCCTGCAAAAAATTGTTGGATGGACATTTCACCAATGGCCATCATAAAGGTTTGATCGCGGTAATATCCCGAACGGAAATCACCATTTTTAAAAGCTTTAGCCATGGCCAATTGGGGCACTTCTTTTCCATCACCGAAAATACCAAATTTCGCTTTACCTGTTAAAACTTCTTTTCTTCCTAAAAGACTACATTCTCTGCTGGTAATTGCAATTTTATAGTCATTTAGAATGGCTTTTTTAAAATCTTCAAATGATAAAGTTGCCGTGGTTGCTGATGGAGTCATAATGGATTTCTTTTGTTTCTTCAACAAACTTAATTAAAAACAATCTATTTTCATAATTCTATGGTAAAAATATAATTTCATTTTTATCAAATAATTAATAGTATGGGTATCGAAAATTAAACTATGTGTAACAGAAGTAAAGATAAGCTGATATATCTATTGCAATATTGTGAAATAGGTGTTTTATTCAAACTATTGAATCAATAAAATTGGCGCTGCATTAAATCAATACAACAACAAAATGAAGTCGATTGTTCCTCAATAATTTAAATTTCTCCACTATAGAAAAGAGGATTAATCATTGCGTTGAAATTGATCATACTATTGAATCACAAACTTCCCTTTTTCGCCATCAAAAGTAATTTGTTCGTCTTTGAATAAAGTGGTAAAACTTCCATTTGAAATTAGGTTACAAGGTTGGTCTTGCATTACAGTATCATTTGTCATCATAATCACTTCGTCACTCAATTGTATCGCCATATCAATGTCATGGGTTGAAAATAAGATACATTTCCCGGTTTCATGACTCAGTTTTTTAAGTATTTTCAATACAGAAATTTTGTGTAACAAATCCAAATGAGTAGTGGGTTCATCAAGAATAATCAAGTCAGTATCTTGTGCCAAAGCTCTTGCAATTAACACTTTTTGGAGCTGACCATCACTGATTTCATAATGCTTTTTATGAGCTAAAGCATTGATTTGAGTTTGCGTCATGGCTTGATTTATTTTGAAAAAATCTTCTGCCGTTAATTTGCCAATCCAATTGGTATAAGGTTGTCTTCCAAGGGCTACAAGTTCAAAAACGGTCAGATTACTCGGTGGTAATTTATCGGTTAAAACCAAACTCATTTTTTTAGACAAAGCCAATGCATCATAGTCTTGAAGTGCTTTATTGTGAAGAAAAATGGTACCTGAAATTGGTTTTTGAATACCTGTTAGTGTTCGAAGTAAGGTAGATTTTCCTACTCCATTGGCACCAATAAGCGCAATCAGTTTTCCTTTGTCTAAATTTAAATTTAGGTTTTCGGCAACAACCACACGCTCCTTTTTAGAAGCATAACCAATGCTAAGTTGTGAAGTAGATAAAATAGTGTTGTTTATTTTCATTGTATTCTTTCCTTTTTACTGAAAACTTCTTTTACGAACCAATAACCAAATTACTACAGGCGCTCCAATAATTGACGTTACCACATTGATTGGAAGTGTTAAGGTACTGTTAGGAAAATGCGTTACACTATCACAAACCAACATAATAAGTGCTCCAAACAGCAAGGTGCTCCAAAATAATACACTGTGTTTACTGGTTTGAAAGACCAATTTCGCTATATGAGGAACTGCCAATCCAATAAAGGCAATTGGACCTGCAAAAGCGGTAATACTTCCTGCTAAAATACTAGTGGCAAGTATAATTATAACCCGTGCTTTTTTATAATTTAAACCCAAACTCTTTGCATAGTTTTCTCCTAGCAATAATGCGTCTAAAGATTTTATGCTAAAAAGACTCATGAATAAACCAACAGTTACACTAATAGACAATAGTAAAATAGAAGTCCAAGACAAATTTCCTAAATTTCCAAAAGACCAAAATGTAAATTTTTGTAAAGCTTCAGCAGAACTAAAATAAGTAAAAACTCCAACAATAGCACTTGAAAAACTTCCGAACATTAAACCAACAATCAAAATAGCCATCGTGTTTCGCAAACGTTGGGAAACAAAAAGTACCGCTAATAACACCGAAAAACTTCCAATACAAGAGGCAATAATAATTCCAAATGGCGATAATAAAAGAGAAGTGAAAAACGCGGGCAAAATACTTGTTCCTAAAACAACAAAAGCGACACCCAAACTAGATCCAGAGCTTAGACCCAAAACATAAGGCCCTGCAAGTGGATTACGGAATAATGTTTGCATTAATAAACCACTTATCGAAAGTCCCATTCCTACAAGAATTGCCGTGATGGCTTTCGGTAAACGATAATTTATAATAATATAATGCCACGTTTCGTTACTTGTATTTTGACCCATCAAACTTTTAAAAACCTCTTTTAGCGGAATAGCCACCGAACCCCTACTTAAATTTATAAAAAACATAAGCAATACCACCAAGAAAAGTAGAAAAAAAAGCGCGGTATTTCGATTCTTTTTTTGCATTTATTTTAATTTCTCAAAGAAAAATAAGGAATAGTTGGGTAGCAAATCGGGATGAAAAATCTTTACCAAATCTTTTAAAACTAAATCCGGACGGTTGGGTGCCAACTCATAATACAAAACGCCTCCTGTACTTCCTTTTTTGTTACTAAAAGAATAGACTTCTTTATTCTTAAAAGCCGAAAATTGTGCATAATGATTGTTGGTTTCTCCCATTTCTTTTAACGAAGTAAACTGCCCTGGTCCAATCCAAATATCGGCAAATTTAGCTTTTTGAAGTACGCTTTCAAAAGATAAAGACAAACTTCCAGAACCTTGGGTGTCTTTCCATAAATAATTTCCTGAGGCATCATTTATAAAATAACATCCCCAGGAATTTCCTTTTGGCATAAACCAATGGTCTTCATAAAGCGCACCCGCAAAAACAGTCGGTTTTAATTTAGTTCCTTTTGCCAAAATCATTGTTTGGTTATAGGCGGATTCAATGGAATTAAAAATCGAATTGGATTTGTTTTCTAATCCATACAAGGCTCCAAAAAACTTAATCCATTCTGCTTTTCCCAAAGGTGTTTCTTCGTTCCAATCACCATTGAGCATAACTTTCAAACCACTTTTTTGAATATTATCAAGAGTAGGATTGTTGTTGTCAATACCGTATCCAATAATTAAATCGGGTGCTAATGCTAGTAAAACTTCGGTATTCAAATCGTGGTTATTGCCTAATTCTTTTATTTTTCCAACAGCAATCTGTTGCCTCATTTTTGCTGACGAAATGTAATCGAGATGTGGAAATCCAACCAATGATTGTTCAACGCCCAACATTTCTAACGACGGAATATGAGTAGTTGAAGTAACAACGATGCTAAGGATAGGCACAGAAATAGTGGTAAAGTGGCGCAAACTATCGGGCACTTTTCCATTTTTTTCTTTTAAAATATAGACATAATCCTTGTTGGCATTGGGCCATGGATTGGAGATCTTTACAATCGAGAAACCATCATGTTTTTCTATAGATAATCCTTTGGCATATTTAATTTCGTTTTTTGAAAGCGTTGGAATAGTACTTTGAGAATGCTCTTTGCATTGCATAAAAAGCAACAATATAGACAGAAATTGTAATGTTCTCAAAAAAAATTTCATTGTAATTATTTTTTACAAAAGTAAAGTTTTGTTTCTATAAAAAGAACGGAGTACAACATTTGATGCAGAATAATTATTGTGTAGTACATCAGTTTGAACAAAAGAGAATAGATAACTCGACTACCTTTATATATAATGTTCTATATACAATGGTGTAAAATTTAGTATGGAATTATTTTATTTGGATTTTTTAGACAAGAATCATATAATATTATTGAATCCTAATTAAAAATTGCATAGTTGTTATTGATCGTTAAATGTATCTTTTGCTGAAGTAAATTTAGACATAAGTTTAAAAAACAGGATATTAATTTAATATTAACAATAAGGTTTTAAATTGTTCGGCAACCTTTTATACTAAAAAATGCAACTATCTTAAAATAAGGTAATTGCATTTAAAAAGTGCGGATAATAGGACTCGAACCTACACGCCTTGCGGCACCAGATCCTAAGTCTGGCATGTCTACCAATTTCACCATATCCGCAAAATTGAGAGTGCAAATATAAACATAAATATGAATTTTGACACGAAAAAAAAATAAAAATTTTTATTTTTTGAATTGACTCAGCAATTATGAATTATGCCTTTTTTTATTGTAATTTTGAATTTTACAACAAATTTGATAACAATTCTAATACATTAATTTGTAATTATTTTAAAATGAAAGATATAAAAACTTACGTTAATCAAAACAAACAACGCTTTATTGACGAACTACTAGAGTTACTCAAGATTCCTTCCGTTTCAGCCGATCCAAATTTCTCCAAAGAGGTTATCGCTACAGCGGAAGCAGTGAAAAATGCACTGAAAAATGCCGGCTGCCAAAAGGTCGAAATCTGTGAAACACCAGGATATCCAATTGTTTTTGGCGAACATATAATCGACGCAAATCTTCCTACCGTATTGGTGTACGGGCATTATGATGTACAACCCGCAGATCCATTAGAACTTTGGACATCACCTCCATTTGAACCTATAATAAAGACTACTGAAATTCATCCTGAAGGCGCCATTTTTGCGCGTGGTGCCTGTGATGACAAGGGGCAAATGTATATGCACGTAAAAGCTTTTGAATACATGATCGCCACTGATAACTTACCTTGTAATGTAAAATTCATGATTGAAGGAGAAGAAGAAGTAGGCTCTAAAAGTTTATGCTGGTTCGTGGAACGCAATCAAGATAAATTGTCTTGTGATGTAATTCTAATTTCAGATACTGGAATGATCTCCAATCAACAACCATCGATTACCACAGGTTTACGAGGTTTGAGCTATGTTGAAGTTGAAGTCACTGGTCCAAACAGAGATTTGCATTCCGGATTATACGGCGGAGCAGTTGCCAATCCAATTAATGTTTTGAGCAAAATGATCGCCGCTCTCCATGACGAAAACAATCATATTACTATTCCAGGATTTTATGATAATGTCGAAGAATTGTCATTAGAGGAACGTGCTGAAATGGCGAAAGCGCCTTTCAATTTAGAAAACTATAAAAAAGCATTAAACCTCAACGATGTTTATGGAGAAAGTGGCTATGTAACCAACGAAAGAAACTCAATTCGTCCAACGTTGGATGTGAATGGTATCTGGGGTGGTTATACAGGTGAAGGGGCAAAAACAGTTATTGCGAGTAAAGCTTTCGCTAAAATTTCGATGCGTTTAGTACCTAATCAAGATTGGGAAGTGATCACGGAATTATTTACGAAACATTTTTTAAGCATTGCTCCTGCTGGTGTAACAGTAAAAGTAACACCACATCACGGAGGCCAAGGCTATGTAACGCCAACAACAAGTATAGGTTATCAAGCTGCGAACAAAGCCTATACCGAAACCTTCGGAGTACCAGCTATTCCCGTACGTTCTGGAGGCAGTATTCCTATTGTAGCATTATTTGAAAAGGAACTAAAAAGCAAAACTATTCTTATGGGATTTGGACTTGACAGTGATGCCATTCATTCTCCAAATGAACACTTTGGAATTTTTAATTATTTGAGAGGTATCGAAACCATTCCTTTGTTTTACAAATATTTTGTAGAATTAAACAAATAAAACTTTGTTCAAATTCTATTTTATACTAGCATAATTGAACTATAACTAATTTAATCATTGATTAAAATCACTTTTAGGTAAAATAATTTTGGGATTATAACCAAAATATATTTCAAAAAAAATGCCCGAAATTAATTTCGGGCACTTTTTTTTATTTATAAAAACGATTAGTTTTTAACTATTTTTTTAGAAACAATACCTTGACTTGTTGCTAATTTCATCATATAAACTCCAGATGAAAGTTCATTTATAGAAATTTGATTTTCATTTGAATGCAGTGTTTGGCTTTTCACTACTCGACCATTCAAATCTAAAATTTCAATTGCACTAACAGTTGCATTTATGTCATTTGCAATGTTAATAATTCCATTAGATGGATTAGGATAAACCGAAAAATTAGAAGCAGCAAATTCATTTGTTCCTAAAACTGAAGTAACGTTTATTGTGTCTAAACGTAAAGTAGCTGCAGCAGTTCCCGTGTTTAAAGCAGAAATATCATTGAATGCAAAATAATAGATTCCAGCTGTAGGAGCTACAAATGCAGGTGCAGTAGTTTGCGCGTATGCTGTATTTAATAATGCTGCATTTGCCCATATTTGTGTTGTTTGTGCAACTGGAGTAGCAGCGTTACCAACTGTTAAACGCAAACTTCTTGATGTTCCACATCTTGTCCAAAATGATAGTGTTACAGATTCATTTGCAGCCAATGTAATTGGAGGTGTAAACAACCAGTTATTAGTTGCTGCAGTTATACTATTATTCATTATCCAATATTGTCCAGCGCCACCTTGAGCATTTGTCGCTGTTGTTCCCAAACCATAAGCACCGTTTCCACTTGTTGTCCATCCAGCAACTTGATTTGCGTCGTCAAAAGTACAGGAATAAGGACATGCTTTTATTAAAGCAACAGTTCTAACAGCTGTCCAAGGACTTTGATTAACGGCATCGCAATAACTTCTAATGTAATACTGATAATTAGCAAAAGGATTCAATCCTGAAAGAGTAATTGAATTGGTTGGAGTAAGAACTGTAGTTCCTGATCCTTGAGTAAATCCATACAAACCGTATTCAACTTCATATTGTGATGGGCTACTTACAGATGCACTCCAATTTATGGTTGCAGAAGTGGTAGTTAAATTCGTAGTAGCATTAAAATAATAAGGTTTTACACATGTAGATGAAGTAAAATTAAAATCAAAATCAAATCCATTTGCATCCCAGTAATTGTCCCAAGCAATGTAATAAGTTACTCCAGATTGAACTGGAAAAGTAATAGTTGATAAATATTGCGTTGATGAAGTATCATCATTTGCATCATAACATACTAGCGCAGCGCAAGAACCAGTGAAAATGGAAACTTTAGTATCAACACTAAATGGAGCAACATTTGTTGCTAAGTTAGTAGTCATTGTAACTTCTCCATTTGAAGTTGGAGTAAAAGAATACCATATTGCATAAATTGGTCCTCCATTACTATCTAAAGTATGATTGTAACAGTTGTTTGCAAAAACTCCGTCAACTGCTGGAGCAGTAATTGTTCCATTTGTTGTAATTGCAATTGCATTAGCACAATCGGATTGGGCAGATACTCGTAGCACACCCATGATAAAAAACGTAAAAAGTAATAATTTTTTCATATTTATAATTTTAAAATTTATCGCAAATATAAAAATTAAAATGAAGTAAATACATTAATCAAATAAAAACATTTGAATTATATAACAATTTATTTAAAAAAAACCTATCAAATTTGAATTTTGATAGGTTTTATAAAATTTAAATTTTAAAAATTAATTCTTAATTTTTAATCCATTTTTTTATTGATTGTCCTTTTTCAGAATTAATTTTCATAGTATAAATTCCTGATGCAATTTCGGATACATTGAGTTTCAAATCTGTTTTACTATTAAAACGCTCGTGTTTTATTATTCGTCCATTGCTATCAAAAATGGCAACATCTGTAATAGTTTCATTATTTGGATTAGAAATTGAAATGGAATTTATCCCTGGATTTGGATATACATCAAATGATAGCGATTCAAAAGTCGAGTTTGCTAGTACTGAAGAAACTGTAAAATTATCAACTAAAACAGCATGTGTACCTGTAGCATTGGCAGGTGAATTATTGTGAAATCCAAAATAATAGGTGCCAGTTGTTGGTGGCGTAAATGTATATGTTTTCAGCGCGTAAGTAGACGAGCTTATTCCTGTTTCTGTTGCCAAAACTACAGTTTGAGCAGCAGAAGTTTGAGCCGTTCCGACTGTTAATTGATAACTAGTAGTATTTGTTGATACTGTTGTTCCTCCAACATAATTAGCAATATAATACGTTATAGTTGCAATCGAGCCCGCATTTAAATTAATGCCTCTAGAAAGTAGCCAATTATCTGCTGGAGTGGCAGTAGGTGTAAGAGAATATACAGTAGCATTTCCGTCTTGCACTAAAGGACCTGCGTTGAAGATTCCTATTTGCCAATCATTAGCTGTAGGGGGAATAATTCCTGTTGTCCAACCGATTAATGACAATTTTGGTTCTTCAAAACTTGTAGTGTATGTTGGAAGTATTGGTTCAAAAACAGTACTTAACGGTGACGAATTTTTCCAAGCACTAAATACTCCATTTCCACAATTTTTTCGAACATAAAATTGATATACCGTGCTAGGTGTTAAACCTGTTATATGAACTGGACTTACTGCATTGGTAATAGTTGCAATTCCTGAGCCTTGAACAAAATTTTCATAACCATATTCCAACTCAGCGGCACTTCCACCATTTAAATCAAAAGTCAAATCAACTGATGTTAATGTTGAATTGGTGTAGTTTAAATTAGTAGGCTTTGCACAAGCTACTGGTTTGCCTAACCTTGTTTCTGGCCTAAATGCAGATGATGTTAATGCTGTAGGAGCCGTAGTAGCTGTAGCAGTTGCCAATGCTGTCAAGATACTTGCAGTTGTAATACTGTTGCAATAGGCCACATTATTAGATGCCGCTAGTGGATTTGAAAAATTTTGATAATCAAAAGCAACATACAAAGCGCCACCAGTATAGGTAAAAGAAGTACCTCCAGCAAATGGTATATCAAAATTTCCCGCAGTTGCAGGTATCGTAACACTCGAATTGCTTACAGTTGTCATTCCTGTAATTGCTGTTGCCCATGTAGTACTTTTTAAATTTGTGGCATCTGCGGTATTTTGCAAATAAATGAGTATAGTTCCTGTAGTAGGTGTGGGCTGAGCCGTCATATAATTAAATCCTAATGAATTAATCACGTCGCCTGAGACAAGTCCTGAAGCTGCCATTTCTGCAGCTGTAATAATCCAAACACTTCTATTGCATGGTCTAGCGCCTTGAGGAGCTCTTCCATTTGCAGAAGTACTCAATCCTGAAATTGGTGTGAAATAATCGGTTTGAGCACTTGCAATTACGCTAAAAAGAAAAAAGCAACTAAGTAAAAATTTTTTCATAAGAAAATTTTTTAATGGTTAATTCAACAAATATAATATAATTTTTTAATTTAGTTATCTTTTTCCCATTTTCCAACAACCGAAGTAGCTAAAGCATTACCCAAAACGTTCGTAGCACTTCTAAACATATCACAAAAATGGTCTATAGGAAGAATTAAAGCAATTCCTTCGATTGGAATTTTAAACATACCACAAGTAGCTGCAACCACTACTAAACTTGCCCTTGGAACACCTGCTATGCCTTTACTAGTAAGCATTAACACAAACAGCATGGTTAATTGCGTTGGCGTATCTAAATGCACCCCATAGGCTTGTGCAATAAAAATGCTTGCAAATGTCATATACATCATACTGCCATCCAAATTAAAGGAATAACCCAACGGCAACATAAAAGATACAATTTTATCTTTCACCCCAAATCGCTCTAATTCTTCTGTCAATTTAGGAAAAACAGCTTCCGAACTTGTAGTGCCAAATGCAATTACTAAGGGGCTTACTATATGTTGTAATAATGTTTTCATCCTTTTTCCTAAAAAAACAAATCCAATGAATATAAGGAAAACCCACAAAGTTGAAATACCAATTAAAAAAGAACTAAAAAAGTTTTTATATGTTATAAACAAAACACTCGCATCTTTTATCGCAAAAACGCCAGCAATAGCTCCAAAAACGCCTATAGGAGCAAATTTCATTACATAGTTAACCATTTTCAAAACAATATGAGCAGTCTTATCCAAAGCATTCACAACTGGTTTGGCGTGATGGCCAATGGCGGCGGCAGCCAATCCAAAAAAGATGGAAAATATAACAATTTGAAGAATTTCATTATTGGCCATTGCCTCAAAAATACTTTTAGGAATGATATGTTCTATGAAATTTTGAGCCGAAAAACTTTGCGATTTTTCCGTAACTTCACTTGCCGCAGTTACATCAACATTGGACAAATTCAAACCTGCTCCCGGTTTTAAAAGATTGACCCAAAACATACCTATCAATAATGATATAAATGAGGCTGTAAAAAACCACCCTAAGGCCTTACCTCCTATTCTACCAACCGCTTTGATATCGCCCAACTTGGCAATTCCAACCACCAAAGTGGTGAAAACCAATGGAGAAATTATCATTTGAACCAATCGAATAAATACGGTAGCCAAAAGCTTTATGTTATTGCTAAAACCTTTAGCGCTTTCTTCTGGTAAATGCTGATGGATCCAAATTCCTAAAATACCTCCTAAAACCATGGCAATTAAAATTTGAAAAGTAAGATTGCCTACTAAGGCTTTTGTATTTGTTTTAGTCATTTTTTTAAGTGTTCTGCATTCGTTATTCGGTTTGCAGTTCCGACTGAACATTACAAACTGAAAACAAAATACTGTTTTTAATATATTTTGTTTATTAAATAAAAATCAGCTAAAACGAGTGCCGCCATAGCTTCTACAATCGGAACTGCCCGCGGCACCACACAAGGATCGTGACGGCCTTTTCCCATCATTTCAACATTTTCCCCTTTATTGTTTAGCACTTGTTGTTTTTGCATAAGCGTGGCAACGGGTTTAAAAGCAATACGAAAATAAATATCCATACCATTGGAAATGCCTCCTTGAATTCCCCCTGAAAGATTGGATTTAGTAGAACCATCCATATTTTGCAAGTCATTGTGCTCACTTCCTTTCATCACAGCACCACAAAATCCACTACCGTATTCAAATCCTTTTACCGCGTTGATAGAAAGCATTGCTTTACCCAGCTCCGCGTGGAGTTTATCAAAAACAGGTTCGCCCAAACCAATAGGTACATTTTGGATTACACAAGTAATAGTACCGCCGACAGTATCGCCAGCTTTCCTAATTTCTTTTATATAGGCTTCCATTTTTTCACCCGAAGCTGCATCTGGACAACGAACAGCATTGCTCTCAATTTTCGAAAAATCCAAATCTTGATAAGGCTTATCTACAAAAATATTCCCTACCGAAGAGACAAAAGCATTGATTTTAATTCCGCTAATAACTTGTTTTGCAACAGCTCCTGCTACAACTCGACTTGCTGTTTCTCGCGCAGAACTTCTTCCTCCGCCACGATAATCACGAATTCCGTATTTTTTTTCATATACATAATCAGCATGACTTGGTCGATAGGTGTCTTTTAAATGGGAATAATCTTCTGATTTTTGATTCGTATTGGGTATAATAAATCCGATTGGTGTTCCAGTTGTTTTTCCGTCAAATAGTCCAGAGAGAAACTGCACGGCATCATTTTCTTTTCGTTGGGTTACAATCTCTGACTGACCTGGTTTTCGTCTGGACATTTCAAATTGAATCGCCTCAAAATCGAGCGTTATCCCGGCGGGGCAACCCTCTATTATTCCTCCTAAGGCTTCTCCATGAGACTCTCCAAAAGTGGTAATTCTAAATAAAGTTCCGTAACTATTTCCTGCCATTTGTATTAGTTTTGAACAAAAATACTATTTTAGTTTAATATAAATAGCCTAAAAACGATTAATGAAATTGGAATTCAATCTATAAAATCAGAAAGCGGGCTCCTTAATTTAATTTACTCAAAAAAATAGTAAGGCAACACTAGTTTTGTTATTCAAAATAACTTGTAATGTTATGGAAGATTTTTTGATAAATTTACAGCAAAAATTTTTCTATTGGATACTTCTTTATTAAACCCAAAAATTCAAGATTTTATCAATGCAAATATTGGTTTGAATGTAACGGATTTGGCATTACAAAAAAATCCGTTTACAAATGAAAATTGGATTTCCATTCTAAATCAAATTGCGGCAAAAACCAAAGCAAAAGATAAATTACCTACTTGGTTTGAAACAGCAAATATTATTTATCCAAGTAAAATTTCTGTCGAACAAACTTCCTCTGAAAAAACAGCTTTGTATAAATCCAATTTAGTTTCTGGTGAAAGTTTAATTGACTTAACAGGCGGATTTGGAATCGATGATTTCTATTTTTCTAAAAAAATAAATCAAGTAATCCATTGCGAAATCGATGCCCAATTATCTGAAATTGTAGCGCATAACTTTAAAGTTTTAGGTGCAAATAACATCCAATGTTTTTCCAATGACAGCGCTGTTATCTTAAAGGAACGGAAGCAAAAATTCGATTGGATTTATATTGATCCGTCGCGCAGAAATGATTGGAAAGGCAAAGTTTTTATGCTCAACGATTGTTTGCCAAATGTCCCTGAAAACTTAGATTTTTATTTTACTTTTTCAAACAAAATAGTAATTAAAACCGCACCCATTCTTGATTTATCTGCTGGATTATTAGAACTTAAACATGTAAAAAACATCCACATTGTTGCGGTTGAAAACGAAGTAAAAGAATTACTTTGGGAAATTGAAAAAGATTTCATTGGAACTATTTCGATAAAAACCATCAATATTGGAAAAGAAAATAACGAGGTCTTTGAATTCACTTTAGACAAAAACCAATCGAATGCCCACTTTGGATTGCCAAAAAAATACCTTTACGAACCCAATGCGGCAATCATGAAATCGGGTGGGTTTGACGCTGTGACTACTGCTTTTGAAGTGACCAAATTGCACCAACATTCGCACCTTTATACTTCGGATTCCTTATCGGGATTTCCAGGTAGAAAATTCGAAATTCTAAACTCCTTTTCCTACCAAAAAGCCACTATGAAAAAATTTTTAGAACATAGTAAAATCAATATTACGGTTCGGAATTTCCCTGATAGTGTCGAGAACATTCGCAAAAAATGGAAAATAAAAGAGGGCGGTAACCACTATTGTTTTTTTACAACCAATGCTAATAATGATAAAATAGTTTTAATTTGCGCCAAAATAAATCACTAAATGAAAAAAATAATTATACTCCTACTTTTAATAATTTCCCATAATACGTTTGCGCAAAAACCATGTGAATACAGCACTAATATTACAGATAGCATCGGAACGCTCAAAACCACCAAAGACTATATTATTTACGAAAGAAACTTTGCTGGAAATTCGAGTTACATCTTTTTTTCACTTTCCAATAGTGATGGCACGCCCATGTTGAATTTGCAAACCATTCAAAAAAGCGCCGATTTTATTAAGGCAAACTGCATGGATGCGAATTCAAAACTACTTTTACAGTTGACCAATGGAAAAGTGATAACAATGATTCATACGCAAAATGAAAATTGCGGCACCTTACTACGTGTAGAAGCTGAAAACAAATATTCACGAGTAAATTCGGGTTCGTTTCTGTTTTTAAAAGGCACATTAGAAGACTTAAGAACCTCGCCTGTAAGCTTGATGCGCATAAAATATGGCACCGAAATTTTAGATTATGTCTTTAAAAAAGAGTTGATTTCGGAATTGACAAAGGAAACGTATTATCCTGAAAATTACTTTATTGACTATTTGAACTGCATCAACTAAGCGCTAATTGTATTGAAAAATGAATATCAAACTCCTAGCCATTGGCAAAACCGATAATAAAAACCTTCAAAGTCTGATTGATGAATATGCCAAACGATTGTCTTTTTACATCAAATTTGATTTGGAAATTATACCCGATATTAAAAATGTAAAAAACCTTTCGGAAAGCCAACAAAAAGAAAAAGAAGGCGAACTGATTTTGTGTAAAATCTCTGCAACCGACCAACTGATTCTCTTGGATGAAAATGGTAAAACCTTTTCTAGTGTAGGCTTTTCGGAGGAATTACAAAAAAAAATGAATTCTGGAATCAAAACGTTGGTTTTTGTAATTGGCGGTCCTTATGGCTTTAGTGATGAAGTTTATAAAAAAGCAGCTAGCAAAATTTCACTTTCGCTTATGACCTTTTCACATCAAATGGTGCGGCTATTTTTTATCGAACAATTGTACCGTGGCTTTACGATTTTGAAAAACGAACCTTATCATCATCAGTAAGACAGTTTTAGGATGAAGTGTATCAATACTGTTTTCTACTTCGATTAATTGTAAGTGCTTTTTAATAATCGCTAAATTAGTAATGAAAATTTTATATAGATTTCGTCCAAAATGCTTTACTCTTTCGTTATAAAAAAAATTAAATTGGCGAAAGACCTTGCCAATTCCAATGTCTGTTTCGACTAATTTTACAATGATAAATGCCACTTTCTTTCCATAAGAAAACAAAAAAAGCCAAACGTAAATACTTCATAGCAACTATGGATTGATTTTATGATACAATTGGACACATTCTACGGCTTCTTTCACGTCATGAACTCTCAAAATTTGAGCGCCTTTAGTCAAGGCATAAGTATTTAGAACAGTGGTTCCGTTTAATGCTGCATCGGGTGGAACACCTAAGGTTTTATAAATCATCGATTTTCTAGAAACGCCTGCCAATAAAGGCAATTCTAGCATTTGAAACAATTCTAATTTTTGTAAAACTTCATAATTTTGAGTTGCTGTTTTTGCAAATCCAAATCCAGGATCGATAATCAAATCGTTGATGCCAAAACTCCTTGCTTTTGCAACTCTTTCAGAAAAATAAAACAACATTTCTTTGACAATATTTTCATAATGGGCTAAACTTTGCATACTTTGTGGCGTACCTTTGAGGTGCATCATGATGTAGGGCACTTGCAATTTCGCCACTGTTTCCAACATTTTCTCGTCCAAATTTCCAGCTGAAATGTCATTGATTATTGCCGCTCCAGCTTCAATAGTAATACGAGCTACTTCACTTCTAAAAGTATCGATCGAAAGGATACTGTCTGGAAAATGTTTCAAAATCAAGTGCAAAACGGGTACTATTCTTTCCAATTCTTCTTGTTCAGAAACCATTTCGGCGTTTGGCTTACTGGAATAAGCACCTATATCTATAAAAGTAGCTCCTTCCAAAAGCATTTTTTCTACTTGATGCAGCAGTTCCTTTTCGGTAGTATATTTGCCCCCATCAAAAAATGAATTGGGCGTGCAATTCAAAATCCCCATCACTTTGGGTGTGGATAAGTCAACAAGTTGTCCTTTACAGTTTATGGTCATCGTTTTTCGTATTCAATATTCAGATAAGTATTGCTTCGGCTGTTCATGAACGCTAAAGAAAAAAATAGAATTCTACAATCTTCCTTTCCTTCTAAATTTTTCTTTCAAAAAATAATCCTTATTTTTGAAGAAAATTTATACAAAGATACATTTTAAATGAAGAATACTTCACAAGAATACGATAACGTAATTGCCATTTGCCGTAACTTATTTAGCAACAAAATGACCGATTACGGAAGTGCATGGCGCATTTTGAGATTGCCTTCGCTAACCGATCAGATTTTCATAAAAGCACAAAGAATCAGAAGTTTACAAGAAAATGAAGTGCGAAAAATCGACGAAGACGAATCTGGAGAATTCATCGGAATCATCAATTATTCCATTATGGCATTGATTCAATTGGAATTGGGCGTGGTCGAACAACCCGATTTGGATGTCAAAAAAGCAACCCTATTGTATGACGAAAAAGTGCAATTGACCAAAGATTTAATGGAAGACAAAAATCATGATTATGGTGAAGCTTGGCGCGAAATGCGAGTAAATTCTTTAACCGATTTGATTCTTCAAAAACTGCTTCGTGTAAAACAAATTGAAGATAACAAAGGCAAGACATTAGTATCTGAAGGCATTGATGCCAATTATCAAGACATGATTAATTATGCCGTTTTTGCTTTAATTTTAATGGAATTTGGACAACAATAAAATTCGGAAAATATGACTACTAAAAAACAAAAATCAATCATTGCATGGACCTTGAGAATCGTTGTTTCGGCACTTTTTATCATTTCGGCAATGGCTAAACTTTCCAAAGGTCATTTATTAGACTCCCCTTATTTTGCCATTTCCACTTTCGAAGTAAAACAATTGTATCCGTTGGGATTTACAGGTACTATTGCAGCTCATTTTTCGAGAACACTTATCGGAATAGAATTGGCTTTGGGGATTTTGCTTTTACAAAAAAACTGGCTACGCAAATTTATTATTCCGGTAACTACTCTTTTATTAATGGTATTTATCGGACATTTGAGTTACGTTACTTTCTTGAGTGGCGGAAATACTGGAAATTGCGGCTGTTTTGGTGAACTTTTACCAATGACTCCAATTGAAGCCATTATAAAAAATAGTGTTGCTGTTGGTATTCTTGGTTATTTATATTATTTGTTGCCAAAAAATGGTCCAAACGGAAACTTTTGGATACTGACTACGGTACTATTTGCTACTATTTTGAGTATTTATATGATGGCTCCAATTCAGCCCGTAGTAGAAGAATCGCAGTTTGAAACTACTACATTCGTTCCCGAAGAAACTACAGTTGCTAAAGCGGATACCGCTATCACTGCAACGCCAAAAACGGTTGTAGATACCATTAAGAAAGCAGTAATCCCAAACAAAACCGTTGCTGTTGCTGTGGACGAACCGCTAAAACACAAGTCGGGTTACGGCATTTATTATTCTAAAATTGATACCGGTAAAAAAGTGCTTTGCTTTTTTGTTCCTGGCTGTGAACATTGCCGTCAAGCAGCGAAAGAGTTGACAGAAATGAAACAAAAAGACAAAAATTTTCCTGAAATCGATATTGTTTTTATGAATGAAGAAGCCGATTTGATTCCTGAATTTTTCAAATTTGCTGGTGCTGAATATCCGTATAAAATTATTGAAATTATTCCATTTTGGAAAGTATTGGGTACAGGAAGAGATACACCTGGCGTGAAATACCTTTGGAATGGCAATGAAATCAAATACTATGACGGAATTAAAGACAACAAATTCAATCCAATAGAATTTCAAGCTTTGATAAAAAAACCATTTTCTGAATTAAAAAAATAGTTTGATTTGTGTATCTTAGGTTCCAATATCTAGTAAAAGCCGAAATAACAAAATGTATAGTAAAGAAGAAGCACAAAAATTAAAACGAGAATTCTGGGTCGCATTTGCAGACAAATATCCTAGAAAATGGCTGTTGTATGATACCAAAATAAAAGATTTTTCGTTTAAATTTTATGTTGACAATAAAAAGGCACAAGTTTTAATTGACATCGAACAGAGAAACGAAGAAACTCGAAAAATCTATTTTGAAAAAATAGAATCGCTTAGAACAATATTAGAAGAGGACTATATCAAAGACCTTGTTTTTGAAAAAAATTTCACAATTGAAAGTGGAAAAACCATCAGTCGGATTTGGGTGGAACAATTAAATGTTAGTGTCAGCAACCGAAACTATTGGGACGCTATTTTTGATTTTTTTGAAGAAAATATGGACAAACTGGAACGCTTTTTTTATGAATACCAAGACTACATTCGAGATTTGGAAATCAATACTTAATTCCGCACAACAGCTTTAAAAAAGGTTTTTGTTTATAAAAAGTAAGCCACAGATTTTACAGATTTTTTACAGTTTTAAATTTAAAATCGGTGTGAATCTTTTTAATCTGTGGCTAAAAAAAAAGAAGTCAAATTCTATTTTGTTATTTGATTTTTATTCTAAGTAATGTACTAAAATAATGTCTTGTTTAATACCGATGCAAACCCAACAATTAGTAATCGATTTTACGTTATACAATTCTTATTACTTATATTTGCCCCGCTATGTTAAAAACAATAAATATACTTAATAAAAGAGCCCGTTTTGATTATGAAATAATTGAAACCTATACGGCTGGAATTGTTTTGGCTGGAACAGAAATAAAATCGATTCGCCTAGGGAAAGCCAACATTACCGAAAGCTTCTGCGAATTTAGCAACAACGAACTTTTTGCAATCAATACCTATATTGAAGAATATTCCTTTGGCAATCAATTCAATCACAAAGCACGAAGTGAAAGAAAATTGCTCCTCAATAGAAGAGAGTTAAAAAGTTTAGCCAAAAGTGTTCAAGCCAAAGGACTCACTATTGTTCCTCTAAAATTACACACCAACGAAAAAGGGCTTGCTAAATTAGACATCGGTTTGTGCCGTGGTAAAAAAACCTACGACAAACGCGAATCCTTAAAAGAGCAAGACACCAAAAGAGACATCGACAGGATTAAAAAATCATTTTAAAACTTCAACTTATCTTCTTTGTGCCTTCTTCGTGAATTTTGTCAAACAACTATAAAGCTATAACACAAAGACCATAAAGAAGACAATAAGTTCCAAAAGCTTTTTGAACGGCTAAATGTAATTTTAGGTCATAACCAAATAATAAAAATTAGTTAAAAAAATAAAAACTAATAGTATTACTATTACATTTGCGCAAAATACAATTAGATGAAAGCCGTTTTAGCCAATTTTAAAATTCAAGTAAGTGAAAAGATTTATGTCAAAGACCCTGAAAGTTCGGTTTTAGGGAAAAAGATTATAAAAGAAAGTATATTATTAATCGATGAAATAGGATTTGAATATTTCACTTTTAAGAAGTTAGGCCTAAAAATAGAATCTAATGAAAGTTCAATCTACCGCTATTTTGAAAGCAAACACAAATTATTACTCTATTTATCCTCTTGGTATTGGAGCTGGATGGAATACAAAATGGTTTTCGCTACTCAAAATGTTAGCGATGCTTTTGAAAAATTAGCGAAAGCGATTACAATTGTTACTGAAAAAATTGAAGACGATCACGCTACTGACCATATCAACGAGTTGATTTTAAATCGTATAATTATATCCGAGTTTACAAAAACGTTGCATACAAAAGAAGTTGATGAAGAAAACAAAGAAGGTTTTTTTATCATCTACAAAAGGGTAATCAACCGCATTGCAACGCTAATTTTGGAAGTTAACCCTGAATTTGAATTTTCAAAAAGTCTGGCTTCTTCTGTAGTTGAAGGTGCTTTACATCAGCATTTTATAAAAAATCATCTCGCTTCTATAACCGATTGCAATCAAACCATTAGCCCTACAAATTTTTATCTGGATTTAATAAAAAGGGTTTTAACAGCAAATAAATAAAATTAAACATGACACCTTTAAAAAGATTCTTTAATATATTACTTTTAGATAAAAAAGACATTTATCAAATTGTTTTTTATGCCATTTTTTCAGGATTAATAAGCCTTTCGCTTCCTCTTGGTATTCAAGCCATTATCAACTTTATTCAATCTGGAAGAGTAAGTGCTTCTTGGATTGTCTTGATTGTTTTAGTGGTTTTAGGTGTAGCATTGGTCGGCATTTTAGCACTTATGCAACTGCGAATTTCAGAAAACTTACAACAAAAAATATTTGTACGTTCCTCTTTCGAATTTGCTTCTCGTTTGCCTAAAATAAAATTTGAAGCGCTATACAACAGTTACCCTCCAGAGCTGGCCAATCGATTTTTTGATACGCTAACTATCCAAAAAGGAACGTCTAAACTATTAACCGATTTTTCGGCGGCGCTATTACAAATTACCTTCGGCATCATTTTGTTATCATTGTACCATCCCTTTTTTATAGTTTTCGGGCTATTGTTGTTTGTGCTGCTGTATTCTATTTTTAAATTTTCTTACACTACAGGGATTGAAACCAGTCTAAAAGAATCTAAATTCAAATACAAAGCAGCCGGATGGTTGCAAGAAATTGCAAGAAATAATTATAGTTTTAGAAAAGAAGTGAATTATGATTTTGCGCTTCAAAAAAACGATTATTTACTAACGGATTATCTGACTTGTAGAGAAAAACATTTTAATGTAATAAAACGTCAATTCATTCAATTGATAATTTTCAAGATTATCATCACGGCTGGATTATTGTCTATTGGCGGTTATTTGGTGTTGAGTCAAAAAATGAACATCGGTCAATTCGTCGCTGCAGAAATAATTATTTTATTGGTAATTAATTCAGTAGAGAAAATCGTTTTGGGCTTAGAAACTTTTTATGATGTTTTGACTTCTGTTGAAAAAATAGGTCAGATTACCGACATGAATGTAGAAGAAAATTTTCCAGCAGATGCAAAAAGTTGTTTTACAAACATAACATTAGAAACCGAAAACGTAGCTTTCCAGTTTCCAGAAGCCACTTCGTTAGCCATAAATAACTTAAAACTTAAAATAAATCAAGGAGAGAAAATTTTTATCGATGGCACAAATGGCTCAGGAAAAACAACACTAATTCGGTTGTTAGCTGGCAATCTACAACCCACAGCGGGCACCTTTTTTATCAATGATGATTCGTTGAGAAAAATAAATTTGACGCAATACCGTTCGCAAATAGGTACGGTTATTCAAGGCGAAACCCCATTTGAAGGCAGCATAATGGAAAATATTACATTTAATAATGCCAATGTAAGCTACGAAGATCTGAGATGGGCAATTGATGCGGTTCAACTTACATCCTACATCAAAAGTCTTCCAGAAGGATTGGAGACAAAAATATATCCTGAAGGTCATCAGATTTCGTCATCAAATGCCCAAAAAATAATATTGGCCCGAAGTATTGTAAATAAGCCTAAAATACTATTCTTAGAAAATCCTACGGATAAAATAGATGAAGATTGCACCAATGACATTATTGATTTTTTGACATCAAAAAGCAATCCTTCGACGGTAATTGTATCGTCTAAAAACGACTATTGGAAGCAAAAATGTGCCCGAAAAATCATTATGAAAAACGGTTCTATTTCTCACGATTCAAAAAACTAATGGTATGCTAAACATTTCAAATAACAATCATTCGCCCCTCATTTTGAACGACAAATTCAAAACCATAAAAAATTTAAGCAACCGTCCGCACTACAAAATTTTAAATCGAATTATTACAATTGTATCAATAATTGGACTGATTGTACTTTTTTTGCCATGGACACAAAACGTTTCTGGTTCAGGAAATGTCACCACTTTAAAACCGAATCAAAGACCACAAACAATACAAACATTAATTTCAGGAAGAATTGAAAAATGGTATGTGCAAGAAGGGGATTTTGTAAAAAAAGGGGATACGATCTTGTTTATCTCGGAAATCAAAGAGGATTATTTCGACCCGAATTTAGTTCAAAACACAAAAAATCAAGTAGATGCTAAAAAGAAGGCCTTAACTTCTTATGGTGGAAAAATCAATTCATTGGAAACCCAAATTCAAGCTATAAACAGTGAGAAACTACTTAAAATAGAGCAAGCCAAAAATAAAATCAAGCAAGCCGTTTTAAAAATAAAAAGTGACAGTATTGATTTGGAAGCTGTTAAAACTCAAATAAAAATTGCAAAAACACAATTTAACAGGGCCTCCCTTTTAAATAAAGAAGGGCTGAAACCAGTATCAGATGTAGAAGAGAAAAGATTAAAACTGCAAGAAATGGAGGCAAAAATCATTACTCAAGAAAATAAACTACTCACAAGTAAAAATGAATATATCAATTCTAAAGTGGAAAGCAACAGAATTTTAGCTGAATATTCCGAAAAAACAGCTAAAGCACGAAGCGATCAGTTTACTGCCAAAAGCAATCAGTTTGATGCCGAAGCTCAGGTAAATAAATTAGAAAATCAATATGCCAATTACAGCATTAGAAATGGCATGTATTATATAAAAGCTCCACAAAACGGATATGTAAATAAAGCTTTGCTTTCTGGTTTGGGCGAAAACATAAAAGAAGGAACTGCAGTGGTTAGCATAATGCCAGCAGACTATGATGTGGCGGTAGAAACTTATATTGACCCAATCGATTTGCCTTTAATACAAAAAAACGAAAAAGTAAGAGTTTGGTTCGACGGTTGGCCTACAATTGTATTTTCGGGGTGGCCCAATATGTCTTATGGTACCTTCGGTGGAAGAGTAGTAGCGATTGAAACCTTTATTAGTGAAAACGGCAAATATCGAATATTAATAGCTCCTGACCATAGCGAACACCAATGGCCAAAACAACTCAGTATTGGATCCGGTGTACAGACTTTAGCCCTTCTTGATAACGTGCCTATTTGGTTTGAAATTTGGAGAACGCTAAATGGTTTTCCTCCCAATTTTTATAAGGCAAATAACAATAAAACTAAAGAGAAAAAATAATGAACAAGCTTATCTTTTTTCTACTATTTACTTGGTTTTCTGGGTTTTCACAAAAAGATGCAACTAATGAAATGTCGTATAATGAATTTCTTGGTTTTGTTAAAAAATACCATCCTTTGGTAAAAAGTGCTAATTTAAGGAACAGCGAAGCACAAGCCAATTTAATGCAAGCTCGTGGTGGTTTTGACCCAAAAATAGAAGTGGATTACAGTAAAAAACAATTCAAAGACAAAGAATATTATTCCATTTTAAATAGCAGTTTCAAAATTCCTACTTGGTATGGAATTGACCTTAAAGCCAGTTTTGATAATGCCGATGGCATTTACCTCAACCCGCAAAACACCTTGCCAAATCAAGGTTTATATGCATTAGGCTTAAACGTCCCGTTGGGACAAGGTTTGATAATTAATCAACGAATGGCTGACTTGCGAAAAGCAAAAATTCAAATGCAATGGAGTGCATCAGATAGAAAACTTCAAGCCACTTTAGTGCTCCATGATGCATCTGTAGCCTATTTTAATTGGAAAAAAAATTACGAAGAATTTCAACTGTATCAAAATTATCTTGATAACGCAAAAACGCGTTTTATAGCAATACAAACATTAATCCAACAAGGAGACAAGCCAGCTATAGATAGTATTGAAGCCGGAATTGTAGTTAATAATAGATTGTTGAGTTTGGAAGATTCCACTTTAAAACTAACCAAATCCAAATTAGAATTGTCTAATTTTTTGTGGTTAGAAAACAATATTCCGTTAGAACTTTCAGATACTATGGTTCCTGAATCAAAACTAGAATTATCTATTCAAGAGACTTTAAAAACCAACGAATTGTTGCAACAAGAATTTACAATTGATACGCATCCAAAAATAAATGCATTACAAAACAAAATTGCCATTTTAGAAATCGATAGAAAATTAAAGTCAAATCTAATTTTGCCTAAAATTGACATCGGCTATTCCTATTTATCGGAGAAAAGTGGCATAGACAACTCTCGTTTTCAAGATTATAAGCTAGGTCTTAATTTTTATTTTCCATTATTTTTAAGGAAAGAACGTGGCGGATTAAACCTTGCAAAATACAAAGTGCAAGAAGCAAAATGGACTTTGGATATTGAAAAAGTGCAGCTTTCAAACAAAATCATCGCGCAAAAAACAGAAATACAGTCGTTGAAAAATCAAATAAAAATCACAATCGATTTGGTGAAAGCCAACGAAATGATGTTGAAATCGGAGGAGCGTCTGTTTTTTTTAGGAGAAAGTGCTTTATTTATAATAAACACCAGAGAAAATAATTTAGTTAGCGCTCAATTGGCAAGAATTGCTATAGAAAATCGCTTCTATATGTCAAATGCAGAGTTGTTTAAAATTATAGCAAATCCGGATTAATATTGTAAATTTGCACACTCAAAAAAAGTAAAATGATTATCCAGAAAACCCGAGAAGAAATTGAATTAATGCGCGAAAGTGCTTTGATTGTTTCCAAAACTTTAGGCATGATTGCCAAAGAAATAAAACCAGGTGTAACCACTTTATATTTAGACAAGTTAGCCGAAGAATTTATCAGAGATCATGGCGCAGTACCAAGTTTTCTTGGACTATATGGCTTTCCTAATTCGCTTTGTATGAGTCCAAATGCACAAGTGGTACATGGAATTCCAAACAGCAAACCTTTAGAAAGTGGCGATGTTATTTCTGTAGATTGTGGCGCATATAAAAATGGTTTTCATGGTGATCACGCCTATTCTTTTGAAATTGGCGAAGTAGCTCCAGAAACCAAAAAATTATTGCAAGTAACCAAAGAATCGCTTTATGTCGGCATTCGTGAATTCAAAGCTGGAAATCGTGTTGAAGATGTTGGGAATGCCATTCAAAAATATACAGAATCTCATGGTTATGGTGTAGTTCGTGAATTAGTAGGACATGGCGTTGGAAAAGTGATGCACGAAGATCCAGAAATGCCAAATTATGGAAAACGGGGTAGAGGCAAACTTTTTGTTGAAGGAATGGTTGTCGCTATCGAACCCATGATCAATATGGGCACTCGAAATATAAAACAACTCAAAGACGGTTGGACGATACTGACTGCTGATGGAAAACCAAGTGCGCATTTTGAACACGACGTCGCTTTGATTGATGGAAAACCCGAAATATTATCCACATTTGCCTACATTTATGAAGCACTCGGGATTGTGAGTGATGAGGAAGATGAATTTAGAAAAGTGCCATACGTTATATGATGAAAAAACTCTTCAAACTCGTTTTAAATACCATTCCACGCCCAATCTTAATACGATTGAGTATCGTTATTCGCCCAATAGTAGCATTTTTGTTAAAAGGGGAAAGATTTACTGACCCAATCGACGGAAAAAGCTTTCGAATGTTTTTGCCTTATGGCTATGGAACACAACGCAATAATGTGCTTTCACCTAGTACCCTTTCGCTTGAAAGACACCGATTGCTTTGGTTGTATTTGCAAAACGAAACAGATTTTTTTCAATCGGAACTCGTTTCAGATGCTCCAATTTCGAATTCTTCTCGAATAAAATTAAGAGATGCTGAAATAAATTCAGCATTAAAAGTGTTGCATTTTGCTCCCGAACAAGAGTTTTATAAACGTTTTCGAAAACAGCAAAATATCGAATATACCACTACTGATTTACTGTCACCTCTAGCCGATGTGAAAGCGGATATTTGCAATCTTCCATTTGAGGATAATTCGTATGACATTATTTTTTGCAACCATGTTTTGGAGCACATTCCAGATGACAGCAAAGCCATGCAAGAATTGTTCAGAGTGCTGAAAAAAGGCGGAATGGCAATACTGCAAATTCCACAAGACTTGTCTAGAGCCGTGACTTTTTTCGATGATACCATTGTTGATCAGAAAGAACGTGCCGCCATCTTTGGACAATACGATCATGTGCGAATTTATGGTCGGGATTATTTTGATAAACTCAGAAGTATTGGTTTTACAGTTGTTGAAGAAGATTACACCAATAAAATCAGTCCCGATTTGGTTGAAAAATATTGTTTGGCAAAAGGAGAAATTATTCCTGTTTGTTTTAAATAAAAAAACCAAACTTTGTAAACTGTATACTATTTTGTTATCTTTACATTTCGTAAATACTTTAGTATATGTTGAAATTTAATTCTTGCATCCTACTCTCATTTTTATTTGTTGCAGCTCTTTTTGGACAAGAAAAAGAAATTGTTCCTCCTTTCAATATTAAAACGGTGACGTTTGTTCAAAACGATCAAAATGCTATTCCGCTGTTTAATTTAGAGGATTCATTTCAATTGCAATTTGATGATTTGTTTGGAGACGAATCGAATTATTACTATCAAATTGTGCATTGTGATTACGATTGGAAACCCTCACAATTATCAAGAAATGAGTATTTACAGGGTTTTGATGACCAACGGATTCAAGAATACACCAATTCATTTAATACTTTACAGCTCTATTCCCATTATAAATTGACATTGCCAAACAAGTTTACAAAACTTTTGGTAAGTGGAAATTATATGTTGAAAATTTTAAATGAAGCACGAGAAGTTGTTTTTTCTAGAAAATTTATACTTTTTGAAAACCTAGTAGAAGTACCCATACAAGTAAAACGAGCCAGAAACGTTATTGATATTAATTTCAAACAAAATCTTGATTTTGCAATTAAATCGCAAACGCTTTTATTTCAAAGCCCTGTTCAGAACGTAAAAGTTATGATTATGCAAAATGGACAAATCAACAGCGCCATTACAAACGTTAAACCCATGTACACCATGGGGAATGATTTGATTTATAAATACGATGCTGAGACCCAGTTTTGGGGTGGAAATGAATTTATGTTTTTTGAGAACAAAAACATTCGAGCCGCCAACAACGGTATTGCTTCTGTTGACGCCAAAGACATTTACAATTCGCATTTATATTTGAACTTAGCCAGAGCAAGCAAGCCTTACACCTATTATCCAGACATTAACGGAAATTTTATTGTAAAAAACTTAAATGCTACAAACAATGAAGTTGAAGCCGATTATGCTTGGGTTTACTTTAGTGTATCTTCACCAACTTATTATGGAAAAAAAGACGTTTATGTAACCGGAATGTTCAACAATTATGCCTTGTCACCAGAAAACAAAATGGATTATAATGAAACCAAAGGTATTTATGAAAAGGCACTAAACATCAAACAAGGATTCACCAATTATCAATACACAATTGCAGATGTTAAAGGTGTAATTGATCATGAAAATGCATTTGATGGTAATTTTTGGCAAACAGAAAATAATTATTTTGTAATTGTTTATTATAGAGAAAATGGTCAACGCTACGATAGAGTTATCGGAAAAGGGGTGGCAACATCGACTGAGATTACCAATTGATTAAATTGAGATTACCAATTGATTAAATTTTGAATAAACACAAACAACTACACATCTTTTTTTGTAATTTTGACTAATTAATTTCCCAAAAGATGGTTTCACAAATAACAAGAGGTATAAAGATTTCTGTTCATACAAGTTTTGAAGGCACCTACTTCAAAAACTACAAGATTCATTTTGCTTTTAGTTATGAAATCACCATTGAAAATTACAGTAAAGATTCCGTACAATTAATATCACGGCATTGGGAAATTTTTGATTCTTTAAATGATGTTGAAATTGTAGATGGCGAAGGTGTAATTGGAAAAAAACCAGTACTCAAACCCGGAGAAACACACACCTACAGTTCGGGCTGTTTGTTATCGTCTCCATTTGGTGCCATGAGAGGTCATTTTAATATGGTCAATTTTACTTCCACCAGAAACTTTTCAGTAGTAGTTCCATCCTTTCGATTGAGTGCTCCATTCGCACTAAACTAGAAATGCAATTGTTGTTCAAAATTCCATTTTTAAAGTGACCCTTTTTCAAATTATCCTTTGTACTTTTGTGATATATTGTAAATTACACAATAAGTAGTTCATTTTCTAATTTTATAAAACAATTCATATGTTAAAAGGATTTTTTCATGTTCCGAAAGCGGTAAACGAACCCGTTAAGTCGTACGCGCCTAATTCTCCAGAAAAAGCAGCAGTTTTGGCCGCTTATAAACAAATGTGGAATTCTAAAATTGATGTTCCTTTATATATTGGAAATGAAGAAATTCGTACCGGAAATATTAGAACTATGGCTGCTCCACACGACCATAAACACATTGTTGGAACTTACCATCTTGCCGAAAAATCGCATGTTGAAAAAGCGATTACTAATGCCTTAGCGTCTAAAACAAAATGGGCAAATTTAGCTTGGGAACAGCGTGCCGCTATTTTCTTAAAAGCGGCCGAATTAATTGCTGGTCCCTATCGAGCTCGAATAAATGCAGCAACCATGATTGCCCAATCTAAAAATATTTTTCAAGCAGAAATAGATGCTTCTTGTGAGTTAATTGACTTTTTACGCTATAATGTAGAATTCATGACGCAAATCTATAACGATCAACCAAAATCAGATTCAACCGTATGGAATCGTTTAGAATACCGTCCCTTAGAAGGGTTTGTATATGCTATCACTCCATTTAACTTTACCGCAATTGCTGCTAACTTACCGGCAAGTGCCGCGATGATGGGGAATGTTGTCGTTTGGAAACCGAGCGACAGTCAAGTTTTTTCGGCTAAAATCATCATTGATGTTTTTAAAGAAGCCGGTTTACCTGATGGTGTAATCAATGTTGTTTTTGGTGATGCTCAAATGATTAGCGAAACTGTTTTTGCGAGTCGTGATTTTGCTGGAGTTCATTTTACAGGATCGACTCATGTATTTAAAGACATTTGGAAAACTATCGGAACCAACATTCACAACTACAAAACCTATCCTAGGATTGTAGGAGAAACAGGGGGAAAAGATTTTATTGTTGCACATCCATCTGCCAATGTAAAACAAGTGGTTACAGGAATTGTGCGTGGTGCTTTTGAATTTCAAGGGCAAAAATGTTCTGCAGCTTCAAGAGCTTATGTTCCTCAAAGTTTATGGAATGATGTGAAAACACAATTAATCGCTGATGTGAAATCGATGAAAATGGGTTCTCCAGAAGATTTTGGAAACTTTATCACAGCGGTGATTCACGAAGGTTCTTTTGATAAATTAGTAACTTTTATTGAACAAGCAAAATCAGCTACTGATGCTGAAATTATTGTTGGAGGAAATTATGATAAATCGGTGGGTTACTTTATTGAGCCAACAGTTATTGTAACAACTAATCCAAAATACACCACTATGGAAACCGAATTGTTTGGTCCTGTAATTACCATTTATGTATATGAAGATGCCAAATGGTCTGAAACTTTAAAATTGGTTGACCAAACTTCGGAATACGCATTAACGGGTGCTATTTTTAGTCAAGATCGTTATGCTATTGAGGAAGCTACTATTGCTTTGCAAAATGCTGCTGGGAATTTCTACGTAAACGACAAACCAACTGGAGCGGTTGTAGGAATGCAACCTTTTGGCGGAGCGAGAGCCTCTGGAACAAATGACAAAGCAGGTTCGGCATTAAATTTATTGCGTTGGACTTCTCCAAGAACCATCAAAGAAACTTTTGTAACTCCGGAAGATTATCGTTATCCGTTTTTGGGAGAATAAGCCAAAAGCCATTATAAATATAAAAAGTCCAAACATTGCTGTTTGGACTTTTTTGTAATAGTAAAACTTTCTTATTAATTTGAAATATAAATGGAGTATTATTTTTTAACTAACGTATTTTCCAAAATAAATTGGATTCGCTCTTCAACGGAACCTTTTGGTACTTCAATCAATTGATAAGAATAATTTTCATAGGTTTCAACAAGATGATTGTAAATTAGTTTTGCTTGCTCATAATTCTCATAACGCTCATCATCGCTTACATATATTTCTTTCCAAGGCGGAAGAATAAATATTTTAGTGTATTGGTTTTCTCGACAAGCTATATCAAAATGGGACGGATAACTGTCTCCAATATAATGCATGTAAGCTAATACATCTGGAATTCCTCGGTCTAAAAAAACAATTTCGTGTGGTTCATTAATAGCATTATTGTGTTGTTTTTTTCTACCCTCAAGAAGCAATTCACTGAAGAGCAAAGGGTTTTCAAGGAACAATTGTTCGATTCCTTGTTTTTTGGCTTCCATTGTCACTTCGCGAGAAATTTCCGGATAACAACAATAGCCAAGCGTCATTAATCCATCAATAATAGTGGTCTTTCCTGTTCCTGGTCCGCCTATAATAACTATGATTTCTTTTCGCACTTTTTGAAATAAGTCGCAAACTTACTCAATCTTTTTGGAATTTGAAACGAGCGAGTAACTTAAAATACAGTATTTGATAAAAATTCACAATTCATAAATTCATAATTTGCTTATGAAACAGTATATTTGCCTTATTTTTAATTTTTACAATGGATAAAAACACTGATGCCTTTTACGAAAGATTAAAAGTAGAATTGGACAATAATACTACTTGGCCTGACATCTACCTTTTCAAATTTATTGTCCCAAATATCGACGATAACGTTTTGCGGGTAGAAGATGCTTTTAACTGCATGGGGGCAGTAATTAAAACTACCCAATCAAGAACGGGTAAATACACCAGTATTTCGATTGATGTTACCGTAAAAGATGCTCAAGAAATAATAGACAAATACAAAGAAGTTTCAACTATCAAAGGGATTGTTTCCCTATAAACTAACTTTATGATATCAACTTGTGCTATTAATTTGCAGTAGAAATCGTATAATATAAAATTAAATATTGTGTAAACAACACCTATTAAAATTTAATAATATCAAACTATTCTTTCGGCAGAAAGAAACGCTGTTAAAAAATTTAGATGTATGAAATATATAAAAGAAAATGCAAATGATGTTGTTTTTAATTTAGAATACAACTCCGAAAGACAACATTTAATTATTCCTGAATATGGTCGCCATTTGCAAAAACTAATTGATCAAGCAACTATTATCGTAGATGATGTTGAACGTAATAAAGCGGCAAAATACATCATTCAAGTAATGGGAAGTTTAAATCCACACTTGCGAGATGTACCCGATTTTCAACATAAACTTTGGGATCAAATATTTATCATGTCTGATTTTAAATTACTTGTAGATTCCCCTTATCCTATTCCCTCTCGCGAAGTATTGCAGTTGAAACCCGATGTTTTAAAATATCCTCAAAATTTTCCAAAATATCGATTTTATGGTAATAATATAAAATACATGATTGATGTTGCCAACAAATGGGAAGAAAGTGAAATGAAGAATGCATTGGTAAAAGTAATTGCCAATCATATGAAAAAATCCTATTTAAGTTGGAACAAAGACACCGTAAAAGACGATGTAATCTTTGAACATTTATTAGAGTTGTCTGCAGGTAAAATTAATCTTACACAAAGTACAGAAGAATTGTTGACAACAAACGATTTAATGCGAACCAACAAACGGGTATCAAATAAAATATCAGCGACTACAGCAATTATAAAACCAAAAATAACTAAAAATGGGAAAACAAATAATCCCATGAACAAAAATCAAAATAGAAAATCAATTCAGTAAGATATTAGTCTGGAGGAAAATAGGTTTTAAGTAATGTTATTTAATAAAACCTTCAACCTACTCTCTACTTCCTAAATCCTAAAAAATTATGGGTACATTTAAAATAGAAGGCGGTATTCGTCTAAAAGGCGAAATCACACCTCAAGGAGCAAAAAATGAAGCACTACAAATTTTATGTGCTGTGCTTTTAACTCCTGAAAAAGTAACAATAAACAATATTCCAGACATTATTGATGTTAACAAACTAATAACTTTATTGGGGAATTTGGGTGTTAAAATCCAAAAAAACGGACCGAGTTCTGTTACTTTTCAAGCCGATGATGTAAATGTTGGCTATCTCGAAACCGAAGCATTCAAAAAAGAAGGCGGTTCACTACGAGGTTCTATAATGATTGTTGGACCACTTTTGGCGCGCTTTGGAAAAGGATATATTCCGAAACCAGGTGGCGATAAAATTGGTCGTAGAAGATTGGATACCCATTTTGAGGGATTTATCAATCTTGGTGCTAAATTCCGCTACAACCGTGAAGATCATTTTTATGGTGTAGAAGCCAACGAAGGCTTAATTGGTGCCGATATGTTGTTGGACGAAGCATCGGTTACAGGAACAGCAAACATAGTAATGGCGGCAGTATTAGCCAAAGGAAAAACTACTGTTTACAATGCCGCTTGCGAACCTTATTTGCAACAATTGTGCAAAATGTTGAATAGCATGGGTGCAAATATTTCAGGAGTTGGCTCGAATCTTTTGACTATAGAAGGTGTTGAAAAATTGGGCGGTTGCGAGCATCGTATTCTTCCAGATATGATCGAAATAGGCTCATGGATTGGTTTAGCAGCCATGACTCGAAGCGAAATTACAATAAAAAATGTAAGCTGGGAAAATCTTGGAGTTATTCCAAATACTTTTAGAAAATTAGGAATTACGCTAGAACGCCGAGGCGATGACATTTATATTCCTGCTCACGACAAAGGATATGAAATTAAAACCGATATTGATGGTTCGATTTTAACGATTTCCGATGCACCATGGCCAGGATTTACTCCAGACTTGTTGAGTATTGTTTTGGTAGTTGCAACTCAAGCAAAAGGTGATGTACTAATTCATCAAAAAATGTTTGAAAGCCGATTGTTTTTTGTAGATAAATTGATTGATATGGGTGCTAAAATCATGTTATGCGATCCGCACAGAGCGGTTGTTATGGGACACGATTTTAAATCACAACTTAAAGCGACTACGATGTCATCACCTGATATTCGTGCAGGAATTTCATTATTGATTGCAGCACTTTCAGCTAAAGGAACAAGTACCATTCAAAACATTGAGCAAATAGACCGCGGTTATGAACGCATTGACGAACGATTAAGAGCTATTGGAGCCAACATTGTTCGAGTTTAGCAACAAGAATTAAAACCTAAGTATTGTCAAAAATCATTTAGGTCTTTTTTTCAAATTCATTAAGTTGACTTTCAAAATTACTATTTCTATGTCTGATAGATTATTTGCCTTTTAAATGACAAACGAACAAACGGCTGTAAAAGCAACTTATTTTAGCATAATCAGTAATGCTTCATTAGCTTTAATAAAAGGATTAGCGGGTATTTTTGGTAATTCTTATGCTTTGATAGCCGATGCTATTGAGTCAACAACCGATATTTTTGCGTCGATTTTAGTTTTATTTGGAATTAAATATTCCAATAAACCCGCTGACGACAATCATCCTTATGGTCATGGACGCGCCGAGCCTTTAATTACTTTTTTGGTGGTTGGTTTTTTAATTGCATCAGCAGTTATTATTGCACATGAAAGTATTGTAAATATTCAAATACCTCATAATTTACCTAAATCATGGACGCTTTATATTTTAGGTGCTATTATATTTTGGAAAGAATTTTCGTTTCGTTTGGTAATGAAAAGGAGTATAGAAACCAATAGCTCGTCATTAAAGGCTGATGCTTGGCACCATCGTAGCGATGCTATAACTTCTGTTGCAGCATTTATTGGTATTTCTACTGCTTTATTTATGGGCAAAGGGTACGAATCTGCGGATGATTGGGCAGCGCTTTTCGCATCAGGATTTATTTTATACAATAGCTATCTCATTTTCAGACCCGCTTTGGGTGAAATCATGGATGAACATTTGTATGATGATTTGGTTGTTGCTATCAGAAAAGTAGCGCTTGAAGTTGAAGGTATTGTTGGTACTGAAAAATGTTTTATTCGTAAAGCCGGAATGAAATACCATGTAGATTTGCACGCCATTGTTGACGCTACAATTAGTGTAAAAGAAGGACACGTTTTGGCACATAATCTAAAAGATAGTTTACGACAAGAGTTGCCAGAATTAGGCCATGTGCTAATTCATATTGAGCCGAATGAATAATTAGTAATTGAAGCATTTGTTGAACAAATAAAATTATTTTACTTGCTTCTATTTTTTGTAATTTTACTTCTACAATGCGCTATAAAAAATTAAAACCTCATTAAATTGAATCCAGATTTCCTGAAATATCAAGCTCAAACTTCTCCCTATCCTTTAGGAATGGAGGTTTCACATGCTTTAGGTTCTTATATTTATGACACTGACAATAAAAAATATTTAGATTTTGTTGCTGGTGTTTCAGCTTGTTCGCTTGGTCATCAAAATAAAAGAGTAAATGATGCCATCAAAAACCAATTGGATAAATACTCCCACGTGATGGTTTATGGCGAATATTCGCAAAGTCCCGCGGTACAATATTGCAAGTTATTGGTTGAAAACCTACCGCCCACTTTAAATAAAGTTTATCTTGTCAATTCCGGAACAGAAGCTTGCGAAGGGGCTTTGAAATTGGTTCGCAGAGTAACAGGCAGAAGTCAATTGATTTCTTGTCATCATGCCTATCATGGCAATACTATGGGTGCTATGAGCGTTATGGGATTTGAGGAACGCAAGCAAGCATTCCGACCATTAATTCCAGATGTCGATTTTATTACTTTTAATAATGAAGACGATATTCAAAAAATAACAACAAAAACGGCAGGCATTATTTTAGAAAGTATTCAAGGCGGTGCTGGTTTTATCCAACCACAAAATGACTTTTTAGCCAAAGTAAAAAAACGTTGTGAAGCGGTTGGCGCAATGATGATTATTGATGAAATACAGCCTGGCTTTGGCAGAACAGGTAAACTTTTTGGCTTTGAAAACTATAATGTTGTTCCCGATGTCGTGATTATTGGCAAAGGAATGGCGGGTGGTATGCCTGTTGGCGGTTTTATTGCAAATGAAAAACACTTGGATTTATTGTCGCACAACCCAAAACTAGGACACATTACTACCTTTGGTGGTCATCCCGTAATTGCAGCTGCTTGTTTTGCAACTTTGCAAGATGTTTTAGAAAAAGACTACGCTACTCAATCTTTAGCAAAAGAAAAAATATTTCGATCCCTTTTGGTACATCCTTTGATAGAAGAAGTAAGAGGAAAAGGTTTGATGCTTGCGGTCATGACAACTGATGCCGAAATAACAAATCAGATCATTTTGCGTTGTCAAGATAGAGGATTGATTCTTTTTTGGTTACTTTTTGAAGGTAAAGCCATTAGAATTACTCCTCCATTAACCATTTCAGAAGACGAAATTAAAGAAGGATGTGCCATAATTTTAAAAGTCATGGATGAAGTGCAAAGAGACCATTATTTTGTTAATTAAATTGTTCAAAACAAAATCAAATTTCTCTATTACAAATTAGATAATGCTTACTTTTATTTAAGTTAATCCCTATACAAAAAACATGCAATTAAGCGACGAAGAAGACGACTACAACTTGTCCTTATCCAAATTTGAGTCCATGTTGAAAACCAACAAAGTGCTCTTTTTTGACTCTGAAGAATTTGAAGAAATTATCCTTCATTATCTTGATATGGGCAAAGCGAATCTTGCTAAAAAAGCATTAAAATTGGCCTTGGAACAACATCCTAAATCTACTGGGCTAAAATTAGTTCAAGTGGAGATGATGGTTTTTGATGATAAATTGGAAGCAGCTGAGAAAATGCTGAATGAGTTATATGCAATCGAACCTCATAATGAAGAAATTTATATTCAAAAAGCGAATATCTATTCCAAAAGAGACAATCACGAGAAAGCGGTAGAATTGCTTAAAACTGCTTTGCTTTACACCGAAGATTATGCCGATGTCTATAATTTAATTGGCATGGAATATCTTTTTATGGATAACCTCGAATTGGCAAAAGAAAATTTCATAAAATGCTTGGAAGAAGATAGCGAAGATCAAGCCTCACTTTATAATGTAGTTTATTGTTATGAATTTCTAGATCAAAATAAAGAAGCTATTCTTTATTTAAATCAATATATTGACAAAAATCCGTATAGCGAAATAGGTTGGCACCAACTCGGAAGATTGCACTACGGATTAAAAAATTATGAAGAGGCCATTCGTGCCTTTGATTATGCTACGCTAATTGATGAAGAATTTTTAGGCGCTTTTATGGAAAAAGCGAAAGCCCACGAACGACTCAAACAATATGAAGCTGCCATTGAAAATTATAATCAAACACTGGAACTCGACGAACCTACTTCATATGCTTTATTACGTATAGGTAAATGTCATGAAAAATTAGGAAACAAAGCTTTAGCCTTGCAATTTTTCAATAGAACGGTTCATGAAGACCCTTTATTAGACAAAGGTTGGATTGCCATCACTGATTTTTATGTTCGCCAAAAAAACTATACTAAAGCGTTACATTTTGTAAACAAAGCGTTGAGTATTGACAATCAAAATAGACTGTATTGGAAGCGTTTTGCTAACATTAATAAACAAATGAACTTTTTTGAAGAAGCTGAATTTGGCTACCGAAAAGCTGTTGAGTTTGGTGATTACCAGCTAGATACTTGGTTATTTTGGGTAGATATTTTACAGTTTTTAGGCGAGTTTGAAACTGCTGTTCACACTTTGCTGCAAGCCTCCGAATATTTTCCAGAAGAATATGAAGTTGAATATCGTATGGCGGGCCTATATTTTATGCTTTCTGATGATAAAAAAGCGAAATTCCACTTAAGTAACGGATTACGATTGAATTTTAAAAAACATACGATACTCCAAGAGTTATTTCCTGTAATTTGGGAACGAAAAATGGTTCAAAACGCTATCGATAAACAGAATAAATAAAATGGAACTTTCTGAAAAGAAATTTGGGCTACTTGGCAAAAACATAGCCTACTCCTTTTCAAAAGGCTATTTTACTGATAAATTTTTGAAAGAGAATTTAACCCATTGCAATTACTATAATTTTGACATTCAAAACATCTTAGAATTAAAAAAAATTCTAGAAGAAAACCAAGATTTAAAAGGATTAAACGTTACCATTCCTTACAAAGAAATTATCCTACCGTATTTAGATCAATTATCCAATATCAGTGCAGAAATTGGCGCTGTCAATGTAATAAAATTTTCTGCAAAAGGCAAATTGAAAGGTTATAATACGGACTATTTTGGTTTTATGAAAGCTTTAAAACCACTATTGCAAAGTCATCACAAAAAAGCATTGATTCTCGGCACAGGAGGCGCTTCAAAAGGAGTTGCATTTGCTTTGAAAAAACTAGAAATTCCGTTTACTTTTGTTTCCCGAGTGGCTTCAAAAAAGGCAATAGACTACAGTTCGATTGACGCTACTATTTTTGAAGAGCATCAAATAATCATCAACTGTACTCCATTGGGAACGATTCCTAATACTGATGTTTGCCCAATAATTCCTTACGAAAATTTCAGCCCTCAACACCTTGCTTTTGATTTAATTTACAATCCTACGGAAACACTTTTTCTAAAAAAAGCGCGAGAAAATGGCGCTGTAACTGAAAATGGACTAAGGATGCTTCACTTTCAAGCAGAAAAAGCTTGGGAAATTTGGAATAGGTAATTTTTCAAATATTTGGATATCATACTTCATAACCAAAAAGGAATTTTTAACAAAAAAGCGGTGCAAAATTAAATTTTGCACCGCTTTTTTATTGTAGTTCTTTAGTTAAATATTTAACGACCAAACCGTATAACTATTAGGTGGACATTGAATTTTCACCCATTTGTCTCCTTGAGTTGTTGGGTACCAATTTGACCCTCCTGTAAAATCTTTTATAGTAGAATTAGCCCAATTGGTAGGAATCCATCTCTCTAACCAACTAGAAGAATTATTGATATAAACTATTAATCCCGGGTTTCCATTATATCCATTTCGTCTGCCTATGTATTCGTCATTATCAGTATACAGAATTGAAGTGGTTCCGGTAGCTTTATTATTATGAATCCAAATAAGATTATTTAGTTTTGTTTTATCTAGCCATTCTTCATAATCTCGATAAAAAATAGTTGGATATCCTTCGTGAGTTAAAATATAGGCATATGCTAATTGTTTGTTCCATATTATATTAGTATCATGATTTGAAACAAAAGTAACTGCTTTAAATGGATTACGTTTCCACATCATATCGTCATTTAAAACATTCAGATTATTTCCATCAAATGCATCTTTCATTTTATAATAGCAAGCAAAATCAAAAACCGAACTGTTGGCATTAGTAGACCACCAATCTAAAGTATTAACATTAGCATCCCAATATTCACCAACAGAAAATCCCCCAACATTTGCATTCCATTGTTTAATTACCCATGGGCCAAAACCTTTTACATAATCAAATCGCCAACCGTCAAATTTCATAGTATTTTTATAATATTTTCCAACACCATCTGTTCTTTGCCAAAGCCAACTTTGTACATTTGGTGATGCGTGACATAAATCTGGATATCCTGCAAATGTGCCTTCATCGTTATTACCGTATCCATTTTTATAAAAATCAGCACTTGTTCGTTTGAATTTTCCTGAGGCAATACCATTAAAATTAGTCCAAGTTTGTGTGCCAGTAAAAGGATTATTTTCTAATTGCCCACCACTGTTATGATTCAAAACCATGTCTACAAATACTTGAATGTTTTCTGTATGGGCTTTAGTTATTAAACTTTCTAATTCTAATCTTGAACCAAATCGGGTTTCTATAGTTCCATTTTGATTAAAATTCCCAAAATCAAAATAATCTGTAGGATCATATCCCATTGAAAATGGTCCATTTTGAGCTTTTGAAACAGGTGGCAGCCATATAGCCCCAATACCTGCATTACCCCAATCAGTTACTTTAGTACTTAAAGTATTCCACCAATTTCCTCCAGCTGGCACATCCCAATAAAATGCTTGCATCATTACACCTCCTCCTGGATTTGCAACGTATTTTCCAGTTAAATTTGATGAAATTCCATTATTAAAAGGGCGTCCATCGTGATGTGTTACATTCACTACTTTGTTATAAACGCTTGTATCTGGCTTAGCAGCTTGTTCAATTGCATCATTTGAATTACACGAATAAAAGCCAGACATCAAGGCTACTAAAAAGATTTGAAAGTTGTGGTTTTTCATAAAATAAAATTTATGGTTTGCTGAAAATAGTAACGTAAAATTTAATTTACTTGATAAATTTATAAAAATTTCCATACATTTCACAAAAACGAACTTAAATTTAATTACGAAAACGTTGTAGTGTTTAAAAATAATTTCATTTAAGCGATTTTCATATATAGTTCTATAAGCGTTCTTTATGCTTTTTATCAATCTTTCATTTTTATTAGAAAAATATTACTTGTATTAAAATGAATCGTTTTTAATTTCAATAAATCGAAAGGTAAGATTGATTCTTGGAGTTGTAATGCGTTTTGAAGGTGGCAATCGATGTAACCAATGGGTTTGTGTTGTTCCTCTCATTACTAACAAACTACCGTTTTCTAGAATCATTGACACGATTTGATTAGTTGTTTTATGTTTGAATGCAAATTTGCGTACTGCACCAAAACTCAAGGAAGCTATTGCACCATTCTTTTTTAAATCTTTTTCTGCATCACTATGCCATGCCATACCTTCAGTGCCGTTGTGGTAAAGGTTTAGCAAACAGGAATTGTATTTTTCGGCAGTTATTTCTTCAACTAATGCTTTTAGTGTTAACAATTCTGCTGTCCAAGGCAAAGCTCGTTTTGTGGTATTGGAATAGGTATATTCATAATCATTGTCGCCATACCAAGCAACCTCTCGTTTCGTTATAATGAGCTTACCGAAAATTAGAGCTTGATCATTTTTCCATTCTATCGTTTTTAATAGACTTTCGTAATACTGATTTGCCTTTTTGGTGTCGAATTGTTTTCCGTAATAATTTACGATACCGTCTTGGGGCAATAGGTTTTTGGTGTGTTCGGTTTCGTTGCTGAATAAATCCATTTTTTTGTTTAAAGTGTTGTTTTTATTGGGTTGAGCCAACGCTTTGTTGGTTTTGGCGGAAGGCTTGTTGGATTGAGACATTGCTTTGTTGGGTTTTGCAACTGCTATAAATGGGACACGGATGAAACAGATTGAACTGATATTCGCTGATTATTAAATATAAAACATCAGAGTTTATATTTTTTAAAATAGAATCAACTTTACAGTTTTATACTGGAAAAATATGCTTAGTTTTTTTAAAATTAAAATCATTAAACTTATCTCTCAATCATTTACCTCACCCTCTTTCACTCCAAAATCTCACTCAACACTTCGCTTTCGGAGCCGTTGGGCATTTCTATTTTTAGTTTTTGTGCTAGTGTGGGTGCTATTTCGGTAATTTTAACTTTGTTGAAACTTTCGCCACTTTTTATTTTCCAACCATAAAAAAGTAAAGGCGCATGGGTGTCATAATTATAAGGAGTTCCATGTGAGGAACCAGTTGAACCATATTGGATATAGCCCGGTTTATCGAGCACCACCATATCGCCGTTTTGGGTGGCATCATATCCTTTAGCAATAAAGTTTAGAAAATAGTCGTTTCCTGTTGCTGCCAAAATTTCTTCTTCCGTATAGACCCGTTTTACTTGTTCTTGTGTCATCAAATAGTCTTTGAAGGCTTGTTTTACTTTGGCTAAATCGAAGCCTTTGGTTTTGATGATTTCTTTGTTAAAATAAAGATTGAAATTGGAATAATTGGTTACTAAATCGTCTCCGAAAGTGGCTACTGAAAAGGTTTTTAGCGCTTTGATTATTTCTTTGGTATCCATGTTTTTAACCGCATATTTTTGGTCTTTCAAAAAATTAGCGTTTTCGGCACAAGCGTGGTCAGCGGTTAAGAAAAGCAAATAATTGTCTTTACCTACCGTGGTATCTAAATAGTTCAATAAGTCGGCAATGGTTTCGTCTAAACGCAAATAGGTGTCTTGCAATTCCATTGAACGTGGGCCTAGAATGTGCCCCACATAATCGGTAGAGGAAAAACTTACGGTAAGAAAATCTGTGATTTCGTCTTTGCCTAATGCTTCCTTTTCGATGGCTTTTTTGGCAAAATCGGCTAATAAATTATTTCCAAAAGGTGTAGACCTCATAATTCCCGCATCGTTTTTATCGTACATCTCTTTTAAATTGTAAGGAAATACCGGCTTTGGACTGTTGTATAATTTGCCTTCATACGGATTGTCGTCTGCCCAACTTTCGTCATAAGTGGCTTCGGGTTTCAACAAAGACCACCCTTTGTTAATGTAGGTCATATAGTTTTTTTGTTTGTTGAATTCAGTAACCCAATCGGGTAATTTTTCGCCATAGAACGAACTCGAAATGAACGCGCCTGTCTTACTATACCAAAAAGCCCAATTGGCAAAATGTCCTGCTGGTAATATGGCACCACGGTCTTTGAGACTCATTCCGATTACTTTGCCTTTGAAATTGGTACCTAATCGCAATTCATCAGTGATGGTGGTGGTTTGCAGGTTTTTTGGAGACATAGCGCCTTCCTTATCGGTTCCGTCACCTACGGTTTTTACAGACGCATCATCTGTACAATACACCTCTTTTCCTAACTTTCGGCTGTACCAATCGTTACCTACAATTCCGTTGATTGAAGGTGTTGTTCCCGTATAAATAGAAGCGTGTCCCGGCGCTGTATAAGTAGGCATGTAATTAAAATGGGCGTTGTGAAATACAAAGCCTTTGTTCATCAAGCGTTTGAAACCATTTGGAGAAAAGTCGTTAGAAAAACGATATAAATATTCCATCTTCATTTGATCGACTACAATTCCAACTACTAGTTTTGGGCGTTGTTGGGCATGAAGACTAACATTCATTGCTAAGGCAATTCCTAAAATAAATTTTTTCATAACGTGTGTATTTCTGATTGTGCCGTTTTAAATTCGGCAATGATGTTTTTGATAATTGTGGCTACGGGTTGGATTTCGTGAATTAAACCTGCTATTTGACCTATTTCGAGTTCGCCTTCTACCAAATCGCCTTCAAACATACCGCGTTTGGCTCGGCGTTTTCCCAAAAGTTTTTCTAAATCTTCTTTCGAGGGACATTGCGCATAAGCTTCTTGCAAGTCATTGAAAAATTTGTTTTTTATCAACCGAACCGGTGCCAATTCTTTTAAAGTCAATTGGGTGTCACCTTCACCGGTGGCAATTACCGTATTTTTAAAATCGATATGTGCTGACGATTCGACAGAAGCTACAAATCGGCTTCCCATTTGAACCCCATCTGCACCTAAAACCATTGCGGCCAACATGCCTCTTCCTGTGGCAATACCACCAGCAGCAATTAAAGGAATTTTGATTTTTCCTTTCACCATCGGAATCAAAGTTAGCGTGGTGGTTTCTTCGCGACCGTTGTGTCCGCCTGCTTCAAAACCTTCGGCAACTACAGCATCTACGCCTGCTTCTTGTGCTTTCAAAGCAAATTTAGAACTGCTCACCACATGAACCACTGTAATTCCTTTTTCTTTCAAAAAAGAAGTCCATGTTTTTGGATTTCCAGCCGATGTAAACACAATCTTCACGCCTTCTTCAACAATAATTTGGATAATTTCTTCAGCATTCGGATACAACATTGGAAGATTGACACCGAAAGGTTTGTCAGTGGCTTTTTTGCATTTTTGAATGTGCTCGCGCAATACGTCAGGATACATTGAACCGGCACCAATGAGTCCTAATCCACCTGCATTACTTACTGCACTCGCCAGTTTGTAACCGCTGTTCCAAATCATTCCGCCTTGGACTATTGGATATTGTATATTAAAAAGTGTTGTGATTTTATTCATGTGTGCACGTTTAAAGTAGTGGCTTTACAATTATTCTTTGGTCACAATAATGGTGGCTTTAGTGCCTGTCGTAAGATTCCATTGATTGGAAGATATCAAAGTCCCTTGGTCGTCAAACATTCTAAATTCGGCAGTATTAGGTCCAGAAGTGCCTTGATTTAAAGCTTGAAAATCAATCTTATTAAAACCATTAAGTAGATTTATGGTGATGGATTTAAATTCGCCTTCCAAATAGATATCGGATTCGATAAGCACATCGTTCAAATAAACACTTACTCTATCGCCATCGACTTCGCCAAAATCGCGACAAATAAATTTAACAAATTTACCATTGTTTCTAAAATCCCCAAGAAAATGTTCGCTTTTAATATCGGGTTGCAATTCGCCTTCGGGTGCATTCAACTTTTTAGTTCGCAAGTCATTTGGATTTACAAAATCATTTTTCTGAACAAGATCAACACTTCTGGGCTTTGGCGCATTTAGGTCTGGAAATTTAGGAGAATATAATTTGGGGGTCTCAAAAGTAAATTGCTTTTGTACAGGCAAGGAGGGTGAATTAGGCTGAATTGGCTCCGATAACTTTAATGGCTTATTGACATCAAATTGTGCCTGAACTTCGGCTTCAAACAAGAAAATTGATAAAAATATAATAATTGACTTCATTTTTGTAAAGGTGTAATAATTTTTAAAGGTATATAAAATGAAAATACAAATTGAAAATTGCAATAATTTTTACAATAATTTTAAGAAGACATCGTTCAATATGTAGTAAATTGCCCTTTTAAATAACAATGCTAAAACTACAGCAATATGAGCCAAATTAAAATTCTTTGGGTTGATGACGAAATAGATTTGCTAAAACCACACATCTTATTTTTAGAGAAAAAAGGTTATCATGTGACCACGTGTAATAACGGTCGTGATGCTGTAGACATCTTTGACGAAGGCAATTTTGATATTGTTTTTCTAGACGAAAACATGCCTGGAATGAGCGGTTTAGAGACATTGCAAGAGATCAAAGAGAAGAAATTAGCTACGCCTGTAATCATGATTACAAAAAGCGAAGAAGAATATATCATGGAAGAAGCCATTGGTTCTAAAATAGCCGATTATTTAATTAAACCGGTAAATCCAAATCAAATTCTGCTAAGTTTAAAGAAAAATTTGGACCACTCGAGATTGATTTCAGAGAAAACTACTTTGGATTATCAAAAAGAGTTTCGTAAAATTGGGATGGAACTGGGCTCGGTGAACAGCTTTGAAGATTGGATTGAACTCTATAAAAAATTAGTGTATTGGGAAATTGAACTCGAAAACATAGATGACCAAGGAATGGTTTCGATTTTAGAATCTCAAAAAGTAGAAGCCAATTCTCTTTTTGGTAAATTTATTGAACGCAATTACGAAAGTTGGTTTGCCTCAAAAGCGGATAAGCCGTTACAATCGCATACCTTATTTAGAGAATTGGTTGTCCCTGAAATTGTAAAAAAGGACAAACCAGTTTTGTTTGTAGTGATTGATAATTTGCGGTACGACCAATGGAAAGTATTTGAAAGTGTGGTCAACAATCATTACAAATTGGAAAAAGAAGTGCCTTATTATGCCATTTTACCAACGGCAACTCAATATGCAAGAAATGCCATTTTCTCTGGGTTAACCCCTCTTGAAATGGAAAAACAATTTCCTCAATATTGGAAAAACGATGTAGAAGAAGGCGGGAAAAACCTTTATGAAGCCGAATTTCTTACTGCCCATTTGAAACGATTGGGGCTTAACATCAAACAAGATTATTTTAAAATCACCAATTTAGCGGGAGGAAAAAAATTAGTGGATAATTTTAAAGCATTCAAAAATAACGATTTGGTTACCATTGTGTACAATTTTGTTGACATGCTTTCTCACGCCAAAACCGAAATGGATGTCGTTAAAGAATTGGCTTCAGATGACAAAGCCTATCGCTCATTGACCTTAAGTTGGTTTAAAAACTCTCCCCTACTGGAAATCATTCAACAAGCTCAAAAATTAGGATTCAAACTCATTATTACCACCGACCACGGAACAATTAATGTGAAAAACCCTTCAAAAGTAATTGGTGACAAAAATGCCAGTTCCAATTTACGATATAAAACAGGGCGAAGTTTGTCTTATGAAAGTAAAGATGTGTATGCCGTTAAAGAACCTAAAAATATTGGACTGCCTACCATCAACATGAGCAGTTCTTATATATTTGCAAAAAATGATTTGTTTTTGGCTTATGTCAACAACTTCAATCATTATGTGAGTTATTATAAAAATACCTACCAACACGGCGGTATTTCATTAGAAGAAATGATAGTACCTTTTTTGATATTTAATCCAAGATAAACACTTCACTAAATTTAACAATCAATGGAATTTACCTTTTCATTAGAAGAAATAAATAATGTTGCAAACGAACTCCTAGCACAAAATCTGGAAAAAGTAATTCTTTTTAATGGCGAAATGGGTGCTGGTAAAACCACGTTTATAAAAGCGTTATCCAAAGCACTAGGAGTAGCAAACACAACAAGCAGTCCCACTTTTTCATTGGTCAATGAATATGAAACTGCTAATGGACAGCTGCTCTATCATTTTGATGTCTATCGCATTAAAAACGAAATAGAAGCCTTGGATATGGGGATTGATGAATATTTACATTCGGGCAACTATTGTTTTATTGAATGGGCTGAGAAAATAGAAAACCTACTCCCACAACAACATTCGATTATTCACCTCAACGTATTGCCCGACGGCAACCGATTACTAACTTTAGTTTAATTTAAAATTACAAAGCCTCCCAAATTAGGAGGCTTTTGTGCAATAAATATATTTTAAAAATAATTAGTACAATATCTTCTTAGTCACTGCACTAGAACAATTGCTATGGAACTGTACAATTGCAAGACGATTTAACAGATTTATTAATTCAAAATATCAGTGAAAGTGACGATAACTACTGTTAATCAAACTACTTGTTCATCAACGAAATAATATGACAGCAAGTTAAGCTCTTTTGTAGTTAGATTTGATTTTTATTGTTTTATATTAAATTTAATCTTCAAATTTATTTCGAAAAGTGATCACCAATAAATTCATCTGACAACTTGTCATATTTACGCAAATTGCATTATCTTTGTGTTGGATAAAAACCAACAAAGGAAGAAGAATGGAAAAGCAAATTGATGAGAATAAACAAGGAGAAGCTTTGGTTTTGGAATTCAAACCAGAAAACACCAAAAAACTATATATTGAAAGCTACGGTTGCGCCATGAACTTTTCTGACAGCGAGATTGTAGCTTCTATATTAACGAATCAAGGATATAACACTACACAAATTCTAGAAGAAGCCGATTTGGTTTTAGTCAACACCTGCTCCATTCGAGATAAAGCAGAACAAACCGTTCGTAAACGATTAGAAAAATATAATGCTGTAAAACGGATTAACCCTAAAATGAAAGTAGGCGTTCTTGGTTGTATGGCTGAACGCTTGAAAAGTCAGTTTCTAGAAGAAGAAAAGATTGTTGACCTTGTTGTAGGGCCTGATGCTTACAAAGATTTACCTAATTTATTAGCCGAAGTAGAAGACGGTCGAGATGCTATCAACGTGATCTTGTCCAAAGACGAAACTTATGGCGATATTTCACCAGTTCGATTGAATACTAATGGGGTTTCATCCTTTGTTTCTATTACTCGGGGTTGTGATAATATGTGTACGTTTTGCGTAGTACCTTTTACCCGTGGTAGAGAACGGAGTCGGGAACCACAAAGTATCATGAAAGAGATTCAAGAGTTGAGCGATAAAAATTATAAGGAGGTTACACTTTTAGGGCAAAATGTTGACAGTTATTTGTGGTACGGCGGTGGATTGAAGAAAGATTTTGAAAATGCAACCGAAATGCAAAAAGCAACCGCAGTTGATTTTGACCAATTATTAGAAATGGTGGCTGTGGGTTTTCCAAAAATGAGAATCCGTTTTTCGACTTCCAATCCGCAGGACATGCACGAAAGTGTTTTGCATGTGATTGCCAAATATCCTAACATTTGCAAACACATTCACCTGCCTGTGCAATCAGGGAGCAATCGAATATTGGAGGCTATGAACCGTTTGCATACTCGAGAACAATACATGCAGTTGATTGACAAAATACATCAAATTATTCCGGATTGCTCTGTAACACAGGATCTGATTGCTGGCTTTCCAACCGAAACCGAAGCCGATCATCAAGATACTTTGAGTTTGATGAATTATGTAAAATACAGTTTTGGTTATATGTATTCCTATTCCGAAAGACCAGGAACTTTGGCAGGACGCAAAATGGAAGACGATGTACCTGCAGCAACGAAACTAAGACGTTTACAAGAAATTGTTGATACACAACGCCAACATAGTGCAATAAGAACACAAGAATTCGTTGGGAAAACAGTAGAAGTACTTATCGAAAAAGCATCAAAGAAGTCCGAAAATGATTGGTCAGGCAAAAACTCGCAAAGTATTGTTGTAGTATTTCCAAAGGAAAATTATAAAATTGGGGAGTTTGTAAATGTAAAAATAACCAATTGCACCAGTGGTACCTTAATTGGAGAAGCGGTGGGTTGGGGTGAAATGAATTAATAAAATTGTTTGCCACAGATTAAAAGATTTTCACAGATTATTTGAAATTTTTTAAATGTATTAACTGTGTAGCAAAAAATACAATGAGTACTAATGGACGGATATAGAGAAGAGGAAACCTATAAAATAATAGGAATTTGTATGGAAGTCCATCGAATTCTTGGTCCAGGGTTGTTAGAAATTGTTTATAAAGATGCGTTAGAAATTGAATTTAGAGCACATAATATTCCTGTCGAGAGAGAAAAAGAATTTGTAATTGATTATAAAGGTCATGTGTTGCCTCATCGCTTTTATGCTGATTTTATTGTGAATGATGATATCATTTTAGAAGTGAAAGCGATCAAAGAATTTTCAAATGACCATATTGCTCAAGTTATAAACTATTTAAAATTAGCTCATTCTGAAATTGGATTAATGGTTAATTTTCAAACTAAATCGCTACAATACAAAAGATATGTTCTCTAACAGAATAAAAATCTGTGAAAATCTTTTTAATCTGTGGCAAAATAAAATACTATGGAAACAGTACAAAGCATCAAACAACGATTCGAGATTATCGGGAACGACCCGAAACTCAATCGTGCCATTGAGAAAGCCATTCAAGTGGCACCAACCGACATTTCGGTATTAGTAGCAGGGGAAAGTGGTGTAGGAAAAGAAAACATTCCTAAAATAATACACACACTCTCCCACCGTAAACACGGAAAATATATTGCAGTCAACTGTGGTGCCATTCCAGAAGGCACTATTGACAGTGAACTTTTCGGACATGAAAAAGGTTCTTTTACAGGTGCAACAGGAACTCGTGAAGGTTATTTTGAAGTGGCCAATGGCGGTACTATTTTCCTAGATGAAGTAGGCGAATTGCCTTTAACCACACAAGTGCGATTGCTTCGGGTGTTAGAAAATGGCGAATTTATTAAAGTAGGTTCGTCACAAGTGCAAAAAACAAATGTTCGAATTGTAGCCGCAACTAATGTAAACCTGTTTGACGCTATCGAAAAAGGAAAATTCAGAGAAGACTTATATTATAGATTAAGCACGGTTGATATTACCTTGCCTCCACTTCGAGACCGAAAAGATGACATTCATTTGCTGTTTCGGAAATTCGCATCTGATTTTGCTCATAAATATAAAATGCCTCCATTAAAGCTTGATGAATCAGCTGTTCAGGTGTTGCAAAAGTTCCGCTGGAGTGGTAACATTCGGCAGCTGCGAAATGTCGCCGAACAAATTTCGGTTTTAGAAACCAACAGAGACATTACGGCAGCCACTTTGTTGTCGTATCTTCCAACAGAAGGCAGCAATTTGCCATCAGTTATCAAGAATAAAAAAGCCGAAAGCGATTTTAGCACGGAAAGAGACATTTTGTACAAAGTGCTTTTTGATATGAAAAGTGATTTGTATGATTTAAAGAAATTAACTTTAGAATTAATGAAGAATGGTGCATCGAAAGTACAAGAAACCAATCCTAATTTGATTCAAAAAATATACGGTTCCAAGGAAGAAGAAAGTGAGATTGACTTTGAAGAAGAACCAAGAAACGCTGTTTTTTCCAATCCAAGCAACTCCAACAATTTTGAAGAAAACGAGGACAATTATTTATTTGCAGAAACGGTTGAAGAGGAAGAAGTACTTCGGTTGGAACAAAAAGAAATAGAAATGATTAAAAAATCATTGGATAAAAACAAAGGAAAAAGGAAAGCCGCTGCAGATGAATTGGGCATTTCTGAAAGAACACTATACAGAAAAATAAAGCAATTTGACCTTTAATGAAGTATTGTCTATTGAAAATGAATATCTTTGACTTTTAAACACTAATATGAAATACCAATTCTATCTACTTGTTCTATTGCTAACTTTTGGTTTCAGCAGTTGCTCCATTTACAATTTTACTGGAACTGGAAAGATTGATGCTAAAACGGTTCAAGTCAATTATTTTCAGAATAATGCACCTTTAATTCAGCCAGGAATTGAACGCACGTTTACCCAACGCTTACAAAATCTAATTCAGAATCAAACCAATCTCAACTTAACTAACACCAGTGGTGATTTGGTTTATGAAGGCGAAATTACTGATTATAGAATCAGTCCAATGACAGCAACAGCCGATCAAAGAGCCGCGCAAAATAGATTGACCATTACCGTAAAAGTACGTTTTTCTAATAAAAACAAAGAAGCCGATGATTTTGAAAAATCATTTAGTTTTTTCTATGATTATGCAGGTGATGTGCAATTGGTTGGGGCAAAATTAACCGAAGCACTCGATGTGATTTTTGAACGGATCACTCAAGATGTTTTTAATGAATCATTGGCTAAATGGTAATATAAGTCATGAGAATTGTATAATGTCGTATTGTATATTGTATAGTCAATAGTAATCATAGCAATTGCATTAGAAACAAACAAGACATTATTTTATGTACAATACTTAAATAGTAAATCACTCAAAAACGACAACTTTAAATTAAAATGAACGCTAACGATTATACTTATTTATTAAACAAACCGAATGCTGTCAACGACAAACACAGTTTGCTTTTGGATAAAATCGTGGATGACTTTCCTTATTTTCAAAGTGCTCGGGCGTTGCGGTTGAAGAATTTATACAATCAAGACAGCTTCAAATACAATTATGCACTAAAAGTAACTGCAGCACATACCACAGACCGAAGTGTTTTGTTTGATTTTATTACTTCTAAACATTTTTCTACCGTACAAAAAGCACTTTTTGATGAAAAAATAGCCAATATCAACAACATCAACGTCAATGAAAGTGAAGTTGTTTTCAACAAAAAAGCAGAAGAACCTCAGATCTCTAAACTCGAACAATCGATTCTCACTACAATAAAAGAGGCAACGTCGGGCGAAAATCAAGAAACCAAACAACCAGTTATTCCTATTGACGACGCTATAATTGAAGAAAAACTAGCCATAGGAAAACCTTTAGATTTTGCTAAAGAAGAAAAACATTCGTTTCAAGAATGGTTACAGTTATCGAGTTTCAAACCTATTAAAAGAGAGAACCCAGCAATAAAATCAATACATACTTCTATTTTAGAAGAAGAGAAAAACAAAAAATTAGCCATCATCGATCGCTTCATTGAAACCAATCCGAAGATTACACCTATTAAATCAGATACTGTTATTCCAATTGTTTCTGAACAAAACAGTGTGGAGAATTCCTTTTTAATGACCGAGACTTTGGCTAAAGTATATTTGGAACAAAAAAAATATAGCAAAGCAATTCAAGCTTATGAAATATTAATTTTGAAATATCCAGAAAAATTTAGTTTCTTTGCAGACCGAATTTCGGATATTAAAATTTTACAACAAAATAACAATTAATAATCAATAGTATGTTTTCAATTTTTTTAGTTTTAATAGCAATAGTTTGTTTTTTACTAATTATAGTAATTATGGTGCAAAACCCTAAAGGTGGAGGATTATCCTCTTCGTTAGGAGGTTCAACTCAAATGGGTGGAGTTCAAAAAACCACTGACTTTTTAGATAAAAGCACCTGGACTTTAGCAACTGCTTTGGTTGTTTTAATCTTATTGTCAAGTTTGAGTTTTAATAGTGGAAATTCAGAGTCTAAAATCATTGATACCAATGATGTTGCAACTCCTGCTCCAGTTAAACCTGCTACACCAGCAGCTTCAACTCCTACTCCAGCTAAGCCATCAAGTGCACCTGCTGAAGTACCAAAAAAATAATAATTTACCTAATTTATCAAAATGCCAGCATGACAGTGTTGGCATTTTTTTTATACCGAAGTGTCAGTTTTATTGACTTGGCATAATTTCTGAAATAGCTTTTGAAATTAATTAAATTATAAACACATAAATTATAATACTATGGCATTACACATTAAACCGCTATCAGACCGCGTTCTTATTGAACCTGTAGCTGCTGAAACACAAACTGCTTCTGGTATTTTTATTCCAGATACCGCTAAAGAGAAACCACAAAAAGGAACTGTAGTTGCCGTTGGAAACGGAACTAAAGACCACGAAATGACCGTGAAAATTGGAGACAGTGTACTGTACGGAAAATACGCTGGAACCGAATTAAAATTAGAAGGAAAAGATTATTTGATTATGCGTGAGGACGATATTCTTGCAATTATATAGCTTTAAGCAATAGGCAATTAGCTTTAAGCGATGAGAGATTTTAAGAAATATGAAATTTGGCAGTTAAGCCACGCTTTTACTTTAAAACTTTATACAAACACTTCAAGTTTCCCAAGAGAAGAAGTGTATGGATTAACAAGTCAAATTAGAAGAGCTTGCGCCTCAATTCCAACTAACATTAGTGAAGGTTGTGGAAGAACTTCTGATAAAGAATTCAATCAATTTCTAAATATTGCACTAGGTTCAGCTACAGAAACAGAATATTTATTAATTCTTTCTAAAGATCTAAAATATATTGATAACGAAATATTTGAAACCTTAGAAAAGGAAATAAACATAATAAAAAGTAAAATTTACAAATTAAAACAAATATTAATACAGCAGTAACGAAAAAGCTTATAGCTTACAGCTTGCTGCATAAAGCATAAAAAAAATGGCAAAAGATATAAAATTTGATATTGAAGCACGTGATGGATTAAAACGTGGTGTTGATGCATTGGCAAATGCAGTAAAAGTAACTTTAGGACCAAAAGGTCGTAACGTAATTATTGGAAAATCTTTCGGTGGACCAACCGTTACTAAAGACGGTGTTACCGTGGCTAAAGAAATAGAATTAAAAGACCCATTAGAAAATATGGGTGCGCAAATGGTAAAAGAAGTAGCATCAAAAACTAACGACTTAGCAGGTGATGGAACTACAACGGCAACCGTTTTGGCACAAGCCATCGTAAAAGAAGGTTTGAAAAACGTAGCTGCGGGTGCTAACCCAATGGACTTGAAACGTGGAATTGATAAAGCGGTAGAAGCTATTGTTGCTGACTTGGCTAAACAAGCCAAAGTAGTGGGAAGTGATTCTGAAAAAATAAAACAAATTGCATCTATTTCTGCCAATAATGACGAAGTAATTGGCGAATTAATTGCTAACGCTTTCGCAAAAGTGGGTAAAGAAGGTGTAATTACTGTTGAAGAAGCGAAAGGAACGGATACGTATGTTGACGTTGTGGAAGGAATGCAATTTGACCGAGGGTATTTATCTCCGTATTTTGTTACCAATCCAGAAAAGATGGAAGCAGAATTAGAGAATCCTTACATTCTTTTGTACGATAAAAAAGTATCTTCATTAAAAGAATTGTTACCAGTTCTTGAACCTGTAGCACAATCAGGAAAACCATTATTAATTATTGCTGAAGATGTAGATGGGGAAGCCTTATCCACTTTGGTAGTAAACAAATTACGTGGTGCCTTGAAAATTGCAGCTGTAAAAGCACCTGGATTTGGAGACCGAAGAAAAGCAATGTTAGAAGATATCGCTATTTTGACTGGAGGAACTGTAATTTCAGAAGAAAGAGGTTATACCCTTGAAAACACAACCATCGAAATGTTAGGAACTGCAAAAAGAGTAACCATTGACAAAGACAATACAACAGTGGTAAGCGGTGCTGGTGAAGCAGATATGATTAAAAACCGTGTGAACCAAATCAAAGGTCAAATGGACGCTACAACTTCGGATTATGACAAAGAAAAATTGCAAGAACGTTTGGCTAAATTAGCGGGTGGTGTTGCAGTACTTTATGTAGGAGCTGCTTCTGAAGTGGAAATGAAAGAGAAAAAAGACCGAGTAGACGATGCGCTTCATGCTACACGTGCTGCGGTTGAAGAAGGAATCGTTGCTGGTGGAGGTGTGGCGCTGTTGAGAGCCAAAAACGCTCTTGCTGCATTAAAAGCCGATAATGCTGACGAAGCTACAGGTATCAAAATTATTGCTCGTGCTATTGAAGCTCCTTTGAGAACTATTGTTGAAAATGCAGGTCTTGAAGGTTCAGTTGTAGTTGCAAAAGTAGCTGAAGGAACCGGAGATTTTGGTTACAATGCCAAAACGGACGAATATGTGGACATGTTAGCCGCTGGTATTATAGATCCTAAAAAAGTAACTCGTGTAGCATTAGAAAATGCAGCTTCTGTAGCTGGAATGATTTTGACTACCGAATGTGCTTTAGTAGATATTAAAGAAGAAAACGGTGGCGGAATGCCAATGGGTGGCGGAATGCCAGGCATGATGTAATCTTTTAAGCATTAGCCAATAGTTTATAAAAGCGGTCGAGAAGTAATTCTTGACCGCTTTTTGAATTTATATACTTTGCAACTTATTTATCATAAAATCAAAAACGATAATACTATCCTAATCACTTTTACGTTTCTATTCAGCTAACGGTAGATGTTTTTATACTTATAGGTTAATCCGTTTTTATAGAAACGTATTTTTTCGTTACCTAAATTATTACTATTTTTACCAAAATTCAAACACAATGCGTCGATTTATCATCTTATGTTTTATTGGAATTGGAATTGCATTTACCTCGTGTAGAAGCGATTTTAACTTTGAACCAAATGTTGGCAATCTTGCTTTTTCTAAAGACACCGTCTATTTAGATACTGTTTTTAAAAAAATTGGTTCTAGCACTTATACATTAAAAGTATATAATAAAACAAATAAAAACATCGCAATCCCTACAATAAAACTTGCCAAAGGTTTGACTTCTAAATACCGAATGATGGTCGATGGGATGCAGGGCGAAAACGGCAAAATCTTTAATAATGTTGAACTTCTGGCTAATGATAGTCTGTATATTTTTATAGAAACCACCTTTGAGGAAAACACGCCAACGCCAACTGAATTTTTATATACTGACCAAATTCAATTTGGTGCTGGCAACGATTTCCAAAAGGTAGAGTTGGTAACGCTTATTCAAGATGCGTATTTCATATATCCAAATCGAGTAAATGCTGTTTATGATGAAGTGCCAATTGCCTTTGGTGAGAATAATACGGTCATTACCACTCGTGGTCGAAATTTAGTACACAACCATCCTGACAATGGAGATGAATTTACTTTTAATGCAACCAAACCCTATGTGGTCTATGGCTATGCTAGTGTGCCTCCTAACGAAACTTTAAAAATTCTAGCTGGTGCAAGAGTCCATTTTCATGCCGATTCTGGTTTGATAGTGCAAGACAATGCCACATTAATAATTGATGGAACATTGGTTCATGAAGTAGTTTTTGAAGGTGATAGATTAGAGCCTTTTTATAGTGACGTACCCGGTCAATGGGGCTTTATTTACTTACGTCAAGGCAGTAAAAACCACTCTATAAATCATCTGACCCTAAAAAATGCTAGTGTAGGATTGCTGGTTGCTGAAAATGTTGGTACGCCTTTAGAAATTAGTAACTCTCAAATTTATGATTGTTCCAATTTGGGCATTTATGCTCAAAATGCCAATATTAAAGGTTCTAATTTAGTGATTAATAATGCGGGGCAAGCGGGTTTGGCTTGTACGTACGGAGGAAATTATAGTTTTACACATTGTACTTTCAATAATAATTGGCCGAGTTCCAAACAGGTTGCCGTTCTGGTTGACAATTATTATGTAGATTATGTTAATGATGTTGCCGTTCAACATCCAAATAATTTGACGCAAGCCACTTTTACCAATTGCATTATCTATGGACTTAATCCAAAAGAAGTTTCGTTGAATAAAGCCACTTCTAATAGCTTTTTGTTCAACTATAAATTCAACAATTGCTTGATGCGTTATTATAGCCCGCAAGCCAATCCGCTATTTGATTTTACGGCTACTGCCAATTATACCAACTGTATTATCAACCAAGATCCTAAGTTGGATAATACCTCTAAAAACAAACTCAACCTTACCGAAGGTTCGCCAGCTATTAATACTGGAATGAATTTAAGTCCCAATTTTAAAGATATTTTAGAACATGATAGACCAACAGCACCAAATCCAAATCCTGATTTGGGGGCTTATCAATTTAAACCCTAATTCCCGAGAGAATAGTTTAAAATAAAGAAACACGGATGGTACTTCAAATGGACCATCCTTGTTTTAGTTTTATAATATAATTTTCAATTCGTGGTTTCTATTCCAATCGATTTTTGCAAATGCAATATCACGAACCTTTTTGGATTCTTTTTTACTTGCCTATAATGTGCAATTCGGTGAAATCTTTATCAATGATTAAGGAGTTTTTACCATCAAAAAACACACTGTCTAAAGCTATTTCTTCGTTGTCGAACTCAATCGCTTTTACTTTAAAAGGCAATCCGTGAAGGTTGATTTTAAATTTTTTATAAGGGGTTTCAAATTTACCTTCTTTGTGTTGTTGAATAATAAGTTCACTTTCTTTTCCTTTCAAACTGAAAGTAACCAAACTAAAACGCCCTTTATTATAATCGTATCCATCTTGAGCATCTTCATATAAAGTAGATTTTTCTTTTCCTAATTTATAAAAGATATCGAGTGTAATTTCGTCAAAATCCAATTCCCCTACATATTGTTGTACCGGATATTTCGGAATAATAGCGCCTTCTTTGACAAAAATTGGAATTTGATCAAAATCGGTTTTTACCCATAATTCTTTTTTCCCAGAGACCAATTCATCGGTCCAGAAGTTGTACCAATTTCCAGTCGGAAGATACATGCGTCTTCCTTGTGCATTAGGTTCTAAAATAGGACAAACTAAAATTTGATTTCCAAATAGAAATTCATCTGTTCTATAATGCGTTTGAGAATCTTCCTGGTCAAAATAAACCAAAGGTTTTAGCATTGGCACACCATCATTGATGTATTCCCAAAACATGGAGTACAAATAAGGCAACAATTGATAACGAAGCGAGACAAATTTTCGAGTAATATTGACTACCTCATCGTCAAAAGACCATGGTTCTTGGTCGCCGTGGTCTCCAGAAGAGTGCGTTCTACAAAACGGGTGAAATACACCCAATTGAATCCAACGGGCATACAATTCTCCCGAAGGTTGCTCCGCAAAACCACCAATATCCGAACCTGTAAACCCCATTCCAGAGATAGACATCCGTTGCATTTGAATGTTGGCTATCCAAAGATGTTCCCAACTGGCTACATTATCTCCTGTCCAAGAGGAGGTATAGCGTTGTGCGCCAGAATAGGCCGAACGCGTGATGATAAATGGTCTTTTTGGATAAGCAAAACGTTTTACCCCTTCATAAGTAGCACGCGCCATTTGGGTGCCGTAAATATTATGTGCTTTTCGGTGACTGCATGGATTTCCATCATAATCATGGCGCACATCCATAGGGAATGTTTTACCTGGAACTTCCATGACGGCGGGTTCGTTCATGTCATTCCAAACCCCTTTGACACCAATATCTGCAATTAGTTCTTTAAACAATCCCGCCCACCATTCTCTAACAACGGGATTCGTGTAATCGGGGAAATTGCATTCGCCAGGCCAAACTTTCCCTTTCATATATGGGCCATCGGCACGTTTGCAAAAATAATCATTAGCTAAAGCTTCACTATACACCGAATATTCTTTGTCAATTTTAATTCCTGGGTCAATAATGACAACCGTTTTAAACCCATCTTCGGCCAATTCTGCCACCATTCTTTTTGGGTCTGGAAAATATTCTTTGCTCCAAGTGAAACATCTAAAACCTTCCATATAATCTATATCTAAATAAATAGCATCACACGGAATTTGTAATGCTCTAAATTTACTAGCAACTTCTTTTACTTTACTTTCGGGAAAATAACTCCATTTGCATTGATGATAACCCAAAGCCCAAAGGGGAGGTAATTCTGGTTTTCCTGTTAAATGCGTATAGGTTGTAACCACATCGTGCATTTGTGGACCGTATATAAAATAATAATTCATTTCGCCACCATCAGCCCAAAAACTAGTTACATTTCTTCTTTCGTGTGAAAAATCAAACGAAGTTTTAAAAGTGTTATCAAAGAAAATACCATACGCTTGATTGTTTTGTAAACCAATATAGAAAGGTACAACTTTATATAAAGGCTCTTGGTCTTTGGAAAACGCATATTGATCAGTTGCCCAATTTTCGACTCTTTTCCCTTTTAAATTGGAATGTGAGGCTTTATCACCCATGCCGTAAAAACTTTCCCCATCCTTGGATGCTTTACTCATTTTTACAATATTGCCGCCAAAATGATAGCTTTCTTCCCAATGAAATCCAAGTTCATCTTCCAAAATAACTTGTTCCGTTAAATCGAGAATCGATATACGCAAATCAATTTTTTGAATCCTACAAATTACTTTACTGGTTTTTATTTGATAAAATTCATCGGTATCAGTAATTTCAAGCAAATTATAACCATGCGATTGTGTTTTGTCTATGGCATAGGAAAAATCAGCACTAAAATAACCTTTTGTTGTATATCGAAAACGAAGTAAACTGTCTCTGAATACCGTAATTTTAAGAATGACGCTATTATCAGTGTAAAAATAAACACTATCCACTTCTTTTTTAAAATCGATTATGCCGGTAGGATATAAATCGCCTTTATATTCGAGTTCGGTGTTTGTAATCATATTTTTATAGGCTTAAACTGTTGAAAACAAAAATACAAAAATACTTTTCAAGCCTTCATAAATATTAGATTATTCGCGAAAACGTTATAGTCACAATACAAATTGGACCTCAATCCATTTAACACTTTTTTAATAACCGAAATTCGATTTAATTTTTACTTTTGAATTTTAAATCAAGCGTTTTTGTTAAACACGATTCTATTTACTATATTTTTGTCTAAAATTGAAAAATACTATTATCATGAAAAAATCAGTACTTGCTCTTTTGTTTTTTATGCTTTTAACGTCTGGCTATGCACAAAAAGGCTATGAAATTAAAATAAATTTTAAAAACTGCAAAGACACTGTTGCTTACCTCGCTTTTTATCAATTTGATAAAACCTATATTGCCGATACGTGCAAAAAGGTAGTGAAAGGTAAAATTATTTTCAAAGGAAAAAAGAATTTAGAAAAAGGCGTTTATGCTTTGGTTAGCGAGAAAAAGACAATTTATTTTGATTTTTTTGTAGATAATCAATCACAAAATTTGGACATAAATACTGATATAGCGGATGTTATCAAAAATCTCAACTATCCTAATTCTATTCAAAACCAAAATTTTGTGGGCTATACCCAATTTATTGCCACTCGAAATGTTTTGTTTGAAGATTTTAGAAAACAAACCCAAGGAATGAATAAGGCAGATTCTACCGCTTTGATGAAAACCAAAATTAAGTTTTTAAATGAAAGTATTACTGATTTTGAACAAAAATTTGTCGCTCAAAACAAAGGAACTTTTGTCGGTGATGCGGTGAATTTAAAAACAGAAAAACTAGCAACAGACATTCCAAAAGCTTCTAACGGTCGACCTGATAGTATTTTTGTTTACAAATATTATAAAAAACATTTTTGGGACGGTGTAAATTTTCAAGATGATGGCTTGATGCGAACGCCCTATTTTGCAGGTCGCGTAAAAAACTATTTTGACAATATTGTAGTCAAACACCCCGATTCGATTGCTGTAGAAATTGACCGAATGATGGCTCGAACAACAACCGGCACAAAAATGAATATGCTTTTACTTGCCTACTTTACTTCAACCTACGAGGTTACCAAAATTATGGGCTTTGATGCCGTTTTTATTCACATCATTGACACCTATTTTAGAACCGGAAAAGCGAAAGATATTTATGACAATCAAACCATTAAGAATATAATCAAACGCGGTGATGTTTTAACTCCTTTATTACTCGGAAAAACGGCTCCAGACTTATTTATGATTGATGCAAAGGACCATGAAAAATTTGCCAAAATGGGGTTTGATGACGCCAAGACAAGTGAAGTAGCTACAAAATTGTATTATGATAATCTTCCGGAAATTGAAAAATCATACCTCAAACTATCGGCTATTAAGGCAGACTATTTAGTACTTGCGTTTTGGGATGTCGATTGTAGTCATTGTATGGTGGAAATTCCGAAGCTTTTAGAAGAATACCATAAATTACTTAGTGCGAATAAAGATGTAAAAGTTTATGCCGTTTATACTCAAAACGATTACGGAAAATACAGCAAATATATAGCGGATAAAAAACTAGATTGGATTAACGTATATGATGCCGTTCACATTAATAATCTTAAAGACAAATACGACATTGTGTCTACTCCGATATTATATATTTTAGATAGAGACAAAAAAATAAAAGCGAAACTAATTGGTGTTGAACAAGTAAAAGAATTTATTGGTCACATGGAAACGGAATATAAAGAAGCTAAAAAATAATTTTTTTTAGTACTTCGCAGAAAAAATCCACTAGTACATGCTTGTCATTCTAGTGGATTTTTTCCTATTTCAATGTTATCCTTTTCTCCATTTTTTAGAATTTTCAAAAACGTGTTCTAAAATAGCTTGGTCTTGTGGTGTAAATTCAACATTTCTGCGAAGCATGACAACTTTAGCTACCTCAAATGCTTTTTTGGTAATATAGGTAGTAAACCCAGAAGCACCACCCCAGGTAAAACTAGGCACAAAATTTCTTGGAAAACCACTGCCAAAAATATTAGCGCTCACCCCTACTACGGTGCCCGTATTGAACATGGTATTGATGCCACATTTACTGTGATCACCCATCATCAAACCGCAAAATTGAAGTCCCGTCTTCGCAAAATTTTCAGTTTCATAACTCCACAATTTTACTTCCTCATAATTATTTTTAAGATTGGAGTTGTTTGAATCAGCTCCAATGTTACACCATTCTCCTAGAACTGAATTCCCTAAGAAGCCATCATGTCCTTTATTGGAATAACCAAATAAAACTAAATTATTAACTTCCCCACCAATAACGCTATAAGGTCCAACAGTGGTTGCGCCATATACTTTAGTTGCCAGTTTCACCCTGCCACTTTCGCATAATGCAAACGGGCCTCTAATGACTGATCCTTCCATAATTTCTGTATTTTTGCCAATATAAATAGGTCCTGTAGATGCATTTAGCGTTACAAATTCGAGCTTAGCTCCTTCTTCTATAAAAATATTTTCTGGAGACAGCGTATTGACACTTTTCGGGATGGGCTGCGAGATTCTGTCTTTAGTAATCAATTGAAAATCCTGACGTAAAGCTTCGTCATTCTTACCAAAGATGTCCCATGTATTGGCTACAAATAGACAATCACCAATATATTCAATACTGTCATAGGTATCAAAGTCGACAGTATCCTGAGTAGCTGTAGTATAAAAAGCAACAATCTCATCAGCTCTAAAAATAGCTTGATTGGGTTGTAATCCACTAATCATGCTAACCAAATCTTCATTGGGCAAAAAAGAAGCATTGATCATTATATTTTCATCCATTTCAACCATTGGATATTTATCCGAAAGGTATTCTTCTGTCACAGTTGTGGTGGTGGAACCCAAATAGATTTCCCATTTCTCTCTTATCGTCAATATTCCGATGCGTATATCTGCTACAGGTCGGGTATAGGTAAATGGCAATAATGCCGTTCTCACGTTTCCGTCAAAAAGAATATAATTCATACCGCTAAAAATTTAAATAAAAGTGGATTAAAACAACATTTTGCACCTAGATAAGTGCGTTCAAAGTTACAAAGTTTCAAATAAAAATCAGTAATCCCTAAAAATAAATATAAGACTTGTTGGGGGCGTTATTGCAAATGAAGCATTCCAAATAAACAAAACGCAAATTATTTAAATTACTGCCAAAAAAAACCTTTCAATTTAAAAATTAAAAGGTGTATTACGGCCAATAAACAATTGTTTATACAACTAAACCTCTAGAAATTACAATACGCTGAATTTCTGAAGTACCTTCATAGATTTGTGTTATTTTCGAGTCGCGCATCATACGTTCTACATGGTATTCGGCAACATAGCCATTACCACCATGTATTTGAACGGCTTCATTGGCTACTTCTAACGCAATTTCTGAAGCATATAATTTAGCCATTGCGCCCGAGTGAGCAATATCTTTTCCTTCGTCTTTTTCGCAAGCGGCTTTCATTATTAACAATTTGGCAGCAGTAACTTTTACATACATATCGGCCAATTTGAAGGCGATGGCTTGATGATTAAAAATAGCCTTTCCAAAGGCTTTTCTTTCATGTGAATATTTTAAGGCCATTTCGTATGCACCTGTTGCGATTCCTAATGCTTGTGAAGCTATACCGATTCGACCGCCATTCAATACATTCATAGCAAATGAAAAACCGAAACCATCTGCACCAATTCTATTTTCTTTAGGTATTTTTACATCGGTAAACAATAAAGAATGCGTATCGCTTCCACGAATTCCCATTTTTCGTTCTTTTGGACCAATTTCGAAACCTGCCCAACCTTTTTCCACAATAAACGCATTGATGCCTTTGTGTTTTTTATCCACATCTGTTTGTGCTATAACCAAATAGGTCGATGCCGTTGCACCATTTGTGATCCAATTTTTCATGCCATTTAACAAATAGTAATCCCCCATATCAATGGCTGTCGTTTTTTGAGATGTTGCATCGCTTCCTGCTTCTGGTTCACTCAAACAAAATGCGCCTATAACTTCGCCTTTTGCCAATGGAACCAAATATTTCATTTTTTGTTCTTCGTTGCAGTATTTTTCTAATCCAGCACAAACTAACGAATTGTTCACTGACATTATCACCGCTGCTGAGGCATCCACTTTAGCAATTTCAGTCATGGCTAATACATACGAAACGCTATCTAATCCTGCACCACCATATTTGGGGTCCACCATCATGCCCATAAAACCGAGCTCACCCATCATTTTTATCTGTTCGGTTGGAAATTTGGAATGCTCGTCTCTTTCAATCACTCCGGGTAATAATTCAGTTTGAGCAAAATCTTTAGCTGCTTGCTGTATCATCAAATGCTCTTCGGTAAGATTAAAATTCATAATTATTTAGTGTAAAGTTTGTGATATGTTTAAAAAATATCGTCAAAGATAATTTTTTATTATCAAATTTTCAATAGCATTTTGTAATTTTGAACCATGCTAATTGAAAACTATTACGTTATCGGCGTTATGTCGGGCACCTCTCTAGACGGTGTTGATTTGGCTCATATTCATTTTACGATTTCTCCAGGCAAATGGAGTTTTCAAATACTTGAACGAGAAACCGTTCCGTACTCAAACGCTTGGGTTGCCTTGCTAAAAAGGGCTGTTACTTTTGACGATTTGGAATTAAATAAATTAAATTTAGAATATACCGAATTACTTGGAAACATCATTTTTGATTTTATCAAACGAAATAAAATTTCCAATCTTGACGCCGTTTGCTCGCATGGTCACACCATTTTACATCAACCCGAAAAAGGTTTAACACTTCAAATTGGCAATTTGCCAATGCTTGCTAAAATAGTAAAGCAGACAATTGTCTGTGATTTCCGGGTCCAAGATGTGCAATACGGCGGTCAAGGGGCTCCTTTAGTGCCAATTGGTGACCGAATACTTTTCTCAGAATATGACTATTGTCTTAATTTGGGTGGTTTTGCTAACATTTCATTTGAAGAAAATGGCAATCGAATTGCTTTCGATATTTCGCCTGTAAATACGGTTTTGAATTACTATGCCAATCAATTGGGATTCGATTACGACGACAAAGGAAAGAGTGCTCGTTCTGGAAAATTAAATGCAGTGTTACTTAATCAATTGAACAATTTGGATTTTTACAAAAAAAGCATTCCGAAATCACTTGGTTTTGAATTTGTCAGAGAAATCATTTTGCCCTTAATTGAAAATCACGATTGTACAGTTGAAGATAAAATGCACACTTTCACCGAACATGTTGCCTATCAAATTGCTTCAGCCTTACCAAAAAAAGAAGGGAAATTATTTGTTACGGGAGGTGGTGCTTATAATGATTTTCTAATGGAACGATTGACTTTTTTGTTGCCCCAAATTGAAATAATTATTCCTGATTCCACAACGTTAGAATTCAAAGAAGCACTAATATTTGCTTTACTAGGGGTGTTAAAATTACGGAATGAAGTAAATGTACTGCATAGCGTCACTGGCGCAAAAAAAGACCATAGTTCGGGTGTTATTTTCCACTATTAGACTGCTAGAGCAACTAGAATTATAAAAATTTTGCTACTCTAGTTTTTTCTCTTGTGCAATTTTTATTTGCATTATTGTGGACAAATTGTGGGCTTGATTTTTCATTTTTTCACAGTTTAATCCTTGAAAATTTTCGTCGATAGCGGCCTCAAAATGGGCAAGCCAAATAGTAAATAATTCTTTGGAAAGATAGGACTTCGCATTTATGTCTAAATGAATTTGAGTTAGATTATTAAAATAACCCCCAGTTCCTAAAAGCGCTTGCGACCAAAATTGTACTAAAATGGGAAGATGTTCCTCCAGTTTTATTTTTACAACGTCCGTAAATACATAACTGATTTTATCATCATCTAAAAGCCTTTTATAAAAATCAGCGACAATGATATGTAGATCTTCTTGGTTTTGTATGTCGGTCATTTTTTTAAAATAAGTTGATTTATTATTTAAAAGATAAGTATTAAAGATACATACTATTTTCCATTAAATGTGGTCATTGTAAATTCTAATCCTGAAGTGCCAAAAGTTTTTATTATTTCGGAAGCCATTTCTAATCTTTCGGGCATTTTTAATTTTTCGGAATCATTCCACTCCCCTAGCACATAATCAATTTGTTTTCCTTTTTTAAATTCATCACTTATTCCAAATCGAAAGCGTGTGTACTCTTGAGTATTTAAAATAAGATTGATATTTTTTAATCCATTATGACCACCATCGCTCCCTTTTGGTTTTATTCGAATGGCGCCAAAAGACAAATTCAGGTCATCGGTTATAATCAAAACATTTTCTAACGGAATATTTGCTGCATCCATCCAATATTTCACCGCTTTGCCGCTGAGATTCATATAGGTATTTGGTTTTAATAATAGAAAGGTTTTTCCTTTGAATTTGTATTCTGCCAGAGCACCTAATTTTACTGTCGCAAACGATAAAGATTCTTTTTGAGCCAAAAAATCTAAAACTTTAAAACCAATATTATGGCGTGTATTTACATATTCGGAACCTATATTACCCAGTCCAACAATTAAAAATTTTTTCATAAAATCCGTAGTGTTTTCTTTTTCTTTTTTAGCAAATATATTTTTTATCCATGGAATCATTGTGCAAAAGTAATGCAATTGAATAATTAGACCATTAGATAAGTAGACAATTTGAAAATAAAGAAAGGGTTTGAAAAGGACTGTTTCGTTTTAGCCCCGATGGCAGTGGCATCCTTTTGTTCTGGGGTTCAGAATAAAAGAGCGAACGAACAGCGGGAGCAATAGTGGTCTCGTTGCCATTGGTGCTGCTCCTAAAACAAAAAAAGCACCAGTTTTGCAACTGATGCTTTTTGAAATAGTGCTACAAGTATTATTTTTTCTTTTTCCCAGCTGGTGCTTTTGCAGCTTTTGCAGCTTCTTGAGCCGCTTTCATAGCCGCACGAGAAATTCTTACTTGACAAACAACCGTATTGTCTGGGTGTAATAATTTGTATTTGTCAGAAACAAGTTTTGTTACATACAATTTATTACCCATTTCAAGTCCTGAAATTTCAGCTTCAATAAAATCAGGAAGATTTTTAGGCAACGCTTTTACTCTTAATTTACGAGTATTCAAACGTAAAACCCCTCCTAATAAAACCCCTGGAGATACTCCAGTTATTTTAACAGGCACTTCCATAGTGATTTCTTTGTCGTCAAATAACTGAAAGAAGTCAATGTGTAAAATTCTATCAGACACTGGGTGTACCTGAATGTCTTGAAGAATAGCATTGTATGATTTACCGTTTCCAACCTCAATCACAACAGTGTGTGCGTTTGGAGTGTAAACCAAAGTTTTGAATGCTTTTTCATCTGCTGAAAAATGTACTGGTTGATCTCCTCCGTATAACACGCAAGGAACCGCTCCAGCATTACGTAAGGCTTTAGTCGCAACTTTGCCCACGCTTTCTCTTTCTGATCCTTTAATTGTAATCGATTTCATTGTAAAAATATATAGTTAATAAATAATATACTGCTTTGGGCAAAAAGCTTTTGGCTTTATGCGAAATGTAATCCCGTTCCGTTGTATGCTTTTGGCTTACAGCTTACTGCATATTGCTTTTGGTTACATCAAAAATTTCCCACTAATAGAGGTGTTGTTTTGTACCATTTGCATCACTTCTGCAAAAAGCGGCGCACAACTTACGACTCTTATTTTATTTGATTCCTTTTTTAATGGAATCGAATCGGTAACTATCAATTCGAGCAATTTTGAGTTTTCGATTTTTTCGTATGCCTCACCCGATAAAATGGCATGCGTACAAATGGCTCTTACACTCAATGCTCCTTTTTCAATCATCAAATCGGCAGCTTTTGCCAAAGTACCGCCGGTATCGATCATGTCATCCACTAGAACGACATTTCTTCCTTTCACCTCTCCAATTAACTCCATCGAGCTTATTGCATTGGCTTCCCTTCTTTGTTTGTAACAAATCACCACATCGGATTCTAAAAATTTAGAATAGGCATACGCTCTTTTTGAACCGCCCATATCCGGTGAAGCTATGGTTAAATTTTCTAAATTCAAGCTTCTTAAATACGGCAAAAAAATAGTAGAAGCAAACAAATGATCTACTGGTTTTTCAAAGAATCCTTGTATTTGATCCGCATGCAAATCCATAGTCATGATGCGCGTTGCACCAGCTGTTTCCAAAAGTTTAGCTACCAATTTGGCTCCAATCGGAACTCTCGGTTTGTCTTTTCTATCTTGTCGAGCCCATCCAAAATAAGGAATTACAGCTGTTATATGTCTTGCCGAAGCTCGTTTTGCAGCGTCAATCATCAATAACAATTCCATTAGATTATCAGCACTCGGAAAAGTAGAGCATACAATAAATACGCGCAAACCTCTAATCGATTCTTCAAAAGAAGGCTGAAATTCACCATCACTATATTTAGAGAACGTAATTTTACCTAGCGGAACGCCATACTTCTCAGCAATTTGTTCTGCTAAATATACACTTTGGGAACAAGCAAAAATTTTTGCTTCTGGTTCTTGATGTGACATTTTAATGTGTTGTTTAATTCCGTGGTGTATTATTTTTCTTTCGCTTTATTGATTGCATAAAGATGAATATTATAAATACCTCGGATGTAGTTAGTTAGTTGTGCTTCGTTTTACCGAGGTGCAAATTTAGGAATTAAATCGAAGTAAAGAAGAAAAATTTTGACTATTTTTTTAGAAAGTGTGCTTTTATTTTTTACATTTGCACCGTGTTAAAGAAAATGGATTGTTTTGTTACTATTATCTGTTTATTGCGAATAAATACGGTTGTATTTTTCGTCTGCTAATGCCCGGATGGCGGAATTGGTAGACGCGCTGGTCTCAAACACCTGT
>JBBALV010000010.1:0-51676 GCA_040402815.1 Flavobacterium sp.
TCATGCCATGGAAAGGTTACAACTTCGAGGATGCGATTGTAATTTCTGAAAAAGTAGTTCGTGACGATATCTTCACGTCTATTCACATTGATGATTATTCATTGGATGTCAGAGATACTAAATTAGGTAATGAAGAATTAACTAATGATATTCCAAACGTTTCTGAAGAAGCTACTAAAGATTTAGATGAAAATGGAATGATTAGAATTGGTGCCGAAGTAAAACCTGGTGATATTCTTATCGGAAAAATTACACCAAAAGGAGAATCAGATCCTACTCCAGAAGAAAAATTACTTCGTGCTATCTTTGGGGACAAAGCAGGTGATGTAAAGGATGCTTCATTAAAAGCCTCTCCTTCTTTACACGGTGTAGTTCTTGACAAAAAATTATTTGCAAGAGCCGTAAAAGATAAACGTAAACGTACACAAGACAAAGATGCATTAGGTGCTTTGGAAATGGAATTTGAAGTTAAATTTGTTGAATTAAAAGACAAATTGGTTGATAAACTTTTCAATATTGTAAACGGAAAAACATCGCAAGGTGTTATGAATGACTTGGGTGAAGAAGTTTTACCAAAAGGTAAAAAATATACACAAAAAATGTTGAATTCTGTTGAAGATTTTGCACATTTAACCAAAGGACAATGGGTGACTGATGATGAAACCAATAAAATGGTTAATGACTTAATCCATAACTATAAAATCAAATTAAACGATTTACAAGGTGCTCTGCGTAGAGAGAAATTTACAATTACTGTTGGAGATGAATTGCCAGCTGGAATTTTGAAACTAGCTAAAGTATATATCGCTAAAAAACGTAAATTAAAAGTTGGGGATAAAATGGCGGGACGTCATGGTAACAAAGGTATTGTTGCTCGTATTGTTCGTCATGAAGATATGCCTTTCTTAGAAGACGGAACCCCAGTTGATATTGTATTGAACCCACTTGGAGTGCCTTCTCGTATGAACATTGGTCAAATATATGAAACAGTTTTAGGTTGGGCTGGACAGAAATTAGGTAGAAAATATGCTACTCCAATTTTTGATGGTGCTACTTTGGACCAAATTAACGAATTGACTGACGAAGCTGGAATTCCGAGATTCGGTCACACCTATCTATATGATGGTGGGACTGGAGAGCGTTTTCACCAAGCGGCAACTGTAGGAGTTATCTATATGTTGAAATTGGGTCATATGGTTGACGATAAAATGCACGCACGTTCAATAGGACCATATTCATTAATAACACAACAACCATTGGGTGGAAAAGCTCAATTTGGAGGTCAACGTTTTGGAGAGATGGAGGTATGGGCACTTGAGGCATATGGAGCATCAAGTACACTTAGAGAAATCTTGACCGTTAAATCGGATGACGTAATTGGTAGAGCCAAAACTTACGAGGCAATCGTTAAGGGTGAATCTATGCCAGAGCCAGGATTACCAGAATCATTCAATGTATTAATGCATGAATTAAAAGGTCTTGGATTAGATATTCGTTTAGAAGAATAATAAGAAAGTAATCAGTGTTCAGTTTGGATTCAAAAGCTCGACTGAACACTTATAACTGAGCACTGAACACTTAAAAAAAATTTCATAAAATCAATAGTACAGCTATGATGAATAATAGAAATAATAATAATAAAGATAAGAATCCTATTAAAAGATTTAACAAAATCTCAATAGGACTTGCTTCTCCCGAATCTATCTTGGCTGAGTCAAGAGGTGAAGTATTGAAACCGGAAACTATCAATTATAGAACACACAAACCAGAACGTGATGGTCTTTTCTGTGAACGAATTTTCGGACCTGTTAAAGATTTCGAATGTGCTTGTGGAAAATACAAACGTATCCGTTATAAAGGTATAGTTTGCGACCGTTGTGGTGTTGAAGTTACGGAGAAAAAAGTACGTAGAGATAGAGTTGGTCACATTAATTTAGTGGTGCCTATAGCTCATATCTGGTATTTTCGTTCGCTTCCAAACAAAATTGGTTATATTTTAGGATTGCCGTCTAAGAAATTAGATATGATTATCTATTACGAAAGATACGTTGTTATTCAAGCAGGTATTGCAAAAAATCCAGAAGGCGAAGCGTTAGAGCGATTAGACTTTTTAACGGAAGAAGAGTATTTAAATATTGTTGATACACTTCCTGCAGACAATCAGTATTTAGATGATTTTGATCCTAATAAATTTGTTGCCAAAATGGGAGCAGAATGTATTATGGATTTGTTAGCTCGAATTAATCTGGATGAATTATCGTATGATTTAAGACATAAAGCAAACAACGAAACTTCTAAACAACGCAAAACAGAAGCATTAAAAAGATTACAAGTAGTGGAGTCTTTCCGCGAATCTAACTTGAACCGTGAGAATCGTCCAGAATGGATGATAATGAAAGTCGTCCCCGTTATTCCACCAGAATTACGACCACTCGTGCCGCTTGATGGTGGTCGTTTTGCAACTTCAGATTTAAATGATTTATACCGTCGTGTAATTATTCGTAATAACCGTTTGAAAAGATTAATGGAGATTAAAGCTCCAGAAGTAATCTTGAGAAATGAGAAACGTATGTTGCAAGAGTCTGTAGATTCCCTTTTCGATAATACAAGAAAAGCATCTGCAGTAAAAACGGAATCTAACCGACCTTTGAAATCTTTATCAGATTCATTAAAAGGTAAACAAGGACGTTTCCGTCAAAACTTATTAGGAAAACGTGTGGATTATTCTGCTCGTTCTGTAATTGTTGTTGGACCTGAATTGAAATTATTCGAATGTGGTATCCCTAAAGATATGGCAGCTGAGTTATACAAACCTTTCGTTATCCGTAAATTGATAGAAAGAGGTATAGTAAAAACAGTTAAATCGGCTAAGAAAATAATTGACAAGAAAGAGCCTGTTGTATGGGATATCCTTGAAAATGTAATTAAAGGACACCCAATCTTACTAAATCGTGCTCCTACTTTACACAGGCTTGGTATCCAAGCATTTCAACCAAAATTAATTGAAGGTAAAGCAATCCAATTGCACCCTTTAGTTTGTACTGCATTTAATGCGGATTTTGATGGGGATCAAATGGCAGTTCACTTACCGTTAGGGCCAGAAGCGATTTTGGAAGCACAATTATTAATGTTGGCTTCTCACAATATCTTGAATCCTGCAAATGGTGCGCCAATTACTGTACCTTCTCAAGACATGGTATTGGGTCTTTATTATATGACCAAAGAAAGAATATCTACTCCAGAACATAAAATTTTAGGTCAAGACTTAACTTTTTATTCTGCTGAAGAAGTAAATATTGCTTTGAATGAAGGAAAATTAGAATTGAATGCGCGTGTAAAAATTCGTGCAAAAGATTTTAACGAAGCAGGTGAATTAGCATTTAAAATTATCCAAACTACTGCGGGTCGTGTGCTTTTTAATGAAGTAGTTCCCGAAGCAGCAGGATATATTAATGATGTATTGACGAAGAAAAACCTTAGAGATATTATCGGACACGTTTTGAGTGTAACAGATGTACCAACAACTGCAGCTTTCTTAGACAACATGAAAAATATGGGTTACAAATTTGCCTTTAGCGGTGGATTGTCTTTTTCATTAGGTGATATCAAAATTCCAGAACAAAAACAAACATTGATTGCTGACGCAAGAGAACAAGTAGAAGGGATTTCTGCCAACTATAACATGGGACTTATTACTAATAACGAACGTTATAATCAAGTTATTGATATATGGACTTCAGCCAATGCACAATTGACAGAATTAGCAATGAAAAATATTAGAGAAGACCAACAAGGTTTTAACTCTGTGTATATGATGCTTGATTCTGGAGCAAGGGGTTCTAAAGAACAAATTCGTCAGTTAACGGGTATGCGTGGTTTGATGGCTAAACCTAAAAAATCAAATGCAGGTGGTGGTGAAATTATTGAAAATCCAATTCTTTCTAACTTTAAAGAAGGTCTTTCGATTTTAGAATATTTCATTTCTACTCACGGTGCTCGTAAAGGTCTTGCGGATACAGCGTTAAAAACAGCAGATGCTGGATATTTAACTCGTAGATTGCATGATGTTTCTCAAGATGTTATCGTTAACATCGAAGATTGTGGTACGCTTAGAGGTGTAGAAGTTTCAGCATTGAAGAAAAATGAAGAGATTGTTGAAAGTTTAGGAGAACGAATTTTAGGACGTGTAGCGTTACAAGACGTTATAAATCCTTTAACAAATGAAGTCCTAGTTTCTGCTGGACAACAAATCGTAGAATCATTGATGAGACAAATTGAAGCTTCTCCAATCGAGAAAGTAGAAGTGCGTTCTCCATTAGTTTGCGAAGCTACAAAAGGTATTTGTGCTAAGTGTTACGGAAGGAATTTAGCAACTGGAAAAATGACTCAAAGAGGAGAAGCAGTTGGAGTAATTGCTGCACAATCTATTGGGGAGCCAGGAACTCAATTGACACTTCGTACTTTCCACGTTGGTGGGGTTGCGGGTGGAATTTCTGAAGAATCTAGCATCAATGTTAAATTTGATGGACGTTTAGAAATTGAAGATTTAAAAACAGTTAAAGGCGAAGATGGTGAAGGAAATTCAGTAGATATTGTTGTTTCTCGTTCAACTGAATTAAAATTAATTGATATAAAAACTGGAATTCTATTAAGTACAAACAACATTCCTTACGGTTCAAGCATTTTTGTAAAAGATGGACAAAACGTTGTAAAAGGCGATGTAATTTGTAAATGGGATCCATATAATGGAGTTATTATTTCTGAATTTACTGGTAAAATTGCTTACGAAGATTTAGAGCAAGGTCAATCATTCATGGTTGAAATTGATGAGCAAACTGGGTTCCAAGAAAAAGTAATTTCTGAAGCTAGATCTAAAAAATTAATCCCAACTTTATTGGTTTACGGTAAAGATGGAGAATTAATACGTTCTTATAACTTGCCGGTTGGAGCCCACTTGATGGTTGAAAATGGTGAGAAAATTAAAGCAGGTAAGATTTTAGTAAAAATTCCTCGTCGTTCTTCAAAATCTGGAGATATTACAGGAGGTTTACCTCGAATTACAGAGTTATTAGAAGCTCGTAATCCATCGAACCCGGCGGTTGTTTCAGAAATTGATGGTGTTGTAACTTTCGGTAAAATTAAAAGAGGAAATCGTGAAATCGTTATTGAATCGAAATTCGGTGAAGTTAAACGTTATTTAGTAAAACTTTCAAGCCAAATCTTGGTTCAAGAAAATGACTTTGTAAGAGCAGGTGTTCCTTTGTCTGATGGTGCTATTACGCCAGAAGATATTTTAAGAATTCAAGGTCCGGCCGCTGTACAACAGTATCTAGTGAATGAAATACAAGAAGTATATCGATTACAAGGTGTTAAAATTAACGACAAACACTTTGAAGTAGTAATACGTCAAATGATGCGTAAAGTAAGAGTTCAGGATCCTGGAGATACATTGTTCTTAGAAGATCAATTGATTCATACTAAAGATTTTATTGTTGAAAACGATAAATTATATGGAATGAAAGTGGTCGAAGATGCTGGAGATTCTGATACTTTAAAACCAGGTCAAATTATATCTTCTCGCGAATTGCGTGATGAAAATTCACTATTGAAACGAAATGATAAAAATTTAGTTGTAGCTCGTGAGGTAATTACTGCAACTGCAACTCCTGTTTTACAAGGTATCACTAGAGCTTCATTGCAAACCAAATCATTTATCTCTGCAGCTTCTTTCCAAGAAACTACTAAAGTATTAAATGAAGCAGCTGTTGCTGGTAAAATTGATTATTTAGAAGGATTGAAAGAAAATGTTATTGTTGGACATAGAATTCCAGCAGGAACGGGCATGAGAGAATATGACAATACAATCGTAGGTTCAAAAGAAGACTATAATGAATTATTAGTTAGCAAAGAAGAATATAATTATTAGAATTTTAAAATACTATTAATTTATAATTTTTAATAATCCTAACAGTTGCACTTTGGTGGACTGTTAGGTTTTTTTAATCTAAATTTTAAACACAATACAATGAGTGATCAAAACCAACAACAAGGGCAAATTAATATCGAATTAGACGAAGCAATAGCGGAAGGAATCTATTCAAATCTAGTAATTATTAATCATTCAGCATCAGAATTTGTTTTAGATTTTGTCTGTATTATGCCAGGAATTCCTAAAGCAAAAGTAAAATCAAGAATAGTTTTAACACCACAACATGCTAAAAGATTAGTTAAAGCTTTAGCAGAAAACGTTCATCGTTTTGAAATGGCTCATGGGGAAATTAAAGACACTGAACAACCTCAAATTCCATTAAATTTTGGCCCAACGGGTCAAGCTTAAACAATTTTAAATTACATTTTATAAAACCTATTTAAGAAATTGAATAGGTTTTTTTTGTGCATTTTATTTTTTAATTTAAAGCAAAAGAAGCATTATTAATGAATAAAATTTTTTAGAAAATCGCCCGGTAATTATAAAATATAAAGAAAATACATGTAAGAAACTAGTAAAAAAAGTTTATAACTAATTTAGATAGACTGCTTTTACCATCTAATATGAAATATCCTCAATACGTTGTTACTCTATATGCTATTTTAAGTTCGTTATTTAGGCTTTCAATGTTAAGGTTTTACCTAAACTAAAAACTTAACATTGAACTAATTAATAATTAGTTTACATTTGCTTAACATTAATTTAATATTAAGTAATAATCTAACACTTTATGCAATGGATGAAAATAAACAAGCAGAGAATAGTATTTCTGAAAATCAAATAGATCAGTCTACAACAAGAAAAGCGCTTCCTACCCGGAAAGCTCTGGTCCGAAAACCTGTTGTTAAACCCGAAGTAGAGGAAACAACTATCCCAATAGAATTAGAAGCTATTATAGAAATACTTCCAACGGATGTTGCGGTTGAAATAGAAAATAGTACCTATCAATATTCAAAAAAATTGGATAAAAACAATTTTAAAAAATTAAAAAAAATGAGCGAGAAAGTGAAAGAAAAAGAGAAAAAAGCCAAAGAAAAGCAAAAAGAAAAAGAGAAAAAAGCGAAGAAAAAGAAAAAAGATAAAGCAAAAAAGGAAAAAGCCAAAAAGAAATTGAAAGAAAAAAAGGCTAAGAAAAAAGCAGCTAACAAAAAGAAAAAATCAAAGAAATAATAATTCTTAAAAAAATCGAAAGTATCACTTTCGATTTTTTTTTACTCCTTTTGAAAAAATAAAATCTAGGATAAGACATTATAATCACAACTGCTTTAGTAACTTTTTTTTGATTATAATTACGGAATAGCCTTCTATTTATAAACTTTACGGAGATTATTTTATAAATTTCAATACCTTTTCCGAACCCTTAGGAATTTCAAAATGCATTTCAGAACTAAAAGGTTCCATCGCTTTGGAATCCATAAAATTCTCGAATGTCTTCATCGGGTTTTCTTTCATCACTCTGCCATTTGCAGTAATATGTCCTAAAGCGGCACTTAATAAGGGCTCGTTTATATTACCTAACTGATTAAGATTTCCAATATCTTCTATTAACGAAATTGTTGGTGCTAATCCATTTTGATAATCCCCAAATCCTGCTTTATTAATAGTTTTAATAACCAATGGTTGCATGGCATATTTATGATTTGGATTTCTGTTGGAAGCGCTAAAATCCATAGAATCATAAAGTGTAATTGATCCTACATTTTTGCCAATAGTTACATCTCCAATTTGAATCACATTAATATAAGGTTTCAATCCATTTATAACCAATTCGCTTGCAGAAGCGGTGCTTTTAGAAGTCAAAACATAAACCTTTGAAAGATTTAAGCTATTTATAGCAACTCCATTGTCAACAGTATTAGTGAAGTTATTAACCAATGCATTTGGATTATGAGCTTCATAAAAGGATTGTAATTTGTTATTCCATTGTTGTTTTGCAAATAGCTGTCCGTTAAATTGTCCAGTAATCATGCTAGCTAGTCGGGTAGCTGTCCGAATAGAACCTCCAGGATTATAACGCAAATCTAAAATTAAGTGAGTTGCACCACCAGCTAAAAATTGCCCAAAAACAGTATTCAGTTGGTTATCGAAATTGGAGGTAAAACCATTGTAAACCAAGTAAGCTACTTTGTGCGAACCAAGTGTGATGATTTGGGAATAAAGAATGGGATTTTCAGTTAACTGTGTTTTTGTTAAATCAACAGAAATCCCATTTGGTGTAATCAATCCATTATTATAATCCGCCAAATTTAATGTGTAATTCGTATTTTGTAATAATGATTTGTAATTGGATTCGTTTAAATCAATTCCGTTTACGGCATAAAATACATCGCCACGGTGAATGTTTTTTGAGGCAGCATCTGAGTTAGGAATCACATATTTTACCCAACCAAAAAGTTCTGGAGAACCAATAGATTTTCGAACTATTTTAAAAACAACACCATTGTTGGTGGTAATACCTTGAAAAAGATTTTCTAAATAAGTATAATCATTTACTAAAACGCTAAATCGATCAACCGCTTCACCATTAGCTGGAAAAAGACTCACTGGTTTGAATAATAATTGTTGAAAAAGATTTTCAGGCGTCCCATTAGTATACAGAAAATCATTTAATTGGTTTTGGTTGTCAAATCGGTCATCAGCTAAATCAGGAACATTGGCTTGCCATAAATAGTATTGATTAAGCCCTTTCCATATAAAATTATGAATTTGTAATTCGGCTGGAATATATAAAGTATCATTATTATCGGTGCAACTTTGCATACCAAAAAGGAAAACAAAAAATAATACAATTATTTTATAGTTATATTTCATGATGATTATATTAATATTATTGTTGTAAATTTAATGACTTTAAATATAAATTCAATTTATTTGTAACAAAAAATAGTAAAGGTCGTCTCTCTATTATATAACAAGTTAAAATGAATCAAAACGAATTTGTGCTTCTAATTAATCCTTTTAAGGACAAGCTTTTCCGGCTTGCTAAAAGATTGTTAGTTAGTACAGAAGAGGCTGAGGATGCTACTCAGGAAGTTTTGGTGAAATTATGGAATAAAAATGAGGTCCTTTCCACTTATAATAGTGTTGAAGCAATGGCAATGACGATGACAAAAAACTTTTGTTTGGACCAGTTGAAGTCGAAAAGAACTAGTAATTTAAAAATTGTTCATACTAATTTTACGGATAGGGCGGCTAGTTTAGAACAAAAATTAGAAGATACCGAAAGTTTAAATTGGGTTGAAAAAGCAATTAACGATTTGTCAGAACAACAACAATTAATTATTCAAATGCGAGATGTAGAAGAATATGAATTTGAAGAAATTGCCAAAATATTAGAAATGAATGAAACAGCTGTTCGTGTAGCACTTTCGAGAGCCCGAAAATCAATAAGAACCTTTATGACAAACACACACAATTATGGAATCTGCTAAAATAGAATTACTTTTAGAAAAATATTTTGAAGGAGAAACTAGTATTATCGAGGAGCAGGTATTAAAAACTTACTTTTGTTCTTCAAATGTGGCACAGCATTTGAGTCATTATCAGTCGCTTTTTGGATACTTTGAAATAACAAAACAAGAAAAAACAAAGCATGAATTATCGATACAACCCAAAAGAAACAAAGTATTGTGGTTATCAATTGCAGCTTCAGTAGTGGTTTTATTAAGTGTAGGAACGTTTCCTTATTTCAATTATAATACCCCTCCAAAAGAAGATTTAGGAAGTTTTGATACGCCCGAAGAAGCATTTATTGCCACACAAAAAGCATTGACAATGCTTTCTGAAAATGTTAAAGTTGGAGTTAAAAGTGTGCAATACATCAATGAATATGAAGTTACCAAAGCCAAAGTATTCGTTGGCGATTAAAAAAATTATTTAATTTTACTACAATTAATAATCAAAAAAAAGTTATAACATACATTCAAAAACTATAAATTATGAACAAAATAATTTTAACCTTCGTATTCACATTACTACCTTTCTTTTTTTTCGGACAATCTATTTTCGACAAATTTGACGGAAGAGAAGAAGTAACTGCTGTGATTGTAAACAAAAAAATGTTTCAAATGATGGGAAATGTCAAAATGGACAGCAAAGACAAAGAAGCACAACAATATCTGAATTTAGTTAAGAAATTAGATAATTTAAAAGTCTTTAGCACCCAAAGTAACAAAACAACTGCAGAAATGAAAGTTGCTGTCGAAAAATATATCAAAACTGCAGTTCTAGAAGAATTGATGCGCGTAAATGATGGCGGTAAAAGTATCAAAATTTTAATTCGTTCAGGTGTAAAAGACACTCAAATCAAGGAACTTTTGATGTTTATTGAAGGTTCGGGAAAAGGCTCAGATACAGTTTTGATGTCTTTAACAGGTGACTTTGAATTGGATGAAATTTCTGTTTTAACAGATAAAATGAAAATTCCTGGCAGTGATGTATTAAAAAAAGCAACTAAAAATAAAAAATAATATGAAACAAATTTATGTACTTCTAGTCTTTTTAAGCTTGTTTTTAACAAGTTGCAATTCTGAACCCACTTTACAAAAATATTTTTTAGAAAGTGCTGAAAATAATGATTTTATTTCAATTGATTTATCACCTAGTATTTTGAATATTAACAAATCAAAGTTGACAGTGGAGGAATCGGAAGCATTAAATTCCTTTGATAAAGTTAGCATTCTTGCTTTTAAATTGAATGCAAAAAATCAAGCGCAATTTGCAGTTGAAAAAGCAAAAGTTATAGCTATTTTAAAAAACGATAAATACCAACAACTGATGAAATTTGGTTCTGGAAAAGCTGGAGCTTCTGTAAGTTTTGTTGGCGATGATAATCATATTGAAGAGTTCGATTTGTATGCCAATCAAAGCGAAAGTGGTTTTGCTGTGGTTCGGATTTTAGGAAAAGATATGAATCCAAATACTATTTTGGCAATGATATCGGTTTTACAAAATGCAAATCTCAATTTAGATCAGCTGAAACCTTTACAGGATTTGTTTAAAAAGTAAGCGTTTCAAAAGATAATTTGAATAAATAAAAAGGGTCGTCTAAATAATTAGACACCCTTTTGTTATATAGATTTTTGTGAGTATTAGTTATTTAACATAACAGGCATTACCAACATAGTTACGGTTTCGCCTTCTTCAAGACCATCAACTGGAGTAAGAATTCCAGCACGATTTGGCATTGACATTTCAAGCATAATCATATCTGATTGTAAATTGGTAAGCATTTCAGTGAGAAAACGAGAATTGAAGCCAATTTGCATATCATCACCTTGGTAATCACAAGTCAAACGTTCTTCCGCTTTATTAGAATAATCAATATCCTCGGCTGAAATATTCAATTCGGCACCTGCAATTTTCAAACGTATTTGATGTGTGGTTTTATTCGAGAAAATCGCTACACGACGAACAGAACTCAAAAATTGAGAACGATCAATCATTAATTTATTTGGATTTTCTTTAGGAATTACGGCTTCGTAGTTTGGATATTTTCCATCAATCAAACGACAGGTTAAAATGTAGTTGTCGAAAGAAAAGGTAGCATTCGAATTGTTATATTCAATTTTGATTTCTGCATCCGAAGTACCAAGAATACTTTTTAAAATATTTAATGGTTTTTTCGGCATAATAAAATCGGCAACCTCTGATGATTTTACATCTGTACGAGCATATTTTACTAATTTATGTGCGTCAGTAGCTACAAATGTCAATCCTTCTGGAGAAAATTGAAAGAAAACGCCTGACATAACTGGGCGTAAATCATCGTTTCCAGCAGCAAAAATGGTTTTACTAACGGCAGTTGCTAACACGTCTGCCGGCACTAAAGTTGTTGAAGGATCATCTAATTGTACTGATTTTGGAAATTCATCACCCGGAGCATAAGCCAAAGCATATTTACCTGAATTGGAACTAATTTCAATAGTGCTGTTTTCTTCAACTGTAAAAGTTAAAGGTTGTTCTGGGAATGTCTTTAAGATTTCCAAAAGCAATTTTGCAGGAACAGCCACACTTCCTTTACTTGTAGAATCAATTTCTAAAGTTGCAGACATAGTCGTTTCTAAATCTGAAGCTGAAACCATTAATGTGTTATGGTCTAATTCAAATAAAAAATTATCTAAAATAGGCAACGTATTACTACTATTGATAACACTACCTAAAACTTGTAATTGTTTTAATAAGTAGGAGCTTGATACTATAAACTTCATCTTTTTCTTTTTTTTTTAAATTTTAACAACGATTAGAATCGGTGCAATTTTACATTTTACAAATATATCTTAATCTATTTAATAATTAAAACATTTTCAACAACATTTACTTGCTGTATTTTCTTTTTCGCAAAGAAGTGAATAAAACACCAAATAGCAATAAGAGAATTAATGGAATTCCAATAGTTATGATTTGTGATTTTGTATAATTTTCATGTACTTTCTCTTTGTCTAATAGCGGTAAATCTACCTCTTTACTTCTTAGATTGATTAGTCCTGTGTCATCTAATAAATAATTGACCGCATTCATCATAAAATCTTTGTTGTCAAACAAATTTCCTGTTTTTTGATCATAACCTAATTCCTGAGGAATATAGTTTTTGTCCAATTGATTTTTAATAATATCACCGTCAGAAACAACAATTATTTTGCTTTTTCTACCTTCATTTTCAAATGTTTTATCCTGAAATGGAAGTACTCTGTTTTCATACATGGAATGGAATTTTCCTTCCAACAAAACGGCAACAGGAATTGAACCTTTATTTAGATATTCTTCCGGATTAGTTTCTTCGACCACAGAGTTTAAACTTACTTCAACTGGGGCGCCAATTCTTTTAGAATTAGGTGACGATTTTAAAAGAATGGTTTTTTGTATACCATTTTTTAAAGTGTCAATTGGATTAGCAAATTCAAAACGAATACCACCTAAATTTTTCACAATTGGATGGTTACTCAACGGGAAAATAAAAGGTGCAAATTTCCAATTGAATTCCTGAAATTGAGTAGCACTACCAGGTTCACCTGAAGCCAATTTTATTGGTGTTCCAAGTTCATCTTTAATGATGTCGGGGGTAATTCTAACACCATATTTAAAAAACATATCGTTCAAATTCAAATCTCTTGGAAATGCAAGAGCAGTACTACTGTTATACAAACTGTCCATTTCCATATTGACTTGATCTACAAGCCAAATGGTTTTTCCTCCGTTGATAATAAATTGGTCTAAAACCTGTTTTTCTTCGTCAGAAAATTTCTCGGTTGGTTTTGCAATAATGGCTAAATCATATTTTTTTAATGCTTTAAGACTTTCTATCGGATTAGAAGTAACAGAGTCCAATGTAAAAGGGCCAATATGGTAACTTTCGCGAACTTGCATTAAAAATTTAGCTAAAAAAATGTCTCTTAATTCGCCATTTCCTTTAATGATTGCTACTTTTTTCTGTTTTAAAACTGTAATTTTATTAAAAGCATCCGCAAATGAATATTCTAAATGCTGTACTGAACCAACTATTTTTTGCTCAGTCGACGCGCCCATCATATTTTTGAGTAGCGGAATGTTCACTTCTTTTCCTCTATAATTGGCAATTGCCCATGGAAAAACCATTGACTGCGATTGCTTTCCTTTGTCATCAACGGTAATGTTTATAGGTGTCAACCCTTTTTTGTACAATTCTTTAATTTTTACCATGCTATCATCCTTGTTTTCCAAAGGATTGATAAATTGAACGATAATGTTAGAATTGTAGGCTTGAAACTCTTCAGCCATTTGGCGCGTTTCTGTTTGTAACCTTTTGAATTCCGCAGGAAATTGACCATCAAGATAGATGTCAATATACAAAGGTTCTTTTATTTGCGTAAGGATTTTTAATGACGTTTCAGAAAGCGTATATCTTTTGTCTGTTGTTAAATCAAAACGATGAAAAAACAGACTTCCTAAAATGTTTAAAACAATTAGTAAAGCAACAGTTAACGCTAGTTTTTTTAGGTTGTTTTTAGTGTTATTTTGCATTACAATTTATAGGTTTTTAGTTTGTAAACGGTAAAAGATAGAAATAAGAAAGTAATGCTTACAAAATACAAAATGTCTCTTGTGTCAATTACACCACGACTCATACTTTTGAAGTGATTGTCCATTCCTAAAGCGGCAACAAAAGGTTCAAATGATTTGAAAAATGTTGAAATTCCTTCGAATCCAAAATAAAATAAAAAGCATAAAAAAACCGCTATTATAAAAGCAACTATTTGATTTTCAGAAAGAGTTGAAGTAAATATCCCGATTGCTGTGTAACCTGAGATCAAAAACAATAATCCAAAATAAGAGCCCATCGTGCTGCCCATATCGATGTTTCCTTCAGGCATTCCAAGGCTTGAAATCACATAAACGTATATAAAAGTTGGGATTATTGCTATCACAATTAAGAGCAGGGCACCAAGGAATTTTCCGTTTACAATTTCCCATAAACTAATGGGTTTTGTAAGCAATAACTCTAGAGTTCCTTGCTTTTTTTCGTCTGAAAAACTACGCATGGTAACTGCAGGAATTAAAAAAATCAATATCCAAGGTGACAAGCTGAAAAACGGACTTAAATCAGCAAATCCTGAATTTAAAATGTTGTAATCGCCTTCAAAAAACCATAGAAATAATCCGTTGAGGATTAGAAAAATGGCAATGACCAAATAGCCAATCGGAGAACCAAAAAACGACTTTATTTCTCTTAAAAGTATTGCTTTCATTAATTTTTTTATTTGTTTTAATCCTAAAATGGACTCTTGTTATTTCAAGTCACTAAGTTTGGTAACTGTACCGGTTTGTTTTTTAGAACTTCCAACCATTCCAAATTCAAAGGTATAGGAATTTTTTGATGTAGTCAAAATCCGCATGTCAATTGCCTTTTTTTCTTCCAGATTTTTTGGATGGATTTTTTGTAAAATATATTCACAATCGTTTACCCAACGAATAGTAGCTGTATCCGTTTTTCCGTTAAAGGTTTCTATTTCGATGCTATCATTTCGTTCGAAAAAAGTGGTTTTTTTCTCACCATTTATCATTAAATCAAACTGAAATTTTCCTGTTTTAAAATCTTTACAATTGCGATCTGCATTAAAGCAAGAAGTGAAAAAGGGAAGTAATGGGAGTAAATAATATTTTTTCATTTGTAATAAGTGTATTAAACAATTTTAATATCATATTTGTCCAAAAGACCAACAATTCCTGCTGTTGAAAATTTTGCTTTCTTCATAGGATTGAATTCGGGATCAATTTTATAATGAAAAGCCGATGTGAAATCAACGCCTGTCAATTGAGTTTCGTTGAAAATAGTTCCCTCTAAATTGCAGTTATCAAAAGTTGCATTTGATAAATGAGTTCCAATAAAAGACACTTCTTTCAAAACGCTATTTAAAAACGAAGTTTTAGGCATTTTCTTATTGGCGAATGACGAATAATCCAAAACACATTCGTTAAAATTAATGCTAAATAAAAAATCATCACAGCTATGAAACAGAATGCCAAGCAATTTACAGTTTTTAAAAGACACGGTCTTTAAACTTGTATTCGTGAGTTGAATCATCGACAGATTACAATCGATAAATTCACAATCCAAAAAGGTGTTATAGGAAAAGTCGCTATTAGAAAAATCACAATTTTTGAACACACAGTCTTCAAATTCTCGGTTGTTGATTTTCTTGTTGCTATAATTTATTTTTTCAAACGTTTTATGAACGTGAATTAGATTTTCCATTTAGTCGTTAAATAAGCTTTTCATCATTGTTTTTATTCCTAAAAAAATCATTATAATTCCAGTGATACAAAGCGCAATTCCAAGACCTAAAATAATATAATAGGTGGGTTGTAGCTTGTTTATAAAAGCAAAATGAATAATAGTTGGTCCAATAAATAAAGCAGGTAAAGCCCAAGCTAACTTTTTTATGCCTTTGGATAATAGTTCTTTGTTGGTTGCCATACTATGTGTTTAAATAATGGTTAACTGCTTTTCGAACACTTCCGTGGTTTTTTAATAATTCGGATGCTTCTTCATAAGTAACAGCAATTTCACCCATTATCATTTTTATGCCTCGATCCACCAATTTGTCATTGCTCAATTGCATATCTACCATTTTGTTGCCTTTTACTTTTCCGAGTTGAATCATGGTTGTAGTAGAAATCATGTTTAAAACTAATTTCTGCGCCGTTCCTGCTTTCATCCTTGAGCTACCAGTTACAAATTCAGGACCCACAACAACAACAATTGGAAAACGGGCTGTTAATGCTAGTGGACTGCCTTCATTGCAAGTGATACAACCGGTGACGATATTGTTTTCATTGCATTTTTTTAACCCTTCAATGACATAAGGCGTTGTTCCTGATGCAGCAATGCCAATAACAACATCATTTTCTGTAATATTTTGTGCTAATAAATCCATCCAGGCTTGTGTGGTATGGTCTTCGGCGTTTTCTACAGCGCGACGAATGGCTTTGTCACCGCCAGCAATAATTCCGTTGACTAAATCGAAAGGCACACCAAAAGTAGGCGGACATTCCGAAGCATCAACAATGCCCAAACGCCCCGAAGTTCCTGCTCCGATATAGAAAAGTTTGCCTCCGAGTTTCATTTTTTCGACCACATTGGCAACCAAAATTTCAATTTGTGGCAATGCTTTTGCAACAGCTAGTGGAACCGTTTGGTCTTCTTTATTAATGTTGAATAACAATTCAGTAACCGACATTTGTTCTAAATGTTCATATTTGGAGGATTGTTCGGTGGTTTTTGTAAAAGTCATTTTATTGCTTCAATTTTATATTTTATATACTATCAAAAGTATCGAATTTATTTATCTTGCTGTACCAAAAAAAATAAGCACTTTGAAAATTTCACTAATATTTTTTTTAAACAAAACACGCTAAGACAATTCCCAAAACAATCATCGAAATCTTTGCAATATTGAATTTATGTCCCTCGCTGCTTTCAAAAATAATGGTAGACGAAATATGAAATAAAATTCCAATTACGATTGCAGTTATTTCAGTGTAATAGGCATTTAAAACGGGAAAAGAATCAGATGCAAATGTGCCTAACGGAGTCATTATTGCAAAAGTCAGCATAAACAATAGCAAAGCCATTTTGTTTAATTCGGCATTTAAGAAAAATGTGGTCAAAATGATAGCAATTGGCAAATGATGAATGGCAATTCCGATGGCTAAATTGTGGTGATGCCCGACTGGAAAACCTTCTAAGAAAGCGTGAATGCACAAACTGATAAACAGCAACCACGGCATTTGGGTCAGTTTATCATGCCCGTGAACGTGTCCATGTTCGGCACCTTTAGAGAAAAATTCTAGTATAATTTGGAACAAAATACCAATCATTATAAAAATGCCCACTTTTACATCACCCGTTTCATAAACATCAGGAAGCAGGTGCATCACGGTTAGCGTAAGCAAAAAAGAGCCACTAAATGCCAAGAGCAATTTCAGATTTTTTTTGCCTTTTGGTTTAAGAAATAGAGCAAATAAAAATCCAATAAGCACCGATAATAATGGTAAAAGATAGTTCATTCTATTTAAAAATCATGATTAGTCTTTCGCTTTCCATTTTATGAAATTTCTTCAACTTATAATCTCCAAAAATATCCAAAAGATAAATTTCGGCTTGTTCCATCATCGTTTCAAAATCATTTAACGTTAAAGCTTTCACTTTTTCAGTAAAATGAAATTTCGTGCCTTGATCTTCAAAGTCTATTTCTTTACAAATATGATTATCGAATACATATCTTTTGATATGAAAATCAATTCCATCAACTGATTTTGTTTCTTCAGGAATTAAATTTTGGATAACCTGATGCACATTCATAAAATCAATTACAGCAAAACCATATTCGGTCAAACTGTCTTTCATTGCTTTTAAGGTCGTAAAATTGTCGTTGTCATCATCAAAATAACCAAAACTAGTAAACAAATTAAAGATGGCGTCAAACTTTTCTTCAAAAGGAATACGCATATCATGCACCTTAAAATGCAACTTTTCGTTTTCATAATTCTTAGCTTCTTGAATGCTGTTTTCTGACAAATCGGCTCCAGTTACGTCATAACCCAATTGGTTTAAATAAATCGAATGACGTCCTTTACCACAAGCTAAATCAAGAATTTTCGCATCTTCAGGAAGATTTAAATATTGTGTAATAGTATCCATAAAGTGTTGTGCTTCGGTCTCGTCACGATCTTTATAAAGTATGTGGTAGTAAGGTGTGTCAAACCAAGAAGCAAACCAATTATTGGTTTCAATTTTGGAGTTTGGAGTTTCTCTTTTTTCGATTTTTGACATTTATCTTTTCAAATGAATTCGTATCGTGCAAATTTAGTCTATTTTTGCTGAATTATTTCCAAGATAAATAGTTTGATTTGGAATTTGATTTTTTTAATTATTGCAAATGAAATTGCAATTGACCTTGATATTGTAAATGGAGAATTTTAAAATGGTTGCCAAAACGTTCTTTGGTTTTGAGGATATATTGGCCAATGAGTTGCGAATGTTGGGTGCTCAAGATGTAGAGCAAGGCGTACGAATGGTAAGTTTTAAAGGAGATAAAGGTTTTATGTATAAGGCTAATTTGTCTTTAAGAACAGCATTGAAAATTTTAAAACCTATTTATTTTTTCAAAGCCAATAATGAACAAGCTTTATACAAAGGAATTCTTGGTGTAAATTGGTCAAAATTGCTTAATGCCAATCAAACATTTGTAATCGACGCAACAGTGCATTCGGAATATTTTAATCATTCTGAATTTGTTTCTCAAAAATGTAAAGATGCCATTGTAGATCAGTTTAGAGAACGAACGGGTCAACGACCAAGTGTCGAAAAAGCACATCCCGATTTAAGAATTAACATTCACATTGATAAAGATCAAGTTTCAGTTGCATTGGATACATCTGGAAATTCATTGCATCAACGGGGTTATAGAACAGCAACTAATATTGCACCAATAAATGAGGTTTTGGCCGCAGGAATTCTCTTACTTTCAGGTTGGGACGGTCAAACGGATTTCTTAGACCCAATGTGTGGTTCAGGAACTTTTCTAGCAGAAGCTGCAATGATTGCATGTAATATTCCAGCAAATATCAACAGAAAAGAATTTGCTTTCGAAAAATGGAACGATTGGGACAATGATTTGTTTGACAGTATAATGGAGTCGCAATTAAAGAAAGTTAGGGAGTTTCATCATAGCATAAAAGGTTATGATAGAGCTCCAAGTGCCGTTCAGAAAGCAAAAGATAACATCAAAAACGCCAATTTAGACGAATATATAGCTATTGAAGAACAGAACTTTTTTGCAACCGAAAAAACATCGGAAGGGAAATTGCATATTGTATTTAATCCTCCATATGATGAGCGATTGGATATTCATAGTGAAGAATTTTACAAAAGTATTGGTGATACTTTAAAGAAAAATTATCGAGGAACTAATGCTTGGTTTATTACCGGAAATCTCGATGCTTTAAAACATGTTGGATTAAAACCGTCTAGAAAAATTAAGCTTTTTAATGCAAGTATTGAAGCCCGATTAGTAAAATATGAAATGTACGAAGGAAGCAAAAGGACTAAATTTCAACAACAAGAAATAAAAGAATAAAGAAAAACCGTTAGTTTATAAAAGCTAACGGTTTTTTATATTTTGAAATTATGCAAATTGTTTTGCTACTTTTTCTGCTTTTTTGTTTTCGGAATAATCATAAAAACCTTCGCCAGACTTCACTCCTAATTTTCCAGCTCGAACCATATTTACCAATAAGGGACATGGAGCGTATTTTGGATTTTTAAACCCATCATACATGACATTTAAAATGGCTAAACAAACATCAAGCCCAATAAAATCAGCTAGTTGAAGAGGCCCCATCGGGTGTCCCATTCCTAATTTCATTACCGTATCAATTTCGTAAACACCAGCTATGCTATTATATAATGTTTCAATAGCCTCGTTAATCATAGGAAGTAGAATTCTATTTGCTACGAAACCGGGATAATCATTCACTTCTACAGGAACTTTGTTTAATTTTTCTGAAAGCGCCATGATTTTTTTAGTAACCTCATCCGAAGTATTGTAACCACGAATAATTTCTACCAATTTCATTATAGGCACTGGATTCATAAAGTGCATTCCTATAACGCGCTCGGGATGATTAACAACTGCACTAATTTGAGTAATAGAAATTGAAGAGGTATTTGTAGCTAAAATAGTAGAATGATCACATAATTCATTTAATCGTTTGAAAATGGTTAATTTTAAATCTACATTTTCAGTTGCTGCTTCTATTACTAAATCACAACCTACAATACCGTCTTTTAATTCCGTATAAGTGATAATATTATTTAAAGTTTGTTGTTTTACAACTCCGGTGATTGATCCCTTAGCAACCATTCTATCAAGATTATTTAATATCAGTGCCATAGCTCTTTCAATATTGCTATCGGATTTGTCAATTAATTTTACTGAAAATCCACTCTGTGCAAATGTATGGGCGATCCCGTTCCCCATAGTTCCAGCTCCTATTACTGCTATTGTTTTCATGTTTTTTTTAGTTTGATACTTCGCTTTTTTAATTTTTAAAAGTAGTAATTAGTATTGTTTTCTTTTTTTACAAAAATATAATTTATTTGTTTAAAGTTTCAATTTTTGGAATTTGATTTTTGATTATTTAAAGTTATTTTTACAAAAAATATTTTTAAAATTTTGAAAGACTCCGCCAAACATCAAGGACTTCGTAATCAATTAGTAAAACTTTTACAAGGAAGAGGCATAACAGATAATGCTGTTTTAGATGCAATCAATAAAATACCAAGGCATTTATTTCTAGATTCTAGCTTTGAAGATTATGCCTACCAAGACAAAGCTTTTCCTATTGGTTCAGGTCAAACGATTTCTCAACCTTATACGGTAGCTTTTCAAAGTCAGTTGCTTGAAGTAAAAAAAGATCAAAAAATTCTTGAAATTGGCACGGGTTCGGGCTACCAAACAGCAGTTTTGTGCCGAATGGGCGCTAAAGTGTATAGTGTTGAACGACAAAACGAATTGTTTAAAAAAACATCATCTTTATTGCCTAAATTAGGAGTTAGACCTAAACATCTTTCTTTTGGTGATGGATATAAAGGATTAGAAAATCATGCGCCTTTTGATAGCATTATTGTAACTGCTGGAGCTCCGATAATTCCTAAACCATTGATGGCACAACTTAAAATAGGTGGAAGATTGGTTATTCCTCTTGGAGAGGAAAATCAAATTATGACATTGTTAATTCGAAAAAATGAAACTCAATTTGAGAAACATGAATTCGGAGATTTTAAGTTTGTTCCTTTATTAGAAAATAAAAATTAAAGCACTTTCTTTGATTTTTTTAAATGAAAAGCGCTTTAATTGATTCAATAATTTCTAAGAACGAATCTAAAATTTATATGATAGTTTATTCTTAAAATTGCATCGCCTTTTATATTGGTAATAACTTAACCATTTTAGCAAAAAAATCTTTATTTAATTTCATTATTTAGTGTATTTTACGACATTATTTATGTTTCAATTTTATTAGTTAAAGGAATGACTGAACCCGTTTTACTATTTTTATGCATTGCTGCTTTTTTTGCTGGGTTTGTAGATGCAATTGTTGGCGGTGGAGGATTAATTCAAACGCCTATGGGATTGATATTGTTGCCCAATTTTCCTGTGGCTACAATTATTGGAACACTCAAAATACCCTCGTTTAGTGGTACTTTTTTTGCGGCTTTCCAATATTTAAAAAAGATGGAAATGAATTGGAAGTTATTGATTAGCATGATGCTTTTGGCAGTTCCTTCTGCCTTTTTGGGTTCAACTTTATTGGTTTATGTGAGTAATGAGTTCATGAAACCATTGCTTCTGGTAGTTTTGTCATTACTGTTTATTTATACTTATGTTAAAAAAAGTTTTGGACAGCAGGCAGATAAATGCCATTCGGCTAGTCAACAAATTTTTTTTGCTGTTTTAATTTCCTTTTTTATTGGGTTTTATGATGGGTTCATCGGCCCAGGAACAGGAAGTTTCTTGGTTTTGGCTTTTGTAACGATACTCGGTTTCGATTTTCTTCATGCATCTGCGAATGCAAAAATGGTGAATTTAGCCACCAACTTTGGCTCTATTTGTCTTTTTATTATTAAAGGAAAAATTATATGGTTGATTGCTATTCCTATGGCGGTTTGCAATGCTTTAGGTGGATTTATTGGTGCAAAACTAGCTATTAAAAAAGGGAATGCATTCATTAGAATTTTCTTTCTAATCGTAGTTTTAGGCACTTTAATTCGTTTTGCTTTTGATGTGTTTTCCAAAAAATAAAATAGTAAAATGATTTTTTTCTTGTTCTATTTTCTTCATTCTAAATCCCTATTTTTGCATATCCAATTGAAATAACATAATGCAAAAATACATTTCTCAACTCAACGAAGCCCAGCAAGAACCTGTTCTCCAAAAAGAAGGCCCAATGATAATTATTGCTGGTGCAGGCTCTGGAAAAACCCGTGTTTTAACCATTCGTATTGCCTATTTGATGAGTTTGGGAGTCGATTCATTTTCTATTTTAGCTTTGACTTTTACAAACAAAGCGGCTCGAGAAATGAAAAATAGAATCTCGGATATTGTGGGTTCCAATGAAGCTAAAAATCTTTGGATGGGAACTTTCCATTCTGTTTTTGCCCGAATTTTGCGTTCCGAAGCAGATAAATTGGGTTATCCTTCTAATTTTACTATTTACGATACTCAAGATTCCGTTCGATTGATTTCGGCTATTATAAAAGAAATGCAATTGGACAAAGATATTTATAAACCAAAACAGGTTTTGAGTAGAATTTCATCGTATAAAAACAGTTTGATTACCGTAAAAGCCTATTTCAATAATCCTGAATTGCAGGAAGCCGATGCGATGTCTAAAAAACCTCGTTTAGGCGAAATTTATCAAAATTACGTTGACCGTTGCTTCAAAGCGGGCGCCATGGATTTTGACGATTTGTTATTAAAAACAAATGAATTACTCACTCGTTTTCCTGATGTTTTAGCCAAATATCAAAATCGTTTTCGTTATATATTAGTTGATGAGTACCAAGATACCAACCATTCGCAATATTTAATTGTAAGGGCTTTGTCGGATAAATTCCAAAATATATGTGTGGTGGGTGATGATGCACAGAGTATTTATGCGTTTAGAGGGGCTAACATCAATAACATTCTGAACTTTCAAAAAGATTATGAAGGAGTAAAAACCTATCGTTTGGAACAAAATTATCGTTCTACTAAAAATATAGTCGAGGCTGCCAATTCAATTATTGAAAAAAATAAAACCAAGCTCGACAAAATTGTTTGGACGGCTAATGATTCAGGTCAAAAAATTAAAATTCATCGCAGCATAACCGATGGTGAAGAAGGCCGTTTTGTAGCCAGCACGATTTGGGAACAAAAAATGCAAAACCAAATGATGAATGGGCAATTTGCTATTTTGTATCGCACCAACGCCCAATCCAGAGCAATGGAAGATGCGCTCCGAAAGCGAGATATACCATATAGAATTTTCGGTGGATTATCTTTTTATCAACGCAAAGAGATTAAAGATGTTTTGTGTTATTTGCGATTGGTTATTAATCCAAAAGACGAAGAAGCATTAATTCGAGTTATAAATTATCCGCACAGAGGAATTGGAGATACTACAATTGAAAAGCTAACCATTGCGGCTAATCATTACAAGCGTTCTATTTTTGAAGTTATGCAAAACATTGATAAAATAGATTTGAAATTGAACTCTGGCACCAAACAAAAGTTAACCGATTTTGTCACCATGATTCAAAGTTTTCAAGTGATTAATGAAAATCAAGATGCTTTTTATTTAGCCGATCACGTTTCTAAAAAAACAGGATTGGTTCAGGAATTAAAAAAAGACGGAACTCCTGAAGGTATTGCTAAAATTGAAAATATAGAGGAATTACTAAACGGTATAAAAGATTTTACAGAAGGTCAAGTGCAGGTGGATGGCGCTCGTGGGGCTTTGTCTGAATTTATGGAAGATGTCGCCTTGGCAACCGATTTGGATAAAGATACTGGCGACGATGATCGTGTAGCATTAATGACAATTCACTTGGCGAAAGGATTGGAATTCCCTACCGTTTTTGTAGTTGGAATGGAAGAAGATTTGTTTCCAAGTGCCATGTCGATGAGCACAAGAAGCGAACTCGAGGAAGAACGCCGTTTGTTTTACGTGGCATTAACTCGTGCGGAACATCAAGCCTATTTAACTTATGCGCAATCTCGTTACCGTTGGGGAAAATTGACCGATTGTGAGCCTTCTCGTTTTATTGAAGAAATTGACGGACAATATTTAGAATACCTCACGCCCGAAGAAACCAATTATAGATACAAACCAATGATTGACAGCGATATTTTTGGTGATGTCGATAAATCAAAATTGCGTTTGGCAAAGCCAATAGGAGGAACGCCACCAAAATACATTACAGATAACGAACCGAAATCAGATATCAATATTCGGAAATTGAAACCCGTTTCGAGCAATAGTTCTAGTGCTTCCAATTTGTTTGACAACAAACTAACCGCAGGAAATATAGTGATGCACGAACGTTTTGGAAAAGGCGAAGTTATAAATCTAGAAGGCGTTGGTGCAGATAAAAAAGCCGAAATCAAATTTGAAGTGGGCGGAATCAAGAAATTGTTATTGCGTTTTGCTAAGTTGGATGTGATAGGATAATCGCTTAAAGCATTAAGCTTAAAAGCATAAAGGAAAAAAAATGGCACAATTCATAAAAATATACGAAGACAATCCCAACGAGGCTGCAATTAAAAAAGTGGTGGATGTTTTAAAAAATGGTGGTTTGGTTATCTATCCAACTGATACGGTTTATGGTTTGGGTTGCGATATTACCAATACTAAAGCGTTGGAACGCATTGCAAAAATCAAAGGAATTAAGTTAGAAAAAGCCAATTTCTCTTTTGTTTGTTCCAATTTGAGTAATATATCGGATTATGTAAAACAAATTGACACGGCTACTTTTAAACTTTTAAAACGGGCTTTACCAGGCGCTTATACCTTCATTCTTCCAGGAAATAACAATCTTCCAAAAGAGTTCAAGAAAAAAACAACCGTTGGAATTCGTGTTCCCGACAATGCCATTGCTTTGGAAATTGTTCGTCAATTGGGCAATCCTATTGTTTCAACATCGATTCATGATGATGATGATGTAATTGAATATACCACCGACCCCGAATTGATATTCGAGAAATGGCAAAACCTAGTGGATGTGGTTATCGACGGTGGTTATGGAAATAATATGGGTTCAACCATTATCGATTTGTCAGGATATGAGCCTGTTGTGATTAGAGAAGGGAAAGGGAGTTTGGATATTTTGTAACTCTTTTTGTTAATTGCTTTGCTCCAACACTTTATTTGGGTTATAGCCAAAAAGATGGTGTTTTTTAATCGTTTCAGCAATACCACTTGGAAGCATTTGTTCCCAACCTTTTTTGCCTTCACCTATCATTTTTAAAATTTCTCGTGAAAAAACTTCTAATGTGCTTGGGTCAAAATCTGTAATATCGACTACTTTTCCATTTGATTTAAAGAATTTATACAACTCTTTCATTCGAGGATGCACTTTCAAGTTATCAGAAGTCATTATTGTGCCTTCATCATCAAGCATTGGATACAAGAAAACTTTTAAATCTCTATAGAAAAGTTTCCCAAAAGCTTCTAAGATACCACCGCTTAAATGACGGTAATATTTTTCGTCAAAAATATCAACCAAGTTGTTGACGCCCATGGCTAATCCCATTCTTGCTTTGGTGTAATTAGAAAAATACTCCACTACTTTGTAGTATTCTTGAAAATTCGAAATCATTACCGTTTGCCCTAAGGAACAAAGTAATTCGGCTCTGTCCATGAAATCGCGTTCGTCAATTTCGCCATCAGAACGCAAGTTAGACAGGGTAATTTCAAAAACAACTAAAGTGTTTTCTTTTTCTACTTTGTTTTCTTTCAAGAACATTTTTAAGGATTGTTCGTACATGTCCATATTAACTTTGGTCACTGGACGGAAACTTCCTCTTAAGGCTAAAATGTTTTTTTTATATAAAATAGCTGCTGGCAAAATATTATTTCCTTCTGGGTCAAACATCACCGCATCGGTCATTCCATTTTTAACCAATTGCAAACTCATCAAGCGATTGTCAACATCAGCAAAACGAGGTCCGGAAAAGTTGATAGTATCTATTTCTAGTTGGTCTTTATCTAAATGGTCGTATAAATACCGCAACAATTTTTTTGGGTCATTGTATTTATAATAGGCACCGTAAATTAAATTTACCCCTAAAACGCCTAGTGTTTCTTGTTGTAATCTAGAATCGGTTTCTTTAAAACGAATGTGAATAATGATTTCATTATAGTCTTCATCGGGTTCAATTTGATATCGAATTCCAACCCAGCCGTGACCTTTAAATTGTTTTGCAAAATCAATTGTTGCAACAGTATTGGCATAACTAAAAAACATTTTGTTCGGATGTTTTTCTCTGCTCAAACGTTTTTCAATCAAACCACTTTCGTGTGAAAGCATTTTTTTTAATCGGCTTTCAGTAACATATCGACCATCTTCCTCAATACCATAAATAGCGTCACTAAAATCTTTGTCGTAAGCAGACATTGCTTTTGCAATAGTTCCTGAAGAACCACCTGATCTAAAAAAGTGGCGAACCGTTTCTTGTCCTGCACCAATTTCAGCAAAGGTTCCGTAAATATTGTCATTCAAGTTAATACGTAACGCTTTGTCCTTAATTGAAGGAATTTGTTCAATGACTTTGTCACCTTTTAATTTTATGGGTATGCTCATTTTTTATACTATCAGTAAACTTCAATACAAAGTTAATAAAATAGCCCTTTAATAAAAGATAATAATCTTATTTTTGTGAAAAATTTATTAAAGTGAAAGTCTATTTTTTGGGCACAGGTACTTCGCAAGGTATTCCAGTAATTGGGAGCAACCATCCTGTTTGTAAAAGTACCGATCCTAAAGATAAAAGATTGCGTGTCTCCGTATGGATTTCTTGGGATGATTTTTCATTCGTTATCGATTGTGGCCCCGATTTTAGGCAACAAATGCTTATTTCAAAATGCCAAAAAGTGGATGCGATTTTGTTTACACACGAGCATTCCGATCATACTGCTGGACTTGATGACATTCGCCCTTTTTACTTCATTCAAGGAGCAATACCAGTATATGGACATCAACGGGTTTTAGATAATTTAAAAAAACGCTTCGATTATATTTTTGAAACGGAAAAAAAATATCCTGGCGCGCCTTCGGTTGCTTGTCATGAAGTAGTTAATTTTGAGTCTTTTATTCTTGGCACCAAAACAGTGGTGCCAATCAATGTCTTCCACGGCGAATTACAGGTTTTTGGCTATAGAATTGGAGATTTTGCATATTTGACGGATGTAAAATCGATTGCGAAAGAGGAAATTGAAAAATTAAAAGGCATTAAGGTTTTGGTAGTTAATGCTTTGCGGCATGAGGAACATAAAACACATTTTAATTTGCAAGAAGCTTTGGATTTTATAGCTTTGGTGCAACCTGAAAAAGCCTATTTAACACATATTAGCCATCTTTTTGGCTTTCATGAAGTAGTGCAAAAAAGTATGCCCAAAAATGTATATTTGGCTTTTGATAATTTAGAAATAGTAATTTAGAAAATTTAAAAAATGCAAAAATCGATTCAGCTTTACGTAATTATTATATTGGTACTTACAAATTTATTTGCCTATATGTTCTTGAGCAGTCAAGTGAAATTTGAGCAGAAAAATTATGATAATTTATCAAAAAAAATGGAAGATACAATTAATTCATATCTTATTAAAAATGCCGATGCAGCTTATTTCTCTCTTGAAACCAATGACAGAGCACAAGAATATTTTGTAAATGATAAAACAGGAAAATATTTTCCTTACGAAAAATTAATTCCATATGTTAAGGATAAATTAATGGATTTAAACACCAATCCAAATGGGAATCCTTATACGGGTTATGACAAAATTGATGGTAAAATATGCATCATCAATAAAATAAAAGTATTGAATCACCGCTGGATTATTGCTGACTTTAGCAATGGCGAAATTTGGGGCGAAACCTTATTGAAATATTTTGTCAACGACGACGAAACGATTTCTTTTGAATTAATTCAATCCTTAGTCTATCAAAAATAACTTCAGAATTTTATTTAAAGTTAACGTGTTGGACTTATTTCGTTTTTTTCTAATTTTTTTTGTTCTAATTTCTCTTGTATTTTCCGGAATCTATTTTGCAAAAGAATTTTTGATGCCACTCTGCATTGGAGGTATTTTAGCAACCTTATTTTTACCCTTTTGCAATTGGATGGAAAAGAAAAAATTACCAAATGGCATAGCTGTAATCATTTGCCTTTTATCATTATTACTCTTCATTATCATAATCGTTTCGCTTTTGGGCTTCAAAATTTCAGAACTCATAAACGACATTGCACTTTTCAAACAAAAAGCGATAGAAGCGGGAACCAAAATCCAGAAATATATTTTGGATCACCTCAACATTTCGCTTAATGAGCAGTTTCAAATCCTGAAAAACGAAAAACCTTCTTATGGCAGTATGATGCAAATTATGATTGGTTCTGTTACCAATATTTTATCTAGTTTTATCTTATTGTTGGTTTATTTTGTGTTTCTGCTTTACTATCGTAGCCATATTCAAAATTTCATCATACAACTTACAACAAAAACACAACAAGCAGAAATGCAACAAATCATCCAAAAAGTAACAGCCGTATCACAACAGTATTTATTTGGACTATCAAAAATGATTTTTTTATTATGGATCATGTACGGCATCGGATTTAGTTTTATTGGTGTCGAAAATGCAATATTATTTGCCGTCATCTGTGGCTTATTAGAAATTGTTCCCTTCGTAGGAAACATCACAGGCACTACGTTAACCGTCTTAGTATCCGCCATTCACGGAGGCAATTTAGAGTTATTAATAGGCATTGTCGTTGTATATGGCATTGTACAATTCATTCAAGGCTGGGTACTTGAGCCTTTAATTTTAGGTCCACAGGTAAAAATAAATTCGTTATTCACCATAATTGCGTTAGTACTAGGCGAATTATTATGGGGTATTCCAGGTATTATTCTCGCCATTCCACTTACAGCAATGTTTAAAATCATTTGCGATCATATTGAACCATTAAAACCTTATGGTTTTTTAATAGGCGAAATTCCAACCTCAAAAAAGGATATTAGTTGGCTAGATAAATTAAAAGTGAAGTTTAAATTAAATAAATAGAAACCATTAAAAACAGTTCAAAACCTAGAAAATTAAATCCAGAAGAGAAAAAAATTCCGAAGTACTACACCAATTAAAAGAAAACCACTTGCATTAAGAAAAATAAAAAAACTTACATCCAATTGCTATCGGAAGTTTCCATTTCGTACAACCAAAGGTTGATGTAGTTTTTAATGGTATCGAAATTACCCAAATGAAATGCAATTGAACCCCCAGCGGTATGCAAAGTTACACAACCAATATTGAGGCTTTTGTGCCAAAAAAGTTGCGAGGTCGTAATGGCTTGAATCTTGCTTGGTTGAAAAATTTCATGACTGATATCCCAAGCGCCACTTTGCTTTATTATAAAATGGTCGTTGACAAACAAACGGTAATTTCGGAATTTAATGTATTGTAAAATTGCCATTAACACTGCATAAATCCAAATGACATAATTCGCTTGTGCAAATGAAGAATCGAGATAATCCCTGAAACCATAATAAGCTCCAACCGGCAATCCTATCGACAAGAAAAGTGCAAATCCGAGTTTACGAAAATTCGGTTGTAGCATCGCTCCTTTCTCAGGAAGCTGATGAAACAACAGTTGCAGAAAAGCATCTCTCTCGGAGGCATTGCAACCCGGAATCTCAATCGCCGCTTTGCGTTCCTCTTTTTCGCCACCAGTCGCTTGCTTGATTTTTATTTCGAGTATGTTTAATTTCTTTTGAAAATAATTACTTGAAACCGTGGCTATTTGTACCCGAGCAGGTTTAATAATAGTGTTTTTGGTATTCAACAATCCGAAAGATAACAATAGCGAACCGCTCTGTTTGGTGATTTTAAAATTGAAATATTTAAAAACGATTCGAAACACATTCATCACTAGTATAATTACAAATAGTGCTATAATCAAGAAGGGAATGACTTGTAATTGTGCCGCATTTTTAAAATAACCGCCAAGTTTATTCTCATCAATAGTTTTATCTCCAAAAATATGTTTGATGTTTTCGATTGTAGAAAAGAAAAAAGCGAGAAGTAATCCCAAACTGCGCAGATAATTGGACGTAATCCCCACTTTTAGTAAACTAAATAAACTGATTTTAACAAAAGGAGGTAGGGTAGAAGTAAATGTTGCTGTTTCTGTTGGCATAACCGCATCGGGAACTGCTGTATGTTCGTTTTCTAACAAACGTGCTTTTAGAGCCAATGCCAACGGATGGGAAATTGCCTGAATGGCCACTTCCGTTTTATTTGTACCAGCCGTATCTACATCGAGTGCGTAAACCCCTATAAGCTGTTGCAAAAAAGATTGATTGACATGAACTTGCTGAATTTTGTTAAGTTTTATAGTAGTTCGTGTCTTACTCAAAACACCCGAATTGATGACAAACTCTTCGTTTTCGTGGTCCAAATAGAAGGTGAAATTCCAGTATTTCAAATACGAAATAACTCCAAAAATTAGTATAAAAACGAGGAAAGAAAGTGCAATATATCCAAAATGAAAGTCTTTGCTTTTGACCACCCAAACTAATAAGATAGGCCAAAAGGCTCTTGCATAATTTCGGATAGTATCAAAAAACATTACTACAATCCCAACGATAGATTGTCTTTGCGGTAGACTGAAATCGGCTTCCATTATAATGTTTTTTGAATTTTACCCATCAATAATTGTTTGATGTTCTCGGCTTCTGATTTCGCAATTCCTGGAATGGACAAATCACTTGAACTACCACCTGCAGTATAAATTTGTATTGTTGCCAATCCAAAAAAGCGTGCTAATATTCCTTCGTGTAAGGCTACATGCTGAATGCGATTGTAGGGAATGATTATAGTGGTTGTAGCAATGACACCATGACGGTAAAGCACATCGTGAGTTCGAAATGCATATCCTTTTTTATTGTAACTGAATACCGTAAACAAAGTGCCTAAAATTAAAATAATTGGAATTGAAATTTCGAAAAGCAACCAAAATCTTGACGTAAATTCATAGGGATTAAAATAGTCATAGCCGAGGGGCACTCCAATAAATACAAGAATAAAAAGAGCAAAACTGTATAATACAATCCATAAATATTTAGCGTGCAAGCGCGTGAAAGGTACTTCTTCAAACTTTGGTAATTGGGTAGTGTTGAGTGTTGTGTTCGTGAAATTTTCCATATTTGAAACCTTTATTATTTATGCCTCAAAGATAGATAAGTTTTATATAATTTTTATTTCTTAAAAAAGAACACGAAATACGCTAACAAACAAAATTGAAACAAGGAATAATTATAAATTTTTCAAATTAGAAAAAGTAATTTTTGAAATTTCACCAATTAAATTAGAAAGTGAATTATTGTCTTTGCCTTTGGTCATTACTGTAAGTAAATAAGGTCTGTTTTTCAGATAAACAATAGCCGTTTCATGGAGTTGCATTTCTACATTTGTACCCGATTCTCCAAATTTAGAAATTGTTTTCACCTCTTTTGGAATGAATTTTTTTATTCCATCTTTAAATTCACTTTTGCTCATAAGACTTGCAGCAAATTCCGAGTCTTCAATGGTTAAATAAGAAGCATTATAGAGTGCTCGCATAAAAATAGAATATTCTTTAACGGTAAAATAGTAATTTTTAGCATTAACATCCGGTTTTTGAAGTCCAAAATCTTCAAATAATTTCACCAAAACTTCTATTTTTAAATTATTATTAAGTAGTGCTGTAGCATTATTGTCTGAATATTCAATCATATATCGTAACAACTCTTTAATTTTATAACTTTTTCCCAATTGAATACTTTTGGATTTGTAGGCTACATTTTTATCAATTGCAAAAGATTGACTAAATAGTAATTCTTTTTCTAAAAGTCCGGGATTTTTTTCGTTCATTTTAAGATACGTAATTAAAATAGGTACTTTAAAAAGAGATCCAGGTTCGTATTTTTCATTGTCATTCAAAACCATCCATCCATTGGATTCATAATCTCTTAAATATACTGATGCTGCAACAACACCTTGATTATTTTTATAATTCTCAATTAGGGTATTGATTTCTTGTTTTGTTGCAGCCAAAGCATCGTCTTCGCAAGGGTCATCAACAAACATTAAAGGTTTAATATAATTATAGCCATCAAGTCTTTTTATGGAATAAGAGCAAGAATTAGCATCGTCAATTTGACTAATATAAAGTGTTTCTTTTTTATGGTATATGAAATTCATAAAAGAAAAAGTAATTAGTACCGTTAATATAAGGATTCCTATGAGGTAGGGTAATGCTATTTTCTTTTTTAAAAAGGGGCTCATATATTTTAACTAACTAGATAATATTGGTTTAAAAAAAATATTATTTTTTTTGCGAATATAACACTTAACAGTAAATTGTTTGCACTTGAACGCTTAAGATTTATTTCAAAACCAGTATTTAATTGAAGAATTTATATTTTTTATAGGATAATACACTTCGTAAATATCTATTTTGCAATAAAATACGGCTATAATTATAAAATAAAAAAATAACGTATTAATTTTACTATTATTAGCCGAAGAATTAAATTTTTATTATTTAAAACCCGAAAATCCACTTTCAAAATAATAAAAAGTAGTATTTTTGACGCTCAAAGTAAGCAAACGAATGCAATTCAAACATCCAGAAATTCTCTATTTTTTATTTTTGTTGGTCATTCCAATTTTGGTGCATTTGTTCCAATTGCGTCGTTTCAAAAAAGAATATTTTACCAATGTTCGTTTTCTAAAAGAACTCACCATACAAACCCGAAAAAGCTCGAAAATCAAAAAATGGTTGCTTTTAGCCACGCGTTTGATGTTGCTTACTGCCTTGATTTTTGCCTTCGCACAACCTTTTTTCTATGCAAAAGAAAGTAATACGGCTACCAACGAAATGTATATTATTTTGGACAATTCGTTCAGCATGCAAGCCAAAGGTCAAAAAGGCGAATTGTTAAAAAGAGCCGTTCAGGATTTGTTGGAACACACCCCAGAGAATCAAACTTTTTCATTGATTACTAATTCTGAAACCTTCTGGAATACCGATATCAAATCGATCCAATCGGAGTTGCAAAATCTAAAATACAGTGCCACACCTTTTCAATTGGAAAATGCAATGGCGAAAATAAACTCGCATAAATCGTCCTTCAACAAAGACATTATTGTGATTTCTGACGGCATTGGTTCGGAACAAAAACATTTAACAAGCATTGACAAAGAGTTCAATACCTATTTTATAACGCCAAAAGCAGAACAGAAAAACAACCTTTCCATTGATAGTGTTTACATTCACCAAAATCTGGATCGGTTTTACGAAATTGGCATTAGATTATCGGCTTACGGCGACCATTTTGAAGCAACACCCATCGCGCTTTACAATCAAAAAAAGTTGATTGCCAAAACACTTTTGACTTTTGTTAATGAAGAAACAAACAGCAAACAAAAAACAATTCAATTCACCATTACAAAAGAAGATTTTAACGGTTACGTTGCCATTGAAGACAATGGTTTGGAATTCGATAACACTTTGTATTTTAGTATTTCAAAACCAGAAAAGATTAACGTTCTAAGTATTGGTGCCCCAGATAAAAATGCATATTTGTCAAAAATATTTACCGAAACGGAATTCAATTATACCAATTTTCCAATAACTGATTTGGATTACAATTTGATTGAAAAACAAGATGCTATTGTGCTCAATGAAATCAAGGAGATTCCACAAGCATTGCAAACCACTTTGAAATCTTTTGTTGAAAAAGGCGGGAATTTGGTTCTTGTTCCATCACAAGAAAATTCCATGACTAATATAAATACTTTTTTAGCCAATTTTGGAAATATGCAATTCAAAAATCTAGAGAATAAAGAAAAATTAATTACCAAAATAGCGTTCAATCATCCCTTATATTCCGGTGTTTTTGAAAAGAAAATCGAGAATTTTCAATATCCAAACACAAAAAATTCTTTTGCAATAAATAGTGCTACCCCAGCAATTCTGAGCTATGAAGACCAAAGTGTATTTTTAACTTCCATGCAAAAAGAAGTCGCTTCTGTATATGTTTTTAGTGCGCCAATCAACACGGTTAATTCTAATTTTCAGAACTCGCCCTTGATTGTGCCTACTTTTTACAATATGACACAAACCATTCAAAAAACAGGCGTTTCGGCTCTTGTCATTGGCGAAAATCAGCCCTATTTGATTGATGCAAAATTATCAAAAGAGGAGATTGTAAGTGTGAAAAACAGCACTGAAAATTTTATCCCCATGCAACAAATACTAAATAATAAAGTAAAATTAACTTTCAATGATTATCCGCAACAATCAGGGAATTTCGGTATTTTCAAACAAGAACAACTGCTGAAAAACATCAGTTTTAATTACAACAGAGCCGAAAGTAACTTGTTGTCAAATACCGAAATCAACTTATCGGATTTTAAAACCATCGACAACATTAGCACCATTTTTGACACTTTACAAGCCGACAGAACCAATACTGAAATTTGGAAATGGTTTGTTATTTTTACCTTATTATTTTTAGTTATTGAATTACTCATTCAAAAATTTGTAAAATGAAACTCATTCTAAAAGAAGCTAAAATTATGGACCCAAAAAGTCCTTTTCACAATCAAATTGTTGATTTGAAAATTGAAAATAATAGCATCACTGCCATTGGAAAATCAATTGCCAATCCGGAAAAAATTGAGGAAATTAAACTCGAACAACTGCATGTTTCATCAGGTTGGTTTGACACTAGTGTTTGTTTTGGCGAACCCGGTTTTGAAGACAGAGAGACGATTGCAAATGGCTTGACTGTTGCCGCAAAAAGTGGTTTTACCGCTGTGGCTTTACAACCTAACTCTTTTCCAATAATCGATAATCAAGCACAGGTCAATTTTGTGAAGTCAAAAGCCGCAGGTTTTGCAACCCAGCTTTATCCTATTGGTGCTTTGACTAAAAATAGCGAAGGAAACGATTTGGCGGAACTTTTTGATATGAAAAATGCGGGAGCTATTGCTTTTGGTGATTACGGAAAAAGTTTGGATAACCCCAATCTTCTTAAAATTGCATTGCAATATGCTCAAGATTTTGATGGTTTAGTCGTTGCTTTTTCGCAAGACACACACATTAAAGGAAACGGAGTGGCCAATGAAAGTGAAGCTTCCATCCGATTGGGATTAAAAGGAATTGCCAATCTGGCAGAAGAAATTCAAATTGCCCGTAACTTATTTTTATTAGATTATACAGGAGGAAAAATTCATATTCCAACTATTTCTACTGCAAAGTCCGTACAACTGATTCAAGAAGCTAAAGCCAAAGGATTGCAAGTTACGTGTAGTGTAGCGGTGCATCATTTGGTTTTAACCGACGAAAAACTATTCGAATTTGATACTCGATATAAAGTTGCGCCCCCTTTACGGACCGAAAAAGATCGATTGGCTTTAATCGAAGGTTTGAAAAATGGCACTATCGATTGTATTACTTCCGACCACAACCCAATGGACATCGAGCACAAAAAAATGGAATTTGATTTGGCAAAAAATGGTACAATTGGATTAGAAAGTGCTTTTGGTGCTTTGCAAAACGTGTTGCCGTTGGATTTAATAATCGAGAAACTAACTTTTGGGAAAACGATTTTTGCTACAGAAAATGATGCTATTGATGTGAATGTAAAAGCCAACATTACTTTATTTACGCCACAAGGTAAGTCAATATTTACAAAAGAATCAGTGCTTTCAAAATCTAAAAATAGTGCTTTTTTTGGAATGGAAATGAAAGGAAAAGTATATGGTATTTTTAACCAAGGAAAATTAATTTTACAATAAATAATGGAAAATAAAACCATAGAAGAAGGAAAAACAGCCGCCATAACCAGTTACATTTTAGGCGTTGGTGTTTTTATTGCCATGTCCATGAATGCCGAAGATAAGAATGCTTTTGCTTCTTTTCACATCCGTCAGGGATTGGGCATTACACTTACTTTTATCTCTTTAGGATTAATAATTAGTAATTTTAATTCGATAATGATTGCAGCACCCATGTGGATTTTTGTATCTATTTTATGGGGTTATGGCATGTTTAGCGCAATTAAAGGCGATACGAAAGCCATGCCTTTATTGGGTGCGTTTTTTCAAAAAGCGTTTAAAAGTATTTCATAGGGATTGAATACTAAAAAATAGTTCGCCTCAGATTAAAAAGATTTGTACCGATTTTAAAATTTGAATAGTGGAAAAATTCGTGTAAATTCATATAATCCTTTGCAAAAAAATAAATTTAGTTCGCTTAGCGGACCGTCATAAATAAAATTATGAAATTACATCACCTTGTTAGAGCACCAAAAATAAAATTAGACAAAAACCCGTTATTACTTTTGCTTCACGGTTACGGCAGCAATGAAGAAGATTTATTTTCGTTTGCAGCCGAACTTCCCGACCATTATTATGTAGTCGCTGTAAGAGCTCCTTATGACTTGCAATATGGCAGTTATGCTTGGTATGCCATCAATTTTGATGCTGACGAAAACAAATTCTCCGATCACGAACAAGCCAAAACCTCTCGTGATTTGATTGTTCATTTTATTGACGATTTAACGGCTCAATATGCAATTGATGCTGATAACGTGACATTAATTGGTTTCAGTCAAGGTACTATTTTGAGCTATGCCGTTGCCTTGTCTTATCCCGAAAAGATAAAACGGGTGGTGGCATTAAGTGGCTATTTGAATCTCGAAATCGTTACCGAAAACTATCGAAACAACGATTTTAGTCATTTGAAACTATTTATTTCTCACGGAACCGTCGATCAAGTGATTCCTATAGATTGGGCACGAAAAGCACCTGCTCTATTAAATGAATTGGGTGTTGAAAATGTCTATAAAGAATACCCAATTGGACATGGTGTAGCCCCTCAAAATTTTTATGATTTCAAAAATTGGCTGAATCAAGGTTAGGTTTTGTTGAAATCTCGAAATTACTTTTGATTAATCAAGCATTGGTTTAATTAAAAAAAACGTATCATGCTGTAAATAATATAAAAATGAGAATTACTTTTTCTTGTGTAGCAGGTTCTATAATTGCCGGAGTAAAAAAAAGCAATTGAAACGAATGAGGATCAAACCGTTTGGATGAAACGATTGGAACCAATGAAGTAGGTATACAAGATTCAAAAATGGACTTTGGATGGCGTTTAAAAGTCAAATAATAGGTTTCATTTCTATTTGTTTTAAAATAAAAAAAGCGCCATTCTTTTTAAAATGGCGCTTTTTTTTCAAATATGTGAATTAATAATTGTTGGAAACCTTTTTTGGATATTTCATTAAAATCATTTTACCCAATACAAATTTATTGAATTAATCGAACAACTATCTTAAAATTATATTAAATATAAAATTATTTTTTTAGAAAATGAAAAAAAGGCAATTTATTCCATTTAAAAATCTTTGTTTTTATAAAAATTGACCATCAAATCTATATAACTGCTGTAACTTTCAATTCCTTCTTTTTGTTGATTCATTTTTAGAAAATGGTCATAAAAATAGTTAAACCCTTCGGCTATTGGGGTTTGATAGTGCTCCCAAAACAATTCACTTTCTTTATAATTAGCTACTATTCCTGGATTTATTTTAGATTTGAAGTGTTTTAATTGGGTTTTTTCTTTTATTTCGATTTGGTTTAAGCAACTGCGTAATGCCACGCTGTAAGCTGCATATTGAAAATATAAATCGTCGTTTTTACTAGCCGATAAAAACCCAATAAAATTAGCTTCACTTTCGGAGGCATATCCTATTTGGTGCGCCATCTCGTGGCAAACAACTACTGGAAATCCATAAAGAGGCACTTTGTCATTCACTTGAGCTTCATTTGTAAAAGGATTCAAATAGCCACCAAAACCCATATAGGTCAAAGGAAAACGGAATATTGATTTTTTAATACTGGGCGTTTTATAGTCAAAAAAAGGATAGATTTTAGATAATTGATCATAGCCATTTTGTGTCATCCTAAATATTTCATTTGGTGAATAGGGGTTGATTACTTTTTGCCGCGCATCTTTTGTAATTTGAAAATGTACAGCATTAGTTTTTACAATTAATTTATTGGTAAATTGTAACAATTCAGCAGTGGAATACGCTTTATTGATGTTCATCGTTCCGGAAAGCGGTTCACGATAGTAATTTATTGCCCAAAGCAAATGAAATAGAAAATAGAAAATAGAAAAAAAACTTGTTACTTTTAATAAATTGGATTTCCATTCTTTTGTCCATGTTTTTCGGGTGTTCCATGACTTTTTTAGTACTATAATAAGAAGTAAAATATAGAAACAGTCTCCAACCGAAATGGGAATTTTGCCAAAAAGCGTTCGCATAAATTTTGACAGCAGAAGAAACCAACCTTCGCTATAAAAATGTGTAACAAATGCGGGGTAATAGGCAAGAATTTGAATAGCAATAATTTGCAATAATAAAAACAAAGGAAGCAAGTGTTTTCGGCGCATTATCACTGTGTTGAATAAAAACAAAAGTAAGGATTTAAAATGCAAATTACAGATTCATTAAATCCGAATCACAAAATGCTCTTTTTCTTGTTCCCTTCTAAAAAAAACCAAGCCCCATTGATAAGTGTCTATGGTTACGGTAACTTTTGGATGTTTTTTTATTACGTCCCAGGCTTCTGTCATGACTTTAGACCAATGAATATCATCGAAAATCCAAACGGTTTCGTTGGTTACAGTTGGTAATAAAAGTTCAAAATAATTTAAAGTAGCCGTTTTACAATGGTTGCCATCAAAGTAGATGAGGTTGTATGTTGTAAGGTCTAAGTTGTGTGTTTTGAAGTATTCTGAAAATTCAGTAGTTATTAAATCAACAGTATTGATATTGAATTTTTGCAGTTGCAATTGACATTGTAATGCCGTTGCAGGACAACCTTCCAAAGTTGTGATTTTTGCTTTTGGATTGCCCAAAGCTAGGGCAGCAGTGGCTAAACCCAATGAAGTTCCGATTTCCAGCAAATTATGCTTCATCTGTGCGCTATTGCTCGACTCAGTTTGAAAATAATTTGCAATTCGGAATAGTAATTGGGCACGTTTTGAACTAATTCCTGCTGTTTTTGCAATTTTTGCAATTTGTCTTATATTGGTTTTAAAAACTTTAGAACCAACTCCGAAGTCTTTCACTTCTAGGTAATTCTTATTTTCCAGTAACGATTTTCGATAGTTTTTTAAAATAGAATATTGCTTCGCCTGTTCGCTACCGCTCGGGTCAGGTTTAGGCTTTTTATCATAAAAACATTTGGTCACCAAATGGAACACAAAAGGCGAATGCACTGCGTGTTCGTTTTTGGAATTCCAAAGGAATTGGAGATAGGTTTTTATTTGAAATAACATAAATCGTTTTGCACCTTGTTTTATATTGGAGGTGTAAAGATATAAAAAAGTTACATGTGTAAATTTGGAATGTTGAAAGACAAGATAGTATAACTTTCGGCATATGAACTTTTAATACTATCTTTGAAATCTTGGTATTTACTATAATTCAAATGCCTATTTTTTATGATAATCACGGAAGAATTAACACACAAAAGTACCCTAACATCCGAAGAAATTAACCGATGCATTGCTGTTTTGGCACAATTAAATACTGATACCAATCAAATATTTGACATTCCAAAGGAGCAACGCACTGCTTTGATTAAAGAAGCGGGAATGTTCTCCAGACCTGATAGAGAAGAATTTTCGCGTAGAAAAAAAAACGGAAAATTGGCTGCCAAACGCAAACAAGAAAAGAAAGATAGAACGGCGCGCAAGGAAACGGGCATTCGTTCAGCTCGCGAAGCCAGTGTTTTTGTTGCGCCAAAATTATTGGCTTTCAATGAACTCTCCAGCAAAGAGCATCGTAAATTAGAAACACCTCAGAACTGCTATGTTTGCAAGAAGGAATACATTGAAATGCACCATTTTTATGATACGATGTGTTCCGATTGTGGCGATTTTAATTATGCCAAACGTTTCCAAACTGCCGATGTAAATGGACAAGTTGCGGTAATTACAGGTTCAAGATTGAAAATAGGATATCATATCTGTTTAATGCTTTTGCGGAGTGGTGCCACCGTTATTGCGACGACTCGTTTCCCAGTAGATTCGGCTTTGCGATTTGCTAAAGAAGACGATTTTATGAATTGGGAACACCGCTTGAAGATTCACGGATTGGATTTGCGGCATATTCCTAGTGTAGAGATCTTCTGCAATTTTATAGCACAACAATACGCACGTTTGGATATTTTAATTAATAATGCTGCACAAACAGTTCGTCGTCCAGCAGGATTTTATACCCATTTAATTGAAAATGAAGAACGCCCAATTACTTCTTTACCGATAAGCATTCAGAATTTATTATTGGATCATACCAATTGTCTCGATGAATTAAAAGTATTGACTACAGGATTTTCATCCAATGAAAATATGCCAGTAACTTGGCACGGACCAGAGCCCGGAATTGGATTACGGGCTTCCGCCAAATTATCTCAAATTCCGTATTCGTTTGACAATGCCTTGGTAGCCAAAGAAGTTTTTCCAGAAGGAGAGTTGGATGCCGATTTACAACAAGTCGATTTAAGAAAAACTAATAGTTGGCGATTGAAACTCGGTCAAATAGAAACCACCGAAATGATTGAAGTGCAACTCGTAAATGCTGTTGCGCCTTTTGTGTTGTGCAACCGACTTTCGGAAGTGATGAAGAAAGACAATACTGGTAAGAAACACATCATCAATGTTTCGGCAATGGAAGGCAAGTTTTATCGTGATTTTAAGGAAGACCGCCACCCACATACCAATATGGCAAAAGCCGCTTTGAACATGTTAACCCACACCGCTGCTGGAACTTTAGCAAAAGACGGTATTTTTATGAATGCTGTAGATACCGGTTGGGTAACGGACGAAGACCCAGCAGAACTCGCCAAAAGAAAGCAAGAAGAACAAGATTTTTATCCGCCTTTAGATATAGTTGATGGTGCAGCTAGAGTTTTAGATCCTTTGTTTGACGGAATCAACACAGAAAAACATTGGTGCGGAAAATTCTTGAAAGATTATAAACCAATTGCTTGGTAAAGCCTCTTTCTGAGTATAAAAGGCTTATTCCATTTTACTTGAAAGTTCAAACCAGCGTTCTTCTTTTGATTCTAAATTATTTATTATGGCTTCTAGCGCATTGGCTTTTGCAGAAATATCGTTATCAGCCACTTTTCCTTCAGAAAATAATTGCTCGATTTTTGCTTTTTCGATTTCCAAATCTTTGATTTCACGCTCTATTTTCTGAAATTCTTTTTGCTCGTTAAAGGTTAAATTTCCCGTGGGATTGTTTTGTTTCCAATTTGTTTTTTCGGTGTTTACATTTTCTAATGGTTTGGGTTCGATAGAATCTTCATAGGCACGGAAATCGGAATAATTACCAGGGAAATTTTCAATCACGCCTTGCCCTCTAAAAACAAAAAGATTATCTACAATTTTATCCATAAAATAACGGTCGTGCGACACTACCAACAAGCACCCCGGATAATCTAAAAGGAAACTTTCCAAGACATTTAAGGTTACAATATCCAAATCGTTCGTTGGCTCATCGAGAATCAAAAAATTGGGATTCTGAATCAAAACCGTGCATAAATACAATCGTTTCAATTCACCACCACTCAGTTTTTCAACAAAATCATGTTGCTTTTTTCGGTCAAATAGAAAGCGTTCGAGCAGTTGTCCCGCTGAGATAATTTTGCCTTTCGTTAATGGAATATATTCGCCGTATTCCTTGATAATATCAATGACTTTTTGCCCCGGTTTAGGATTGATGCCACTTTGGGTATAATACCCTATTTTTATAGTATCGCCAGTAATGACTTTACCGCCGTCAACAGGAATAGTCCCTGTGATAAGGTTCAAGAAAGTCGATTTTCCTGTGCCATTTTTCCCGATAATTCCGATGCGTTCGCCCCGTTGAAAATCAAAACTAAAGTTATCTAAGATTATTCGGTCTTTAAATTGCTTCGAAATCTTATGGAGCTCAATTATTTTGCTTCCCATACGTTCCATATTGATTTCGAGTTCAACCGCATTTTCACGGCGACGACTTTGTGCTTTTTCCTTAATGATATAAAAATCATCTTGCCGTGATTTCGATTTGGTTGTTCGAGCCTTTGGTTGGCGCCGCATCCATTCTAATTCTTTTACAAAAAGATTTTGTGCTTTATCCACACTCGAGTTTTCCGAGGCAATACGCTCTTCTTTTTTTTCTAAATAATAGGAATAATTGCCTTTGTATTGGTACAGTTTTCCGTTGTCCAATTCGATGATTTCATTGCAAACCCGCTCTAGGAAGAAACGGTCGTGCGTCACCATAAACAAAGTAATATTTTCCTTGGCAAAATAACTTTCTAACCACTCAATCATCTCTAAGTCCAAGTGATTGGTAGGTTCGTCAAGAATCAACAAGTCAGGACGATTGATAAGAATGATAGCCAAAGACAACCTTTTTTTCTGTCCGCCCGAAAGATTTTTTACTTTTAGTTTGAAATCTTCTAGTTTTAATTTAAAAAGAATCTGTTTGAATTGCGTTTCAAAATCCCAAGCATTGTGTTGGTCCATTTTGTCAAAAGCCGTTTGATAGGCTTCTTCATTTTCGGGGTTTTCTAATGCTTTTTCGTATTCTTCGATAACTTTCAAAACAACATTATCACTGGCAAAAATACTTTCTTCAATGGTCAACTCTTCTTGTAGTTTATTGTCTTGCGATAAAAATGCCATGTTAATGCCTTTGCGCAAGACTACATTTCCAGTATCGGGTTCGTCCTCACCATTTATGATTTTCATAATGCAGGTTTTCCCTGAACCATTTTTGGCAATAAAAGCAATTTTTTGGTCTTTGTTAATCCCAAAAGATAGGTTTTCAAAAAGGGTTCTTTCACCAAAAGATTTGGAGATATTTTCTACTGATAAGTAATTCACAAGTATATTTTTTTGCAAAAGTAAGGCTTTGAACGCCAAGAAGCAATCTTTTAATTTTAAGATTAAAGGGTTTCATGATTTTTGTATATTTGTTTTTAAATAGCAATAAAATGGAAGCTCCAAAAAAACAAACTACAGACAAATTACTTCATACTGTTGAAGAACCAGTAACTGCGATTGAAAAAACAGCCGCTCATTCTTCAGAAGTAGAAGATATGCACCCGGTTTTGGTTCAGTTGCTTGAAAAGGCGCTCAAAGAATCAGAACAAGGATTAGGAATTTCTCACGAAGAGATGATGAAAAAGGTAAAAGCAAAATATCCTTTTATAAATGGGATATAACATAAAATGGCTGCATGAAGCATCAACTACCTATCTTGATGAAATTGAATTTATATTTCTAAAATGGAATCAACGTGAAACAGAAAATTTTATTTATTTAGTTGATGATAATTTAAATCGTTTATCTGTAAATCCTTTCATTGGAAAACCAATAAAGTCCTATTATAAACTTGTAATTTCAAAACAAACTACTTTGTATTATAAAGTTATAGAAAATAAAAAGCGAATTGACTTACTTGTTTTTTGGAATAATAGTAAGAGTCCAGACGACTTAGCGAAGTTGTTGTGATTTTAAAGCGCGGTTTTTAAGTAGTGATGCCTTTAAAAGGATTGCTTTTTTTGTACATTTGAATCATTAAATCAAGAATTATGAACAAACCAAACTCCCCTATTACAAACAAAAAGATACATAATGTTGAAGAACCAGTTGCAGAATACAAATCCAAATTGGAGACTGTTTCTGATGTTGACATGTCGGAATTGTTAGGAAAACTAATTGAGAAAGGTTTGGCACAAATCGAACGAGGCGAAACTACTTCACACGATGCCGTTATGGCAAAAATGAAGCAAAAATATAATTTACCATTTTAATGTTTAATGTCAAATGGTCAACCTTAGCAGAAATTACTTTTGCTTTCGAAATTGATTTCATTGTACGAAAATGGAATTTAGTTCAAGCGAACGAATTCCTTTTATTAGTTTATGATTGTTTGAACAGGTTGGCTAATAATCCTGCATTAGGAATCTACAATTCAAAATTTAATTGCTTTTCTGTCTTTATTTCTAGGCAAACTACTTTATATTATAGAATTTTGGAATCTGAAAAAGAACTAGCACTTGTTTTATTTTGGAATAATAAACAAAACCCAATTCATCTTAATAAGTTGTTGCTCTAATCACTTTAAAACCATTCATGCAATTATCCGTTATCATCTTAAATTATAAGGTTCGCTACTTTTTAGAACTGTGTGTATTGAGTGTGCAAAAGGCACTCGAAGGCATAGATGCAGAGATTATAGTTGTTGATAATAATTCCGCTGACGACAGTTGCGCCATGATCAAATCGCGTTTTCCTGACGTTACACTTATTGAAAATAAAGAAAATGTAGGATTTCCTAAAGGGAATAATAATGGAGTGGCACTTGCCAAAGGCGACTATATTTGTATTCTAAATCCGGATACTGTTGTGGCCGAAGATACCTTTCGGAAAATTTTAGATTTTGCTCAAGTGCAAATTAATCTGGGGATTGTCGGGTGCAAACTCATTGATGGCACTGGAAAATTCCTTCCCGAAAGTAAGCGGGGAGTTCCAACGCCTTGGGTTGCTTTTACAAAATTATTCGGATTGTATCAATGGTTTCCCAAATCCAGCAAATTCAATAAGTATTATGCACAACATTTGTCCCCAAATGAAACGGGAAAGGTCGACGTTCTTGTCGGGGCTTTTATGGTTTTAAAAAGGGAGTTATACATTGAAATTGGCGGTTTTGATGAAAAGTGCTTTATGTATTCCGATGATATTGATTTGAGTTATATGGCGTTGTTGAAAGGAAAAAATAATTTCTATTTCCACGACACTACGGTTATTCATTTCAAAGGGGAAAGCACCATCAAAGACGGGACTTATATGAAACGCTTTCAAGAGGCGATGCAATTTTTCTATAAGAAACACTTTAAAGTATCGCTGTTTTTTACTGTTTTTATGAATGTAGGCATTATACTGTTTGCTATGATTAAAATGTTTCAAGGAAAATCAACCCCAAAAAAGTCACCGGAACGTTATGTTTTAATTACTAAAAGTAACCAATCGAACGCATTAGTTGAGAAGCTTCAAAAACGTTTGGTATTGAAAGTAGATGAAGCGGATAGTACCACATTTGTCACCCATAATAAGGTAGAATTCATCATTGATTTGGAAACAATCCCATTCAAACAGGCAATTAATTTAATGGAAGAATACCATAAACCCAATCACACTTTTAAATTATGGGTTCCCAACACTGATTTTTTCATTGGTAGTAACAGCAGTAATGATAGGGGAGAAGTGATACTCTTGAATGAATTTGGTAAGTAGATAAATTCGTCTAAATTTATATAATTCTTATAAAAACTAAAAAATAGTAGTATTTTTGCAAGCAGATATTAAAAATTACCTTTAAGGCTAACAATATGGCAAGATTTGAATTGAAACTTCCTAAAATGGGAGAGAGTGTTGCAGAAGCAACAATAACCAATTGGCTAAAACAAGTGGGAGACAAAATTGAAGCCGATGAAACTGTACTGGAAATAGCTACCGATAAGGTGGATAGCGAAGTGCCAAGTGAGGTTTCAGGGATTTTAGTGGAACAGCTTTTTAGTAAAGACGATTTGGTTCAAGTCGGTCAAACAATTGCTATTATTGAAACCGAAGGAACTGCAACTGCTGATGTTGTTACGCCAATTGCTATACCACAAGCGGCTGCAGTGATTGAAAAAACAGTTGAACTTGTTAAAGCCGATTTAACTATTCCGGCAGATTTTTCAACTTCTGACAAGTTCTTCTCGCCTTTAGTGAAAAATATTGCAAAAGAAGAAGGCGTTTCTATATCAGAATTAGACGCAATTGCAGGAACAGGAAAAGACAATAGAGTGACCAAAGAAGACATTTTGAAATTTGTTGAAAGTCGCAAATCAAAACCAGCAGCTGACTCCCAACAACCAGCAACCTACAGTCAGCAACCTACAACCCAAAACCAACAAGGAACAACAGCAATGCCTTCGTTAAATGGAGGCGACGAAATGATAGAAATGGACCGAATGCGCAAGCTGATTTCGGGTTATATGGTAGCTTCGCTACAAACATCGGCACACGTACAATCTTTTATTGAAGTCGATGTAACCAATATTGTGAAATGGCGTGACAAAGTAAAAACGGCTTTTGAAAAACGCGAAGGCGAAAAGTTGACGTATACGCCTATATTTATGGAAGCAGTAGCCAAAGCGTTGAAAGACTTTCCTGGCATGAACATTTCAGTAGATGGTGATTATATTATTAAAAAGAAAAACATCAATCTGGGAATGGCAGCCGCATTACCTAACGGAAATTTAATTGTACCGGTCATTAAAAATGCCGATCAATTGAACTTGGTTGGAATGGCAAAAGCGGTGAACGATTTAGGCAACAGAGCCAAATTAGGTAAATTAAAACCAGACGATACTCAAGGCGGTACCTATACGGTTACTAATGTGGGGACTTTCGGCAGTGTATTTGGGACACCAATTATCAACCAACCGCAAGTGGGTATTTTAGCGCTAGGTGCTATTCGTAAAGTACCCGCTGTAATCGAAACACCAGAAGGTGATTTTATTGGCATCCGTCAAAAAATGTTTTTATCACACAGCTACGACCACCGTGTAGTAGATGGCGCATTAGGCGGAAGTTTTGTCAAACGCGTAGCGGATTATTTAGAAGCTTTTGACACCAATAGGGATTTTTAAATATAGGTGGTGATATTAAATAAGTAGTCAACAAAAACGGCTCCTTGGTTTTATCACCTCGGAGCCGTTTTTAGATGTAAACGACTTGCTTTTTATTAAGATTACTGGTATAGGAAACAGAGGAATGCTATTTTGAATAAATGTAATGGCCGATTATTTTTTGTTGTAATGCGCTATTTATATAAATGCTTAACGCTGAATTACGATCGAATGGACATCAAGACGAATTTAAATAGTCAAGCGGTCTGAATGGACTTATTCCGTATTTTTTCATCTCCTATTTTTTTATTGTAATGGCTTAGTATCAAGTAGATTAAGTTGTATTAAATTGTATTGCTTAAAAATACGAGTTAAAAGTAGGTAGGGTGATGCTGTATAGTGATGTTTGAGTATAAGAATAGGCGAATAATGCGATACTGTATTTACGAGCGTCGGGAAGTAATAAGATAGAAATTAAGTAAGCATTAAGATAAAAACAAATTGTTTTTTTTACATTTGTTTAACTGATCTAAAAGTTGTAGGTGTATATTGTTTTTGTTGTAATCTTCTTATCAATTGGAATGATTTTGCAAAAAAATCGCATCGAGAATTAGAAATTGTAATTAAAAGGGTAGTAGCGCAACTCAATTCGATTACGAACTGTATTGTAAAGTTGTATTCGCTTGTTCATACGCATAAAATAAAGAACTGACTTTATTAATAATCACAACCAACGGGTTGAAGTAGATGTACTATAATAAATGATCAAACCTGTAATAAGACAAACCAATGAGTAAAAAAGCTAAAATAATTATAGGAGCCCTTGTAGCAATAGCATTAGTTGCTTTTACTATCAATTATGTTTTTCATGGTGGTGCAAGAGATTTAGCGGCAGAAGACACGGCATTTACCGTGACTTCAAAAGCGCTTACAATTGAATTCACAACCGATTTAGCGGCTTCTAACAAAAAATATTTAGAAAAAGCAGTTGCAATTACAGGTAAGGTTACCGAAATTGCAGCAACTCAAATAATAGTAGACAACACCGTTGTGTGTTCATTGAAAACGCCTGATACTACTATCAAAAAAGATCAAAACGTCATCATTAAAGGGCGATTGGTTGGGTATGATGATTTAATGGGTGAAATAAAGTTAGACCAATGTTTTATAATTAAAAATTAAATTAAAAATGAAAATGAAAAGTTTTTTATCCTTTACTCTTGTCTGCTTGGCCATTGGCTTTGCATCGGCTCAAGACGATTTAATGAACGAATTGAATGCAACGAAAGCTGGCGCAAAACAAGTGGAAATGGCTGCTTTCAAAGGATTGCAAATTTGTAATATGCAATCTACTAAATTGCCTGTTAAAGGTGAATTTTATTTCTTGGTAACGCACCGTTTTGGTGATTTACAAAAAGGAAACGAAAACTTTTTTGGGTTTGACAATGCGCTAACGCGATTAGGTGGTATTTACGGGCTGACCAATTGGTTGGCTGTGGGTGGGTCGCGACACACTTACAACAAAACGTTTGAGTTATCTGCTAAAATTAAATTAGCCGATCAAATGGTAGATGGATTTCCAGTAAGCATAGTGGAGTACAATTCGATGGATATCAATAGTAGTTTAAAATCGGCTATAGATCCGGAACTAAAATTCAATAACCGAATGGCTTATTCCTCGCAATTGCTCATATCCAGAAAGTTTTCAGAGTCGTTTTCTTTGCAATTGACGCCTATTTTTGTACATAAAAATCTGTATGAACCTGAAATCGAAAAGAAAGATCAGTTCTTGATGGGTGCCGGTGGTCGCTATAAAATTTCAAAACGAGTTAGTTTTAATGTAGATTATGCCGCTCGCGCAGGCGCTTCGGATCACGATTATTATATTAATCCACTTACTGTTGGCATTGATATCGAAACGGGGGGGCACGTTTTTCAAATGGTTTTCTCTAACAGTCAAATCATGAACGACGTCGCCTACTATACCAATACTATTGGTCGTTCAAATGGAGGTGGAATTTTCTTTGGGTTTAACATGTATAGAGTATTTTAATTATGAAAAAAATGAAGTTAATAATAGCCGTTCTTGTAGTTGGTTTTGCAATGTCATGCCAATCGAATACGTATGATGAAATTGGTGGATTCGTGGAAGTGCCTTCGTATGCAAAAAACATAAAACCAATTTTCGACAGTCAATGTACGACTTGTCATTATCAAAATAGTACAAAAGGGGGTGGTAGAGAAATCTATGATTATCAATCAACGGTAGACAATATTGATATGTCATTGAGAGATGTTGATACTACGCATACCATGCCAAAGTCGGCAGCTCCTTTGACTAGAGCAAAAATTAAATTGTTGTATGCTTGGAAAGATACTGGATTTCAACCCTAATAAATCAAATCAAAATGAAAAAAATAATTGTAGTTTTCGTCAGCGTTTTAATGGGAAACGCCCTTTTTGCACAAAAATTAGTAACGCGAACGGGTCAAATTAAATTTGATGCCTCGATGCCCAATCTAGTAGAGATAGCAGGTACCAATGACAAAGTATCTTCTATTTTTGAAGAAGCATCAGGTCGGTTGGTGGCTTTGGCTAAAGTGATGGAGTTCAAATTCAAATCCCCTTTAATGGAAGAGCATTTCAATGAAAACTATATGGAATCGGCTAAGTTCACAGATGCTAAATATGACGGTAAACTGCTTAATTTCGATGCTTCTAAGTTGACCGCTACCAAAACGGCTTATGATATCGAAGGAAATTTAACCATTCATGGTGTCACAAAGAAAGTAAAAACCAAAGTATATGTCCTGCTTGCTGGAGGTAAAGTGACTGCTTCTGGAAACTTTAGTGTCCATGCACAAGATTATGGAGTAGAAATACCAAGTCTGGTAAAAGAAAAGTTTGCCGAACAAATAAAAGTGTCCTACAACTTTTCGTATGATGTCAAATAATTCCCCAAATATTTTTTTAGAAACTCCAAAATTACTTTTGGAGTTTTTTTTGTGCTCATTTCAAAATAGCACTTGCACTAACCGTGAAAATTTATTTTTGAACAAAACAAATTAAGAATTTTGTTAAATTAACAATGTATAGTTATTATTTATCAAAAACAAAATATCTATAATTATTTATTATTAAAATAAGCTTAAAATAAAGCGCTTTAAGGTAATTTTTTAATAAAGATATGTAATTTATCGTTTTTATGAAAATGATTCCTTAAAAGTATTTATTTTAGTTTTTGGCTAAAAATGACTTTAAAATGTAATAAATATTCGTTTCGATCATAATTTATTGGAACGGCTGAATAACAACGGGCTTCAATTATGATTTCAAATAATAGATAAAAAGGAATGAAAAACATTAATTGGTCGTCATTTTACGTTCTAAATCGGCGAATAAACACTTTAACAGTATTTTTTCGTAAATAAATTTCTTTTTTAATGTAATTCTGTGTATTTTTAACCCATGATATCGAATCGAATAGCAGGAACTATTGGAATTTTCGGTTAATAATTCAGGCTCAGGCGCGTGGTACAAAACGTTCTTCTGAGCTTTTTTTATGCTTTTTATCGAGAAAAGCGTCTTATTTTTTAGCAATTTTTGTTAGAAAAATGTGTAGAATTTTGATGTATAACACGCATTTTTTAACTTAAAAGTGTTGCAATGCTTTTAATATTTCCGTCCAAAATTGCGCGTCGGTTCGAGTTTTTTATTGATAAATGCGTTAGCTTTTAGTATTAAAAAGCATCGATAACTTTTGTTAGTGGGTTGCTTCTCGATACAATTTCGAACAGTAAAGCTGCCGCATTACGATTTAAAATCACTTGAAGAGACGTCAAAACTTGATATAATATCGAACTATTATAATAGTAACCCTACCCTATTTTTAGCCACAGATGCACTGATTTTCACCCATTATAATAAAATAATCAGTGCCAAGAGCCAAGGCATTCGCTTTTAAAAAGTATGCCACAGATTCACAGATTCAAATGGGATAATTATTTGCGAAATTAACAGTTAGTATTAAAAAATCTTAAAAATATAACATAAAGACCAATTCTTATTTTTAAAATCTGTGAATCTGTGGCGTTTTATTTTTTTGCTGCTGGATTCTTTTTTAAAAGCGAATGCCCTAACCAAAAGCTGTAATCTGTGGTAATATTACAACTACTTTTACTTCAAATCCTCTCGAATTACGTTCTTAAAATAAATAAAATCTGTTTTAATCTGTGAATCTGTGGCGATAAAGAAACCTAATTCAACTACAAATACTCCTATTTTCATTCAAATAATTAAATAAAATCTGTTTTTAATCTGTGAATCTGTGGCAATAAAGATTAACTTTTAACTATAATCAAACCTAATTTAGTCGCTATTTTAAATAACAATCTGAGCTAATCTGTGGAATCTGTGGCAATAAAACAGCATCATTTTTTATTCAAATAATTAAATATAATCTGTGTCAATTTGTGAAATTTGTGTTTATTTTCAAAGTACTTTCAAATGCAATCACATATAAATCTCTTATTATTTTAAATAACAATCTGAGCTAATCTGTGGAATCTGTGGCAATAAAACAGCAT
>JBBALV010000010.1:51776-74234 GCA_040402815.1 Flavobacterium sp.
CTCTTATTATTTTAAATAACAATCTGAGCTAATCTGTGGAATCTGTGGCAATAAAGTAACCACACCCACCTACAAACCATTGTATTTTCCATTTCAATAATTAATAACAGTCTGTGTAAATCTGTGGAATCTGTGTTTAATAGTAGTTTTCGATTTTCTTGCGCAACTGTCTAAAAATGTTGCGCAAGAATCCCTTCCATCTTAAGCAACTTTTGTTCCATTGTTGCTGAACAATAGCGTTGGAGTTGCGCAACTTTTATGCAATCTCACTGTAGAGTAGGGGCAAAAAAAAACTCCTGTAGCAGGAACTACAGGAGAATTTCCGCCTGATAAATCAGGCTCAGGCGCGTGGTACTAAGCCGATAAAGCTTCTTTTTTGTAAGTCAATGTACTTAACATTTTCTTAAGTTCCTCACCAGGTCTAAAGTTCAAACGGGCTTTAGTTACCGTTGAACCATCTACCATCTCGGCAGTAACTTGTCCAACGGCACTTACGCCCAATTGAAAAGAGCCCAATTCGCCCAAATTAATTACTCGGCCCTCTTGGGGCTCCATAATGATGTTGTCCTCCAACGCGGCAAGCACTGCAAGGCAGTCTGCTCGGTTAACGGTACATTGCATAGCAATCAATTTTGCTAAGCGTTTCAGATCAGTACGTCCATCAGCTACTGCGATGGCATAGTACTTTTGAGGTAAATTCACGTCTTGTGGATTTACTCTCTTGACAGCTTTAATTTTAACTGACATAGTATAAAAAGGTATTAGTTATTTTGTTGGGGATCACACTTCGTGTGTGAACTACCAACTCTACAAAGATAAATAATACTTTTTATGTTGAAAAGCCAAACTTATTCACAATCGGACTTAGTTTTTAACAATTTGCATGCAGAAATTTGTTGTAATATATTGGTTTAATTAGTAATTTATTAACCATTGTTGCGCAACAGTAATTGTTTAAACACTAATAATCAATTGTTTGAATAAGTACATAATGTATATATTTTTGTTAATATATTTTGTTTATACTAACGTATATATAAAAATAATTGTTATTTAATACGTCAAATGTTTATAAAATTATATGAAAAAGCAGTGTACGGTAGCAAGTGTTCAGTTATCAATTATTATCGGTTCTCAGTCTTATTTCAATCACTCCAACCTCAAAACTACAACCCAGAACCCCCATCCTTAAACCTTTTCGGCTTTACTTTGCCTTACACGACTAGCTAAAAAACACCTAACATTGGGTTCTTTTTTCACATGAATACGCCTCTAATACGCTTTTAATTACAACTATACAATACAATAGCTGCTTTTTTTAAGTAGTCATTCTTGCTATGAAAACCACTTTTCGTGTTTGCTGTTTCGTAGGCTTTATTTGTGTTCTTCTACTAATGTCAGATTAACGGTGATAGATACACTATAAATTAACATTTTTAATGCTTTTAATGTTTTTTTATTTTTTTTTAATTTTTTTATGCAATTGTTATGAAATAGTTAAGATTTTTTATAACTTGCGTCCCTATATAAATCGTATTACTATGTACAAAAACTACATTTCGTTGGGTAACAGTGGGAGTGCTAAACTCAACAATTCAGTAAAATCAGGGGTTTCAACAATGTTTAGCAGTTTAGCTGCTTGGCAGAAAAAGGCATTCTTAGCATTGCTTTTTGCTATGTTTAGTATTTTTGGATCAAATGCACAGGTCACAGTTACTAGTTCGGGCGGAAATGGAACAGGAAATGGTACTTATACTACTCTTGGCGCTGCATTTACTGCATTAGGAACTACAGCTACGGGTGCTATTTCGATTTCCATTACTTCAAATACAACAGAGGCTGCGGCTGGAATTTCCCTAGGGGCAGGACCGTGGACTTCTATAACAATTGCGCCTTCGGGTGGTTCAAGAACCATAAGTGGTGCGGCAACAGCTGGAACGCCATTGATTACCTTCAACGGTGCGGATAATGTTACTATTAATGGAGGGGGTAATTTAACATTCTCGAATACTACTGCATCTTCTACGTCTGGTACTTCAACATTAAAATTGATAGGAGACGCTACTAACAATGCTTTTAACAACGTAATTATATTAGGTTCGGCATCGGGGGCTAATGGTTCGAATTGTGCCAACGTATGGATAAGTACCGGTACAACTACAGGTAATGATGGAAACTCATTTCAATCCTGTAAATTTGGACCTGCTGGCACAAACTTACCAGGTCAATTGATTGTTGCCAATGGCAGTACAACAAGTACAGCCATAGAAAACAGCGGGATCACTATTAATAATTGTGAATTTTATGACTATTTCCAAGCGGCTACAGCCAATGCTGCTATTTATATGGCAACAGGTAATACGGCTTGGACTGTTACCAATAACAAAATTTACCAAACAGCAACCAGAACAATTACTACTGTACAAACTGATTATGGAATTTATATGGTCAATGCGGGAGCAACTGCTTTGGGTGAAGGATTTACAATTACAGGAAATACTATAGGTTATAATAATAATGCTGGAACAGGAACTATGACTTATGCTGCAGCAGCAACAGCTGGTGGTTTTATAGGGATAAATTTTTCGGGTTCTGCTGCTTCAACATCTACAAATAGTATTAGCTCAAATATAGTTTCGAATATTCAATGGACTTCTACAGGAGCATCAGTCTTTACAGGTATAGCTTCGAATGGTCTTGTTAATACTACTACTGGCGCAGTTCTTAATATGAATAGTAATACTGTTAGTAACATTTCTCAAATAACTTCAACTGGTGCCGTAACTGGAATTTACTCTGGTTATGCACCCACTACAAATTGCAGTAGCAATACTGTTAATAATATTTCTCGTACTGGAGCTACTGGAGTTTTTTATGGTATTCGATATACAGGTGGTGCTACCACTTCAATTACTTTCAACTTGAATACTGTTTCAAATCTCAGCTATAACGTTCCGGGTGGTAATGCTGACTTAGTAGGTTTTTATTCCGGATCCTCAAATGCGACGGAAACTTTTACAAACAATACAATTACCGGACTTGCTTCCACTGCTACTGGTGCTCAAACAATTTCTGGAATTTATAATAATACAGCAGCAGGTACAAAAACATTTACAGGAAATACGTTAAGTACTTTTTCATTGCCTAGTGCAAGTACAGGTACAATTTATGGTATTAGAAAAGCTTTCGGAGGAACAACTGACGTTGTTTCAGGAAACAATATTAACAACTTCTCAGGTGGTACAAACTTGTATGCTATTAGTATAACTTCTGGTACTACTAATAATGTATTTAACAATAAAATTTATGGTTTAAGCTCAACTGTTGCTACACCAGCAGTTTATGGTATTTATGTGACAACGGGTACTACCAATAATGTTTACAATAATATTATTGGAGGTTTAACTACTTCTGCTGCGAATACAGCAATTGCTATTGCAGGTATCTATTTTAATGGGGGTACTACAGACAATGCTTATTATAACACTGTGTATTTAACTGGGACTAGTACTGGAGCATTATTTGGATCTGCAGCTTTATATGCTAGCACAACGCCAACTGTTGTTTTACGAAATAATATTTTTGTAAATAATGGTGTCTCTACAGGAGCAACAGGTTTTTGTTCTGCCTATCGAAGATCATCTGCAACTTTAACTACTTATGATGCTGCATCAAACAATAACCTATTATATGGTGCTTCGCTTTATAATGATGGTACAACCAATTATACAACGTTAGCATCGTATAAAACAGCAATGGCTACAAGAGACCAAGCTGCTATTTCAGAAAACCCTACTTTCTTGAGTACAACAGGTTCAGCTGCAACTTTCTTGCACATTGATCCTAGCGTATCTACAGCAATCAAAAGTGGTGGTGCTGGAATTGCTGGTTATACTACCGATTTTGATGGTGATACACGTAGTGCTTCAGGTACCACAGATATTGGTGCTGATGAATATGTAGCAAATGCGGTATGTGTTTCAACTTATGCTCCAGCAAATGCAGCTACGGCAATTTCACAAGCGCCTACATTATCTTGGACTGCACCTTTTGCAGCGGCAACTTATGATATATATTTAAGTACAACACAATCTTTGGTGAATAGTTTAGATGCTTCAGTGCGTGTGGCAACAAGTCAAACGGGTTTAACATATTTACCAAGTTTAGCGGCCAGCACTACTTACTACTGGAAAGTTGTTCCTAAAAATAGTGCAGGAACTGCTGCTACAGGATGTTCAACATTAAGTTTCACAACCGATGTAGCTACACCTACTGTCAATACGGGTGCTTTAACTGCTTTCGGAAGTAAGTGTTTAGGAACAACAACAACGGGAAGTTTTTCAGTTACGGGATTAAACTTAACTAGTACTATTTTATTAGCTGCACTAAATGGTTATACCTACTCAACAGCTTCTAATGGAACTTATACTTCGACGTTAACGTTATCTCCTACAAGTGGTAGTCTTTCTGCTACAGTATATGTGATGTTTACGCCTGTTGCTGCTGCTGCTTATACAGGTAACATTGTTATCAGTGGAGGTGGTATAGCTTCAAATGTTAACGTTGCTGCTTCAGGAACGGGAGTTGCTAATTTAGGTGGAACATACACAGTAGGTTCAACAGGTACTTATACCACATTAACCGCTGCGGTTGCTGCTTATAATAGCGCAACTTGTTTCTCTGGAAATGTAGTGTTTAATTTAACTGATGCTTCGTATTCAACAAGTGAAACTTTCCCTATTGTTATTAATGCTAATGCGAATGCTGGTAGCAGAACTTTAACTATTAAGCCATCTGGTACAACTACTATTACTGGTGCTGTAGCAAGTGATGCTTTAATAAAGTTAAATGGTGCGAAGTACGTTATTTTTGATGGAAGTACTTCAGGGGGAAGTGATAAGAGTTTAACAATAACTAACTCAGGTACTACTTCGCCAAGTGCAATATCTGCATACAATTTGGCTAATAATATTACTATTAAAAATTTGAATATTAGCACAGGTTCTAATGCGGCTACTTCAATTGGTATTGCTTTAGGAGGAACTACACCAGGATCAACAGGTGCTGATATAGATAATGTTACGATTTCTAATAATAATATAAATACCGTTTACGTAGGGATTTATATCGGAGGAACTACAGCTACGAGTACTGGAGGTTTCGACAATCTTGTTATTAGCAACAATAGTATTGGTAGTGCTACCGTGGCGAATTATGTACTTTATTATGGTATTTTTATAAATGGTGCAATAAATCCATCTATTACAGGAAATACAATATTTAATTTAAAACAAGCAGGTTCTATTAATAATGCGGGTATAAATGTTGGATTAAACGTGTCTGGTGGTACTATTTCTAGTAATAATATTAATGGTATTTACAGCAATAGCACAGGTGGTTGGGGAGCTTATGGTATTAATTTTTCTTCTACAACAGGTACAACTGGTGTTACAGTAGCTAATAATATTATTTATGATATTCAAACTGCAAATTATTCTATATCGGACACTACATATAATGCTTTTGGTATCAGAGTAACAGGTCAGCCTAATATCAAACTATATTATAATTCTGTTTATATTTATGGTGCTGTTACTGCCCTAACTAGTCCTGGTATGTCAGCAGCGTTGCTAGTAACAGCTGCTTCAAGTGGATTGGATGTAAGAAATAATACTTTTGTAAATACGCAAACTTTTGGTACAACGGGTTCATTTGCTTACAGTGTATATTATCCATTAGCAATAGGTACAGCTACATTTAATAGAAATGATTATTATGGAACAAGTGGTACAAATACAACTTACAACGTAGGTTACGGAAGCGCTGCTGCCACAAGTACTTTAGCCAACTGGCAAACATTTACAGCACAAGATGCAAATTCAATTTCTTCGGATCCAATGTTTACCTCTTTAACCAATTTGATGCCAGATGCAAGATCACCTCTTGCAAATGCAGGTACTTTCTTAAGTGGTTTTACAACAGATTACAATGCCTTAACAAGAAACGCAAGCACACCTACAATTGGTGCTTATGAATTAAGCGGACTTTCTGCTACTACCTTAACTGCTTTTGGCGCATTATGTCTTAATCCAGCTACTCCTCCAGTAAATTCATTTACTATCACAGGAACCGCATTAACTTCAAATGTTGCTGTTGCCGCTAGAACCGGATATACGTATGCTACAACTTCAGGTGGTACCTATTCCACTTCACTTACTTTAACACCAACAGCAGGTGCACTTTCGCAAACTGTTTATGTTAAATTTAATCCAACTTTGGTGCAATCTTACAATGGAAACATTGGTATATCAGGTGGTGGTGCAAGTACAGTAAATGTGGCTGCTTCAGGTTCTGGTATCAGTACAAAACCTTCTGTTACTTATACTGCTGCTTCTTTTGGTGGTTTTGATAATTTTGGTACAGTTACCGGTAACATCTCCGCTATTGGTTGTACGGCAGTTACTGCTAATGGGGTAGAATACAGTTTGGTTTCTGGATTTGCAGGTGGAACTGGAACACAACAAGCAGGAACAACGGTTCCAGCCGGTGGTGATTTTAGCGCCTCATTATCTGGTTTAGCATATAACACCACTTACTACTACCGTACTTACGCTACTAATGATGGCGGAACTGCTTACAGTACAATAAGTTCATTTACTACAGGTCTTGGACCAGTAATAAGTGCTGCTACTTTATCAAGCCCTTTTGGAAATGCTTGTGCTGGTTCTACTGAAGTGGTTAGAAGTATTGCAGTAGTTGGTGACTATTTGACTTCAGATATTACAGTAGCTGCTTTATCTGGTTTTAGTTATTCTGATAGTGCGACAGGTACTTTTACTTCTGCTTACACGCTATCTCCTGTTTCAGGAAGTGTTAACCAAACATTTTATATTAAATTTATTCCAACAGCTATTCAATCGTACAACGGTAATATTGTATTATCGGCTACAAGCGCATCTGATCTTAATGTTGCTATTGTTGCAAGTGGGGTAGCTTCTTTGACATCATTGTCTTATACTACATTAGCACCAGCATCTTATTGTGTGGGTACTGCCATAACAGCTAATGCTGCAACGACTAATTCAGGTACAGGTGCGATTGCTTATACAATTAGCCCTGCTTTACCAGCAGGTTTAACGCTTAATGCAAGCACAGGTACTATCTCTGGTACACCAACAGCTGTTGCAGCTTCTGGTGATTATGTAGTTACTGCCGATAATGGATGTAGCTCACTTACTGCTACAATTACTTTATCGGTTAGTCCTGGTAAACCATCTGGTTTAACTTATACTACTAACACGGTAACCTATTGTGTAGGTTCACCAATAACTTTATCACCTACTGTAGGTGGAGGCGCTGTAGCTAGCTATAGCGTGAGCCCTGCTTTACCAGCTGGTTTATCATTAGATACTGCAACTGGAATTATTTCAGGAACACCAACTACCAATACTGCATCAGCAGCTTATACGGTAACTGCTACAAATTATTGTGGTACTGCTACAAGAGCAGTAACTATTACAGTTACCTCTTTAAATGGTACTTATACAGTAGGAACAGGTGGTAATTTTGCTACTTTACCTTTAGCAATTGCAGCATATAACGCTCAAACTTCATGTTTAGGGCCAGTAGTGTTCAATCTTACTGATTCTACTTACAGTTTGGGAACAACTGCTTTAGTGATCAATAGTAATGCTTTAGCAAGTAGTACAAATACTTTAACAATCAAACCAAATGCTGCAGGTACAACAATTACTGGTGCTGTAGCTTCTGGTGCATTAATTAAATTGAATGGTGCAAAATATGTTATTATAGATGGAAGTACCAATGGTGGAACGGATAAAAGTTTAACCATTACTAATACTAGTACTACTTCACCAACAGCGGTTTCTTTTGCTAGTTTAGGAACAAGTTTAGGAACTACTTATAGTACAGTAAAAAATTGTAAAATCAGTACAGGAATAGCTACAACAGCATCTTATGGTGTTGCCATTGGAGGTACAACCCCAGGTACTGCTGGTTCAGACAATGATAATATTACAGTACAAAACAATACTATTACTGTTGCAACTACTGGTGTTTATGCCGTAGGTAACGCAGCAGCTTCTGCATTGGGTATGGACAATTTGACTGTTAGTGGTAATACAATTACTACTAATACTACAATTGCTTCTTTCGGAATTCAAGCAGGAAATACAGTAAACAGTAGTGTAACTAACAATACCGTTAGTGTAACTTCTTCTGTATCTGGTCAGCCGGTAGGTATTTCTTGTGAAACTGGATTTTTATCTTCTACTGTAACACAAAATAATATTACAGCTGCTGTAACTACTGCAACTGGTGGTTATGGAGCACGTGGTATCACTATCGGTACAGGAAATGCGTCTAGTAATGTGACTGTAGCAAATAACTTAGTTGCAGGTGTTAACGGATCAAATTATAGTGGTTTTTCTAATTCATCTTCTATCGGTATAGGTGTAGGTGTAGTTGGAAGTGGCTCTTTAACAGACGCAACAGGAGGTGTAAATGTATATTATAATTCAGTAAACATGAGTGGAAGTTATACCTATGCAGCTAGTTGTCTTACAGCTGGCATGTATGTAGGTAGTGGTGTTACCGCACTTTCATTAAATAATAATATTTTAGTAAATACATTAAACAATACAAGTACATCTGGAACCGCATCTAAGAATTATTCTATTTATTCTTTAGCTGCAAGTACTGCTTTTACTTCAATTAATAATAACGATTACTTCGTAAGTGGTACCCAGGGTATTTTAGGTTACATAGGTTCCGATAGAACTAATTTAGCCGGTATTGTAACTGGTTTTGGTCAGAATGCGAACTCAATTTCAGGAGATCCTTTATTTACTGCGACTTCATCAACAATAACAAATCCATTGCGTCCAGGTGCTGGCTCTCCAGTAGTTGCTGCAGGTACTGTTTTAAGCGGTGTTACTACGGATTATTTAAATGCTACAAGAAGTGGTACTACGCCAACAATTGGTGCATACGAATCAGTTACACCAAACTGTACCCCTCTTGCTGCCCCTGCATCAATTGCTTTTAGTGCTGTTGGGCCGGGTGCTACTACGCTTACTTATCCTGAAGTTGCAGGAGCGGCAGGTTATTTAGTAGTGCGTTACAACAACCCATCTACACCTACTGACCCTACTTCTACAACAGGTTATGCTGTTGGGGATGCAATTGGTGCTGGAACGGTAATAGGCTTCACTACTGCACTTACTACTACAAATTCAGGGTTAACGCCTGCTACCAATTATGATTATTATGTGTATTCAGTTAACTTGACCAACTGTATTGGTATAGCTTATAGTGCTACGCCAGTAACTGCTTCACAAAGTACTGCTGGATGTCCAAGCTTGGCTGCAACAATTGCAGTTGGACCAAGTCAAACCTACACTAAATTATCAGATCTTGCACCTATCCTTTGCGGATGTCCTGTAACCGAAAATACGGTAGTGGAGTTACAAAGTGATTATGTTAGTACTGGGGAGACATTTCCTATTTTATTTACTGCTAATCCAAATACTAGCAATTATACAATTACGATTCGTCCAAGTGCTACTGCAACTGCATTAGCAATTGCTGGGGCAACTACTTCAACAACTCCTTTGATTGATTTAAAAGGTGCGAAAAACTATATCTTCGAAGGAAGATTAGGCGGTGCTACTGATGGTGGATCAAATAATTTAAGTATCACTAACACTGGTGTCGGTTCTGCGGTAAGGTTATGGGGCGATGCTCAAAACAACACGCTTAGTTACCTTAACCTTAAATCTTCTAATACCTCTGCTTCAAATGGTGTAATTCGTATTACAACTGCTGCAGCTTCTACTTCATTGGCTAATGGTAATAATAACAATACCATTACCTATTGTAAAATTGATGGAAATGGGGTGTCGCCAAATGGTATTTTTGCCGCCGGTTCAGCTGCTCCAGGAGATAACAAATCGAATACAATATCAAATAACTCAATTTTCAATTACTATTCTGATGTTGCTCTAACAGATAATTATGGTATTTTCTTAGCGGGTAATAACGGAGTTTCAGCTTCATCCGCATGGACGATTTCTGGAAACAGTTTTTACCAAACGGCTGCAAGAACATTTACTAATAATGCCAATATAATAGGTGCAATTGGTGGTGGATATACACCGTCTGGTGCTTTCAATATAACGGGTAACTTTATTGGAGGTACTGCTGCATCTGCTGCAGGTAGTGCGCAAACCTTAACTGGTGCCGCTGCTTATACATTTACTCCAATCAATGTATTATTAGGTGGGGCTGATGCTTCTTCTATCAGTGGTAATACCATTGCTAACTTTAATGTAACTACAGCTTCAACTTCAACTTTCAACGCATTAATTACTGCTTCAACAAAATTGGCTGGAAATACCGTTAGTATTGCTAATAATACAATAGGTAGTGCTTCAACTGCTGGTTCAATCTCTTTCACAGGAGGTGCAGGTTCTGTCTTAAGTGCTATTAGTGCAGGTAGTTTTTATTCTACGCAATTGGCAACAAGTTTTTCTATCACAAACAATACAATTGCTGGTATCGCATTACCTGGTACAACCAATTCAAACTCTTTTAGAGGAATCAACATGGGTACAGCTGTAACTGCAACGGTTGCAACTACCATCACAGGAAATACAATTGGTGCTGCTTCGGCGCCGATTACTAATGCTTCTCCGGGAGTAAGTACTGGTATTTTAAATTCCAACGTAATTGGTGCTGCAATCAATACGAATACAGTTCAAAATTTAGTAGCAACAAATACGGGTACTGCGGTTGCATTAGTTGGTATTAATGCGGCGAATGCAACAGGAAGTAACACCATTAATGGTAATACTATTACTAACTTTGCTACTACTGCTTTAAATACTACAACTACCACTGCTGCTGCTCTTGCAGGTATTCAAAATACTTCAATAGTTTCAAGCTTAAGCAATAATACCATTTCAAACCTTACTGCTAGCGGAAATGCTGCTGTAACTGTTCATGGTATTTATAATGCTGGGTCTGCAACTTTAGCTAATGCTAACTTAGTATATGGTTTATCAGCAAGTAATGCTGGCGCAACTGGCGCAGTTATTAATGGATTCTACATTAACGGTGGAACTTCAAATTATGCTAACAACGTTGTAAGATTAGGTACTGTTAATCCAACTGTAAGTGCTTCAATCAATGGATTTAATGAAGTAAGTGGTGCAAACGGTATTTACTTCAACTCTGTTTATATTGGAGGTAGTGGTGTAGGAACAACAGGTTCTGCTACTTATGCCTTATTAAGTTCAAATACAAGTACGCGAGTTATACAAAATAACGTTTTCATGAATGCACGTAGCAATGCTACTACAGGTGGGAAACATTATGCTGTGAGAGTGGCAGGAACTACTGCAAATCCTTCAGGATTAACATTGAATAACAACGATTATTTTGTGAATGGAACTAATGGTGTATTTGGTTATTTCAATAGTGCTGATGTTGCTTCATTAAGTGCATGGAAAACAGCAACGGGTCTTGATTCATCAAGTTTCAGTGCTAATCCAAACTTTACTAACGCAACAAGTACAGTACCAGATTTATCAATTGATGCATCAATTAGCAGTGTTTTAGAAAGTACAGGTTTCACAATTTCAGGAATTACAACTGACTTTGCTGGAACAACAAGAAATACTTCTAATCCAGACATAGGTGCTTATGAATTTAATGGAACGTCTGCTGTACCAGTAATCGTTTCTGTAACAAGTGACCCTGCTTCTTGTACGGCAACTTCACACGTGGTGACTGCAAATGTAACCGCTGCTGGTGTTGCGCTTACGTCTGGTATGGTTAAATTAAGTTATGCTTTTAATGGTGCAACTGCTACCGTTATTAATATGACCAATACAAGTGGTAACATTTGGACGGCTACAATACCTGCAGCGACTCCGGTTAATGCAACTGTAACGTTCTCTGCCTCAGTAAATGATGGTGTTTTCAATGTTACTAAAGCCGGAACTAGTTACAGTGATGAAGTATTGGTGAATGTTGCAAGTAGTTTAACTGCTTCTGCAAGTACGCTTTGTTCAGGAAGTCCATTAACGTTGACGGCTAATGTAGGTGTTCAAGCAGGCACTTATTGTACACCAGCAGGAGGTTCAACTAGTTATGGAATTAACAGTTTCTCTACTACTGGAGGTACTACAAATATTACTAATAACACTACTGGTGTTACAGGTTCTGGTTATAATAATTACACGGCTACGAAAAATGTTACTCAAGCAGTAGGGGGTAGTATTAACTATTCAGTTACTCCTGTTGCTCTTGATGACGGTATGGCTATTTGGGTCGACTGGAACCAAAATGGTACTTTCGAAACAGGAGAAAGAATGGCTAATACAACTGCTTATTCAACCGGTCTTACAGGTTCATTTACTGTTCCTTCAGGAGCTTCTAATGGAACGACAAGAATGCGTGTGTTATCTCATTATAATTCTACTAATCCAACAGATCCTTGTGTGTCTAGCACTTCAGTTGAGATTGAAGACTATAGCTTTACTGTAACAGGTGGTTCTATTTATAGCGTGACTCCTACAGCTTACAAATGGTATGCTAATGGTACATTGCTTGCAACCACTACTACAAATACGTATAGTCCGTCAACTGCGGTAACTGCCAATGCATCAAATGTATATTCTGCAGTTTATACCGCTTTAGGTTGTGATAAAACAGTTACAACTACACAAACGGTAGCTATTAATGCTATTCCAACTGCACCAACGGCTACTAATTCTGCGCAGTGTGGAAGTGGTGTTCCTACTTGTTCTGTTACTTCTACTTTTGGAGGTACAACATTCAAATGGTACACAGTTGCAACAGGTGGTACAGCGTTGCCTGGAGAAACTGCTGCAAGTTTAACGGCTACTACCGTTTCTACAACAGGAGATACAAGTTTTTATGTAAGTGAAGTAAACAATGGATGTGAAAGTACAAGAACTACAGTAACGGTTAGTGTTGCTGCACCAGCTGCAGTAGTAGTTTCACCTGCTGCTACAGTTAACTTATGTCCTGGCGACAATGTTACTTTGGGCGCTTCAAGTACCAATAGTGCTTATGGTTATTCATGGTCTGTTACACCAGTTACAGGCAGCGGTCTTGTTGGTACGCCAACTACATCATCCATCAACGTAAGTCCAACAATTGCTGGTACTTATGTTTATTCGGTTACTGGTTCTGATGGTTTTTGTTCCGACTTAAAAACAATAACAATAACAGTAAATACGCCTCCAACAATTCAAATCATACCTGCTTCAGCTACGGTTTGTGCTGGTACGCCAGTAACTTTAACAGCTCAAACTGCTGTTATTACTGCTGGTCAGGTCACTATTGGTGCAGGTACTGATACAACAACTTTAAGTACTACAGGTACTCCATATAGAACTGGAAATACGGTAGGAAATCAATTTAAAAACCAATTCTTAATATTGGCTAGTGAGTTAACAGGTGCTGGTTTACAGGCGGGTAACATTACCTCTTTGTCACTAGATGTAGCTGGATTGGGTGGTGGTACTTTAAGTAACCTAAGTATTAAGATGGGTCATAGCGCTATAAGTGCTGTTACGACAACTTATGCTACCGGATTAACGCAAGTGTATTCTGTTGCTACATGGCCGGCAACGGGTACGTTAACAACTGGGTTACAAACGCACAATTTTAGTACTCCATTTACGTGGGATGGTTTATCTAATTTGGTTATTGAAGTTTGTGCGCAATTAGCAACAACTGGAACAGCAGGTACTTTACGTGGTGTGGCTACTCCTTTTGCTTCACATATTTACAATAGTCCAAGTGCTACAGGTTGTTCTTCAACTACTAGTACGACATCTAGTGTTAGACCTAATATTATTTTAAGTGGCCAAAAAGGTTCATGGAATGCAGGTGCACTTACGTGGACTTGGGATAGTGCTGGAGCTGTAAATAATGTGTTAACCGTAGCTCCTACGACTACAACGACTTATACAGCAACTGGCTTAAATACAACAACAGGTTGTTCTAGTACTGCTACTAGAACCATTAATGTTAACGCATTACCTGCAACACCAATTGCATCTGACTCAGTTCAATGTGGTACTGCTGTGCCTACTTGTTCTGTCGCAGGTACTAGCGGTGCTAGTTTTAATTGGTATTTAACTGCTACTGGCGGTACAGCTTTGGTTGGACAATCAGGATCAAGTTTAACGGGTTACTCAATAGCTACAACTACTGATTTTTATGTAGCAGAAATTGGTAGCAACTCTTGTGAGAGTTTACGAGTTAAAGTTACAGGTACTGTTGCTGCACCGAGTGTTGCTGCACCAACTACTGCTGTGTCTTCTGCAACTGTTAATGCTGGAGGTACTGTTACTTTAACGGCAACAGGAACGGGTGGTACTATCACTTGGTACACTGCTTCGGTAGGTGGTACTTTAGTTTATACAGGTAGTACTTTCCCACAAAGTGTGAATTGCACACCTGGTACATATACGTACTACGCTGAAGAAGCCGGTAGTGTATGCCCTAGTTTACGAACTGTTGCTACATATACCGTTAGACCTTTGATATCTACTAGTCCTGCAAATGCATTAATATGCTATAACGGTGGTTCTGTAGAATTAAATGCAAACGTAACTGGTGGATCGAACTTTGTTTGGTCTCCTGCTACAGGTTTAAGCGCAACGAATACGGCTTTGACTACGGCTAGTCCAACCACTACTACAGTTTATACTTTCAGTTGTACAGTTGCTGGTTGTGGTACTCAAAGCGGTTCAATTACAGTAGGTGTTATTGACGGTGCAAGTTTCACACCAACAGCGTCAGTTAGCCCTGTATGTGAAGGGTATTCAACGGTATTGAATTCAAATTTAAATACCACTAACTTTAGTGCGAAGTGTATTACTTCCCCTCCGAGTGCTTTATCTACAGCGCCAGGAGATGCGGTAACATTAGTGGGAAGTGGTGCTTTAGTAACTACTACTACTTCACCATCTTTACCAGACGGTGTTACAATTAACTCTACAACCAATACCGATGATAATTTCTGGGGTAATATTCCAATTGGATTTAATTTTAATTATTTTGGATCAGATGTAACCAATGTGTTTATCGGTACAAATGGAACAATCAATTTAGGTACAACTGGTTCAACAGCTTTTAGCTTTACTGGTGGATTCCCAAGTACTTCAAATCCTGCTAGTACAATTGCTGTATGTGCGAGAGATTTAAGATATGATACAGGAAACGGTGCGATTAGATATTGGACAGAAGGTATAGCACCTACAAGAAGGTTTGTAGTACAATATGACAATGTCGATACCTACTCAGGAGCTGGTAAGCAATCTGCTGAAGCTGTCTTTTATGAAACAACAGGTGTTGTTGATATTAGAGTATTTCAAGCTACAAATGGAACGGGAACAACCGGATCTTCATCTCTTATCCGTTATATAGGTTTACAAGATGCAACAAGATTAATTGGAGCGACTTCGCCTAATTGCTCAACAAATGTTGCCAATTACTGGAATGGTGTGGAAGTGGCTATTACTTCGCCACAAGCGTGGAGATTTACTCCAGCGGCTAATTATAGCTTCCAATGGTATCTTGATGGAGCTGCAATCACTGGCGCTACAACTGGTACATATACCACTCCAAATTTATCAGCGGGTGTTAAAAATTACAAAGTGGTAGCCACTAACCCTAACACGGTATGTGCTGCCGAAGCTAATTTAGCGGTTACAGTTACTGCTGCTCCTAATGCGCCAACTTCTGGTGGTGATATTACGGAGTGTGCTAGTGTTGCATCAGTTGTGTTAACTGCTACACCGCCGACTGGTGCAGGAGTATTCTGGTACACTGCTGCAACTGGAGGTACTGCTATTAATTCAGTATCAAACTACACTTTAAGTGTAACTACTCCTGGTACTTATTATGCTGAGTCTAAAAATACAACAGGAAGTTGTGTAAGTGCCACTAGAACTGCTGTTGTGTACAGTACTTATAGTGTTCCAAGTGCACCTACTGTTACTTCGCCTTTGGCGTATTGCCAAAACGGCACTTCAACTGCATTGTCAGCTACAGCGGCTGTGGGTAATACACTATTATGGTATACTGTCGCTACAGGAGGAACAGGAAGCAATCTTGCTCCAACGCCATCAACTGCCACTGCAGGTTCAACTACTTATTATGTAGCACAAGTTAGTCCGCAAGGATGTATAAGTGCTCGTGCTGCAATTGTTGTGACTGTAGGTGCTGCTCCAAGCGCGCCAAGCATAGCAGCAAATGGTCCTTATTGCATGAATGGCGTTGCTACTCAATTAAGTGCGACTGGCTCTAATATAATATGGTACACTGCTCCGACAGGTGGAACGGGCGACACAACTGCACCAACGCCTGATACTTCAATAGCTGGAACTTTAATATTCTATGCTAGTCAGACTAATGGTTCTGGATGTGAAAGTGCAAGAGCTTCAATCTCCGTGTTGGTTAACCCAATATTGAACGCTGCTGTATCCGTTTCTGCTTCAACAACATCAGCTTGTAGCGGAGGTGCAATTACCTTTACTGCAACACCAACCAATGGTGGTACTCCAACGTACCAATGGTGGTTGAATGGTACTGCTCAAACAGGTGAGACAGCTTCTACTTATGTATTGGGTACACCAGCTGAGAATGATGCAGTTTATGTGGTAATGACTTCAACAGCATCGCCATGTTTAGCAGGTTCGCCAGCAACAAGTAACACAGTTACTTTAACTGCTTCCGCTGCTACTCCAACTGTTTCTATAGCAGTATCGCCAACGAATGCAACAACAGGTGTTTGTCCAGGTACTTCACTTACTTTTAGTGTTCTTGCTTCTACAAACATGGGTGCTACACCAACTTATAACTGGATGTTGAATGGTACGACTTCTCTTGGTACATCAAGTACGCTTGTTACAAGTGCGCTTGTGAATGCCGCTAACATAACTTTAGAAATGACTTCAAGTTTATCTGCTGTATGTTTAACACAATCTAGTGCTACTAGTAGCCCGATTGTTGTTGCTATTAATCCTCCAACATCTGTTTCTGCTCCAACAAGCACAACGGCTTGTTTAGGTTCTGCAGCAAGTTTTAGTGTTACGGCATCTGGAACAGGTCCTTTCTCTTACCAATGGAAAAGAGGCACTACAAATGTGGGTACAAATAGTAATACTTTAAATATTGCGAGTGCAAGCGCTGGTGATGTTGGATCTTATACTGTAGTTGTAACAGGAGCTTGCGGAAACGCAACTTCGACAGCTGCTACATTTGCATTGAAAACGGCTACTTCAACTAATAATCCAACAGCGGTTACACAATGTGCTGGAACTACAGCTAACTTTAGTGTTACTGCTGCAGGTGAAGGTACATTAACCTACCAATGGAGAAGAAATGGTAATGACCTCACAAACGGTGGAAGCATTTCTGGTGCAGATACTGCAAGTTTGTCAGTTGCTAATATTCAAAGTGGAAATGCAGGTGCTTATTCTGTAGTGGTTACAGGATCATGTGGTACTGCTACTTCAGGTACTGCTGCATTGTCTGTTCAACCTTCAGTTGCAATCACTGCGCAGCCAAGTTCATCTACTTTGTGTGCTGGTGCAACGGCTAATTTCTCTGTTACTGCTACTGGTTTAGCATTAACGTACCAATGGATGTTGAATGGTGTCACTATTAGTAATGGTGGTAACATTAGTGGTGCAACTACTGCTAACTTATCAATTACAAATGTTCAAAATGCAAATGCTGGTGATTATACGGTAGCTGTAGGTTCAACTTGTGGTACTGCCACTTCGAGTCCTGCTGCGACATTAACAGTTAATGCGACAACTGCAATTACAACACAACCTGTATCAAGTACGGTTTGTGCAGGAGGTACTGCTACATTTACTGTAGGTACAGCTGGTGTAGGTGGAATCACTTACCAATGGACCAAAGATGGCACCAACCTTTCAGATGGAGGAACTATCTCTGGTGCAACTTCTAGCACGTTAACAATAACTAACGTTACTGATGCAGGAGATGCAGGAGTATATCGAGTTAAAGTGAGTGGTGGAACTTGTAGTGCTGCAACAAGCACTTCAACAGCGGCTTCATTATCTGTGCCTCAAAATACAGTTTTCTTGACATCAACCAATGGTTCTGATGCTCAAACGGTATGTTCAACTTTTGCAATTACAACGATCACTTATGGTACTACGACTGCAACAGGAGCAACTGTAACTGGTTTGCCAACGGGTGTAACAGGAAATTGGTCAGCTAATGTTGTTACGATTTCTGGAACACCTACACAATCAGGTACATTTAACTATACAGTAACTTTAACAGGCGGTTGTGGTAACGTAACAGCTACAGGTTCTCTAACTGTTTCCCCATTAGCGATAGCGGGTACAGTATCAGGTGGGTCTACTATATGTGCTGGAAATACTAGTGGTTTATTGACTGCATCAGGTTATACGGGTACAATCTTACGTTGGGAAAGTAGTGTAAGTCCATTTACATCTTGGTCTGCAATTGCTAACACAGATGACACTTATACTTCTGGGTCTTTAACTGAAACTACACGATTTAGAGTAGTTGTTATTAGTGGTGTTTGTTCTCTTGTATATTTAGCAACTACTACAGTATCCGTGAATGCAACAACTGTTGCAGGAACAGTGACTGGTGGTGCTCCTACTTGTTCAGGAACTAGCAGCGGTCTATTGACTGCTACAGGTTACACGGGTTCAATTGTTCGTTGGGAAAGTAGTGTAAGTCCATTTACATCTTGGACATCTATTGCTAATACAGCTGCAACGTATACCTCTGCTGCTTTGACTGAAACAACTCAATTTAGAGTGGTAATTCAAAGTGGTGCATGTTCAGAAGGTTATTCAACTCCAGCAACAGTTGCGATTGAAACAACTACTTGGTCTGTTAATGGTACCGTTGGAAGTTGGAGTAATGGAACGCCTAGTAGTACAAAAGGAGCTATTATTGCGGGTAACTATACATCAGCTGGTGCTGGTGCAGGTGATTTAACGGCTTGTTCGTTAACAGTAAATGCGGGTTATACTGTAATTGTTACTACAGGTGATGATTTCAACATATCTGGTGCCGTAAGTGTAGATGCCACTTCAACATTGACATTTAATAACAATGCCAATTTATTACAAGGAACAATTGCGACAACCAACACGAACTCGGGTAGTATTACTGCTAAACGTAATGGTTCAATGAGAAGATTAGAATACACGTATTGGTCCGCTCCAGTAGCGAATCAAAACTTGTTGGCGTTCTCTCCATTAACCTTAGCAAATCGTTTCTATACCTTTAATGAACCAACTAACGCATTTGTTGCGGTAGCCTCTCCTTCTACTACTACTTTTGGTAATTCACAAAACCAAATTGCTGGTAAAGGATTCATGATTCGTACACCTAATACGTTCCTAGATGCACCAGCTGCACCTCAAACGTTTAATGGTATTTTTACAGGTGTGCCTAATAATGGTACCTATACTTTCCCTGTAAGCAATACTACAACAGGTAACGGAAAAGGTTATAATTTAATAGGAAACCCTTATCCATCACCAATTAATGCTAGTTTGTTCTTAGCTGCTAATCCTGGTACATTATATTTCTGGACGCATGCTAGTTTAGGAGCGGGTGCTAATAATTATGCCTCATATACTGAAGCTGGATCTACTGCTGCAGCTTCAAATGGAGTGGCTTGTAATGGTACAATTCAAACCGGTCAAGGTTTCTTAATACAGACTACTATAAATGGAAATGCTACTTTCACCAATGCGATGCGTATTGGAAATAATGAAGGTCAGTTCTTTAAAACAGCCATTACCGAGAAACACCGTATCTGGTTGAATTTGAACTCAGCAACTACTGCCTTTAACCAAATTATGGTTGGGTATATTGAAGGAGCTACTCAAGGAGTGGATACTTCAATAGATGGATCGTTGCTTCCTTATGGTTCTAGTGCATTGTCTAGTAGAATTGACAATGCCGACTATGTAATTCAAGGTCGTGCCTTGCCTTTCGCAACTGCTGACACAGTGCCGTTAGGATTTAATGCTGCTGCTGCAGGTGAATTTACTATAAGCATCGACCACGTAGATGGATTATTCCTTGGAAGTCAAGAGGTTTATTTGAAAGATAATTTACTTGGAACAACCTACAATATTAAAGCAAGTCCTTACACGTTTACTTCTGCTTCAGGAGTATTCAATAGCCGATTTGAAATTGTATATACTAGTTCACCATTAGGTACACACAACCCAACATTTGATGCGGAGAGCGTTGTGGTGTACAAACAAGAGCAAGTATTACATGTAAATTCAGGTACAACGGTTATGGCTAAAGTTCGTGTATTTGATGTAAGAGGCCGATTGATATTCGAGAAAAACAATATCAATGCCACCGCGGTTAAATTAACCGACTTAAAAGCGGAACAACAAGTATTATTAGTTCAAATTACTTCGGATGATAACCGTATCGTTACTAAGAAAGTGGTTTACTAAATAAAAGTTATAATGAATTAAAGCCTTCCAAGCAATTGGGAGGCTTTTTTTTTGGATCCCTACGGAGTACATCTATAATTATTTTTTGCAATTGATATTGAAGTCAATTGTTGAGCAAGAACAGTCTAAATGTTGCGCAACAATACTTAGAATGTTGCGCAACAATGCTTATGATGTTGCGCAACAATAAGGTCGATGTTGCGCAACAATAAGGTCGATGTTGCGCAACAATTCTGACATTTATAATAGATTCATATAAATCATGTTACTGATTCGAGTTATTGAAAAACGATCAAAATTTAGTTTTTATTACTAAATTTTTAGATATGTAAAGTTTCCAATAACATAAGCTAATAAGACTTGTTAATCAATAGGACAGTATGCTACTAATCCCATAATAAATACTAGCCACAGCGTACACATATTTTTTTAGGTGTAATTCAAAAATGCTTGAATATATTTGAAATCTGTGGCTAAAACTAAACAATTGTTATAAGGAAGTATATTCATACTATTTATTATAGCATTAGCGATACAATCCAACGGTCTGCAACCCAAAACCTACCCTACAACCTGCAACCTAGAACCTACAACCTTAAAATCACCCCTTCTTTTAAATATTTATAAAAGTTTTAACGAAAACGGTATCGTATTGTTTTTTTAATTCATCTTTATTTCATTAAATTTGTTACTTTATTATTTCAACACTTTCAATTACACATGTCAAACACAGCAATTTTAGAATTAGACGGAAAAAAATATGAGTTACCATTAATCGTTGGAACAGAAAACGAAGTAGCCGTAGATATTAGTAAATTTAGAGATCTATCTGGTGCCATAACGATGGATCCAGGATATAAAAACTCAGGAGTTTGCAAAAGTGAAATCACATTTCTCGATGGTGAAGAGGGTATTTTGCGTTATAGAGGATATTCAATTGAAGATTTAGCCGCTAAAGCTGGTTTTCTTGAAGTTTCTTATTTAGTAATTTTTGGTGAGTTGCCTACAGTTGAACAGTTAGCACAGTTTGAAACCGACATCAGAAAATATACATTGGTAAACGAAGAGATGAAAAACATTATTGATGGTTTTCCTAAAACGGCTCACCCTATGGGGGTTTTGTCTTCGTTAACAAGTGCATTGACCGCTTTTAATCCCAAGTCAGTGAATGTCGAAAATGAAAAAGAAATGTACGAAGCTGTTTGTAAGACTATGGGGAAATTCCTTGTGATAGCTTCATGGACCTATAGAAAAAGTATGGGTTATCCATTAAATTATTACGATAATACTATTGGTTATGTTCAAAATTTCATGCACTTGATGTTTGAATTGCCTACAGGACCTTATGCTGCTAATCCTGTGGTGGTAGATGCCTTAGATAAATTGTTTATATTACACGCTGATCATGAGCAAAATTGTTCTACCTCTACGGTTAGAATGGTGGGCTCTTCTCATGCTGGTTTGTTTGCTTCGATTTCAGCAGGTGTTTCGGCACTTTGGGGCCCTCTTCATGGCGGAGCAAATCAAGCGGTATTAGAAATGTTAGAAGAAATTCAGATGAATGGCGGCGATGCCGATAAATATTTAGCGAAAGCCAAAGATAAAGACGATCCTTTTCGTTTGATGGGCTTCGGTCACCGTGTGTATAAAAACTTTGATCCAAGAGCCAAAATTATTAAAAAAGCGGCTGACGAAGTATTATCGACTCTAGGTGTTGATGACCCAATCTTACAAATTGCTAAGAAATTAGAAGAATCTGCTTTGGTTGATGATTATTTCGTTTCAAGAAAATTGTATCCAAACGTTGATTTCTATTCCGGTATTATTTATCGTGCGTTAGGTATTCCAACCGATATGTTTACCGTATTGTTTGCTATAGGACGCTTACCTG
>JBBALV010000010.1:74244-85099 GCA_040402815.1 Flavobacterium sp.
CAATCGGAAGACCTCGACAAATATATGTTGGTCATCCATTACGCGATTTTGTTGCTATGGATAAAAGATAAAATAGCTATCTTTAGCTTGTATCAATGTATTATTGTTAGCTTCAGAGTAAAAAGATTTCCACAGATTTACAATTAAAAGTTTGATAAATCTGTGATAATCCTTGAAATCTGTGGTAAAATTTGATTGATTATTAGTAGCGGACAGTTCTATTTTTATATAAAGAAGCTTCTTTTTTAGCCGTTATTTCAAATTAAAAATTAATTAGTTTCAAATAGCTCCCCTATGAGAGTTACGCGTTTATTTACTGGATTTTTTGAAAGCGAAAAAGCAGGTGGGCTTTTGTTGCTGCTTTGTGCCGTTGTTTCCTTACTTCTAGCCAATTCTGCTTTTGGATCGTATTACTTGAGTTTTTGGCATACATCCTTTTCTGGCCAACCTCTTGAATATTGGATAAATGATGGTTTAATGACTATCTTTTTCTTATTAATTGGATTGGAATTGGAACGGGAACTCTATCAAGGGGAATTGTCCAAACTGGGTGACGCTTTATTTCCGATTTTTGGCGCAATAGGAGGGATGCTACTTCCTGCGGGTATTTATTTGTATTTTAATTATGGAACTCCTTCACAATCGGGAGCGGGAATTCCTACGGCTACCGATATTGCATTTGCTCTTGGAATACTTTCCCTTTTAGGCAAAAAAGTGCCTGTTGCTCTTAAAGTTTTTTTGACGGCACTAGCAGTAATTGATGACCTAGGAGCGATACTGATCATTGCTTTTTTTTATACCAAAACGCTCTTATGGGAAAATTTAGGTATTGCTTTTGGGATATTATTATTTTTGGTTTTTCTAAATCGAATGCAGGTTAAAAATGTAATTCCGTATTTAATTGGGGGTGTTGTTATGTGGTATTTTATGCTGCATTCAGGAGTGCATGCCACAATAACGGGAGTTTTGTTGGCTTTTGTTATTCCTTTTGGTTCAGGGAATAAAAAATCGACTTCTTATCTAATTCAACATTTTTTACACAAACCTGTAGCTTTTCTAATTCTCCCTTTATTTGCATTAGCCAATACAGCCATTGTTTTGAGCTCCGATATTAGCGCAACTTTAACACAGCATTATAGCATCGGAATTGCTCTTGGATTAATTGTCGGAAAACCTATAGGTATCTTTTTAATGACGTTGCTTGGGGTAAAATTGGGGATTTGTAAAATCCCTAAAGATATGGATTGGAAATCCATCTTTGCAGTTGGTTTTCTTGGAGGTATTGGTTTTACGATGTCTATATTTATTACGTTGCTTGCTTTCGATACTACTACAATTATAAATAATGCTAAATTTATAATCATGCTATCCTCCTTGATAGCAGGGGTAATAGGTTTCTTTAGTTTAAAAACAGTGCTTACTAAAAGTTGATTTAGGTATTTCTTATAGAAAAGACTAGCGGATAGAAATGATTGGATTCCCTAACAAGCGCACACTATATGTCTTCTTTAGCTTCTAATGAATACTATTTACAAAAGTGTGCTATGAATTAATATGTTTTTCAACTAGTAATCTGCGTAAATTCTTTTAATCTGTGGCTAAATATTTTTTGAAATTAGAACGTAGTATCAATAGAAATTAAACAGAACGTTGTCTCACCACTTCATATAAAAATGCACCACAAGCAACAGAAACATTTAGGGAACCAATAGTGCCAAACATAGGTAATTTTGCTTTTTCATCTACAATTTTAAGAACGGACGGATTGATTCCTCTATCTTCAGATCCCATGATAATTGCAACGGCTTCTTTTAAGTCGATAGCATATATATCTTGATCCGTTTTTTCAGTTGCAGCAACCGTTTTTACTCCAGAACCTTGCAGATAAAAGATAGCATCTTTGATATGTTCTACTTTACAAATAGGGACATTAAATACGGCACCTGCAGAAGTTTTTACGGTATCACCATTTACGGGTGCGGATCCTGACTTTTGAACGATAATTCCATTAACACCGGTACATTCAGCGGTTCTAATAATAGCGCCAAAATTTCGTGCATCAGAGATTTGGTCAAGAATTAAGAAAAGAGGTGTTTTGCCGGAAGCCAAAGTTGAATCAACTAAATGTTCCAATTCCATAAATCCAATAGGAGAGATGCTTGCTACCGCACCTTGATGGTTGTTGGGCGTCAAACGATTTAATTTCTCTACGGGTACATAAGAAAAATTGACGTTGGCACGTTTCATGACTTTCATCAAATCTTTCATCAATTCGCCTGATATTTCCTTTTGAATAAATACTTTATCAACCGCAGCACCTGCTTGAATTGCTTCAATGATTGCTCTAATACCGAATATTTGGTGTTCTTTTTCCATGGCACAAAGATATAAAAAAAACCACCACTTTTTAGGGTGATGGTTGTATAGCATTTTTGGTTTGGATTAATTAGTTAACATCCCAAAAAAGTTTTGTTGTTAATTTATTTCCTCCAATGCTTGCTCCAGCAGAAGTTACATTCTCGCCATTTACAAGTACTTCATTAGCAGGGTAGAAAAAACGTACAGGTACTTTTCCTGCAGCTGCCGAAACGGCATTGGCTGGAGCGACTAATGTTGGGAAATCTAATCTTCGGTAGGTTGTCCAAGATTCAAATCCTCTATTATAGTAAGCTAACCATGCTTGAGTACCAATAGCATTTTTCCAATCTCCTGAATTAAATGGAACAGATGCAATATAATTTGAAGCATCAGAAGCATTCACTCCCCAATAATCCATAGAAGCCTGAATCGCATTTTTATAATAATATTCAGCAGTATTACCAACAGAAAAAGTTCTAGCTGACGCTTCCGATAAATAAAAGTTTACTTCAGTGGCTTCCATTAATATTCCTGCTGCATTGGGTTGTTTTACTAGGTCTCCTACATGTGAGTAAGCAGAACCATACGGTAAAGTATTTTGATATCCATATTTTCCTCCAAAATAGGAACCATCAGCAAGTGGTGTAAAATATTTTGATCTTCTAGGATCATTGGCGGTATTCATTGCGTCTACGATAGTTTTAGCAGGAACAAAATCATTTCTTCCACTTGCCACTAAATTATCATAAATTGGATTGAAATTAGGTGAAGAAGAATCATAAATAAATCCAGCATTATCAGCATTGTTTAAGATAACACCATCAGTATAGGCAGCTTCAATAGTCGTTTTAGCTAAAGTAGGATTTACATCAGATAAGTTTATTCCTAGTTTTAGTTTTAAAGAGTTTCCAAATAATTTCCATTTTGAAACATCCCCTTTGTAAATATTATCACTTTTAGAAAAAGAATCAACCGAAGTATCTAAGTTAGCCAAAGCAGCATTTAATTTGCTTATCAAACTGGTGTAGATTGTTGCCGCATCATCATATTTCGGAGAAACAATTGTAGGAGTCATTATGGCTTCAGAATAAGGAATGTTACCGTAAGTATCGACTAAAACTTGATACGTATATACTCGTAGTATTTCAATTATGGCCAACTTGTTTTTTTGTTGTTTAGCCCAATCAGCGCTGCTTACTCCATCAGGAGCAGATTCAGTTACAATTATTTCTTGAGAAGACTTTAAATTGTTAAGTACTTGAGTATATAAATTATTCCAGTGATTATCTGGCACTCTTCGAGTAGTACTTGCAATACTATATCTTGATTCAGCATTGTACAATGTTGCAGCCCAATATTGAGAGAAATACCTAAAGACATTTAAGTTTACACTTGGCGTCGTCATTTGGTCACACAATTCCTTTTCGGCATTTGTAAATAAGGATTCTCCAGAAACTTCATAAGGTTTTTTAGAATCGTCATTGTAGTTTGGTTGGTCTGTTACGCAACCCGACAAAGATAATGTCAATATTATTAGTATAAAAAATAGCTTTTTCATAGGATTAAAAATTAAGTTTTAAGTTAAAAGAGTACACTTTTACAGCTGGTAATACACCCGATTGATAACCTTGAATATTTCCAGAGGATGAGCCAGCTTCAGGATCTGAATACGGAAGGTTTTTGCGTATTATCCATAAGTTGTTTCCAAGCAAACTAAAAGAAGCACCTTTTAGAAAAGTTTTTTGTAAATACTTACTTGGCAGATTATAGGTTAACCCTATTTCACGTAATTTAACAAAGGAAGCGTCATATACATTTGCTTTATTTGGATTAGTATCAGTTACTAAAGGCTGTTCCACCAGAGGTAGAAGCATCGATTCTTACGTCATTTGGTGTACCATCCTCTTTAACACCCGGTAAAATTACTCCACCACCGTTTGATAATTCATTTCTCACGGGGTTTCCTAAATCGTTCAATCCAGCAGTTTCTGGATATAAACCTGTTTCTTGACCATATCCTTGGTCAAGTGAGTAAAGGTCGCCACCTTTTTTAATATCAATTAAAAAATTGAAAGAGAAAGCCTTGTAACTGAATCTATTAGTGATTCCAGCTGTCCAATCGGCTTGTATGTTTCCAATAACTTGATCTTTATTTTGTAAATAATAGCCATCAGCATCTACTACTTTATTTCCGTTTGCATCATATACGTAATCGGTACCTCTTATCGTCCCATATGCTTCACCTACGGTTGCGTTTAATGACGTAACTTGAAAGTTAGCCAGCACTAAGTTATCTCTACCGCTATTTAAAGCAACAAGTTTGTTTCTGTTTTTAGCCCAATTAATACCTACAGTCCATGAAAAATCTTTCAATTTAATTGGAGTGGCATTTATAGAAACTTCAATTCCTCTATTTTCCATTTCACCAGCATTTAGTTGAGAATAAGAATATCCCGAGGCTGTTGATTGTGGCACACTAAATATTTGGTCGATGGTATTTGATTTGTATAGTGCCACATCAAAATTCAATCGATTATTGAACATGGCTGCTGAAACCCCTATTTCATATGCCTTTGTGATTTCTGGTCTCAAATTTTCAAAATCAATAAAACTCGCTGAATTACCTAACAAAGGTTGTCCATTTACAAGTGCATTGTTAAGCCTGCTTCCCAGTCTTCCAGGTGCAGGGTCATTACCTACTTCTGCATAACTGGCTCTTAAAATACCTGAATTCAACCAAGTTGTTTTGATTAAATCGGAAAAGACCACACTTGACCCAAAAGACATGTAATTGTAATTGTTACTTTTTGTTGGTAACGCAGTACTTCTGTCATGGCGAAATGTCCCTTCAAGAAAAAATATTTTTTTATAATCAAATGAAGCTTGACCATACAATCCTGACTTTTGCAAATTGACGTTCGACTCGATTGGAGCAACAAAAGTAATTGAATTGGCTAAAGAATAGACGTTTGGTGCGGCTAATCCACCAATTGTAGAGCCTTCAAAATCATCTGCAGCAGTTCTTTTAAAAGTATAACCACCAAGTAATTTTGCGCCAATTTCTTCAGTAATAGTTGGCTCGTAAGTAGTAATTAAATCATAAGTTTGTTGAAAATAATCTTTGGTGTATAAATCATAACCTGAGGATGCACTGCTGTTAGCGATAACCCCAAAATTTTCGGAGTGACTACCAACTGCTTTTCTTTGCTCTTGCTTATCGTGTGAGTAATCAATTGTTACTCTACCTAAAACATTAAGTTTTTTAGTAATGTTATAGTTTAAATTTACACCTGTTAGTAACCTTTTACGATTATCAGAGGAATAATTTTCATATCTGGTAAAGTAGGGATTGTTCCAAAAATTGGGTTTTAAATCACCACCCATAGGGTCAACTTGATTCCAAGTAATGTTTTTTCCCGTTCTGAAATATTCACTTTCTAGTTCTTTGATGTCTACATTTACAGGCCACCATTGTCTAAAACCTGTTACATCATTATCACCATATCCAATTGAATTACGTCCAATTGTTCCTTGATCACTAAAACTAAAAAAGGCACCTACTTTGAAAGACGATGTAAAATCTCTTGAAAAATTTCCGTTAAGAATATTTCTGTTTAATTTACTGTTTGGAAGCACACCATTTTCTCTACTGTTCGTTACCCCTAAACTAAAAGTGTTTTTCTCATCACCACCATTAATGTTAATGCTATTTACTGAAGAATACGATTTTTCAAAAAAGGAAGAAGGATCGTTTTGCGCAGCAGACCAAGGAGTTGCTTTTCCAAAATTTGGATTTCCTGGAACAAAGGCGTTCCATTGGTAAACTGGAGAACCATCGAAGGCATTACCATATGAAGCATCATCACCAGTGGAGGCTACCGTAGCGTTTGCATTCCCAAATATATCATTTCCAGTGCTGCTACTCGCTTCTCCAGCATAACCTTCCCCATAACTTTTTTGGTAGGTTGGGAAAGTCGTTTTGTCAATAGTACCTACTGAAAAAGTGGAGTTTATTGTAACACCCATTGCAGTATTCTTTTTTCCTTTTTTAGTGGTTATCATAATGGCCCCGTTTGACGCTTCGCTACCATATAAAGCTGTTGCAGCTGCGCCTTTTAAAACAGTTACATTTTCAATATTATTTGGATCTATGTCCGATGCTGAATTTCCAAAATCATAGCCTTGACGCCCAGTTTTAGTATCTGAACTATTTAAGTTCGAGTTATTGACAGGGACACCATCAAGTACAATAAGCGCTTGGTTATTTCCAGTAATTGATTTTGTACCTCTTAAAACAATATTTGTTGAACCTCCAAAATTGCCACTTGATTTTACTTCTAATCCAGCAATTTTTCCTGATAAATTGTTCAAAAAGTTGTTTGATGAACTTGAATTAACAGTTGCACCATCTAATTTTTGAGCGGAGTATCCAAGCGATTTCTTATCTCTTTTAATCCCCAATGCAGTAACAACAACTCCTTCCAGTTCGGTTGCATTATCTTGCATTTTTACATTTAATAAAGTTGAAGAAGCAACTACATCTTTAGTTTTCATGCCAATATAGCTAAAAACTAAAACTTGTGTTGGGGAAGCTTGAATTTTAAATTTACCGTCAAAATCGGTTAGTGTTCCTTCTTTAGATCCTTTAACTAAAATGCTCACCCCCGGAAGCGGAAGCCCATTGTTGTCAGATACTGTTCCAGAAACAAACCGTTCTTGTGCAAATGTAATTTGCGTAAATAGCACTAAAAGCAATGCTAGGTAGTGTGTTAATTTTGGTTTCATATAATTTTGATTAAGTTTATCCAAAAGTCCAAATTATATGTTAACAATCCAAATAATTGCTAATATTAATTTAATATTTAACATTAGGTTTTAGAAATTTGTCTTAAAACTAAGGTGGATTATTGAATTTGAAAGTGCTACAGTTTCATTGTTTGCGCTGCCATTAGCATAAATTAAATTCAAAAGTCCGTTTTTTGTCAAGACTCCAAGCCCAAACCCAATTCCAAAAAGTGCACCTTTGCTATTGGTGGTTTTGTCGCGAAAATAGCCAAAGTCGGTTATCGTATGTACATAAAGATTTGAGGCTAATGCATAGCGGTATTCCAGTAACAAGGAAGAAAAATAATTGGACTGAAGGCTGTTTTCATTAAAACCTCGAATAGAATTAATGCCGCCAAATCGATACAATTCATTGATAATATAATTGTCGCTCTGTAAATAATAGTTTTGACTTTTAATATTTATACTGTTTTTTTCGTTAAAGTACAGATTGTGTTTTACGTTAAATTCAAAAAATAACTGTTGATTGGTATTCAGCTTTGTATCTCTTGAGCCTATTCCGGCTTTAAGATCTATTTTTGTGTTTTCAGGAAACAAATAATGAAGCGTTTTAAAATCAAGAAACTCAAAATTAAGTGTTGTAAAAGTAGTGTTGAAATTGCTTATACTGGAATTGTTTGTTTTTTGGATTTCGTTGGACTCTGTTGATTGCCGTCCTAGATACAGTCGGGTGTTGTAATTAAAAAAATAGCCAATAGCAATGACAGTTTTAGTGTTTTGAAAAGTACTATCTTGCTTAAAAATAGTCAAGCTGGTTTTTAAACCAAATCGGCTTTTAAACACATAAGGTAATTCTAGACTTGAATGGAATGTTTTTTGTTTATTACCATCACTTTTCCAATACAACGAAAAAGATTCGCCAGAATTAATCGTATTTACAAGTAATAAATCCAGGTATCCGTTTAAAGCTAATTTACTTTTCTCATCATTGGAAAAACCAATCAAACCATCAAATTTGTTAGGCTTTGCTTTTTGTAGGTAAACATATACTTTGGTAGTGTCTTTCGTGAATAATATTTCTGGATATTTACTTTGATTCACAAATCTTAATTTTTCAAAGTCATCATGAATTTTTTTTAAGTTTTCCTGATTGAAAACTTTGTTTTTATACAAACGCAGGATGTTTTTTTTGTGTCCTTCAGAGAACTTGTCATATCCCTTGATGACAATGCTATTTAACTGTCTCTTTTTTTCTGTGTCAATGATTAGTTCAGCGAATAAAGAGCGATTTATTTTAGTAAAATTAATTAATTGTAATTTTGCAAGGGAATAGCCATTGCTTTCTAAATGTTTCAAGTTTTCATTCAAAAAAGTAGACACTTCGGCGAATGGAATTGTAATGGTATCTCTTTTTGATTTGAAAACTGGTAAGAATTGAAGTGCTGAATTTGTACCTATATATAGACGTATAAAATCAATTTTTTTTCCAATGCTAAGTTGGAATTGAAATAGACTATCGTTAGGTCTTTTGTTTTCTAGAACCTGATTTTCGATATACCCCATTTGAGTTAATTTGCCTGTAAGTAAATTCCCTTCGTCATAAACGGATTTGACACTATTGTGTAAGCGGTTATATCCAATAGAATCAATTAAAGTGTTTTCTTTTTCGGAGGTGCCAATTATTTTTAAGTACAATTTTTGACCTGAAGTAGTATAGCTCAGCATCATTGTAAATAGAAGCAATAGTATTTTTTTCAAATCCAAAATTATTTTGTGCTAAAAGTAACGCAAATTAGTAGCATTTCTTATAAAAAAAACAAAATGAAATAATATAGTTGAAAATTAATGAATTATGATTTGTTTAGATAAAAATAATTACTACATTTGCAACCCCTAAAAAGAAGGGAATTAATAAATAAAAGAAAAATTAGTATTTAATTATGCCAACAATTCAACAATTAGTAAGAACAGGAAGAACTCAAATCACTAAGAAGAGTAAATCGGTTGCTTTAGATTCTTGTCCTCAAAGAAGAGGTGTTTGTACGCGTGTTTACACTACTACTCCAAAAAAACCAAACTCTGCAATGCGTAAAGTGGCGCGGGTACGTTTGACTAATGGAAATGAGGTAAATGCTTACATCCCAGGTGAAGGACACAATCTACAAGAGCACTCGATAGTATTAGTGCGAGGCGGAAGGGTAAAAGATTTACCAGGAGTTAGATATCATATTGTGCGTGGTGCGCTTGATACGTCAGGTGTAGCAGGACGAACACAAAGAAGATCTAAATATGGTGCTAAACGCCCTAAAGAAGCTAAAAAGTAAATTTTTTAACTAGTCAAAATTGGAAGGTTATAATGTTATAAAGTAGCATCTTTACGACTTAAGGCTTTCGACTTTCGACAAAAAACAAAGACATGAGAAAAAGAGCGGCAAAGAAAAGACCACTTTTACCAGATCCAAGGTTTAATGACCAATTGGTAACACGTTTTGTAAACAACTTAATGTGGGATGGTAAGAAATCAACAGCTTTCAAAGTATTTTATGATGCAATGGATATCGTAGAAACTAAGAAACAAGATGCAGAAAAATCATCAGTAGAAATTTGGAAAGACGCATTAACTAATGTTATGCCTCACGTAGAAGTACGTAGTCGTAGAGTTGGTGGAGCAACATTTCAAATTCCAATGCAAATTCGCCCAGACAGAAAAATTTCTATGGCGATGAAATGGATGATTTTGTATGCGAGAAGAAGAAATGAAAAATCGATGGCTCAAAAGTTAGCTTCTGAAGTTTTAGCTGCGGCTAAAGAAGAAGGTGCAGCTGTTAAAAAGAGAATGGATACTCATAAAATGGCAGAAGCGAATAAAGCTTTCTCACATTTTAGATTTTAATACAAAGAAATGGCTAGAGATTTAAAATACACAAGAAATATAGGAATTGCTGCTCATATTGATGCTGGTAAAACAACGACAACAGAGCGTATATTATTCTACACTGGAAAATCACACAAAATTGGTGAAGTACACGATGGTGCTGCTACAATGGACTGGATGGCACAAGAGCAAGAAAGAGGAATTACCATTACTTCTGCTGCAACAACCTGTGAATGGAGTTTTCCAACCGAACAAGGTAAACCTTTACCAACCTCTGAAAGTTATCACTTTAATATTATTGATACTCCCGGACACGTTGATTTTACTGTTGAAGTAAATCGTTCTTTACGTGTATTGGATGGATTAGTTTTCTTATTTAGTGCTGTTGATGGTGTGGAACCACAATCAGAAACCAATTGGAGATTAGCTGATCAATATAGAGTGCCTAGAATGGGGTTTGTAAACAAAATGGATAGACAAGGTTCGAACTTTTTGATGGTATGTCAGCAAGTTCGTGATATGTTAAAGTCTAATGCTGTTGCTATCACTTTACCAATAGGGGAAGAAAATGATTTTAGAGGTGTTGTTGATTTAGTAAAAAACCAAGCTATTGTTTGGCATGATGCTACTCAAGGAGCTACTTTCGATATTGTACCTATTCCTGAGGATATGCTTGCTGAAGTTAAAGAATACAGATCTATCTTAATTGAAGCAGTTGCTGATTATGATGAAAACCTTTTAGAAAAATTCATGGAAGATGAAGATTCTATTACAGAGGAAGAAATCAATATTGCATTAAGAGCAGCTACAATGGACATGGCTATCATTCCTATGATT
>JBBALV010000011.1:0-72706 GCA_040402815.1 Flavobacterium sp.
GGAAAGATACCCTTAGAGTCTATTGCATCCACTTGCAATCGATTAAAATTTCTCCTGACGTTAACGAAATTAACGAAGACGTAAATGAAATTAACCAGAAGAAATCAGAGAAAATGTTCAAACGAATTAGCAAAGCGTTCAAGAAACAACAACTGCAAGCCGCTATAATTATGGAACATCAAAAAGCCTGTAGTCACCCGATTATTATTTGTGGTGATATGAATAACAGCGCTTTTTCGTATGTGTACCGTAGTATAAAAGGCGATTTGCAAGATGCTTTTGAGGAAGCCGGCAGCGGATTTGGCAAAACCTACGACTTCAATTATTTTCCTGCTCGTATCGATTATATTTTTGCCGATAAGAAAATGAAGGTAAAAAACTTTCAGAATTATACCGATATTATTGACTCGGACCATTTTCACGTTATGGTACGATTGGCTTTTGAGGAGTAGATTTTTTTTAAAAAGTGCAACTTACAAGCGTTAAATTTAAAATCACATTTCCTAATTCATTACTTTTGCGGCTATGGAATTTTCATCAAAATTATTAGAACGTGCGGTGAACGAAATGGCGCAACTTCCCGGAATTGGCAAACGAACGGCGCTTCGGTTGGTGTTGCATTTATTGAAACAGCCCAAAGAACAAACGGGTTTTTTGTCACAAGCCTTAATGACCATGCGCGAAGAAATTAAATTTTGCGAAAGCTGCCACAACATTTCGGATGTGGCTGTTTGCGAAATTTGTGCCAACGACAAACGCAATCGAGAAATAATATGTGTGGTCGAAGACATTCGCGATGTGATGGCAATAGAAAACACAGGACAATTTAGAGGCATCTATCATGTGCTTGGAGGCAAGATTTCGCCGATAGACGGTGTGGGCCCGAGCCAATTAAAGATAAATTCGTTGGTAGAAAAAGTAAAATTGGGGAATGTAAAAGAACTTATTTTTGCGTTAAGCTCCACCATGGAAGGCGATACGACTAATTTTTATATTTACAAACAAATAAAAGATTACGCTATCATCACGTCAACCATTGCCCGAGGTATTGCCGTTGGCGATGAGTTGGAATTTGCCGATGAGGTCACTTTAGGACGAAGTATCCTTCAACGAGTGCCGTTTGAAAACACCTTCAAATTGAGTTAAACGGCTTAATGCTTTATTTTATTTTTGTCATTTTGAGGAGCGAAGAATCACATAGCGTGAGCAACTTTTGCGAGTGCTTCGCCTATTCGCTATCGCTCGAGTCCTCCTTTATCGGAATGACAACAAAACCTACAAAACTAGGTTTCATCAAATACTATAAATAATAGATTTAGCTAGTTAAATACATAAAAGAAAGGAATTGATTTTATAATTCTAATGGAAAAACTATATTTGTTTTTTAATAACTTTAAAATGAATAGGATTTTTATCATTGTTCTGCTTACTTTGTTTTTCACCTCTTGTGTGCCAACAGAAGACTTAATCTATTTGCAAAATAAAAATAAGACGATAGAAAACAACACGATAACTCCGGTGGTTTTAAAACCCTATCGCCTTCAAACCAATGATGTTTTGAGTATTTCAATCAAAGCTATTGACCCAAAATTAGTGGCTATTTTTAATCCTATACCTCAAGAAAATATCAACAATTCGGTGCAATCCGATCAATATTTGTATTTGAATGGATTTACGGTTGACGATCATGGTAATATTCGATTTCCAGTAATTGGCGAAGTGAATGTTTTGGGTTTTACACTAGAAGAAACCCGTTTGAAGATCGAAAAACAACTTTTGGCAGTCTATTTTAATAAAGAAGCCGATATTTTTGTGAAAGTAAAATTGGCCGGTTTTCGATTCACAATCAATGGCGAAGTAGTTAATCCGGGCACGAAAAATTTGTTTCAAGACAAAGTTACGGTGCTTGAAGCGATTGCAAACGCAGGCGACATTACCGTTGTTGGCGACAGAAAGCATGTAACTATTATTCGGCAATTGCCACAGGGTGCCTCACTTCACGACATCGATTTAACAGATATAAAAGTGATGGAATCCCCTTATTATTACCTGCAACCCAACGATTATATTTATGTAAAACCTTTGAAACAAAAATCATGGGGCACCGGAAAAACAGGAATAGAATCTTTAGGAACGATGCTAACATTATTATCATTGTTAACCACCACTTTTTTAATTTTAAAAAAATAATTATCGTCCATGCTTGATACTAAAGATTTTTCTTTTTTTGAAAACCAAAATAGTTTTGACTTTAAAGGCTTTTTGATTAAAATAATCAGCTATTGGCGTTGGTTCTTGGCGAGCTGGATTATTGCTTTTTTTATCGCTTATCAAGTGAATATTAGAAAAGAAAAAATATTTGAAATCGACACTACCATAGCTGTAAAAGAGGAAAGTAATCCGTTTTTTACCTCCAATACGAGTTTGGTTTTTAACTGGGGCGGCACTTCTGATCAGGTGCAAACCATTTCTTCTACATTAAAATCGAGGTCACATAACGAAAAAGTGGTCGATAAACTTCAGTTTTATATTAGTTATCTAAAACAAGGAAAATACAATCTGATTGATGCTTATGGCGCCGTTCCTTTTTATGTATCGATTGACAAAATTAAAGGACAACTAAAAGGAAAAAACATACAAATTAAATTTTTGAACGAAAAAGAATATGAACTCAAAATCGTTTTTGAAGACGATACGGTTTCTGTAGTTCACTATTCTGATAATTCTACAACCAATACAGCGGTCAGCAAAGGTGATTTTGTAAAACGCTATAAAGTTGGGGAGCAAGTAACTTTGCCCTTTTTGAATTGGAAGCTTGAAATTACGGATAATCCAGGTTTTTATGCTGGAAACGAATATGTTGTTGCCTTTAATGATTTTGATGCAACCGTTGCCGAATTTCAAAAAATCAATGTTGATGCAGATGATAAAGGTGGTTCTATCTTAAAACTTTCATTGCAAGGCACGAATAAATCTCGACTTGTAAGTTATTTAAACGCAACCGTAAAAGTTTTGAAAGACAGTCAACTGGCTATGAAAAATCAATTTGCAACCAATACAATTGCATTTATTGATAGTACATTGATTGCAATGGAAGATCAATTAAAATCAACTAGTAATGAGCTAAAAGCTTTTAAAAAGAATAAAAATATAATAGAAATAGAACAAGGTGGTACTCAAATTTCGGAACAATTACTAGATTTTGACGTTAAGAAAGATGAAGTTACTAGAAAGTTGAATTACTACAATTCGTTGAAAAATTATTTAAAAAACAGTGTTGATTTTTCAAAACTTCCTGCGCCATCTGTTGCTGGTATTGAGGATCCTAATATTGTAGTTAATGTTTCTAAATTGATTTCGTTATCAACCCAACGTTCCGAAATGAAATATGCGGTAAAAAGCGAAAAGATTTTCAGAGATTTTGACAATCAAATGGAAGCGGTTAAAAAAGTATTGCTGGAAAATATTTCGAATGCAAAATCGGCATTGGAATATGAACTTAACATGATTAGTGGTAAAATTAATCAATCGGAAAGTTCGATAAAGAAGCTTCCAGAAGATCAGCAAGAATTGGTCAATATTAAGCGGAAATATGATTTGAATGATAATATATACAATACTTTTCTATCTAAAAAAAGCGAAGCCGATATTGTACGGGCATCCAATCTTTCGGACATTCATTTTATAGATCCTGCCAAAGATACTGGAGGAGGATTGATAGGACCAAAGACGAGTGTCAACTATATTTTAGCATTTTTTCTAGGTTTCTTAGTTCCTTTACTTTTTGTTTTTGGAATTTTCTTTGTGAACGATTCCATTCAAAATACGGACGATATTGCCAAGTTGACTAAACTTCCATTGATTGGAATTGTTGGTAAAAAACAAAATGAATCCAATCTTTCTGTTTATGAAAAACCAAAATCAGCATTATCGGAATCTTTTAGAGCGATACGTTCTTCATTACAATTTTTATATAAAAAACAACATGTTGAGGGCGCAAAAACCCTGATGGTAACCTCGTCAATAAGTGGTGAAGGCAAAACATTTTGCTCCATAAATATTGCAACTGTATTTGCATTGAGCGAAAAAAAGACCATTATCATTGGGTTGGATTTACGGAAACCAAAAATATTTGAAGATTTTAAAATATCAAATGAATCGGGTGCTGTCAATTATTTAATTGGACAAAAAAAATTAGAAGATATCATTCAGCAAACAGCTATTCCTTATTTAGATGTGATTACTTCTGGACCAGTACCTCCCAATCCTTCGGAGTTGATAATGAGCGATGCAATGAATGAAATGCTGGCGGAACTAAAATTGAAATACGATTATATCATTTTAGACACGCCACCAGTTGGATTAGTAGCTGACGCATTAGAATTAGCTAATTTTTCAGACGTAATTCTTTATATAGTGAGACAAAATTTCACTAAGAAAGGGATGATTACATTGCTAAATAGTCGAACTAAACGTGGTGAATTGAATAACGTAAGTATTATCTTGAATAGTTTTGAGAGTAAAGCCAAATACGGCTACGGTTATGGCTATAACTACGGTGATTATTCCAACGGTTATGATGAACATGAAATGCAATCCTCTTATTTTAAAAGGTTTTTAAGTCAATTTAAAATAAAATAATTATTTAAAAAGTGGATAAACAAGAAGAAAACTGGTTGTACGAAATAGCACCAAAAGGGAGTTTATTTACGTTTAATTTTTCTGAAATTTGGCGCTATAGGGATTTGCTGTTTCTTTTTGTAAAACGAGATATTGTAACGTATTATAAGCAAACTATTTTAGGGCCAATTTGGTTTTTGATTCAACCCATTTTAACATCGTTAATTCAGTTTATAGTTTTTAGTAAAATAGCACATATTCCTTCAGACGGTATCAATTATTTTTTATTTGCTTTAGCAGGTAATACGTTATGGTTTTATTTCTCTGATTCTTTCAATGCTGCTTCAAATACTTTTAGGACAAATCAGCATATTTTTGGTAAAGTATATTTTCCAAGAGTAATAATGCCATTGTCAACAACGATTTCTAGTTTGTTGAAATTTGTCATTCAGTTCTCTTTTTTTATAGTAGTTTTATTTTACTTTTATTTTACTAATAATACGCCTTTGCCTAATTGGACTATTATATTTACTCCTATTTTACTATTCATGATGGCTTTAATTTCTTTGGGGTTAGGAATGATAATCTCATCTATGACTAGTAAATATAAAGATTTATCTTTTTTAGTTACATTTGGAGTACAGCTTTTTATGTATGTTACTCCAGTGGTTTACCCAACATCCTTAGTTTTAGAAAAATTAGATTCAAAATGGCATTGGATTATTCATATTAATCCATTATCAGCATTATTTGAATTTTTCAGGTATTCTTTTTTAGGTAGTGGCGTTTTTACTTTAAATGGTTTAATTATTTCTTTTTTGTCTTCGATTTTTTTATTTCTATTTGGATTACTAATTTTCAACAAAACCGAACGAAATTTCATAGATACAATTTGATTTATTTATTTTAAATAGATGATTTTTTAGCCTTTATATGAATCTATAAAGAGACTAAAAGGTGTTAATTAAATTATAAATTATATATTTGCACTCAAATTCAATAATTACCATTAATAATATGATTGCAATATCAAATACTAAAATACTAATAACAGGAGGAGCTGGTTTTATAGGATCAAATCTGTGTGAGTATTTTATTTCTAAAGGATATAAAGTGGTTTGTTTGGATAATTTTGCAACAGGTCATCGTCATAATTTGAATGCTATAATTGAAAATCCAAATTTTAAATTAATAGAAGGAGATATTAGAAATTTAGCAGATTGTCAAAAAGCGGTTGCTGGTGTTGATTTTGTGCTGCATGAAGCCGCATTAGGTTCAGTTCCGCGTTCTATTAAAGATCCTATTACAAGTAACGATGTTAATGTTGGTGGTTTTCTAAATATGTTAGTAGCTTCAAGAGATGCAGGAGTTAAGCGTTTTGTTTATGCTGCTAGCTCATCTACTTACGGTGATTCGACCACTTTACCAAAAGTAGAAGATACAATAGGCAAACCTCTTTCTCCGTATGCAATTACTAAATATGTAAATGAATTGTATGCAGAAATTTTTAGTAATTCCTATGGATTAGAGACAATAGGATTACGATATTTCAATGTATTCGGCAGAAAACAAGACCCAAATGGTGCTTATGCAGCTGTAATTCCGAAATTTGTAATGCAATTAATGAAGCACGAAAGCCCTGTAATAAATGGTGATGGAAACTATTCTAGAGATTTCACTTATATTGACAATGTGATACAAATGAATGAGTTAGCAATGACAACAACAAACCCAGATGCTGTTAATACCGTTTACAACACCGCTTTTGGTGATAGAACGACATTAAATGATTTAATGAAATATTTAAAAGAAGCGTTAACAGAACATGATAATGCAATTGCAAATATTGAAGTTGTTTATGGTCCAAATAGGGCAGGAGATATTCCACATTCCCTAGCAAGTATTGATAAAGCTAAGAAATTATTAGGTTACAGTCCAAAGTTCTCTATGCAAAATGGTTTAAAAGAAGCCGTTAAATGGTATTGGGAACATTTAAAATAAATAGTATTTTTTAATTTATATAAATGAAAATAGCAGTAGTAGGTTTAGGATATGTAGGTTTGCCTTTAGCAAGATTATTTGCTACAAAGTATTCAGTTGTTGGATTTGATATTAATCAAGTAAGAGTTAAAGAATTAAATTCAGGTATCGATAGCACTCTTGAAATTGATAGCAATTTATTACAATCTGTATTGCTAAAAAAACCTACAAATAACGCTGTAGGTTTATTATGTTCTACAGATTTAGAAGATATAAAAGATTGTAATTATTATATTGTTACAGTTCCAACACCTGTCGATAAAAACAACCGACCTGATTTGACTCCTTTGTACAAATCAAGTGAAACCGTTGGGAAAGTTCTTAAAAAGGATGATATCGTAATTTACGAATCTACGGTTTATCCGGGCGTTACTGAAGACGAATGCGTACCTGTATTAGAAAAAATTTCAGGATTAAAGTTCAATGTTGATTTTTTTGCAGGTTATTCTCCAGAGCGAATCAATCCAGGAGACAAATTACATACGGTTGAAAAAATATTAAAAGTGACTGCAGGTTCTACTCCAGAAATTGGTATAAAAGTAAACGACTTATACCGTTCTGTCATCACTGCTGGCACTCATTTAGCGCCAACTATTAAAGTAGCTGAAGCAGCAAAAGTAATTGAAAATTCGCAAAGAGATATTAATATTGCATTTGTAAATGAGTTATCAAAAATATTTAATATACTTGGAATTGATACTCATGATGTGCTCGAAGCAGCTGGAACAAAATGGAATTTTTTGCCATTTAAACCAGGATTAGTTGGAGGACATTGCATAGGCGTCGATCCTTATTATTTAGCTCAAAAAGCACAAGAAATGGGTTATCATCCTGAAATTATTCTTGCTGGAAGACGCTTGAATGATAGTATGGGAGAATATGTAGCTTCTCAAGTAGTAAAATTGATGATTAAAAAAGGGGTAGTAGTTAACGGAGCAGAATTATTAATGTTAGGTATTACATTTAAAGAAAATTGTCCAGATGTGAGAAACACCAAAATTGTTGATGTGATTGCAGCATTAAAAGAATATGGAATGAAAATTTCTATATACGATCCTTGGGCAAATCCTGCAGAAGTAAAACATGAATACAATTTAATTACAACGAACGAGTTGCCTAGTCAAAAGTTTGATGCAGTTGTTTTAGGTGTTTCTCATAATGAATTTGCTGCTATAGATTTTAATGCTATTCTAAAAACTCAATCTGTTTTATATGACGTGAAAGGTATATTAGGAAGCAAAGCAGATGGAAAATTATAATAAATGATTCAAATCACAAATATTTGTTGCATTGGTGCTGGGTATGTTGGGGGGCCAACAATGGCTATTATTGCTCAAAAGTGTCCTCATATTAAAGTTACAGTAGTAGATTTGAATGAAAGTAGAATAGCTTCATGGAATGATGCAGATGTAAATAATATTCCAATTTACGAACCTGGTTTAAGCGCTATTGTTTCTGAAGCTAGAGGTAGAAATTTGTTTTTTTCAACCAACGTTGAAAAAGCAATTGATGAAGCTCAAATGATTTTTATCTCGGTAAATACACCTACAAAAACCTATGGAATCGGTAAAGGTATGGCTGCCGATTTGAAGCATATTGAACTTTGTGCAAGACAAATTGCAAGTGTTGCAAAAGACAATAAAATTGTCGTTGAGAAATCAACTTTACCTGTACGCACCGCCGAAGCAGTAAAAAATATTTTGGACAATACGGGTAATGGAGTTCAATTTCAAATTTTATCTAATCCTGAATTTCTTGCTGAAGGTACTGCTGTTGAAGATTTGTTAGACCCAGATCGTGTTTTAATAGGAGGAGTGTCTTCTGAAGCTGGGCAAAAAGCAATTGAATCATTAGTAGAAATTTATGCCAATTGGGTGCCAAACGAAAGAATATTAACAACGAATCTTTGGTCATCTGAATTATCTAAACTGACCGCGAATGCTTTTTTAGCGCAACGCGTTTCTTCTATAAATGCTATGGCTGAATTATGCGAAAAAACTGGTGCTAATATAAGCGAAGTAGCTAAAGCAATTGGAATGGATAGCAGAATTGGTTCCAAATTTTTAAAAGCATCAGTTGGTTTTGGAGGCTCTTGTTTTCAAAAAGACATTTTAAATTTAGTTTATATTGCTAAATCATATAACCTGAATGAAGTTGCTGATTATTGGGAACAAGTAATTATTATGAATGATCATCAAAAAAGACGTTTTGCAAATAATATAGTTCAAACTTTATACAATACAGTATCTGGGAAGAAAATTGCATTTTTAGGTTGGGCATTTAAAAAAGACACTAATGACACTAGGGAGTCTGCAGCTATTTATGTTTCTGATTATTTATTAAATGAACAAGCCAATATTGCTGTTTTTGACCCACAAGTAAAAGCACATCAAATTATTTCTGATTTACAATATTTAGATACTAGAACTACAGAAGAAAATAAAAACGGTATTTCAGTTATGAATAATCCTTATGATGTTTGTAAAGATGCTCATGCAATAGCAATTCTTACGGAATGGGATGAATTTAAAGCGTATGACTGGCAGAAAATTTATAATGGCATGAAGAAACCTGCATTTGTTTTTGATGGCAGAAACATTTTAGATGCCAAAAAAATGATAGAAATAGGATTTGTATTTAGCGCTGTTGGTAGTACAAGTTAAATAGAGTAACAAGGTTTGAAAATTTAAATACAACAATAAATGCCTTGGTATGTTATTTATACGCAACCTCGTAACGAAAAAAAAGTTGTCGAGCGATTAGAAAAATTAGGAGTAGATGTTTTTTGTCCGATGATTACTCAATTAAAGCAATGGTCGGACAGAAAAAAGTTGGTAACAGTTCCATTGATGAATTCTTATGTTTTTGTCAATATTAGTGAAGCTGAACGTAATAAAGTATTGCAAGTTATTGGGGTGATACGATTTGTTTTTTGGTTGGGTAAACCTGCAATTGCAAGACAAATTGAAATTAATTCATTAAAAAATATTTTAAATGAAAAGATTTTAGATTTTGAAGTTGTTAATTACAAAGAAGGAGATACAATTACAATTTCTTCTGGACTTTTTCAAGGAAAAGAAGGAAAAATAAATAAAATAGGTAATCATAGTCTCCAATTAATATTAAAAGAATTAGGAATTTTAATTACTTTGAAAACAGGTAATTAGAATTTGTTTAAACATAAATTACCGTATTTAGTTAGGTTCAATAATGGGACTGACGTGGCGAAGCCATGGAAAATTTAAATTATTTTTTGTACTATTTTAATTGTAAAATGAAAAAAATACTAATTACTGGCGGAGCCGGATTTATAGGGTCTCACGTTGTTAGACGATTTGTAAAAAAATACCCAAATTATAAAATTTATAATTTAGATTTCTTGACCTATGCTGGAAATTTAGAAAATATTTTAGATATTGAAAATGAATCCAATTATACATTTATAAAAGGAGATATAGTTGATGATGTTTTTGTTAATAATTTGTTTCAAGAGCATCAATTTGATGGAGTAGTACACTTGGCTGCAGAATCGCATGTTGATCGTTCTATTACGGATCCATTATCTTTTGTAAAAACAAATGTAATTGGAACCATGAATTTGTTAAATGCTGCAAAATCTATATGGGCTGGTAACATGGATGGAAAACGATTTTATCATATTAGCACTGATGAAGTTTATGGAGCTTTAGGAGAAATGGGTTTATTTACTGAAACTACTCCATATTCACCAAATTCTCCATATTCAGCTTCAAAAGCGAGTTCGGATCATTTTGTTAGAGCATATGGAGAAACCTTTAATTTACCTTATGTTATTACAAATTGTTCCAATAATTACGGACCAAATCATTTTCCTGAAAAGTTAATTCCACTCTTGATTAATAATATAATGAATAACAAACCATTACCTGTTTATGGTGATGGAAAATATACACGTGATTGGCTTTTTGTTAAAGATCATGCTGTAGCTATTGATTTGGTTTTTCATGAAGGTAAAAACCACGAAACATATAACATTGGTGGGTTTAATGAATGGCAAAACATTGATCTAGTAAAATTGTTATGTCAAAAAATGGATGTTAAATTAGGTAATGAAACGGGCACTTCCGAAAAATTAATTACCTACGTAAAAGACCGACCAGGACATGATTTACGTTACGCTATTGATGCGAGTAAAATCAATCAACTATTAGGATGGAAGCCTTCGGTCACTTTTGAAGAAGGATTGGACATTACAATTGATTGGTATTTAGAAAATACGGATTGGTTAAGTAATGTTACAAGTGGATCCTATCTAAAGTACTATAAAAAACAGTATTGTTAAATCAATAATAAAAAAATAATAAATAGATTTTTAATAAAAAATTCAAATATTTAACTACTATGACACTTGAAAATAAATCAATATTGATTACTGGAGGGACTGGTTCTCTTGGAAAAGCTTTAACAAAACATATTTTTGAAAATTTTCCAAAGATTAAAAAGCTTATAATTTTGTCACGAGATGAGCAGAAACAATTTCAAATGGCTCAAGAATTCCCAGAAAGTAAATATCCACAAATTCGTTTTTTTCTAGGGGATGTTAGAGATCAAGATAGATTAATACGCGCATTTCAAGGTGTTGATATTGTGATACATGCAGCCGCTATGAAACACGTTCACTTGGCAGAATACAATCCGGATGAGTGCATAAAGACAAATATTGGAGGAGCTCAAAATGTAATTCATGCCGCTTTACAAACAAAAGTTGAAAATGTAGTAGCACTTTCAACGGATAAGGCATGTGCACCAATAAATTTATATGGAGCAACCAAGTTAACTTCGGATAAATTATTCGTAGCAGCAAATAACATTAAAGGCTGGAATCCAATTAAATTTTCTGTTGTACGTTATGGAAATGTAATGGGCTCAAACGGTTCTGTTATCCCATTTTTCATGAAGAAAAAATCAGAAGGAAAATTGCCAATTACCGATGCCACGATGACACGATTTAACATTTCCCTTCAAGGAGGCGTTGATATGGTCATGCACGCAATTCAACACGCTTGGGGAGGTGAAATTTTTATACCTAAAATTCCTTCTTATAAAATATTAGATGTTGCAGCCGCTGTTGCACCAGAATGCCAAATAGAAATTATAGGGATACGACCTGGAGAAAAAATTCATGAAGAAATGATAACCTCTTCAGATTCATATAATACCTATGATTTAGGTAAATATTACACTATTTTACCTTCTGTGCCAAAATTTAAATTGAATGATTTTATTGCAAGTTTTAATGCTGTAAAAGTACCAGAGGGATTTAATTATAATTCAGGTGACAATACAGAATGGGATGATGTTGAAACATTAAGAGAATTAATAAAAGAACATGTTGACTCAAATTTTAATTAATTATTAAATGGAAAATAAGATAATTCCCTATGGTCGTCAGCATATCACACAAGATGATATCGATGCAGTTGTAGCAACATTAAAATCAGATTTTTTAACCCAAGGACCAAAAATTGCAGAATTTGAAGATGCTTTTGCAAAATATATAGGATCAAAATATGCTGTAGCAGTAGCTAATGGTACAGCAGCTTTGCACTTGTGCACTTTAGCTTTAGATGTTGCTAAAGGACAAAAAGTAATCACAACACCAATCACTTTTGCAGCATCTGCAAATTGTATTCGATATTGTGATGGTGAAGTTGTTTTTGCAGATATTGATCCAGAAACCTATTTAATCGATTATAATTCTGTTGAGCGATTATTAGAAGCTTCTCCAATAGGAACTTATCAAGGTATTATTCCTGTTGATTTTGCAGGTAGAGCTATTGATCTAGAAAAATTTAGAAAACTGGCTAACCAATATAAATTATGGATTATTGAAGATGCATGTCACGCTCCAGGCGGATATTTTGTTGATAGTAAAGGGGAAAAGCAAAACTGTGGAAATGGTAACTTTGCGGATTTAGCTATTTTTTCTTTTCATCCAGTAAAACATATTGCCTCTGGCGAAGGGGGTATGATTACTACCAATGATGAAAAATTATATAAAAAATTAATGATGTTAAGAACTCACGGAATTACCCGTGACATCTCAATTTTTCAAAATGACATGAATTTAGCCGCTGGTTTAGACAATCAATCAGCATATCCAGCATGGTATATGGAGATGCAGACTTTAGGCTATAATTATCGTTTGACCGATTTTCAAGCTGCCTTAGGACTAAGTCAATTACAACGTGCTGATAGTGGTATCATTCGAAGAAGAGCAATAGCACTCCATTATCAAAATGCTTTTAACGATAAAAGCTATATAAAAGGACAATCATGTTCGATTGATGGACATGCCTATCATTTGTATATAATTGAAGTTGAAGATAGAGTAGGACTTTATAACTTTTTACGAAGTAAAAATATCTTTGCTCAAATTCATTACATACCTTGTCATTTAATGCCGTATTATAAAGGGCTTGGATGGAATTTTGGGGATATGCCAAAAGCAGAAAATTATTACAAACACTGCATTAGCTTACCAATGTATCCGACTTTAGAACCAGTAGAACAGCAATATGTAATTGATTTGATTCATACTTTTTATGAAACTAACAAATAAAATTGGTTTAGGTTCAGTTCAATTTGGAATTGTTTATGGTGTTTCCAATTCAATTGGTCAAACAACAGATACTGAAGTAAGCCATATTTTAGAATTGGCGAAAAAAAATCAAATTGATTGCATTGATACCGCTTCTGCTTATGGAATCGCTGAAGAAGTATTAGGGTCTAAAAATTTGAGTAAATTTGATGTAGTTTCTAAGTTTATGCCAAGTGATATGGATGGTAATCTTAGAAATCAATTGAATAAAAGTTTAGAAAAATTAAGAATAGATAAAATTTATGGTTATTTAAGTCATAGGCCATTAAGTTTACTAGAAAACCAAAATGATTGGGAAGATTTACTGAATTTAAAACAAGAGGGTAAAGTAAAAAAAATCGGATTTTCTTTAAACGAACCTTTTGAATTAGATTTGCTTTTAGAAAAAGGATATGTTCCAGATTTAATTCAAGTGCCCTATAATTATTTTGATACCCGATTTAAAAATCAGTTAATTACATTAAAAGCAAGTGGATGTGAAATCCACACTCGTTCCGCTTTTCTACAAGGATTATTCTTTACGGATGTTTCAAAATTGTCAGATTTTTTTGATGTGGTAAAAGAGGAGATATTAGAACTTCAAAATAAGTTTAAGGAAAAATTGCCTGCGGCTTTATTAAATTTTGTTTTACAATCAGATTTTATAGATAAAGTAATAATTGGAGTTGAAAATAGTAAACAATTGCAAATAAATATTGAAAGTGTATCATCAAACGTTACGCTTCCAACCAAAAGTTTTAATTTTTCTAAAGAAATAGTAATGCCTTCATTTTGGCCAAAAAAATAGAATATGGTGTATTCCTTTAATTTAAATAATAAAATTGTACTAATTACAGGCGGATATGGACATCTTGGAAAAGCAATAACTGAAAGCTTATTATTTCATGGTGCTACTGTTTACGTATTAGCAAGAGATAATAAAAAGTTTTTGGAATCATTTAAAGATTCAGAAGTCAATTGTGATAAATTATTTTTCGAAAAATGTGATATTTCAAGTACTGACGACATTATAAATGCTTTTAAAAATATTGAAAGTAGCTCAGGAAGAATTGATGTTCTAATCAATAATGCAGTATATTTAAAAGGACAATCACCCGAAAAAATGTCAGATGATGATTGGCAGATTGGTATTGACGGGACTTTGAATAGTGTATTTAGGTGCATAAGAGAAGTCATTCCGTATTTCAAAAAAAATAATGCAGGAAAAATCATTAATGTTTCTTCTATGTATGGGGTTGTTGCTCCACAATTTGAAGTCTATGATGATTTCCCACAGTTTTTAAACCCACCGCATTATGGAGCAGCAAAAGCGGGTATTATTCAATTAACTAAATATTATGCTAGTTATTTAGGTCATTGTGGTATAAATGTTAATACGATTACCCCTGGTCCATTTCCTTCTGTGCCAGTTCAAGAAGAAATAGGATTTGTTAACGCATTAAAATCGAAAACCTGTTTGGATAGAATTGGAAAACCCGAAGATTTAGCTGGAGCATTTGTGTTTTTAGCTTCGGAAGCCTCTAACTTTATTACTGGACAAAATATTATAGTAGATGGAGGATGGACTAGTAAATAAAAAAGTTGGGTTTATCATTCAAGCTAGAATGAAATCCACTCGGTTACCAGGTAAAATTTTAATGCCATTGCCCTTAGGTTCAGAAAAGCCCTTATTATCATGGGTAATTCAAGAGTTAAAAAAATCTCGGCATCAAAGTAAAATTTATGTGGCAACTTCTCAAAACTCTGAAAATGACATATTAATACCTTTTTGTAATAAAGAAGGTGTTGACTGCTTTAGAGGAGATGAAGAAAATGTATTAAGTAGATTTTTAGCAATTGCAAAGCAAGATAAATTTGATTGTATCGTTCGATTAACAGCAGATAACCCAATTGTTGATATTGCTATTTTGGATGAAACGATTGAAAAGCATTTTATAGAAAAAAACGATTATACATGTACTAAGGGGCTTCCCGTAGGGATGAATTTTGAGGTTATTACATCAAAAGCATTGCTCGATATTGAGAATCATGAAATTTCTGATCCAGACAAAGAACATGTAACCCTTTTTGTAAAAAATAGTGGGCTTTATAAATTAGGTGTATTTTGTCCTGATATAAATCCAGAGTTTCAAAACCTGAGATTAACAGTAGATTATGTATCTGATTATACTTTATTGTCTGTTATTTTATCTCAAAATATTTTAAATAAAAATAAATTATCAGGTATTTCTTTGATAGACCGAATGTATTTGGATTATCCATGGTTATTTGCAATAAATGATTCCAATATTCAAAAAAAACACTTTACCAAACTTAATGATGAATTAATTGAAGCTTGTATTTGTTTAAAGAAATTTGATTTCAATAATGCAGCAAAAATTTTAGAAAACTATGTTGAATAAAGTTTTTATTCGTGCTGATGGAAGTTCAGAAATAGGGCTTGGTCATCTAATTAGATGCAATGCTCTTGCATTAATGTTAAAAAATGAATTTCAAATTATCTTTGCTTGCAAAGAAATTCCGATTGAAATTTTTACTAAGATTTCAAATAATGGTTTTCATATACAATCAATTGATTCAGAGGATGATTTTTTTAAAATTTTATCTAAAGATGAAATTGTCGTTATTGATCATTATGGCTTAGATACGAACTATCAAAAAAAAATTAAAGAATTAGGATGTAAACTAGTATGTATTGACGATTTACACGATAAAGAATTTTTTGCAGATGTAATAATAAATCATGCCGAAGGAATTTTAGCAAAAGATTATAGTTGTAAACCATATACAAAATTATTTCTTGGAATCAAGTATGCTTTATTACGGCATCCATTTTTATTGGCTTCTGAAGAAGAAAACAGAATTATAGATTCTATATCTAACTGTTTTGTTTGTTTTGGAGGTAGTGATTTTGAAAATTATACTCTTGACACAGTCAAACAATTAGTTGAAATTGATTCTATAAAGAAAATTAATATTGTAATCGGAAGTGGTTATTTGTATTCTAATGAATTAGCAATTTTTTGCAAAGCCAACAGCTCCCATGAAATTATAATTTATAATAATCTTAGCGCTGACGCATTAGTCACTGTAATGCTTAACTCAGAGTTAGCAATTGTACCTTCCAGTAGTATATTATATGAAGTTTTGTCAGTAAAAATGCCTATAATAACTGGTTATACTGCCGAAAATCAGAAATTTATTTACGAGTCATTTGTTGAAAAAAATCTTGCGGTGGGTATAGGGTCTTTTCCAATTAAAGAAATGGAGCAAAAAATAAAGTTACTATATAGTAAAATGAGTCAAATGGCGGTAAACCAAAATCATTTTTTTGACGGTAAATCATCGGAAAGAATATTAAACATCTTCAAAGATTTAATTTCTTAAAAAATAATTATATTTGTTTTAATTGGAGAAAAAAAATGTATTTATGAATTCAACGTATATAATTGCTGAAGTGGGAATCAATCACAACGGTGATATTGATATAGCTAAAGAAATGATTTTGGCAGCAAAAAATTGTGGCGCAGATTGTGTAAAATTTCAAACCTTTAAAGCGGAAGAATTTGTTTCTGACGAAAAGCAGACTTATACTTATAAATCTCAAGGTAAACCGGTTACTGAGTCAATGATGGATATGTTTAAGCGGTACCAATTTTCAGAAGCACAATGGAAAGAAATCGTAGATTTTTGTAAAAAAAATGAAATAGAATTTAGTTCTACTGCTCAAAATCATTCCGACTTAAAATTTTTACTTTCCATTTGTGATTTGCCATTTATTAAAGTTGGATCAGACGATTTAACAAATGTACATATGCTTAAGGAATACGCAAAGTACGGAAAAAAGATGATAATATCTGCAGGAATGGCTTTTGCGTCAGAAATTGAAGATGCAGTTGAAGCTATTAGAAGTACTGGAAATAATGATATTACAGTTTTACATTGTGTGTCTTCTTATCCAGCTTCATCAGAAGAAGTTAACCTAAAGAAGATACCTACAATCAAAAATTGTTTCGGAGTAGAAGTGGGATATTCAGATCACACCATTGGTTCAACAGCTGCTGTTGGTGCCGTTTGTTTTGGAGCGACAGTTATTGAAAAACATTTTACATTAGACAAAAATATGGCTGGTCCTGATCATTGGTTTGCTTCTGATACTTCTGATTTGAAACAATATATTTCTGACATTCGTTCGATTGAAAATTGTATAGGAATAAGCCACCTGATTCCATCGGTAAAAGAAATAGGGATGCGGGATTTGGCTAGAAGAAAAATTATTGCTTCAAAAAATATTGAGAAGGGACATATCCTTTCAATTCATGATTTTGATTTTAAAAGAGCCGAGGGAGATGGATTACCTCCAAAACACATTCAATTTATTTTAAATAGAAAACTTAAAGTTAGCAAAAAAGTGAATGAGGTTTTTACAATAAATGATTTTGAATAATGGACGAATTTAAAAAAAAAGTTATAGATTCGATTGAAATTCCAGAAAATAAATTTCATCCATTAGTTCATATTTGGGGAAATCCCGAAATTGGTGAAGGAACTTCAATTGGTTTTTTTTCTGAAATAAATGCAAATAAAGGGAAAGTTTCCATTGGTAAAAATTGTGATATCGCTTCATTTGTTGCTATAAATTGTGCTGATTCTCATTTAAAAGCAATTGGATTATCTGATACAATTTCTAGAAGTAGTATTATTTTAGAGGATAATGTTTTTGTTGGTTCGCATTCTTTTATTGGTGGTGAAATTTACATTGGACATAATTCCGTAATTGCTGCCGGTACGATTTTAATAAATTCGGTTGAAATACCTCCCTATTCTCTTGTTGTAGGTAATCCTGCCATAATAAAAAAAGGCTATTATGAAAAGAAATTTGATACAAAACAAGATTAATTTAAATAGTATTTTTTTAAAATAAAATATGATAATCTCAGCACATCAACCCGCATATAACCCTTGGCTCGGATATTTTCATAAATTATTAGTATCGGATATCTTTGTAATTATGGATGATGTTCAGTTTGAGAAAAACTCATTTATTAATAGAAATAAAATATTTTGTAAACCTGAGGGTACCATGCTAACAATTCCGTGCGATATGAAGCATCATACGGAAAAAAGTATAAATGAGATGGAAATTGCTAATGACCTATGGAAAATTAAACATTTAAAGTCTATTGAGCAAACTTATTCTAAAGCACCTCATTTTAATTATGTTTTTCCTATTGTTGAGAAAACATTAGCTTTAAAAAGTACTTTTCTGGTTGATTTTACAAATCAATTGTTTCTAGATATTGTAAATTATATTGGAATTGATACGAAGATAGTTTTTGCATCGGAATTAAATATTTCATCAAGAAAATTAGATTACGTGATTGAATTAACGAACAAATTGGCAGGCGATTTTTTTGTTTTTGGTAAATTAGGTAAAGATTATGCCGATTGTAATTATTTACTAGAAAATAAAATAACTCCAATATTCCAAGATTACAAACACCCCATTTATAAACAAAAAAGTGCTGAATTTATTCCTTATTTAGGAATTCTAGACCTGATTTTTTATGAGAATAAAGAAAATATAGTTGAAATAATTTTAAATAATAATCTAACAAAAGAATCTATATATGTTTAAAAACAAGAGAATACTAGTTGTAGTTGCTCATCCGGACGATGAATTGTTAGGATTAGGAGCAACAATGAATAAATTAATAACAGAAAATAATTGTACGATTCGTGCTGTAATCTTGGGAGAAGGAATAACTTCTCGATCGGGCGTTAGAGATACAGATAAATGGAAAGAAGAATTACAAATTCATAGAAACAATATCCATACTGCTCAAAAATGTATCGGATATGAATCGGTTGGTATTTATGATTTTCCAGATAATCGATTTGATACAATAGCACTTTTAGATATTATAAAAGTAGTTGAAAAAGAAAAACTAGATTTTAAACCTGAGATTATTTTTACGCATCATGGAGGTGATTTAAATATTGATCATCAAAGAACTTTTGAGGCAATAATTACGGCAACGAGACCTTTAGAGGAAGAATGTGTGCATACGGTAATCACTTTTGAAACTCCATCGGGAACAGAATGGAGAGCATCTTCGGATCCAAAACATTTTATTCCAAATATATTTATTGAAGTTTCTGAGAAAAATGTTGATGCGAAAATTAAAGGAATGGAAGCTTATGAATATGAAAAGAGACTGTTTCCACATCCGCGCTCACCAGAAGCATTAAAAATTCAGTCACAAAGATGGGGTATCGTTGTAGGCAAACCATTTGCGGAGGCATTTTGTTTAATTCGCACTGTAGTTTAACATCTATTTTAATAAATTAAATCTAATTGTTTAGCAGTGTCTCAAGATAAAATATTACATAAAGTCTATATCCGAGCTGATGGTGGCAATAAAATTGGTTTAGGACATTTGTTTCGCTGTTTGGCACTCGCTCAAATGTTAAGCGATGATTTTGAAATTACTATCGTATCATTGCAGATTCCTGAAGATTTCAAGAATGAAATAAATTCAAATGGAATTATTTCAATTTCGATAAATTCAGAAAAAGATTTTTTTGAGATGTTGACTAGTAATGATTTGGTTGTTTTAGATAATTATGATTTGGACAGTAATTATCAAAAACAGATTAAAAAACTGGGTTGTAAATTAATTTGCATTGACGATTTGCATGATAAGGAATTTTATGCGGATTTAATTATAAATCATACACCTGGGATTAAGGAAAGTGATTATCGAGCGCAATCGTACACTCATTTTGCTTTAGGATTAGATTTTGCATTGTTACGACCTATATTTTTAGAAAAAGCAAGGATTGATCGAATTAATCAAAAAACAGCTACTTTATTTATATGTTTTGGAGGCTCTGATTTCAACAATCTGACAGAAAGAACTTTAAATATCGCACTTGAATTTCAGGAGATAAAAAAAATAATAATTGTTACTGGTTCAGCATTTGAATTCAACAAAGAAATTCAAATTTTAACCGATATAAATCCTAAAACGGAATGGTTTTCTGGAATTTCAGAAAATAAAATGTTGGAATTAATGGAACGTTCTGATATAGCAATAGTACCTTCAAGTGGGATTTTACTCGAGGTTTTAAGTACAGGTTGTAAAGTGATTTCAGGAATGTATGCTGATAATCAAAAATATGCATTCAATGCTTTTGTCTCTAAAAATGGGGTAATAAACGCAGCAACATTTTCAGAGCCTGCCATTCGAAGTGCCATTTTAGCTGCTTTGAATACAGAAAATAGGTATGCAAAATTTATAGATGGACATCAAAAAAGAAGAATATTAGAAAAAGTAAATCAACTACTCGACACATAGATTAATGAAGATAGATAAAAATAAAGAATACCAACACGGAAACCTCACATTTGTAAACTATATACAATTGTCGGAAGCTGAATTGTTGACTATTTTGAAATTTAGGAATCATGTCACTGTTAGACAGATGTCTCATAATAATAAAGATATTACATTAGAAGAACATTTTGATTTTGTCGAAAAATTAAAAACGGATAGTACTGATTTTTATTTTGCAATTAAAAAAAATGACATTATTATCGGTTCTGTTTCTTTAACCAAATGTGATTTTTTAAATAAAAATATTTTTGCAGGTGTCTTTTTAGACCCAAAATTGATAGGAAGTGGGCTAGGTGTTGAGCTTGAATTTGAGAGTATTAGACTTGCATTTGTAACTTTTGGAATAGAGTCGGCTACCTGTATCATATTTGAAGATAATAATATCTCACATACCATAATTCCAGAATTTAATTTTAAAAAAATAGCCACTCAACCTTTATATAGTACTTATGAATTAAGTAAAAAAGATTGGCTAAAATTACCAAAAACATACAGTGAATTTAAGAATGAATTATTTCAAAAATTCCGAAAAAAAATAAAAATAAATAAAACACTCCCAATGTTAAAATTTAGAAAAGCTACCCAAGAAGACATAAAGATTTATTTTGAATGGGCAAATGATATAAATGTTCGAGAACAATCCTATAATTCTGAAGCTATTAGCTATGCAAATCATGAAAAATGGTTCGAAAATAAACTTAAAGACAATTTGTGTTTAATGTTAATTTTTGAGGATCAAGAGCAAAATAAAATAGGTCAAGTACGCATTCAAAAAATTAATGATTTTGAGGCATTAATAGGAATTTCCGTTGCTTTAGAATTAAGAGGAAAAGGATATGCAAAAGAAATGATTCACCTTGCATCCGATTATTTTTTAAATTCTAATGCAGGTTTTACAATAAACGCTTACATTAAAGAATCGAATTCAAATTCAAAATTTGCTTTTGAAAAAGCAGGTTATGAATTTGTTGAGTTTGTTGAATACGTAGATAACCAAAGTTTCAAAAGTTATAAATATATAAAAAGAATAAAATGATTATAGATACATTTACGATTAATAACGAAAGTAAAGTTTTCATTATTGCAGAATTATCAGCCAATCATAATGGTAGTATTGAAACTGCTATTGAAACCATTAAAGCAGCAAAACGAGCAGGTGCCGATTGTATTAAACTGCAGACCTACACAGCTGATACTATTACAGTTGATTCTAGGAAAGACGATTTTATGATAAAAGGTACGATATGGGAAGGGAAAAATTTACATGACTTATATAAAGAAGCATATACACCTTGGGAATGGCATGAAGAATTGTTTCGAGTAGCGAAAGAGGAAGGATTAGTTTGTTTCTCGTCTCCATTTGATGCCACAGCAGTAGCTCTTTTAGAAGAATTAAATGCTCCAGCTTACAAAATTGCATCATTTGAAATTACGGATATTCCATTAATTGAATTAGTGGCTTCTAAAGGTAAACCAGTAATTATTTCTACTGGTATCGCAGGATTAGAAGATATAGAATTGGCTTTGGACGCCTGTTATCGAATGGGAAATCATGAAGTGGCTTTGCTAAAATGTACTTCAAATTACCCCGCGCCAATTGAAGATGCCAATATGATAATGGTTAAAGATTTGACGGAACGATTTAATGTAATTAGCGGTTTGTCGGATCACACAATCGGTAGCACTGTTCCAATTGTTGCTACAATAATGGGTGCTAAAATTATTGAAAAACATTTTATACTCGATAGAGAAATAGGAGGTCCGGATGCTTCTTTTTCAATGAATGAAGAAGAGTTCACAGCTATGGTAAAGGCGGTAAGAGAAGCAGAAAGTGCCATTGGAGTAATCGATTATCAATTGACCGACAAACAAAATATGGCAAGAAATTTTTCACGGTCACTTTATGTTGTTGAAGATATTGCTGAAGGTGATTTTATTACAGTTGATAATGTAAAATCTATTCGCCCAGGTTTTGGATTGCATCCGAAACATTATAACGACCTTATAGGAAAAAAAGTAAAAAAAAATGTTGATAAAGGAACTCGTTTTAGTTTAGATTTAGTTTCGGAATAATAAGGAAATCCTGTTATTTAAACTTTGGCGAGCACGATTATGAAAAAGAAAATTTCGAGTATTTATAAATCCAGTTCAGCAAATCGAACGGCAATAAACACGGTAATTATTTATTTACAGCGATTTTTTGCTGCTGGTTTATCATTAATTACAACGCCAATTATCCTTAATTCTTTGGGTGTAAAAGATTATGGTTTATATACTTTAACCATTGGTCTAGTGGGTATGTTGTCTTTTTTAAATTGGTCTTTGTCATCATCAACACAACGCTATATTGCTTATGCCATTGGTGAGAAAAATGATGAAAAATTAAAAAAAATATTTTCTACTTCATTGGTAATCCATTTTTTTTATGGATTGTTGCTACTCATTGTTATCAGCTTTATAGGATGTTTTTTTGTAGATCAAGTTTTAAACATTCCAACCAATCGATTTGAGGATGCTAAAAATGTATTATATGTCGTTTCTGGAATTACATTTATAAATATAGTTTCTATACCATTTTTAGGAGTTTTACGTGCTAATGAAAATTTTATTGCTATTTCATTAGTAGGTATTATGGAATCCCTGCTGAAGTTAGGTATTGCAATAACCATGTGTTTTTTAACCGATAGTAAACTAATTATATATGCTTTTTTACTTTTATTTATTTCAATAATTGTTTTTCTTATTAATTATATTATTGTAAAAAAGAATTATAAAAAAATTGAAATCAACTTTAAGTTTTATGATCGGCATTTGGTTAAAGAAATGATGTCTTTTTTCAGCTGGAGTTTATTAGGTGCAGTTGCAATAATGAGTCGTAATGAAGGTGTTCAAGTACTTATTAATTTGTTCTTTGGCGTTGTTAAAAACGCTGCTTATGGAATTGCAATGCAAGTTAGTGCAGCAATGTCTATACTATCTCAGGGAATTATAGGATCAATTAGTCCTCAAATCATTAAAAGTGCTGGCGCCGGTGAGGTTAGTAAAATGATTTTTCTGATGCGGACAATGTCAAAGTTTGCCACTTTTTCAATTTCTTTAGTAGCAATCCCTTTGTTTTTTGAATGTCCATCTATATTAGCTTTTTGGTTAAAAAATGTACCTGAAGGAACAATAATTTATATTCGTTTTATTATTGTTTTTGGACAAATACAACTATTATCAGCAGGAATTCAAACGGTTTTTGATGCGATTGGCAAAGTTAAACTCTATAATATTTGGGTCAGCATTATATTAATGTTGAATTTACCTATTTCCTATTTGTTATTTAAATTAAATTACCCAAGCTATTCCATAATTTTGGTTGGTATTTTATTGGAATTAGCTTCACTAAAAGTGAGGTTACTATTATTAAAAAAATATGTAGATTTATCCATAAAAGAATTTTATTTTGATACCCTTTTTCGAGTATTCTTACCGACAGTTTTGATGGGGATTTTAATTTATTCTATAGGATTATTTCATCTTAATGTTCTTGCAGAACTTGTACTAGCATTTCTAGTAAACATTTTATTATATCCAATAATAATTTATAAGTTTTCATTAGAAGGTAAACAGAAAGAATTATTAGATGAAATGTTAAATAAAATATTTAAAAAATAAATTATGAAAGAAAAAATTGGATATTTAATTCATACCGAATATCATCTTTTATTGTCTATAGATGATGCAATAAAAAAATATTCAGACAGTTCAAAATTTGAGGTATGCTTTATTTTGATGCGTTATACTCAATTTAATCGTCTGAAACAAGATTTAGATGTAGATGCACTACCCTTCGAAGTCATAAAAATGGATTTTAACTTGAATTTAGATTCCAGTTTGACAATAGAAGAAAAAGCTAATCTTGATAAATTGTTAGAAATTAAATTTTCTAGTTTTATTTTTTTTCAAGAACAAGACCCTCTTGTTATTATTATGATCAATAAATATGTTGAAAATAAAACAAATATTTATTTATATCAAGACGGTTTAAAACCGTATATTATGAATTCTATGAAATTTTCGGTGGGATTAATATTACATGATCTCAAGCAAAATTTTTGGATTAAAAAGAATGGTTATACGGTGAAGAATTATTTTTCTTTTATTAATTGTAAAAAATATGGACAATTAAGAGGCATTAATAAACTTTTTTTAACTTTTCCATCAGCTTACGAGAATTGGAATAATTTAAAAATTGAAACAATATCACCTTCCTTTAATGAAGAATTTACAACCATTCTTAAAAAAGTTTTTAAATGGAATGATTCTTTACTTATTGAAAAAGAAAGAGTTATTTTCTTTATGAACCAACCACTTCATGATGATGGTTCGTTTGAAATCGATGTGTTAAAAAAATTGATGGAAAAATATCCTGAAAGTAAAATTTACATTAAATATCATCCTTTAACATCAGCAGTTAAAATAAATAAATATAAAGAGTTAGATAATGTTGTTATTATTGATTCTCAAATACCAGCAGAATTATTTATAAGCCAATTGAATAATTCCATAATACTATCGATTTGCTCTACATCAATGTTTATAAACAATGAAGCTTGTAAATTTTACTGGTTTAGTGAAATTCAAGAAAATAACAATGTAACGCGTTTAAAGCGATTCAACATTATAAACCCAACAAATCATGTTATTTCTGCAAAATCGGTTAACGAAATAGTTTTTTAATTTATGGGTGCAATAAGAAAAAATAGCAATACGTTATTCTTATGGTTATTATTTTTAATCTATCCTCTAGGTGCATTTCTTGTATCTATGAGGTTCTATAACTTTAAAGAGTATAGAGTTTTTGTTTTATTGTTTCTTTCTTTACTAGGATTTACTTATATACCGGTTCCTAATTCTGATGGCGATAGGAATAAAACGGAATTTGTCTCAAATGTTACCTATAGTTTTATAGAGTACAGTAATGATGTTAAAGCTGTAATAAAAGGCACTTCTGACAACAACAAAGATTTTTATCTGATAACTGTAAAATATATTTCTTTAATTATTTCTACCAATTACAAAATATTTTTCTTAATTATTGGCATCCTCTATTTCTCAGTTTTATTAAAAGTACTATCCACTTTATGGGACAACGTATTAATAAAAAACAATGAAAATATTGTATACTTTATAGGTATTTGTTTTATCTTGAATATAATTGCTGGTATGAATGGTATAAGGTTTCCTATGGCATTTTGGGTTTTTGGATATGGTGCAGTAAATTTATTACTTAAAAATGAATTTAAATATTTGTTAATTGCTGGTTTGTCAGTACTTATTCATTTTTCACTGGGTTTTTCGATGGTTTTTTTAATTATATATTATGCATCACGTTATACAAATAATAGAAATGTATTATTGTTTTCATTAGCAATGGTTGCCATTATTGCTGCAGTAGTGCCCTCTACAGTATCTTCTTATTTAACTGTATTTGGTGGTGGACAAGAAGATAGTATAAATGCATACAGTAATGAAGATTATATTGAAGGAAGAATAAATCATATCGAAGAATGGAATTGGTATGTTAGGATTAATTTTTATTCATATCAATATTTCTTTCTTTCACTTTTGGTATTAACTAAACTCAAATATTTTAAAATTAATTTTGATACTATATCCAATCGCTTGTTTGGATTCTCTGTATTTATGGCGATGCAGTTTTTATTAACAGCTACTTTCTTAGACCCAATTAGCAATAGATATATGATTATTTTCTATTTATTTGGTTTAGTTTATATGTTCTATTTAGCATCAATTAATCAAGGAAACAGGTTTCTGAAGATTGTTAGAACTATTTTTATTCCGATTTTAATTTTAAATATTTTGATAAAAATTAGATCGGATTTATATTCATTAAGCCCAGTTCTGGCTTTTGGAAACGCAATATCAGTATTCTTGTATGACTCATCAGTATCAGTTCAAGATTATATATTAAATTAACCTAACTTAAACATTTTCTTTAATATGGATATACGTTCAATTTTAGCTAAAAATTATGTAAATTTTAGAGGTTGGAATTCCAACCGTAAATTAGTATTGATTGAATCTGATGATTGGGGTGCAATTCGAATGCCCTCTCGAGCAGTTTATGAAGATTTATTAGCAAAAGAAATTCCGGTTGATAAAAATTATTTTACAAAATATGATTGTTTGGAATCCAATCAAGACTTAGAGCAATTGTTTCATGTTTTATCCTCGTTTAAGGATAAAAAAGGAAATCACCCAGTGATTACTGCAAATACTTTAATTGCAAATCCAGAATTTGACAAAATTAGTTCATCAAATTATAGTGAATATCATTATGAATTGGTTTCAGAAACTTATAAAAGATACGAAATCAATTCAAAAACATTGCAAAATTGGAAAGAAAATGGCATTGAAAAAAGAATGTTGTGGCCCCAATTCCATGGTAGGGAGCATTTAAATCCTATGGAATGGATGAAAGCTTTGAATGCTAATGTGGAACAAGAGCAATTAGGATTTAAAAATAAAGCCATTCTAGGACTTGGAAATAAACTTTCTTCAAAACGAAGTAATGAATATATGGCAGCCTTCGAATTTGAGGACGAAAATGAAATGCTTCAAATTCATGAAATTACAAAAGAAGGATTGGATTTATTTGAACAGTTTTTCGGATTTAAATCAAAGTCTTTTGTAGCCTCTTGCTCTATAAGAAGTGATAAATTGGATAAAGTGCTATCTGAAAACGGTGTTTTATATCATCAACTAGGTCAACATTTAGAACCTATTGGCGAAGGGAGATGTAAACTAATCAATCGCTTTTGGGGGGATACAAATCAGTATGGTCAAATTTATTGGAGAAGAAATGCAACATTTGAGCCAAGTAGAAATCCAAATTTTGATTGGGTTGATAGCTGTATGGCAGAAATTAAAATTGCTTTTAGATGGGGCAAACCTGCTGTAATAAATTCACATAGAGTGAATTATATTGGTTCAATTTTTGAAGAAAATAGAGCTAATGGATTAAGATTGTTAAACAATTTAATAAAAGCAATAATAAAAGAATGGCCGGATGTAGAATTTGTTTCAAGTGATCAACTTGGAGATTACATGAGCGAATCTATCCTAAAATAAATAATTGATGTTAGAGGCGTTTAAAAAAAATATTATAAATATTCCCGGAAGAACGCTACAACAAAAAGTGGTTGTTTTCGAGTCAGACGATTGGGGTAGTATACGAATACCAAATAAAAATGTATATGATACATTAATTAAAAATAAATTAGTGTCAGAAAAAGATGCTTTTTCCAAATATGACTGCATTGAAAACGATGAAGACTTAAATGGTTTGTTGGATGTGTTGGTTAAGTATAAAGATTGTAAGGATAACAATCCAATAATCACAACAAATACTGTGGTGTGCAATCCCGATTTTGATAAGATAAAAGATAATAATTATACCGCATTTTTTGCAGAACCTTTTACAGAAACTTTCGCTAAAAGAACCGATAGCCAAAAAGCCTTTGGGATTATATCCAAAGCAATTGATGAAAAATTGTTTTATCCTCAATTCCATGCAAAAGAGCATTTAAACGTTGGCTTATGGATGACTTTACTTCAAAATAAAAATATAGCATTTAAAAAAGCATTTGATTTAAATTGTTTTTCAATTAAATTTGATGGAGGACTGAATAGAAGGGATAATCTTATGGCTACTTATGACTATCATTCTGAAGAAGAGTTTGTTACTATTGCAAAAAATATTAATCAAGGATTACAAATTTTTGAACAAATTTTTAATTTTAAATCACAAACAACTATTGCTCCATGTTATGTTTGGGATGAAAAGATTGAAAAAGTTTTTTTAGAAAATAACGTAAATTGTTTTCAAGGTTCTCGTTTTCAAAATAGTCCAATTCAAAATACAAATAAGTTTAAGAAACAATTCCACTATAATGGAGATACAAATGCAGATCAGCAAGTATATCTGTCAAGAAATGGATTGTTTGAACCGTCTTTGGACCAAAATATTGATTGGGTTGATAAATGTTTACAGAGTATAAATATTGCATTTCGTTGGAATAAACCAGCTGTAATAGGTACACATAGATTAAATTTTATTGGAAGTATTGACCCAAATAATAGGGATAGGAATTTAAAAATGTTTGACGAGTTATTGAAAAAAATAATTACAAAATGGCCAGATGTTGAATTTATATCGTCAAAAGACTTATTTAAATATTATAATTTTTAAATATTGGTTGAAAAGAAAATTATTTATTAAAGTTAAAAACTTGCAAAAGAAATGGTAAAAGAAGTATTTTTGCGAAAAATGATTAACGATATGCACATAAATTTTAAATAATAAAATTAGATGAAAAAATTAACAGTAGAAGAGAATGATTTTTTAAATAAATTCAATGAATTAAAAGCATTAAGTGGAAGTCACTCTCCGAGTATTATCACCTTAATGGAAGATTTGGGGTCAAACCCTATGAAGGTGGATGCCTGCTTTTTATCAAATCCATATGCCACTCAATTATTTATTGAATTTTTCGAAAAAGAATTGGTTTCAACTGGCAAGTTACACAACTTAATAGAGGCTTATCCTCCACAAAATCAGGAAATTGCCAAACATCTAGAAAAAACAATAAAAATACCATCTGAGAATATTTTTATTGGAAATGGAGCAATAGAAATTATTCAAGCAGTAATTCATAATTTTGTTAAAGGCAAAATAGTTGTAAATATTCCAACGTTTTCATCCTACTACGAATATGTGAAAAATGAAGAAGATGTTCTATTTTATCAGTTGTCTAAAGAAAATAATTATACAATCGACATAGAACACTATATTGATTTTGTTGAAAAAAACAAGCCAAATGCAATTGTTCTAATTAATCCTAATAATCCAAATGGTGATTATATAAATAAAAGTAGTCTTAAGGGGATGTTAGAACGAATGAAATTTGTTGAAAATATAATCTTAGATGAGAGTTTCATACATTTTGCTTATGAAAACCTGGAATTATCAATGGTTGAAACATATGAATTACTACAAGAGTATCCAAACTTAATTATCATAAAAAGTATGGCAAAAGATTTTGGAATTGCTGGACTTCGTGCAGGATATGGAATTATGAGTTCGGAAAAAGTTTCAGAATTGTTAAAGACGGGTTACCTTTGGAATGTTTCGGGACTAACTGATTATTTCTTTAAGCTTTATTCTAGAGAAGATTTTCAAAAAAAATACGATTTAGTTAGGAAAAAATATATTATGAACACTATGATGTTCGTAAATGAATTGAATAGAATTCCAAATGTAAAAATCTATCCATCCAAAGCTAATTTTGCTTTAGTAGAATTACTTGATGGAACCAAAGCACGAGATATGATGATTAAATTGCTTTTTACATATGGGGTTTATGTTAGAGAATGTTCCGATAAAATTGGACTTCAAGGAGAGTTTCTAAGAATCGCTTCCCGATCTTTTGAGGAAAATATAGTTATTTTAGATGCTTTAAAGGCTATTTATTCTGTAGATGAAGAACTCTAGCAAAACGTTAGTTATTTTTGATTTTTGCGAAACTTTAATAAATTTTCAAACAGCAGATCAATTTATCGATTTTATAATTGAAAATGAATCCTATAATAAATACAAGTGGATATCTAACTTAGATTTTTTTTTAAGAACATCTAAGTTGTTGTCTTTATTTAATAAGTTTAATAAAGATTTTAATCTTTCAAAGCGTTTAAAATTAGCTCAATTAAAAGGAATTTCAAAAGAAATTGTTGATAGAAATGCCCTAAAATATTATGAATCAAAACTAATTAAAAATCCAATTCCTGATGTTTATGACAAGCTTAAATTTCATCAAGATAATAATGATGTGATAGTATTAATCTCAGGCGGATATTTACCTTATGTAAAGGTTTTTTCTGAAAATCACAATATTGATTATTATTACGCTACAGAATTTGAATATAAAAATGGTTTGGTAACTGGAAATTTTTTAGGAAAAGACTGTATGAATATTCAAAAAATAGCTGTACTTGAAAAATGTATCAAAGAAAACAATATCGATTTCAATTATTCAATATCATATAGCGATAGCATTACTGATTTACCGCTGTTAAAGTGGACTAACGAGGGATATGTAATTTCAAAAGATAAAACACAAAATTGGTCTAAAGAAAATAGTTTGTTCGAAATAATAATATAATGAAATCAATTATTAATAAATTAAAATACAAGTCATTAATTGGATTAAAAGTATATGTCTATTTGAGAAAAATTTATATTTTTTTTAAATTTAGACTTTTTAATGATGAATATTATATAAAAAAGAATTTTTTTAAAAACCATAATTATAAATTTGATATAAAGCACCCTAAGACTTTAAATGAAAAAATATTATGGTTAAAACTGAATGATAGAGGAAATCCTTTTTACACAGTTTGTGCAGATAAATATGCAGTAAGAGAATATTTAACAAAAGAATTTGGATCGGAATTTTTAATTCCGCTAGAATTTGAAACAACTGATGTATCAAAAATCAGCCCTTATAATTTACCTGATTATCCATTTATTATTAAAACCAATCATGATTCAGCGCATTATTACATCGTAAAAGATAAATCAAAAGTTAATTGGAAAAAAATTCAGACAGATTTAACGATTTGGATGAATGAAAACTATTATTATGTTGAAAAAGAATGGCAATATAAAAATATAAAACCAAGGGTAATAGTTGAAAAATTATTAGAATGTTCCAATGGAAAAATTCCTAATGATTATAAATTGAATTGTATTAATGGAAAAGTAGAATTTATTTATGTCTCTGTTGATAGAGAAGTAAGCAATAAAAGAAATATTTACAGTAGAGCTTGGGAACCATTACATTTTACTTGGGCTAAACCTGGAAAAGATATTTCTAAGTTAAGAGGCCCAGAAATTGAACCCCCTTTAAGTATTGATAAAATGATTGAAATTGCTGAGAAAATTGCAGAAAGATTCCGTTATGTGAGGGTTGATTTTTATGATGTTGATGGCAAATTGTATTTTGGTGAAATTACATTGCATCACGGCGGTGGATATGATATAATGACTCCATTTGATAGAGATGAGTATTATGGAAATTTATTGAAAATTTAATTTTTATTCCTATAAATTTTAATTATGTTATTTAATTCTTTCGATTTTTTATTATTTTTTCCAATAGTTTGCCTACTATTTTTTATTTCTCCACACAAATACAGATGGTTAATACTACTTTTAGCAAGTTGTTATTTTTATATGTATTTTATTCCGGTATACATTCTTATTTTAGCTGGCACTATAGTTATTGATTACTTTTCAGGAATTTTAATTGAAAAGAGTAAAGGGAAAGAGCGAAAGTATTATTTGATAGTTAGTCTAATATCAAATATTTTAGTCTTAGCTATTTTTAAATATTATAATTTTATTTTAGATAATTTAGTTGTTGTATTAGAGTCCATAGGATTACACAATCATCTATCCTACCTTTCTATTTTACTACCTGTTGGACTTTCATTTCATACTTTTCAGGCAATGAGCTATACGATTGAGGTGTATCGAGGTAATCAAAAAGCAGAAAAGCATTTTGGTATTTATGCACTTTATGTTATGTTTTTTCCACAATTAGTAGCGGGTCCAATTGAAAGACCTCAAAATGTGATACATCAATTTCACAACAAAATTAATTTTAGTTTTTCAAATTTAATAGAAGGTAGCAAGCTCATTCTTTGGGGATTTTTCATTAAAGTTGTAGTTGCAGATCGGTTATCAGTTTATGTCAATGCTGTATATAACAATGTTGGTAATCACTCGGGTTTAACATTATTATTGGCTACATTTTTCTTCTCCTTTCAAATCTATTGTGATTTTGCTGGATATTCCTATATTGCCATTGGCTCAGCAAAAGTTTTAGGATTTGATTTAATGACAAATTTCCGAAGACCCTATTTTGCTAAAACTATTTCTGAATTTTGGAGCAGATGGCATATCTCTTTAAGTACTTGGTTTAGAGATTATTTATATTTGCCATTGGGTGGAAATAGAGTAAAAAAAAATCGATGGTATTTCAATTTGTTTATTGTTTTTTTAATAAGTGGAATTTGGCATGGCGCTAACTGGACATTTGTCATTTGGGGAGCACTAAATGGGTTCTATTTAATTTTTGCAATTATTACTCAAAAATATAGAGATTCGTTAAATAGTTTTTTTGGTTTGAATAAAAATCGATTTGTTTTTAATTGTATTCAAATTATAACTACTTTTTTATTAACTTCTTTTGCATGGATATTTTTTAGAGCGAATAATGTAAATGATGCCTTTGAAATAATTAATAAAATAAGTAATGGTGTCTTAAGTAATCTATTTATAAGATATGAGGTGTTTTTTGCCGTTTTAATTGGATTAACTATATTGTTTTTAAAAGAGTTAAGAGAGGAATATTTCTTAAATAAAATTAAATTTTTTAATAATTCAATAGTTAGAATATTGATTTACACTACTCTAATTGTTTTAATTTTATTACTTGGAGTGTTTGATTCCGGTCAATTTATTTATTTTCAATTTTAATTATAGGTAGTTATTATGAAAACTTCATCAAAAAAAATTATTATTAAAATTATTACAATAATAGTTTTACTAATAATTACCGATTGTATCTCCGGTACTATTTTGGATCGATTTTATCGTTCATGTAAGTCAGGTCTTTGTTATCAAGAAAATTCCATAATGAGAAAAACAGATCAAGATGTTTTGGTTTTAGGATCTTCAAGAGCTGAATATCATTATGTTCCATCAATACTTTCAAATTCGCTAAAACTCTCCGTTTATAATTGCGGTCGAGAAGGTGTTTGGCTCTATTATCATTATGGTGTTTTGATTAGTACTTTAAATAGATATACTCCAAAAGTAATTGTATTGGAGGTTGATTTAAAAGATATCTATAAAGATAAAGATAACTTTGGTAAAGAAATATTAACAGAACACGCTCCTTTTTACAAAAAAATATCTCCAGAATTTGATTCTTTGATGCGATTAAATGGGAAAAAAGAAATTTGCAAAATGCAATCCAATTTGTATTGTTATAATTCTAAATTTTTTAAAATTATAACTGGAAACTTAGTTTCTAAGCCAGATAATATTTTAGGATTTATGTCACAAAATGGTTCTTGGAATAAAGAAATAGATGTATTAGAAAGGAATGAATTTACTATCGACTCCGAAAAAGTAAAAACGTTAAGAAAGTTTATAAACAAAGCAAAGCAACACAACATTAAAATAGTACTGGCTGTCTCACCGTATTTTAAAATAATTCCAACCGATCTATTTGAACCATTGAAGGTTATAGCAAAACAGAGTTCAATCCCTTTTTTTAATCACGTAAGCGATTCTGTTTTTTTAAAGGATAAAACACTATTTCATGACGATTTACACTTAAATCTAAAAGGTGCTACAATTTATTCTAGTGTAATAGCAGGAGAATTAAATAATTATTTGAATGAAAGTTTAAATGAAAAGCGTTTTTGTAATGAAAACAAATTTAAAATCTAACTTAAATGATTAATAAAAAAATAGTTATTGTCTCACCTTCATTAAAAATTGGTGGTATTGAAAGGGCATTAACGGTGTTAGCCAATTATTTTGTAACAAAAGGTCATGAAATTATTTTTATATCATGCCTCAGCGGTGATCAATTTTATTCGCTACATGAAAACATTAAATTAGTTGAACCAGATTTTAAAAATACTGGAGGAATTAAAAAAATACTTTTTTACATTAAATTATTGTTTTTTTTAAGAAGTGAAATAAAGAAAGCGTCTCCAGATGTAGTACTTTCATTTGGAGATTGGTTTAATCCAATAGTTTTATTTTCTTTATTAGGTTTAAAATACCCGGTTTATATTTCTGACAGAACAAGCCCTGATTATAAATTTAACATTATTACTAGCTTAGGAAAAAAAATATTATACCCTAATTCTAAAGGATTTATAGCACAAACTAAAAGAGCAGCAGATTTTAAAAGACAACAATTTGACAATAAATTAAATATTAAAATTATTTCAAATGCCATACGAAAAACATCAATAGTTCCTGATTCAAAAGAAAATATAATATTATTCGTTGGTAGATTTGCTTGGGAAAAAGCGCCTGATAGGTTGTTAAAAGCATTTAGTAAAATAGCAAACAAAACCGATTGGACGCTTCATTTTGCTGGAGATGGTCCTTTGTTAAATGAAATGATACAATTTTCAAAAGAATTAAAAATTGATGATAAAGTGGTTTTTCATGGTGCTGTTTCAAATATTGATGTTCTTTATTCAAAAGCAAATATTTATGCAATTCCATCAAAAGTTGAAGGATTTCCAAATGCACTATGTGAAGCAATGTCGTTTTCATTGCCTTGTATCTGTTTTGACGACATCCCATTTGAAGATATAATTGCAGATGGAATTAATGGCTTTGTAATTCCGAATGGTAATATTAATTTGTTTTCAGAAAAAATTTTAGAATTAATTAATAATGAAAGTTTAAGAATCAAAGTAGGGATAAAAGCGAAACAGTTTGTCGAAAAATTATCACCAGAAATTATTGGAGAAGAATATTTAAAATTCATAACTGAAAAAACACCATAAAATTTATTCCTCTATGAAATAAATATTAAATTTGTAAATTCAATAATTTCAATACCAAAATTTGACCAATAACCTTAACTTAATAGTTTTGTATAGATATTTCTTTAAACAATTAATCGATTTCTTCCTTTCTTTACTTGCTTTAGTTTTAATTAGCCCTATTTTATTAATTGCAGCGTTACTAATAAAAATAGATAGTAAAGGTCCTATTTTTTTTCTTCAAGAACGTTTAGGAAAAGACCTAAAACTATTTAAAGTGATAAAATTTAGAACAATGACGCATGTCGAGCGAAAAGTAATTGTTCAAACATTCAAAGATAGTCCTGAAATTACTACTATAGGTAAATATCTGAGAAGATTTAAAATAGACGAATTACCACAACTTTTTAATGTTTTTCTTGGTGACATGGCTGTTATTGGTCCACGTCCTTGTTTACTTCAAACAATGGAAAAATTTGGTAATGCTGATACTCCTTCAAGGTTTAAAGTTAAACCCGGTCTCTCTAGTAATGCAGGTGTGAACGGTAGTATTTTTCTTACATGGGATGAAAAATGGTGGTATGATAAAGATTATGTAGAAAATGTTAGTTTTTTTCTTGACATTCAAATAATAGTTAAGACCATTTTAGTGGTTATACTCGGAGAAGAAAAATTTTTAAAAAAACCAAAAATTTAGATTATGGAATTAAAAGATTACAAACCTGGCGATGAAGTGCAAATACTCGAATTGTTTGAGCTAGCTTTTAATAGAAAAATGTCTTTGCAACATTGGAATTGGCGTTTTGCAAAAAATCCTGCTGGAAATCATTTAATTAAATTAATGTGGGACAACGATTTATTAGTTGGTCACTATGCTGTTTCTCCACTTTTTGTAGATGTAAATGGAATAAAAACGCTAACCGCTCATTCATTAACCACAATGACGCATCCTTTATATGGTGGAAAAGGAATTTTTAAAACTTTATCTTTGGCTTTGTACAATGATTTAGAAACGATTCATGGTTGCAAAGCTGTTTGGGGTTTTCCAAATAATAATTCCCACTATGGATTTATTAAAAGTCTTGGGTGGTCTGATTTAGCTGTTATTCATACCTTAGCTGTAAAACCAGAAGTAATAAATCCTAAAGCAACTTATGAGATTAAATTAAAAGAGCTTGTAAAATTTGACGAAGCGCATTCACAATACATAAAGTCTAAATTAAGTGATTTTTCTGTAAAAGTCGAAAGAAATTTGGATTATCTTAATTGGCGTTATTTTGATAAACCTGGAAATCAATATAAAATTTTCGAAATCGAAGTGCCAACAAAAGCAATTATCGTTTCAAAAATTTATCCATCTTCTGTTTCGGGTGAATGGGACATTAATTTAATAGAACTCTTTGTTGATGATTTCAATTATTTGCCAAGTATTTTAAAGGCTATTCAAGAGCATTATAATTTAACAATTCAGCGAATCACTACTTGGAGAAATTTATTTGACAATAATCATATAAACCTAGAAAAATTAGGATTTTATCCTAATTTACCTCAAACCTATATCGGAGCCAGAATCCATTCTGATATGCCAAAATCATTTAATAATTTTCAAAATTGGAGTTTGTCTATGGGAGATTCCGATGTTTTTTAATTTTTGTAATATGAAAAATAATATTTTAGTAGTAGCACCTCATTGTGATGATGAAGTTTTAGGTTGTGGTGGAACAATGGCTAAACTTGCTTCACAAGGACACAATGTTTATGTAGTTGCAATAACAAATGGTTATTTGGGTGCCCCTGAACTTTTTACTGCTGCTGGCACAGAAAATGTAAGAAGAGAAGCTCGTTTATCACATCAAATTCTGGGTGTGAAAGATTCTTTTTTCTTTGATTTTCCTGCAATTCGTTTAGATGTAACACCTGCTTATACTTTGTCATTACAATTAAACAAATTGATTAAAGAATTAAATATTGACACACTTTATATTCCACATAGAGGGGATATTCATAAAGACCATAGAATCACTTATGAAGCTGCTATTGTGGCGGCAAGGCCAATTAATAACTGCCCTGTTAAACGAATTTATGCTTATGAAACGTTATCAGAGACAGAATGGGCACCACCTTTTGGTGATGATGTTTTTATTCCAACTATTTTTGAAGGAATTGAAGGGTTTTTAGAAAAAAAACTGGAAGCTTTTGGTTGTTTTGTCTCTCAAAAGAAAGAATTTCCGCATTCAAGATCTTTAAAAGTAATTGAAATTTTGTCAAATTTTAGAGGGGCTACTGTTGGTAAAACCAATGCAGAAGCATTTATGTTAGTAAGAGAAATAAAAGATTAAATAGTCAATATTTAAAGAATCCTAACTAGATAATTTTTTTAATTATTTAGAAATAATATCAGCTAATAATGGAGCATGGAAAATTTATTATTTCTTTAGACTTTGAATTGTTTTGGGGTGTTCGTCACAACAAAACAATTGAAAATTACGGAAAAAGTATAATTGGTGTACATACAGTTTTACCTCAAATGTTGATAATGTTTGAAAAATTCAACATAAATGCAACTTTTGCAACTGTTGGTTTTTTATTCTTTGATAAAAAAGAAAGTTTGATTGCTGCACTTCCTGAACTTACTCCAACGTACTCTAATCCTAAATATTCACCCTATGAAAATGACATTTATGATATTGGTGATGATTATCAAAAGGACTTATATCATTATGGATTACCACTTATTAAATTGATTCAAAATAAAACAAATCACGAAATAAGTACACATACATTTTCACATTATTTTTGCCTAGAATCGGGTCAGACATTAAGTCAATTTAGAGCTGATTTGATCGCCGCTCTGATGGTTGCAAAAGAAAATAATATTGACATTAAATCAATAATTTTTCCTAGAAATCAATATAATACTGACTATTTACAAGTTTGTAAAGAACTTGGAATTACAAATTATCGGAATCATGACACTTCCTGGCTTTATAAAGGAAGAAATTCAAATTCCTTTTTTCTAATGAAAAAAGTTAGAAAAATTTTAAGGTTCATTGACTCTTACTTACCAGTAAGCGGTTTCAACAGTTTTGATGACAAAAAAATGTTAATCGAACCAATTGTGGGTATTCCCGGGGGCTTTTTTTTACGTTCGTTTAGTAAAAAATATAGTTTTTTAGAACCTTTAAAAATAGTAAGAATTCAAGCCAGTATTATTTATGCTGCTAAAAGGAAAAAAAGTTTTCATTTGTGGTGGCATCCACATAATTACGGTGAAAATCAAGAACAAAACTGTAAAAATCTTCAAAAAATATTAAAAACATATCAATATTGTGAAGCTAAATATGGTATGAAAAGTTATACAATGACTGCCCTAACAAATAATGTATTAAAAAAATAATTGCTGATTTTATTAGTTGATTTTTTCTTCTAAATTCTAACTGCAATAAATGGAATTAATTATGGAATTATTACATAAATTATACTTTGGACTTCCAAACTTAAATATGACATTTGTTGGAAAAATGTCTGATAAAGTATTGTTGAGAATATTTGAAAAATCTACACAAAATTCTTTTGGCAATTACTTAAATAGAACACAAAATTCTTTTGGGAACGGTTTAAATACGGAGCCAAGAAAAACAAATTATATAGTTTCGTTAACTTCTTTTCCTGCTAGAATTGATATGGTCTGGATTACAGTAGAAAGTTTGTTACGTCAAAATTTTAAACCTGATAAAATAATTTTATGGTTAACAAACCAAGAATTTCCTGACAAAATTCTACCAGAGAGTTTAAAGAAAATGGAAACGAAGGGGTTAGAAATTCGCTATTGTGATAATATAAGAGCACATAACAAATATTTTAGAACTATTTTAGAATTTCCTGAAGCAAATGTAATTACTGTTGATGATGACACTTATTATCCAAGTAACACTATTAGTAATTTAGTTGAAATGCATGAAAAAAGTCCAAGTTCTATTTGTGCCAATCGTGTACATAAAATGACTTTTAAAGAGGGTAAAATTACTCCATATAGAAAATGGTATCATAATTTCAGTAGTTCAGAAATACCTAGTCATTTACTCTTGATGACCGGCGTTGGAGGTGTATTATATCCACCTAATTCGTTGCATAAAGAAGCTTTTGATACTGATTTAATAAAGAAATTATGTTTTAATGCAGATGATTTATGGTTAAAAATTGCTGCAATTCGAAACAGTACCAAAGTGGTTACGAATACTACTTTTACTAGAGATTTTATTACAGTTGGAAATACTCAAAAAGTGAATTTGGTTAAAAACAATTCTCAAGGTGGTGGAAATGACGAGCAATTGAAGTTGCTTTGTGAATATTATAAAATTAATTTAAACGATTACAAGTAATTAAAACGGTCACGTATAAGATGTAGTAATGAAAATGAAAAAGTTAATTGTTGGAATTACCGCTCCAGGAAGTGTTATTTTAATTCAAGGACAATTAAGATATTTTAAAGAGCAAGGATTTGAAACCTATCTTATGGCTCCTGATGATGTTAAAACTAGAACTTATTGTGAAAATGAGGGCTGTACACTATTAGCAGTTCCAATTGAAAGAGAAATTTCTGTTATTAAAGATTTTAAATCATTACTTATAATTTTTAAACATATTCGTCGGATTAATCCTGATATTGTGAATGTTGGAACACCTAAAATGGGACTTTTAGGTATGATTTGTTCAAAGTTGTTAGGTGTAAATAAGAGAATTTATACTTGCCGCGGTTTTCGTTTTGAGCAAGAAAAATGGTTAAAGCGAAATCTTTTGTTCTCTATGGAAAAAATAGCAGGTTTGTGTGCTCATTCCATTATTTGTATTAGCCCTTCATTACAAAAAAAAGCAATTGAACTAAATGTATTTAATTCAAATAAAACGAATGTAATTAACAAAGGGAGTAGTAATGGAATTAACCTCGATCGATTTCAACCCGAATTAATTAATGAAATAGAAAAACAAAATCTAAAACAGGAATTAAAAATTGAAACTTATTTTTGTTTTGGTTTTGTTGGTAGATTAGTTGATGATAAAGGAATTAATGAATTGTATAATTCGTTTGAAAGCCTTAATTTGCAATTTAAAAATACCAGACTTTTGATAGTCGGTCCTATTGAAGCGAATCAAATTGCGGATAAATCTATTTTAGATAAAATTAAATTACATCCCGCTATAATTAGTGTGGGTTCCCAGTCAAATATTCCTTTGTATTTATCATTGATGGATGTTTTTGTTTTACCAACTTATAGAGAAGGTTTTGGAAATGCATTTTTAGAAGCTGCAGCAATGGGATTACCTATTATTGGAACTAATGTTGTTGGAGCTAGAGACGCAGTTTGTCCAGATTTTAATGGTTTATTAGTTGAAGCGAAAAATATAGAATCACTCATTATTGCAATGAAAAAACTATATTTAGATGAAGCACTTAGAACAAATTTTGGATTAAACGGAATTATGTGGTCAAATAACTTTGAAAGAAATGCGATTTGGAGGGGAATTCAAGATTTATATATTTCTTAAATAAATACATTATTGGATATATTATTTCAAGAAAATATAAGGTTTAGAAAATATAATAATGTAAATTTGAAATTTATATTGGTTAGTAAAAAAATTCAATTTATTATATAATTTGATTATACAAACAAAAAAAAGCACTATGGAACAAAATTTTATTGAATTATTTAGTGAAATTCTAGAAAAAGAATCAAGTACTGTTAAATTAGAAGATGCATTTAGAGATTATGAAGAATGGGACTCCTTAGCAAATCTATCGGTAATCGCTATGTTGGACGATGAATATGATGTGCATATTGAATCAAAAGATTTTAAAAATTTGATCACTGTGGGTGACTTGATGAATGAGGTACAGAAGAGAAAAGGTTAATTTTCCTTCAATTTGAATTTTGAACTTTAAATTTATGTAGTAGTAAGTTTAAAGTTTTATTTATTTTTAATTGTTTCCTATTATTTCAAATGAAAAATATATTTAGTTTAGCTCAAAAAAAAATTTTAGTAACAGGTTCTTCCTCAGGAATTGGACGAGCAATAGCTGTTCAATGTGCAGTTCAGGGAGGAGCTATTACTTTAGTAGCTCGAAACGAATCCAAATTAATTGAAACAAAACAGATGCTTTCGGAAGGGGTGCATGATTTTTTTATTGCAGATTTAGCAAATGACGAAGCTATTTTTAAACTAGCAAGTGAATTGCCAATTTTAGATGGAATTGTATTAAATGCGGGATTAGTGAAAACGGTTCCGGTTCGTTTTATAAAGCGAGAAGTAATGGATGACATGTTTAATTTAAACATTCAGGGTTCTATATTATTAATTCAACAGTTAATAAAATTAAAAAAGATTAAAAACGGAGCTTCAATTTGCTTTATTTCATCTATTGCATCTCAAAAAGTTACTTTAGGAAATGCAATTTATAGCGCAACGAAAGGAGCCGTAAATGCCTTTACAAAAGCTTTAGCACTAGAACTTTCGTCAAAACAGATTCGTGTTAATGCAATATTACCTGGTTTTGTTGAAACAAATATTTTAAATGAAAGCGCTATAAGTGAAGAACAATTAGAAATACATAAAAACAACTACCCAATTGGTCGATTTGGGAAACCGGATGATATCGCTTATCTAGCGGTATATCTTATGTCTGACGCTTCACAATGGATGACAGGAAGTTTATTGCCAATTGATGGAGGGTACTCATTATAAATTTAAAAATGAAAAATTTAGTAATAATAGGAGCAAGTGGATTTGCTAGAGAAATGTATGATTTAGCTTTAACATGTTTTACAAATGACCCTAATTTTAAAGTAAAAGGATTTTTAAGTGATGGTCCATCAAATATTGAAGCAATGGGATATCCAGCAGTTTTGGGAAAAGTTGCTGAATATGAAATTCAACCTAATGATGTCTTTTTTTGCGGAATTGGAAAAGTAAGTGATAGAAAAAAAACGGTTGAAACAATTCTTAGTAAAGGCGGCAAATTCATTAATTTAGTTCATCCAACCGCTGTGATTTCTCCAAGTGTAAAACTTGGGATAGGAGTGGGGATAAAGGCATTTTGCGTTTTAGCTAGTGATGTTACTGTAGAAGATTTTACTTTTATGCAAAGTTCTGTTATCATGGGGCATGATGTGCATATTGGAAAGTTTTGCCAGATAAATTCTTTTGCCTTTTTTGCAGGTTATTCTCGAATTCATGATTTGGTTACTATCAATGCTGGAGTTAAACTTATTCAAAAAGTGGTTGTAGAAGAAGGAGCTATAGTAGGAATGGGTAGTGTTGTTTTAAATAAAGTTAAGAAAGGAACTACAGTTTTTGGTATTCCTGCCAAAAGATTAGATTATTAATTTTTTTGAAACAAAAAAACATGGCTATTTTCACATTAGATTCAATAAAAATTATAGGGATTGCATCTGCAATTCCAGAAAACAAATTTCCTTTAGAACATTTTGAAAATCAGTTTGGAACTAAGAAGGTAGAATACTTCAAGTCAAGAACTGGTGTTTCTGAACTAAATAAATCTTTGGACTTGCAAAACACTTCTGACCTTGGTTTTGTTGCTGCGAATGCAATTTTACAACAAAAAAATATTGAAAGAGAAGAAGTTGGAGTAATTGTTTTTGTTTCTAAAACACCTGACTATAGGAGTCCAGCGACAGCAATTGTTTTACATAACCGTCTTCAATTAAATAAAGACTGTCTTGGTTTTGATGTAAATATGGGTGGTGCTGGTTTTATTTATGGCATGGAGATCATCACTTCATTGTTGGACAGTTCAAATAAGAAATATGGAATTTTGGTTGTTGGCGATACTATGAGTAAACAACTAGCTCAACAAGACGAATTAAATATGTTTTTTGCGGATGGAGCTTCTGCTATTTTATTTGAAAAGAACACACAAGCTAAGCCCATATATCTTCAAACTAAATCATTTAGTGAAGGCTATCAGTCTATGATTGTGCCAGGAGGGTTTAGAAATACTTCCAAAAACACACCAATTCAATTGCATGACAGTAATCCAAATAGTAATACTGTACTCCAAATTGACGAAAAAGCAATTGAAGATTTTATTACTTCTAAAATTCCACCATTGATTGCATCTTTTTTGAAAAATAAAAATAAGTTAATTTCAGCTTATGATTTGATTGTTTTTCCGCAATTGGAAGAGCCATTTCAATCTGAATTAGCTAAAAAATTAAGTATTCCAAAAGAAAAGATTTGTACTAATTTCGAAAAATATGGAGATACTTGTGGGAATGGAATTCCTTTATTAATTTCTGATAAATTTGGAAAATCAGAAAAGAAACAACATACTATTTTAGCCATAGCTTTCGGCGAAGGTTTTACCTGTGGAATTGCTGATTTCTTTGTTGATTCTTCTGATGTTTTGGAGGTTATACTTACTAATGATTATTTTAAAGATGGATTTGTAACACACGAAATGCCAAGTTAATAATTGCCATTATTCTAATTTTATACGTAAAAATAAAATGTTATTTAGCGAATTTAAAAATATTAAAATTGCGGGGGTTTCAGTAGCGGTTCCAACTCAAAAGTTAGCTGTATCATCTTACAACGAAATGTTTGGTGAAGATGTTGTTTCAAAATTCACTGAAATGACTGGAGTTGAAAGTGTTTGTAGATCAATTCCTGAGCAAACGGCATCCGATTTAGGATATGAAGCCGCTGTGAATTTATTTCAAAAATCGAATGCAGTAAAGGAAGACATCGGTATCGTGATTTTTGTCTCACAAAAACCAGATTATCGAGTTCCTTCAACAGCCTTTGTACTTCACAAACGTTTGGGGTTAAGCGAAGATTGTATCTGTTTTGATATAAATTTGGCGTGCTCCGGTTTTTTATACGGAATGCAAACTATATTGGCTTTACTACAAAAGTCCGATGCTAAATCGGCATTATTAATTACTGGAGATACTTCACACAAAACATTGTCTCCTTATGATAGAACGATGATTATGCTGTTTGGCGATAGTGGTTCAGCAACACTTTTTGAAAAAGCAGCAACTACAGATTCAATTTACATTGGACTTCGGACTGATGGAACTCGATTCAAAAGTATTATTACACCTTCGGGAGCATATAGAAACATTGGTGCACCGATTGAAAGAGTAGCATGGAGTGATGGAATTTTACGTTCTGATTATGACACACACATGAAGGGAATGGATGTTTTTGGTTTTTCAATTACAGATGTTCCATTGCTTCTTAAAGATTTTTTAGAACTCCAAAAAACAACTCCAGAATCTTATGATTGTTTTGCTCTGCATCAAGCCAATATGTATATTTTGAAACAAATTTCTAGGAAAATTAAAATTCCAATGGATAGAATTTCTATTTCATTAGACCGATTTGGAAACAATAGCAGTAACTCAATTCCATTGGTTTTAAGTGATAACTATGGCAACCAAGAAAATGGTAAAATGCGCACATTAATGAGTGGATTTGGCGCCGGATTATCTTGGGCTGCAGCAGATGCAGTTATTGACATAAAGAATGTTTATCCATTAATTGAAACAGATGCTTTTTATAAAGAGGGACAAGCCGTTTTTAAATAAATTAATTTAACTTTAAGATAATTTGTAAATCGTTAGAATCGGTTTACTTTTGTTTTTTTATAAAACTATTTAATATAAAAATTTATGAGCAATTTAGAGCGATACAACACCGTTTTTACAACAGTATTTAATGTTGAATTAGATGCGTTAAATAATGATTTTTCCTCAGAAGCGGTTGATAATTGGGATTCAATTACACAATTAAGTTTAGTTACTGATATTGAAGACGAATTCGATATTATGTTGGATACAGAGGATATATTAGAATTCAAATCCTATGAAATAGGAAAGAAAATTGTCGCAAAATACAATATTGAACTTTAATTCATAAGTTGAACTAATAATGAGTAAAATTCTAGAAGGAAAAATTTGTTTAGTTACTGGCTCTAATAGAGGTATTGGAAAAGCTATCGTTGAACGTTTTGCTGAAGAAGGAGCAATTGTTTATGCTAATGCTAGAAAAGAGGGTTCATTAGAGGAATGGGCATTGGCGTGTTCATCTAAGTATAATACTCAAGTGATTCCACTTTATTTTGATGTGGTTGATAACGCAGGTTCTAAACAAGCTATTCTTCAAATTAAAAGCGAAAATCAACGATTAGACGTTCTGGTAAATAATGCAGGATTAGTTACTTATGAATTATTAAATATGATTAATTTTGACAGCTTACGAGAAATGTTTGAAGTTAATGTAATAGGTACAATACAGCTTATTCAATTAGCGTCTCGTTTAATGACTCGCCAAAAAAGTGGCTCAATAATTAACATGTCTAGTATAGTAGGGGATAAAGGGGTGAAAGGGCAATTGGCCTATTCCGCTACAAAAGGTGCAGTTATTGCTGTAACCAAATCCGCCGCAAAAGAATTGGCCTCCTCCAATATTAGGGTCAATGCAATTGCGCCAGGAATGGTAGGAACTGACAGATTACTAGAGATATTCGAAAAAAGTTTCAAAGATCGTTTATCCGATATTGGGTTGGGACGTTTAGCAAAACCAGAAGAAATTGCAAATGCTTGTGTATTTTTAGGTTCGGATTTGTCTGAATATGTAACGGGACAAATATTAGGTGTAGATGGCGGCACCATTTTATAATTAAATAAAGTTATGTTTTTAGATTTAGACTTAAAACAACCAAATTCTATTGCAGTAATAGATGATTCCGGTCAAAGATTAACGTATGGAGAATTATTGGATTTTTTAAAAGAATTTAATTCACAAATAGGTAAAAGAACACTAATTTTTATTTTATCAGAAAATAAATCGGGTGCTTTAGCAGGTTATGTAGCTTCACTTTCAAATGAAATCGTACCACTAGTTTTGAGTTCTGATACAGATATAGAACTACTTCAAAAATTATTAGAGGTATATCAACCCGAATTTATTTGGATGCCAACTAATATAATAGATGATTTTTCATTTGAACCTGTATTTTCAAAATTTGATTTTACATTGTTAAAAACAGGATTTCCAACTTTTCCACTCTTTTCTGATTTGTCGTTGCTGTTGCCAACTTCTGGTTCTACAGGAAGTCCAAAATTGGTTAGACATAGTTATGCAAATGTTAATGAAAATGCTAAAAATGTAGCCCATTTATTTGAAATTTCTACGGATGATAATGCAATTACAGTTTTACCAATGCACTATACAATGGGATTATCGGTAGTTTCAAGTCATTTGTATGCAGGAGCAACGGTTTTATTAATGAAAGGGAATTTAACCGATAGAAATTTTTGGAATTTTATTAAAGAAAACAAGGGAACCAGTTTTACAGGTGTACCCTATAGTTTTGAGATTTTAAGTAAGTTGCGATTTTTTAGAATGGACTTACCTGATTTAAAAATTATAACTCAGGGTGGCGGTAAATTAAATACTGATTTATTTAAGGCCTATGCTGAATTTGCAGAAAGTTCAGGTAAAAAATTCATTGCCACTTATGGACAAACAGAAGGAACTGCTAGAATGGCATATTTACCTGCTGAACTTGCGTTACTTAAAATTGGAAGTATTGGTAAAGCAATCCCAAATGGCGATTTAAGTATAATTGATGTTGATGGAAACACAATTAGTGAAATAAATGTTGCAGGAGAAATGGTTTATAAAGGGCCTAATGTTACATTAGGTTATGCTTTATCTGGGAATGATTTGTTGAAAGGCGATGAGAATAATGGAATTTTACGAACAGGTGACATTGCCAAATTTGATACTGATAAATGTTTTTATATTGTTGGACGCATGAGTCGTTTCCTGAAATTATATGGTTTTAGAATCAGTCTTGATGAATTAGAGCTAATGATTAAAGCTAAGTTTAGCCTAGATTGTGTCTGTATTGGAGATGATGACAAAATGAATATTTTTGTAACTAATGATAGTGAAATTCAAGAAATAAGTAAATTTGTTGTTGAAAAAACAGGGTTATTTCATAAAGCTTTTGAAGTTCAATTTATTCTTGAAATTCCTAGAAATGAATATGGAAAGGTAATTTATAAAGCTTTATAATTTACATTTAATAAATGTATGAAAATTCATCAAATAATAAATTCACATCGATTATCTAATTCCTATATTATTGAAATAGAAAAAAATTATGTGGTTTTAATTGATGTTGGAAATTTTGATGTTGATTGTTTTCTTTTTTGGCTCAAACGGCACAAAAAAAAATTACATTCCGTTATTATAACTCATGAACATTCAGATCATTGTTGTGGATTAAATCAACTTAACGAAGTAACGACTTTTAATTTGTATTGTTCCTCAAAATGTGCAGAAAACATGAAGAATAGCAAGCAAAATTTCTCTATATATTTAGATAATATACCTACTTTTGAAGTTAATATACCTTATTTTTCAGTCGATGGATTGTCTGAAATTAGCACTGAAGGAACAAAATTTTCAATTATTGAAACCCCTGGTCATAGTCCTGGTAGCATTTGTATCGGTTTTCAAAATACTATTTTTACAGGTGATACCATTTTGAATGGCGTTAAAACATTATTGACACTTCCACATTCTAACAAAAAAGAGTACGCTAATTCTATTCAAACTATAAAATCATTTCTTAAAAAGGAAATGGTCATTTATCCGGGTCATGATGAGCCTTTTCAGTTTTTATATGATTCAGATATCATTGTATTAATAAATGAAATCAAATGAATTTATTTTCTTTTTTTAATGATTTAATTACATTCTTAATAAATCCAATAATACTACTTTGGACATTAATACTAGTAGGATTTATTTGCAAAATAAGAAAAAAAAAGTATTATGCTATTTTTTTTCGATTGAGTATTCTTTGGTTGTTTATAATTTCAATAAGTCCTATTCCCATTTGGTTAATAAAAAGCTTGGAACAACAAAATAACACCATTTCATTAAATCAATTCAAAGTAAAAAAAGAAGTTTATGTTTTAGTTTTAGGTAGCGGTCAAACAAATGATACTGCATTAACTCATTTGAATCGTCTTGGAAATTCTGCTTTATTTCGATTAACAGAAGGAATTCGGATTCACAAACAATTGCCAAATAGTAAGTTAGTCTTTTCAGGATTCTCGAATGGAAAAAAGATTCCTCAAGCTAGAATGTTATCATTAGCAGCACTAGAATTAGGTATTTGTCCCAAAGATACTTTGCAGTTAGTCAATCCTTCAAATACAGAGGAAGAAGCATTAGCATTTAAAAAGAGATTTGGTTCAATGAAAAATATAATAATTGTAACAAGTGCAGTGCACATGCCTAGAGCTGTACTGTTATTTAAAGCTCAAAAATTAAATTGCTTTGCAGCACCAACATTCAATTATGTAAAAAAAGATTATGATGAATCTGTGAAATGGTTTTCACCTTCCATTGGAAAAATGGAAATGATGGAAAAAGGCATTCACGAATATGTTGGAATAATATATGTTCATGTAAAAAAGTGGTTTTGAAATGATAAAAAAAAGGATTTTTGACATTTTAGTTTCATTAATTTCGTTGCTGATATTGATGCCGTTTCTTATACTATTAATTATAGCAGCGTCCATTAATACGAATAGTTTCGGACTGTTTTTTCAAGAACGAGTAGGGCAGTATGGTCATGTTTTTTGGATTTATAAAATAAAAACATTTAAGAATAATCAAACAACTAAATTGGGCTTTTTTTTTAGGAAATATAAAATTGATGAACTCCCACAACTTTTAAATATTTTAACTGGAAAAATGAGTTTTGTTGGTCCAAGACCCGATATCATTGGTTTTTATGATAAATTAGAAGGAGAAAACAGAAAAATATTAGAGCTAAGACCAGGACTAACTTGCCCCGCATCATTGAAGTATTATAATGAAGAAGAACTTTTATCAAAACAAGTAAATCCCGAAAAATATAATTTAGAAGTACTATTTCCAGACAAAGTTAAAATGAACCTGGACTACTATTATGAAAGAAATTTTTTAAGTGATTTATCCTTTTTATGGAAAACAATTTTTAAATAATTGATTCATATAAATTTTTAGATAATAATTAGTTTTATAAATGAATTCTAATAACATTGTGTTATTATCATTTTCAATTATGATTTTATAACATGAAATTATATATTTGTACCCTATTTTATTTAACTTAAAATGAACAATTCAAAAATTTGGTTATCCTCACCACACATGGGAGGAACAGAAAAAAAATATATTAATGAAGCTTTTGACGCTAATTGGATTGCTCCTTTAGGTCCTAATGTTAATGGATTAGAGAAAGATTTAGAAAATTATTTATCAGAAGATGTTTTTGTTGGCGCTCTGAGTTCAGGGACAGCAGCAATTCATTTAGGACTAATATTATTGGGAGTAAAATCAGGAGATGAAGTTATCTGTCAAAGTATGACATTTTCAGCCTCCGCAAATCCAATCATGTATCAAGGTGCTACACCCATTTTTATTGATAGTGAATCTGAAACATGGAATATTTGTCCAACAGCATTAGAAGAAGCAATTATTGATAGAATTTCCAAGGGTAAAAGACCAAAAGCGATAATCGCTGTTCATTTGTATGGTGTTCCCTACAAAATAGATGAAATACATGCCATTGCAAAAAAATATGAAATTCCTGTTTTAGAAGATAGCGCAGAGGCGTTAGGAAGTAGTTATAAAGGTCAAAAATGTGGTACTTTTGGAGATATTGGAGTGTTGTCATTTAATGGAAATAAAATAATTACTACTTCTGGTGGAGGTGCAATTGTTACTCCTACTAAAGTATTAAAAGATAGAGCTGTGTTTTTTTCTACACAATCACGTGACGATGCCTCTCATTATCAACATTCTGAGATTGGATATAATTATCGAATGAGTAATATTTGTGCAGGTATAGGACGAGGGCAAATGGAAATTTTAGACAAACATGTTTCCTTAAGAAGAAAAATGCACGATTTTTATTTAGATATTGTATCAAATATAGATGAAGTTACCGTTTTTAGCACTCCAAATGATTCTTATTTTGCAAACTATTGGCTAAGTGCAATTTTAGTTAACCCATTAAGTGGAAAGAATCGTGAAGACTTAAGATTATTCTTAGAATCAAAAAACATTGAAAGTCGCCCATTGTGGAAACCAATGCATCTTCAGCCCATTTTTTCTAAATATCCATATTATGGATCAAAAATAGCTGAAAATTTATTTGACGACGGTCTTTGCCTTCCTTCAGGTTCAAATTTAAACGATTCTGATAGAAATAGAATTAAAGATGCCTTCCAAGAATTTTTCAGCAAATAAATTAGCTCAAAAAAATAAATAGTGAAAAGTAAATTAAAATCCAGTATAGATTCAATTATAACTCAGTTGGTCAACAAAGTTAATTCTTTGAGACGAATTAATACGTTGAATTATTTGCCCCGTTGGATAATATTAATGATAGATATGGTAATTATTTCTGTATCTGCCATGATTACTTACGAAATGCTAAACGGAATGGGAAGAAATCCTGTGCATAAAAAATTTCTTTTTATAATTATTCCAATTTATCTAATTTTACATTTATTCTTCTTTTGGTTATTACGAACGTATTCAGGTATCATTAGGCACTCTTCTTATATTGACGCTGTAAAAATATTTATAGCATTATTTTTGACACTAATTATACTAATTTTAATAAATTTTGCAAGTCTTTTTTTTATTGAACAAGATCCTGATCCTGAAAAGATTGAAAAACTATTTATGAATACAGGTTTATTTATAAATTTTATTTTTTCATTTTGTGGTTTGTTTATCTATAGAATAGTTGTTAAACAAACATTTGACGCTTACGTTTCTGAAAGTCAATCGGTTAATTTAATGAAAGCTTTGATTTTTGGCTCAGATGCAAATGCCATTTCAGTAGCTAATGCACTTAAATCTGAAAAGCCTGCACGATTTAAAATTGTAGGTTTTGTTGATAAAGTAAGTCAAAGTTCTTCTAAGCGGATATTTGATTTGCCAATTTTAAAATTGAATAAAAAAATAGCAATTTTGATGCGTTCGATTAATGCAGAAGCGCTTATTATTGCCGATAAAAGCCTTACAAAGGATGAAAAATTAAATATTGTTGATGAATGCTTAGAATTTAATTATAAAGTATATACTGTTCCATTAATTTCAGACTGGGAAGATAGAAAAGAAATTTCTAATAAAGTAAAGAACTTTCAAATTCAAGATTTATTAGAGCGAAAACCGATTATAATAGACAATAAAACTATTTCGTCACAACTAAATAACAAAATCGTACTTATTACTGGTGCTGCGGGTTCTATAGGAAGTGAGATAGTTAGACAGGTTATGGCATTTAATCCTAAAAAAGTAATCATACTTGATCAAGCTGAGACACCATTGCATCATCTTAGCTTGGAGATGAACAAATTGAAAACTAAAACAAAAATTAAAACTGAAATTGCCGATATAAGAAATAAAGTAGCAATAAATGAAGTTTTTCAAAAATATAATCCCGAAGTTGTTTTTCATGCGGCAGCATATAAACATGTTCCTTTAATGGAGGATAATCCAGCACAAGCTATTTTCGCAAATGTATTGGGAACTAAAAACCTAACCGATTTATCAATGGAATATGCTGTTAATAGTTTTGTAATGGTTTCTACGGATAAGGCAGTAAATCCAAGTAATGTAATGGGTGCTAGTAAAAGAATTGCTGAAAAATATGTTCAATATCTTCATTATAAAACAAAAAATAATGAGAGTGAATTTAAAACAAAATTTATTACAACTCGTTTTGGTAACGTTTTGGGTTCCAATGGTTCAGTAGTTCCTTTGTTTACTCAACAAATTGCAGAAGGAGGCCCAATAACAATTACTCATCCCGATATAATTAGGTATTTTATGACTATTCCTGAAGCATGTCAATTGGTATTAGAAGCCGGAGCTATGGGAAATGGGGGAGAAATTTATATTTTCGATATGGGACAACCCGTTAAAATTATAGATTTGGCAAAAAAAATGATTCGTTTAGCTGGATTTACTCCTGATAAAGAAATTGAAATTAAAATTGTAGGACTTCGCCCCGGAGAAAAATTATACGAAGAATTATTGAATGATTCGTCAAAAACGTTACCTACTTATCACGAAAAAATCATGATAGCTAAGGAGTTAAATTTTGATTTTGAAAATCTTTTATTTGATATAGAAGATTTAATTCAAAGTGCTAATTCATTTTCAAGCAATGAAATTGTTTCTAAAATGAAAGTTATTGTTCCTGAATTCATAAGTAAAAATTCAACTTTTGAAGCACTAGACTAAAAATTTTAATATTAACTTGATTTCTTTTTAAATTGTAATATAATTTTCATTTTTTTCACATAAACACTATATTTGCATTTAATTCTTAGAATTAAATTAACAAAACATCTTAATAAATATAATTTCAATGATTAAAAATATTTTTATTGGCTCATTATTTGTACTGTTTTTACTTACCTCATGTGCTTCTAGAAAGGATGTGGTTTACTATAATAAAACAATTACTAGCTACGATACTTTGAATAAAATTTCTAATAAAAATTATGAACCAAAATTCAAATCAGATGATTTATTATCAATTACAGTAACAGCTGAAGATTACGAAGCTGCAGTCCCTTTTAATCTAGTAGTTCCTCCACTTAATAGTTTAGCAACAATTACGGAACGTTTGCCTTACTTGGTGGATAATAAAGGATATATAGAATTCCCTGTTATTGGTCATTTTAAAATTGAAGGTTTTACAAGAGAAGAAATTGTAAAAAAACTTACTGATGAAATTAAAAAGTATATAAATAAACCCACTGTTAGCATTAAAATTTTAAATTTTAAAATTGGAGTAAATGGAGAAGTTAATAAGCCGGGGGTTTACACTATTTCCTCAGAAAGAGTAACTTTGCTTGATGCCATTTCTTTAGCAGGTGATTTAACTGTTTATGGGAGAAGAGATAATGTTTTAGTTTTGCGTGAAGTAAACGGTGTTAAAACGATGAATAGAGTCGATTTAACTAAAACGGATTTTATAAACTCAGATTTTTATTATCTATCTCAAAACGATCAAATTTATATTGAGCCTAATAAAACTAGAATTAACTCATCTGTTGTTGGACCAAACGTATCCATCATTATTTCAGTTGCAACTTTAATGTTAGCAGTTGTAACTTTAATGCTAAAATAATTTATGAAAAATAATATTAATAATACCTCGGAACAAAATTCAAATATTCAAGAGCAATTTTTTAAATATTTATTCCACTGGAAATGGTTCCTATTATCAGTTTTTATTGGTCTTTTTTTAGCATACACCAATTTAAGATATTCCATTCCTACATATCAAGTTACTGCCACAATTTTAATTAAAGATGATAAAAAAGGGGGTGGCCTAGCTACAGAAATTTCAACTTTTAGTGATTTAGGTTTCGGTGTTAAAAGTAATGTTGATAATGAAGTTGAGGTTTTAAAATCAAGAAAATTAGTTGAAAAATCTATAACTAACTTAGGTCTAAATGTAACCTACTACCAAGAAGGTTTGGTGAAAACTTCTGAATCATACAAAAAATTACCTGTTAAAGTAAACTTTTTTAATTCTTCCCCATTGTTTTTTAAAAAAGGGGGATTTTTTACTTTAAAGCCGATTTCAATTTCTCAATTTGAGTTGTATGCTAAAGATAAATCATTAATTGGAAAATTTAGTTACGGTGAATTAATTAAGAATGAATTAGGAAGTATGATCTTTACTAATTCATACTCAAATTTAAATAATTTAGATAAGAATCTGATAAACATTGAAATTACTCCCCTTGAATACGTAACAAATTCATATAAAAATAGATTAGAAATTGCGCCTATTAATAAATTAACAAGTGTAATCACTCTCTCAATAATTGACCCAATTAAAGAAAGAGGTGTTGACTTTATTAATAAGATAATACAAAATTATAATGAGGATGCTGTATCCGACAATAATATTGTTGCGAAAAAAACCTTACTTTTCCTAAATCAACGAATAGATTCCCTTAATATTGAATTAGATAGTGTTGAATCTTCAGCTGAGCAATATAAGAAAAAGGAAAAAATAACAAATATCGTTTTTGAAGCTGAGCAATTTGTAGCTTCCTCGGGTGAGTATGACGTAAATTTAGTAAAGGTGAATACTGAAATCAAGGTAATCGATTACATGATTAATTTTGTAACAAAAAAACCATTAATCGATGTAATTCCAATAAATATTATTCCTGAACAATCGGATGCTGGAAGTTTAATTATAGAATATAATAAATTAATAGCCACAAGAGCTAAATTATTTAAAAGAAATTCAGAAGTAAATCCAGCCATTGTAAACTTAGATCATCAATTAGATGAAATCAGGACAAGTATTTTGGAAAGTCTCAAAAATTTAAAGGCTACTTTAAATATTAGACAGCTTGATTTAAGTAGTCAAGGGAATATTTTAGGAGGTAAAATTAAAGAAATTCCTAGGCAAGAACGGGAATACAGAGTAATTGATAGACAACAAAAAGTTAAAGAACAACTCTATTTATATCTATTACAAAAAAAGGAAGAAAATGCAATTTCATTAGCTGTTAGTTCTGCAAATTCTAAAATTATTGATGGAGCTTATGCAAATCCTAATGCAGTTTCTCCAAAAAAACAAATCGTATATTTAATAGGTTTATTTTTCGGATTATTAATTCCTTTCCTAATTATATATTTTATTGATTTATCGGACAATAAAATAAAAACTAGATTCGATGTTGAAAGTAGAACTACTATCCCTTTTATTGGTGATATACCAAGGGCAGAATCAAATAGTCAATTGATTGAAGCGTTTAGTAGATCAAATACCTCCGAATCTTTTAGAATAATAAGAACGAATTTAGATTTTATCGTTAGTAATGTTCTTGATGGAATTGCGAAAACAATTTTTGTAACCTCTACCTTTCCTAAAGAAGGTAAAACGTTCGTATCTGTTAATCTTGCTGGAACTTTTGCATTATCAGGTAAAAAGGTTTTATTGATAGGTATGGATATTCGAAATCCAAAATTAGATCAATATATGACTTTGCCTAATAAAGGTTTAACCTCATATATTTCTGATAATAATACCGATTTAAATGATTTAATTGTAAAATTAGACGGTTACGACGGATTTTATGTATTGCCTGCAGGTATAATACCCCCTAATCCTGCTGAATTGCTTATGAATGAAAAAGTGGATTTAATGTTTACTATTTTAAAGAAACAATTTGATTATATCATCGTCGATACTGCTCCAATAAGTCTAGTTACTGATACGATGCTTGTTGCCAAATATGCAGATTCATTTATTTACGTTGCACGTGCCAATGTTTTAGATAAATCAATGCTTAAATTTCCACAATCTTTATACGAGGAAAATAGATTGCCAAATATGTCTATACTATTAAACGATTCCAATCTTTCTAGTAGTTACTATAAATATTATGGCTATGGCTACGGTTACGGCTATGGTTATTATGGCTACGGTTACGGCTACGGTTATGGAGTTGATGTAAAAGTGGAAAAAAAATGGTATGAAAAAGCTTTCAACTTTTTTAGAAAAAGGAATGTTTAATTTATTTTTTTCTAAAAATTAAAATTATTTGAAATAGTTATTAAAACTAATTTTAAATATATGATTTCCCCTTTTTTAAGTAAACACTAAATCTTGTAATTTTACATAATGAAATTATTTATGATAATGGTAGGTTGCAGACCAAAAGGGCGATTTACTGAACAACACGATATCTTTTTTGGAGTTGGAAATACACTTAAAGAACTGCTACCCGAAATAGATGCTTTTTGGCCTGAGGCAAAAGGTCATTTTCATATTGATGCCTGGCGAGAAGTTACCGTAGTTGATAATCACAACATTTCCATCGTACATGATAACAAGGAAATCGATAACAAATCACAACTATTTTTTATTAATCTAGGAGGTTATAAAGCTAATGAATTTGAAGAATTTCATTACAAAATAGTAACTACAGGCATCACCTTAGCAGAGGCAACCATTAAAGCAAAAGCCACTTCGTTTTATAAACATTTTGGTTTTAAAGGTGCTGTATCCCATATAGATGATAAATTTGGTATTGATGTGGATGATGTCTATAAAGTGAAAGATATTCTAAATCCTAAATATAAAGAGAAATATGCCATTAAAGTTTCGAAATCAGCCACGTTGTTAAAAGAAGATACGCTACATATTGGCTATTTAAAAATAGATAAACTTTAAAAATGGGAAGAAACAACGATAGAAATATAAAAATTCATAACGACAAACTACACAAGGCGCAAGATAAAGCAAAAAAAGCAATCCTATTGCGCAAAGAAAAATTAAAAGAAATTGTAAAAAAGTTCAATAATAACCATTCGTCTGATAACTTAACAGCAAACGAATAATGAAAAAAAGTTATTACGCTGATTTAAAAAAGAGCATACAAGCAGTAATCGATTGTATTGTAGTAAAAAACATAATTGGCGCACAAATCCAATTTCAACTATCTAGTGAATTATTGGATGAATTGCTCGACCGGTCTGTATCGGATGAAGACTTAATTAAAATCAGTCACTATCAAGTTTTATTGAATCAACTACATCGTAAATTAGTTAGCAAACTTGAATAATACACAAAATAGAGCCATGTCTTTTTGTTTTTGTGGCAGTAACACTCCTTTTGAAAACTGCTGTAAACCCTACATCGATGGTGATAAAAATGCCACAACAGCGGAAAACTTAATGCGTTCTCGCTATTCTGCTTATAACATAGTAGCAATTGATTATCTAATAGCAACAACCCATAGTTCTCAAAGAAAATACTATTCAAAATCCGATATTCGCACCTGGGCAGTGTGCAATCACTGGTTGAAATTAGAAGTAATTGCCGCTACACCTACTACGGTAGAATTCAAAGCTCATTTTTTAGATGCTAATAAAACAGCGCAAATCCATCACGAAAAATCTACTTTTGTTTTTGAAGAGGACCGATGGTTTTATGTGGATGGTCTTTTTAATGAAAATATGGTTTAATGGAAAACACATTTCGTCCCAAGAAGAATGCTTTCAAAAATACGTTTTGTGTTTTTAATGAAGTCCCGCTGAATGCTATTGAAGGGCTGCTGGAGCAATATCAAAGTGAATCCGGAAGTCGATATTATTATTCCCAAAAAGGAATGTTTCGACTTTCTAACCATTGGGGACGATTGGCCAATAGCAAATGGCGGTTAATTCCGATGGAAACCACCACGGCATCTAAATCAAAATTGGGTTTTGCTCCTTGGGATGCTTTTTATCCTGACAATTCCGTGGACAAACTCTATTTTATCGAAGTTAATTTTGATGAAAATAGCGCCAACTATCAACATAAAAACAGTGCCACTTATGATGGAAAAGCCATTCTAAGAAACAGTCTGGAAACTACTAAAAGACTTAAAAATGTAAAAAATATTTTAGCTCTCACTGCTTGGGCAAAATATTATGACGAAGATATTGCAGTACTTCGAGAAACGGTTGTCACTCAACTCATCTACACCAACAAAACTATAGACGAAATTAAAAGAGAGCTGTAGTATATTTAAGTTAGATGTCAATTCATAAAAAAAGCTCAGTTTTCACTGAGCTTTTTTTATGCAATAAATAATTTATTATTACGCTTTGCCAGCAGCAATTAAGTTCAATGCAGAACCTGCAACAAACCATCCAATTTGACTGTCATTGTACGTGTGATTGGCTAAAATAATGTCTTTAGAACCATCTGCATGCACAAATTCTAATGATAACGGTTTACCCGGTGCAAATGCTGTTAAGTCTAAGAAGTTAATCGTGTCATCTTCTTGAATTTTATCATAGTCAGCTTCATCAGCGAATGTAAGTCCTAACATACCTTGTTTTTTCAAGTTGGTTTCGTGAATACGAGCAAATGATTTTACTAATACCGCTTTCACTCCCAAGAAACGAGGCTCCATGGCAGCATGTTCACGAGAAGAACCTTCACCATAATTTTGATCACCAACAACAATAGTTGGCACTCCAGCCGCTTTGTAAGCCCTTGCTACAGCAGGAACAGCAGCATATTCGCCCGTCAATTGATTTTTAACTTTATTTGCTTCTTGATTGAATGCGTTTACAGCACCTATCAACATATTGTTGGAAATATTATCCAAATGTCCACGGAAACGCAACCATGGTCCTGCCATAGAAATGTGGTCGGTAGTACATTTGCCGTAAGCTTTGATTAACAATTTGGCACCCGTAATATTTTTTCCGTCCCAAGCATCAAAAGGAGCTAATAATTGTAATCGGTCTGATGTTTCAGAAACGGCTACTTGTACACCACTTCCATCTGCTGCTGGAGCTTGGAATCCATTATCATCCACAGCAAAACCTCTTGTTGGTAATTCGTCACCATTAGGAGGAAGTAATTTTACCGCTACCCCATTATCGTTTAATAAAGTATCTGTAATTGGATTAAAAGATAAATCACCTGAAATGGCTAATGCGGCAACCATTTCTGGCGAGGTAACAAAAGCATGGGTATTTGGATTTCCATCAGCACGTTTTGAAAAGTTTCTATTAAACGAGTGCACAATAGTATTTTTTTCGCCTTTATCTGCTCCAGCACGATCCCATTGTCCGATACATGGTCCGCAGGCATTAGTAAATACTTTGGTTCCCATTTTCTCGAAAGTTGCAATGATACCATCCCTTTCAATTGTATATCGAATTTGTTCAGAACCTGGGTTGATTCCAAACTCTGCTTTTGGAGAAATTCCATGCGCAACTGCTTGTTCTACAATAGAAGCTGCACGAGCCATATCTTCATAAGAAGAATTGGTACAAGAACCTATTAATCCCCATTCTACTTTCAATGGCCAACCATTTTTAGCCGCTTCTTCTTTCATTTTAGAAACAGGAGTTCCTCTATCTGGAGTAAAAGGTCCATTGATGTAAGGCTCTAATTCTGATAAATTAATTTCTATTACTTGATCAAAATATTGATTTGGATTGGCATAAACTTCTGCATCACCAGTTAAGTAATCGGCAACTGTATCGGCAGCATCTACAACATCTTGACGACCAGTAGCAGCCAAATAGCGACGCATCGAATCATCGTATCCAAATGTCGAAGTTGTAGCACCTATTTCGGCACCCATATTACAAATCGTACCTTTGCCCGTACAAGACATATTGATTGCACCTTCACCAAAATATTCAACAATTGCACCAGTTCCACCTTTCACAGTAAGGATGTCGGCCACTTTTAGAATAACATCTTTTGGTGCCGTCCAACCATTTAACTTTCCAGTTAATTTAACGCCTATCAATTTTGGAAATTTCAATTCCCAAGACATTCCTGACATTACATCAACCGCATCTGCACCACCAACTCCAATGGCAAGCATGCCTAATCCACCTGCATTAACCGTGTGAGAATCGGTTCCAATCATCATTCCGCCAGGAAATGCATAATTTTCTAAAACAATTTGGTGTATAATTCCAGAACCAGGTTTCCAAAATCCAATACCATATTTGTTAGAAACGGAAGAAAGGAAATCAAAAACTTCTTTTGATTGTGAATTTGCAATAGCTAAATCAGTTGTAGCTCCCACTTTTGCTTGAATTAAATGATCACAATGAACAGTTGTTGGAACTGCTACGGATTTCTTTCCAGCATGCATGAATTGCAATAACGCCATTTGAGCCGTCGCATCTTGACAAGCTACTCTATCAGGAGCAAAGTCAACATAGTCTTTTCCTCTTGAAAAAGATTGAGAAGGTGTTCTTTCCCATAAATGGGAGTATAAAATCTTTTCTGAAAGTGTTAAAGGCCGACCAATGAATTCGCGTGCTTTGTCTACACGTTCTGCCATATTTCCGTATACTTTTTTAATCATTTCAATATCGAAAGCCATAATAATATTGGGTTTATTTGTTTTTTGATACAAATTTAAACAATTTCACCTACAATTATTCATTTTTTATTAAAAGTGATGATTCTAAAAATTATTATTGATAAAAAGTGATTTTAATCCTATTTTATTGAATAAAAATAAAAATAAAAATAAAAAATTGGTTTTTTAACAATTTAAACAAAAAATTTTATCAAATTCGGAATAAGAATTTTGTTGAAAATTTAAAAATGTGCGAATATTGCTTTTCTAAGAGCTATTTATAAAGATAAAGCTTCTCGAATTCTCATAATTAGTAAAAAAAACCAAATATCATAAACCCAAAAGGGCCGCAGATTTAGTTTGTTTTAATTAAAATAACGATGTAATAATTTTTTCAATTGAAATTCCTTCAGCATCAGCTTTGTAATTTTTCACCACGCGATGTCTAAGTATCCCAATGCCCACAGCTTTTACATCTTCTATATCAGGAGAGAATTTGCCATTGAAAGCTGCGTGCGCTTTTGCTGCTAGAATTAAATTTTGAGAGGCTCTTGGTCCAGCACCCCAATCAATATAATTTTTAATATAATCATTAGACAAAGGATTGTCTGGACGAGTTTTACTCACTAAAGTTACAGCATATTCAATAACATTATCTGTAACAGGAATGCGACGAATCAGGTGTTGAAAGTCAATAATTTCTTGACTAGTAAACAATGAATTTATGGTTTCTTTATTATCCGAAGTAGTGCTTTTCACTACTTGTACTTCTTCTGCAAATGAAGGGTAATCGAGTTTAATCGAAAACATAAAACGATCCAATTGTGCTTCTGGTAAAGGGTAAGTTCCTTCTTGTTCGATTGGGTTTTGAGTTGCCAAAACAAAATAGGGCAAATCTAGCTTATAATTATGACCCGCTATAGTAACGGCACGTTCTTGCATGGCTTCTAATAAAGCGGCTTGTGTTTTTGGTGGTGTTCTATTGATTTCATCAGCCAAAATAATATTAGAAAATATAGGTCCTTTTATAAATTTGAATTGTCTATTTTCATCTAATATTTCACTTCCTAAAATATCTGAAGGCATCAAATCGGGAGTAAATTGTATCCGTTTAAAGTTCAAACCTAAAGCTTGTGCAATAGTATTCACCATTAAAGTTTTAGCTAAACCAGGAACACCTACTAAAAGGGCGTGTCCACCAGAAAAAATACTTAAAAGGATTTGGTCCACCACTTCATCTTGACCAACAATTATTTTAGCTATTTCTTTTTTAAGTATCGTTCGTCTTTGAACTAGATTTTGAATTGCGTTAACGTCTGACATTGCTTATGTATTTTTTTTGCTATTGCTAATGAATAGCTACTAATTTATAAATTATTTTTTCAACCAATTGTTAGCAAAAACACAGTCTCTGTATTCACCATTAATTTTTACATAAGTCTCTTTTATTTTCTCTTCCGTCCATTTAGCAATTGCCTTAATTTGTTTTTCTTTTAAAGCCAATTCCTTTATTTTCAAATAATCTTTAGCATAATCTGCCGAGTGAGAATTAATTCTATTGGTTACTGTAAGTAGTTTATATACTTTTTTACCGGTTTGATCTTCATCTACTTGCGGCAATGAAACCTCACCCTCTTTCAAATTAGAAACGGCACTATATAAATTGGGATCCATTTTGGTCAATTCAAAACGGGTGTCCATTGTTTTTGGGTTTACTAAGGCGCCTCCGTTGGCTTTTGTTTCCTTTTCTGTTGAAGAACTTCGAGCAGCTTCAGCAAAAGAAATGGCACCACTTACAATTTTTTTTCTAATGACAACAATTTCTTCTTTAGCTTCTTTCATAGCTTCATCTGTAAGTTTTGGAAACAACAAAATATGTCTTAAATCTAATTCTTGACCTCGAATTTTCTCCACATAAACGATATGATAACCATACATGGTTTCAAAAGGTTCGGAAACTTCTCCTTCATTTAAACTAAAAGCAACATCTTTAAATTCTTTTACTAAGGGCGTTTTTCTGTTGATTTTCATAAAACCACCCAATGATTTTGTACCTGGATCTTGCGAATATAAAACCGCTTTACTATAAAAACTACCACCAGCCAATACATCACTTTTAAAACCTTTTAATTTATCAATTACTTTTTGTTTTTCTTCTTCGGTTACTTTTGGAGCAATTACAATTTGAGCTACTTCCATTTCGTCACCAAATACTGGCAACTCTTCTTTTGGGATTTTTTTAAAGAAATTCCTTACTTCTTCTGGAGTAATTTGCACGCCATCGATAATTTTCTTTTGCATTTCACTAGTCAATTTGTTCAACTTTAGGATGTCAAAAAAATAAGATCTAAATTCTTCTTCTGTGTTTTTTTTGTAGTATTTAATCAGTTTTTCGATTGAACCAATTTGTTCTGACATCACACTGATTTTATCATCCATGATGCTTTTAATTTCAGCATCCGAAACTTTCAAACTGTCTTGAACGGCGTGATGAGCATACAATCTTTCTTCTAGAAGTTTTCCAAGCATTTGACAACGTGTAATATCTTTTATTGAATTACCTTGACTTGTCAATTCTAAGAAGTTTTTATCGATATCAGAATCTAAAATTAAATAATCACCTACAGTTGCTATTACACCATCAATTTTTTGACGTTGCGTGCTATTTCTAATTACTTTCGCAACAGTATCTTTTATTATTTCCTGAGCGTTAGATGTAATTACAGGGAATAAAAGCATTAAGAAAATTAAATTTATTCTGTTTTTTAAAAATTTCATATTTGAATGTATATTGATCATAAAAGTAATTTTTTGCTTTTCAAAAGCGGCTTTTCATTTCTTTAAAATTACTTGTTGCAAAGTGTTCTAAAAATGCTAAAAGAAGTGTTGTTATCGTTTAATTTCTTTTTTTATCTTTTCAAATGCCTCTTGATTGACATTGATTGTAAACTCTTTTTTCAAATCAGAAACCCAATTTTCTTCTAGATATTGTTGGTAATCATTAATAACTTTTCCTTTACATTCGTCAAACTTTTTGATTCCGGCGGGAATTATTTTATTGACACGAGTTACATAATAATAATCCCCTGTTTTCACCACATCGGTAACACCTTCAATAAATTTTACGTTTTTAGGTAAAACATCATTTCCTTCTTCAAAAATCCCTTGGTTTTCCATGATTTCAACTTTTGAATTCACATTTAATTTTTCTTTAATTAAATCACCGGTTTTATTGTCTTTTAACATTTTCATCGCTTTTTTAATTACATCTTCTTTTGTTGAAGAAGTTACCAAAACATCTAACCTGTTTTTCCAAACGTAACTGTTTTTATGTGCTTCGTAAAATTTTTGTAAACCAATAGTATCATTTTTCGATTTGTCCCAAATTTCTTTTTCCATTAAGTCAAAAAGCAATAAACCATCACGATATTCTTCCATCACGTTAGCAAATTCCGGAAACTTAATTTCTAAATTGTCATTATAATAAGTATTAAGTTGCTCATCAACAAATTGTTGATAAAAATTATCTACTAATTTTGGAAGTGCTACTTTAGAATCTTTAGCCGTTTTCTGTTGTGTGTTAATGTAATTTAAAAAAGAAGTTCCTGTGATTGCTTTTTCTTTAATAGCAAACAAATTTTTATCTGAACCTTTAACTTCTGGTGATTTCCAAGTATCCGTTAAATAGTCTTTAGTAATTGATTTAGAGATTAAAGCATATAATTTTTCATCTCTTTTTATTGGAAATTCTTTTCTTAATTTTTCATTCATTGAATTGGTAATCAAGCGAGAACGATCGTCTTTTCTGATTTTGTTATCCAATTCCGTTTGCATTTCTTCTATTTTCTTTACTGGAAATCTTTCAATAAATTTCACAATATGCCATCCATATTGACTTTGAAAAGGCTCAGAAAGTGGATTTTCTTTAGTTAATGAAAAGGCTACATTTTCAAATTCGTCTGAGCTCAATTGTCCTGAACCGAATCTATTTAACACGCCACCTTTGCTAGAAGAGGATTTATCTTCTGAAAATTGCTGTGCCAAGGCTTCGAAATTTTCTCCTTGTTGTAATTTTTTATAAATATCTTGAATCGTTGATTTTGCTTTTTCGTCTTGAGTTGCATCAGTAGGTTTCATGATCATAATGTGAGCCACATTAATTTCCCCTCGATTATCACGAATATCTTGAACTTTAATCAAATGATATCCAAAACGGGTACGAATTGGATTTGAAATTTCACCAACTTTAGTTTTATAAGCTCCTGATTCAAAAGCATAAACCATTCTAAATGCTGAAAAATATCCCAAATCTCCTTTGTTGTCTTTTGCCGAAGGATCTTGAGAAAATTGTTCAGCTAATTTGCCGAAATCTTCACCATTCATTGCTTTTTTACGAATATCTAAAGCTTGATTATACGCTTTTAAAGTGTCAGCAGGCAAAGCGTTTTCATCAACTGTAATTAAAATGTGTGAAGCTCTAATTTCTTTTAAAGAACGATTATATCCTTCTTCAATAAGCTCTTTAGTAACTTTTGCATCAGTTAAATAATTTTTTGCAAGCTGAGTTCTATAAGATTTTAATTCTGCTTGATATTTTGGATTGTTTTCTAAACCTAATTTATTGGCTTTGTTAATTTTGAGTTTGTATCCTATAAACAGTTCTAAATATTGATTCAAATCTTTTTGAGATTCATCTTTTACTAAATCAATATTTTTCTTGTAAATCCTCGAAAATTCGTCGGTATAATATGGTTTTCCGTCAATTGAGAATAAAATTTCTTTTTTAATTTCTTGAGCAAAAGTAGTCAAGCTGAAAGACAATAATAAACCGAAGAACAAATGTTTCATTTTCATTATGGATAAATTTTCTGTTTTTAATGTATTTTTATGATTCCAAATAATAGTCAAATTAATTCTATTACAACCAACAAAATTAACAATTCAATTACATTATACAAGTTTGTTAACTACTATTAACAAAAAATTAAATTCCATTCAATAATAATAGCTACTTAAACCGATAAATAATTGGATTATAAAGCAATTACAACAAATTCACTTCGTCTATTTGCTTGATGTTCTTCTTCTGTACATTGAATTCCATCACTGCAAGAATTGATTAATTGTGATTCGCCATAACCTTTGGCTGTTAATCGCATTGCGTCAATTCCATTAGAAACAATCCAATTTGCTGTTGTTTTTGCTCTTTTATCTGATAAAATTAGATTGTATTCAAAAGATTGTCGGCTATCTGTATGCGATTTTATTGCAACTTTCATTGTTGGATTGGCTTTCAAAACGGCAACTATTTTCTCTAACTCCAAGGCTGCTTCTGGGCGAATATCAAATTTATCCAAATCAAAATAAATCGTTTTAATTCCAAATACTTTTGCCAAATCATCTCCAACGCCTATTTTTTTAATAGTTTTAATCATTTTTATTGAAGAAGTAGTGGAGTCCTTATTATCTTCAACTTCTAATTTCTGTTCTTGTGTATCAAACTCTTGTTTTGTAATTCTTATGTAATAAGTTAGACCACATTTCACTTTAAAGGAATACAGTCCATTTTCATCCGAATATTGTTTTTGAATCTCATGAAATTGTTCGTCTAACAATTCAACTTTTGCATTTGAAATTGCAATTTTGGTTTCGTCATCTGTAATTTTTCTAGTGATTAATTGCTCACAATTTAATTTTATTGTCTCTGTAAATTTATAAATATCGTCAAATCCTTTACCTCCTGGTCTGTTGGAAGAAAAATAGCCTTTTCTTGTTACAACATCCATCCAAAACGCAAAATCATCTTGTGGGGAATTAATTGGTGCACCAACATTTATAGGTTCTTCTATACTTCCGTCATCATTTATTTTTGAAACAAAAATATCTAAACCTCCTAAGCCTGAATGTCCATCAGAAGCAAAATACAATTCGTTTTCTTCACTTATGAATGGAAAGGTTTCTCTTTCTGTCGTATTTATTTTGCGCCCTAAATTTTCTGGCTTTCCATAAGTTCCATCATCATTAACAGTGACGCGAAACAAATCGGATTGTCCCACTGTTCCTGGCATATTCGACGCAAAATAAAGGGTTTTGCCATCTGGACTTAAAGCAGGATGCGCAACACTATATTCATTATCATTTAAAGGTAATTCCTGAACGTTTGTCCATTTATTTCCTTTTAAATTGGCTTTATAAAGCTTTAATAAGGTCGATTTATCACTGTTTTTGCGACGTTTTCCTTTTAAATAATTGTTTCTTGTAAAGAACAAAGTCAATCCGTCTTTAGTGAAAATTGGGCTCGATTCATTGAATTTTGAATTGATGCTTTTGTCTAATTTTTCTAATTTTGAAAATTTGCCGATGGAGTCGAAACTTGCCAAATATATATTTGTGAAATATTGATTGGTCCAATTGTGAGTTAACTCAAAAACACTTAAAGAGTCACGGGAAGATGTAAATACTAATTTATGACCTAAAAAAGTAGTGCCGAAATCAGCATATTTTGAATTGAAATCAGCATTTTCTATTGTATATCTTCCGGAGTTATTCTGAATCGTTTTTAAATAATCATTGCCTTTATTTGTTGAATTAACGTTCTTTTTTTTATTTAAAATTTGATTAAATTGTGACAGAATCGTAGCTGCTTTTTCATCATTACCAATTGATTTTACCGTTTGAGCATACCTATAATAATATTCCAATTCTACTTTAACATTCATTGAAAATAACTCGCCATACCACAAGGCCGCTTTTTCGTAATTGCCATTAAAATAGTAAGCGTTTCCCATGTTTTGAAACATTTCAACTGATTTATAACCTTTAGCAGCAATACTTTCATATATTTTTAACGCATCAATATAAGCATAATTTTCATAAGCTATATTTGCCTTTTGCAAAGCACGCTCTTGAGCATAAATTTTAGTTGCAAAAGCGATTAGAAATAAAAAAACAAGGATTTTTATTTTCATAGATACTATACTTTAAAAAAATCGTGGCGAAATGATTTTGCTGTAATTTTTTAAAACCTCAAAACGAAGAAATATTTCATGTGAACCTGAATTATAATGTGTCAATTTGGTAGTTTCTATATCGTAAGCATACCCAATATACCAGGAATTATTAATTTGAAAACCCGCCAATCCACTCATAGCAACATTCCAACGATATGCCATTCCCAAAGTGATTTTATCATAAATTAAAAAATTTCCAGAAACATCCAATTGTAGTGGTACACCAGGAACAATTTTAGACAAAACTGCAGGCTTAAATTTACTATTCTGATTTAAATCGAATACACGACCTGCCATAAAAAAAGAATGCTTTTGCTCTATGTAAACGGCACTCGTATTATCATTATAATATTTGGTATTCAAAAGATGAGGAATAGAGAATCCAAAATACATTTTATCCGAGTAAAAATAGATACCCGCACCGATATTAGGCGAAAATGAATTACTAATTGAACCTTGTTGACTTATTGCATAATCACTGGGATTCCGGAGTGTTAAACGACTGAAATCAACACTTAATAATTGTGCAGTACATTGCAACCCAAAAGAAAGTTTATATTTTTTACTTGTTTCAATAGAATAAGAAATTGCTGCTGTAAGACTATTTTGATTAGAAATTCCAATTTTATCGTTGATTAAAGAAATTCCAAGTCCTAAATTGGTACGCTCAATTGGAGAAGAGATAGAAAAGGTATTCGTTTCTGGTGCACCTTCTAAACCAATCCATTGCGCTCTATGTAATACAAAAACAGTCATTGCACCACGAGATCCTGTATATGCTGGATTAAAATTAAAAGTATTGTGCATATATTGCGTAAACTGCGCCTCTTGCTGCGCATAGAGAACACTAAAAAAAATCAATGCAAAATAAGTAAATCTTGATTTCATTTTATAATGAATACGTGTTGGAATACACTAATTTCAAAGCAAATTACGACATTTTTTAGAAATAATTCTCTATTTCGAAATAAAACAACTTGGCAAAATATACAAGGGTGAACCAATTCAAAAAAAATACAATTCAAATATGAAGTCCATTTTAATGAATAAATACTACTTTTGCAATCCATTTTTATAAACAATTATGAGTTTTATTGACGAAATAAATAGAAGAAGAACTTTTGGAATTATATCACACCCTGATGCAGGAAAGACAACCCTGACAGAAAAATTATTGCTTTTTGGTGGTGCTATACAAGAAGCGGGAGCCGTTAAAAATAACAAAATAAAAAAGGGAGCTACTTCTGATTTTATGGAAATTGAACGTCAAAGAGGAATCTCTGTATCAACTTCTGTTCTCGCATTTAATTATGATGAAAAAAAAATAAACATATTAGACACTCCCGGACACAAGGATTTTGCTGAAGATACTTTTCGAACGTTAACTGCTGTTGATAGTGTAATTGTAGTCATTGACGTTGCAAAAGGAGTTGAGGAACAAACAGAAAAATTGGTTGCTGTATGTAGAATGCGCAATATTCCAATTATTGTTTTCATCAATAAATTAGATAGGGAAGGAAAAGACGCCTTTGATTTAATGGATGAAGTTGAAAAAAAATTGAGCTTATCAGTTACACCTTTAAGTTTTCCAATTGGGATGGGATATGATTTTCAAGGAATTTATAATCTTTGGGAAAAGAACATTAATCTCTTTAGTGGCGACAGCCGAAAAAATATAGAAGAAACGATTGCTTTTTCAGATGTTACAAGTCCAGAATTAGAAAAAATTATTGGTCAAAAACCGGCTGACAGACTTCGAGAAGAATTAGAATTAATTGATGAAGTATATCCAAAATTTAATCGTGAGGATTATTTGAATGGGAAATTACAACCTGTATTTTTTGGTTCGGCTTTAAATAATTTTGGGGTTCGAGAACTTTTAGATTGTTTCGTAGAAATTGCCCCTTCTCCAAGACCAAAAGATTCTGAAACCAGATTAGTCGATCCAACAGAAGAAAAAATGACGGGATTCGTATTTAAAATTCATGCCAACATGGACCCTAAGCATAGGGATAGACTCGCATTTGTTAAAATTGTCTCCGGTACTTTTGAGAGAAATAAACCTTATTTACATGTACGCCAAAATAAAAATTTAAAATTTTCAAGTCCAAATGCCTTTTTTGCAGAGAAAAAAGAAATTGTAGACATATCGTATCCGGGTGATATAGTTGGTTTACACGATACTGGAAATTTTAAAATTGGAGATACCTTGACCGAAGGTGAAATTATGAGTTTTAAAGGAATCCCAAGTTTTTCTCCTGAACATTTTAGATATATCAATAATGCTGACCCATTAAAATCAAAGCAATTAGACAAAGGTATAGATCAATTAATGGATGAAGGTGTGGCTCAACTTTTTACTCTAGAAATGAATAATAGAAAAGTAATTGGAACAGTAGGCGCATTACAATACGAGGTAATTCAATACCGATTAGAACATGAATATGGAGCAAAATGTACCTATGAAAATTTTCCCGTTCATAAAGCGTGTTGGGTAAAACCTAAAGATTTCAAAAGTGAAGAATTCAAAGAATTTAAGAGAATAAAACAGAAATTTTTAGCCAAAGATAAGTACAATCAACTGGTTTTTCTTGCTGATTCGGATTTTACAATTCAAATGACACAGAATAAATTTCCGAATGTAAATTTGTTTTTCACTTCTGAATTCAATTAATATAAAATGATATTTTATTTTAAAATAAAAAAATTAAAATAGTTCTATAAAGCAAACATTTTATTGAAAAATTAAATTACATTAGCAGCTTAAAATTAATCGTTTTTTTTTGTAATAAAAAAATATTAAAAAAAAATACTGATATTTTTTTAAAATTAAAAAATAAATAATACTTTTACAAAAAGTTTTAAGACATAAGACTCCTAATATTATGAAAAGAAATTACAAAAAAATCATTCTATCGTTAGTATTATTAACATTTAGTTTTGTTAGTTTTGCTCAATTACCTGATCCTGACGCAACTGACCCTGGAACAACTGATCCACCTGCGGATATTAATAGCAAATTAATTTTGATAGCTTTCTTTGGTTTGATATTTGCGTATTATCAATTGAAATTTAAAAAAAGAAAAGTATAAAATTGAACTAAAATAATAAATGCATCAAAATTATATTTGGTGCATTTTTTTTTATCAAGGGTTAAAATTATTGTTTCATCATCTTATTAATTAATTTAAAGATTCTCAAAATTTGATATTTTTTAATAAACCAAAACCTGCTCTTAAAGATTTAATTCCTGATAATTATATTGATATACATTCACATATAATTTTTGGTGTTGATGATGGTGCTAACACATTTGAAGACTCTTTATTTTTAACTAATTCATTTATAGAATTAGGTATTAAAGATATTATAACAACTCCGCATACTATTCAATATGTATGGGAAAACACAAAAGAAACTATTATTGAAAAACATGCTGAAACCCAAAAAATACTAATTGAAAATAATATTACTATACCTTTCAGAGTTGCTTCAGAATATTTAATGGATGATTTTTTTGTTAAAACGTTTAAAAGCGAAAAATTATTGACTTTAAAAGATAATTACGTTCTTGTTGAAATGTCTTATTTAAATGCTCCAATTCAACTTTATGATATTTTATTTGAACTTCAAATTGCGGGATATATACCTGTTCTTGCTCATCCAGAACGATATCAATTTTACCATGAAAACTTTTCTGAATATTCAAAATTAAAAAAAGCAGGATGTTTATTCCAACTAAATCTTCTATCTGCAGTCGGTTATTATGGTGAAAATGTATTTAAAACGGCTAAAAAGTTATTAGAACAAGGAATGATAGATTTTGTTGGTACTGATGCGCATCATAGCAACCACATTCAAGCTTTTAATAGCAAAGTTATTATTAAAGATTTAGCACCTTTAAAAGAAGCTTTTTATGGTAACACTATTTTTAAAGATTAAATAATTTTCATTATTTTTTTTATAAAATAGTAATAAGAATCTCTATATCCATTAGTATAGTTAATAGCCAATGCAAATTGGAATCAGTAGATTGCGTTCACTTAATACCCCTTTTTTTAAATCATAATATAAAAGTATTAGAAAAACTTTAATGACTGTACTATATTCAATTTTAGGTATTCATTAAAATTATCTTAAAATAAATTTTTGATTTAATATTTGAACTACTTTTATAAATAAATTAAATCACAACAGTATGAAACGTATTTTTTTGTTTATAGGTGTTATAGTGCTAACGCTATTTTCTAGTTGTTCAGGGCCACAAGGACCTCAAGGAAATTCAGGTCAAGATGGTTTATTGGCCGAAGTTTTTGAATTGAAAAATGTAAATTTCGGATACAATGCGACGGATGGTTATACCATTTACCAAACGTTGAATCCCAATATATATGGTTCCGATAACATTTTGATTTATAGAATGACGGGAACTATAAATTCCACAACACCGATTTGGCAATCCATTCCAAGGACTTTATTTTTACAACAAGGGGAGTTGGATTACGATTTTGATTTCAGCAAACAAGATTTTACCATTTATGCAGGCGGAACATACAATTTAGCTTTAACTCCAGCTTATATCAACAACCAAACGTTTAGAATTGTAATCGCGCCGGGTGCCTTTTCTGGAAAAAGTACTAAAAGTGTTGATTTCTCTGATTACAACGCCGTAATAAAATATTACAATATAGATGAAAGCCATATTAAAGTATTGAACCGATAAACCTTATACTATAAAAATTCAAAAGCCTGCTAAATATTAATTTTAGTGGGCTTTTTTTTTGTTATACCTTTCTGGTAACAGTAGTCTTTAAAAATCCTTACGTTGAGTTATTGTTGTTCCCTAAATACTTCATACAATATTGCTATTGACGAGCTATTGAATGTATATTACTTATATAATAGGTCTATAGTGACTCTATGAAAAATTTATTTTTTATAGAGTCACTATAGAGTCATTATAGACTCAGTATAGAGTCACTATGATTGAAATACAAGTTGAATATACCGAAACTATGCTTTATATGAGGAGTTGCTATGTATAAGTAAAAGACATTTTATGCTCAAAAATAGGGGTGCCTAGATGGTTTGAACTTGCAATAAATACCTTTTGTAGGATAGTTTTATCTTTATTTTTACTAAATTTGTTTTAGTTTCCTATTGGAGTGGGCACGGATTGCACCCGAGCGAAAGCGAACAGACGAAGTAAACCCGATGGCTCGGATATGCAATAAATGCCTCTAGTAGGATAGCGCGGATTTGCAATCCGTGCCCATTAACGAGAGTATCGTAATGCAACAAGAAATGTGTAGTTTTGTTTTTTTAATATATTATGTCAACGAAATATAAAGCCACCTCAAC